>JAPZUA010000001.1:600000-1200000 GCA_027532905.1 Magnetospirillum sp.
ATCAAGGACTACGCGTAACGGGTCTTCCCATGCCGCGCTTTCGCGACCAATCGCTGATCCCGACCGAAGCCGTGCGTTTGACGGCCTTGGGCGAATTGGCGCGCGCGGAAATGAGCTTGGGTGCTTTGTCGGCGGCCGTGCGCGGCTTCGTCTCCAGGCTCATGGGCCCATCGCTCGACGTTTTGGGCCTGTCGATCGAACAGCTGCGGTACGAAGACCTCGTCGAGCCGCGCGGCAAGCGGGCCGGGCCGGGGCAGAGCCTGTCGGCCGACACGGTGCTGGCCCTCACCGACAAGGGCCGCGAAAAACTGTGCGACATGCTACGCAGCCCCGTGCGGGCACCCATGACCGATCTTTCCAAGATGGTCGTCGCCCTCAAAATGCGCTTTCTCGATCTTCTGCCCGAAGAAGATCGGGGTCCCCAAGTCGAGCAGCTCGTCGAAATGGCCGAGATGGAAATCGCCAGGCTGCAGGACCTTGCCGCACGAAACGCCGACGGTCTCTTGGGCGAATGGCTCGCGCACGACATCGGCGAAGCCATGCGTTGGCGCGACTGGTATCGCGACCATCTGGCGAAGCTCTAAGGCGACGAAACGCGCGCCGGCGCATCCTTGTCCCAACCGATCGCTTCGCGCAGCGCCACGCACAGCAGCACGATCGCCAGTCCCGGCCACAGCATCAAAGTCGGTTGGTCGAACATCATCAGCCGATATTCGAACAGCATCGCCCCCCAGTCGGGCCGGCTCGAATCCGCCCCCAACCCCAGAAACGCAAGCGCCGAATACGCGATCACGATGCGCCCTATCTTGGCGCCGAGATAGGCGAGTTGGGTGTCGAGAATGGCCGGCAGCACGTGGCGGCGCAGCAGATGCGCCGAGCCCGCCCCGAGTGCGGTCGCAGCCCGAACATAGGTTTCGCCGCGCGCCCGTTCGGCAAGGCCGAAAGCCAGCAGCGCATGCGGCCCCCAAGCCCCCGCCGCCAGGGCCAATCCCACGACAAGCGTACCGTTGCCGAACATGGCGACGATCGCGATCGCCGCGACAAGGTTCGGCACCACGCTCGCGAATTCGGCCGTCCGCAGCAGGACAGCACGCGCAAATCCCTGCAGCGACGACGCCAGAATGCCCACCGCCATGCCGACGCCGATGCACACGCTCGCGACGATCGCAACCGCCCCGAGCGTGTTTGCGAACCCGACCAAGATGCGCGACAGCACGTCGCGGCCCAAATGGTCGGTGCCCATCGGATGGGTCCACGACATGCCGACATTGCGCAGCGTCAGATCGACTGCATCCGGCGCGTAAGGCTGCCAGAGCGCAGCAACGGCGGCGAGTGCCGCGAGGCTCGCCAGCAGGGCCGGCGAACGGCGCACGCCCGACGGCCTATGGTGCGACATCGCAAAACCCGCCTGGTGCGACGAGGCGACGCGCCAAACGCGCCGCGAGCGAGGCCAGCAGCATCCAGGCGACCGCGACCATAAAAAACGCCTGCAGCACGAAAAAATCGCGCACCGCAATACTGTCGACGACGAACTGGCCAATGCCGGGCAGGCCGAAAACGGTTTCGACGACGGCCGTGCCCCCGACGACGGTGCCCGCCTCGGCAGCCGCCGTCGAAAGCAACCCAAGCGCTGCATAGCGTCGCCCTTGCTGGGCGACGACGCGCGCGCGCGGCGCACCGCGTGCAAGGGCGGCGCGCACATAGTCGCTGCGCGCCACCTCGCGCAGGCCCGCGCGATAGACCTGGGCGAGCGGACCCAGCACGGCCAGCGCCACTACGGCGATCGGCAGCACATAGCGCTGCGGTCCCGCCTCGAACAGCGCGATCGCGCGCAGCTCGACCGCAAATACCCAGATCAGCAGGCAGCCGAGCCAGAATCCGGGTACTGCCTGCGCGCCGAGCGTGGCCGCGTCGAGCACGCGGTCCTGCCAGCCGTGCGGGCGCGCGGCCGCCGCCTCGGCGAGCGGTCCTGCGACGCCAAGCGCCAGCGCAAACGCGCCGAACCCCACCGTCAGCGTGACCGGCAGACGTGCGGCGAATTCCTCGAAGATCGGGCGGCCGGTGCGGAAGCTTGTGCGCCAGTCGCCCGCCAAAAAATCGCCGAGCCACGCCGCATATTGTCCCGGCAAACTGCGGTCGAGGCCCCATTGCGCATGCAGGGCCGCCACGGTCGCAGGATCGGCCGCCTGGCCCTGCGCCAGCAGCAGCAGCACGGCCGGATCGCCGGGCATTGCGCGCACGATGAAAAAAGCGAGTGCCGAGGCGGCCAGCAGATGAATTGCCGCGCGCCCAACCTCGCCCAAAATGCGGCCCAACGCCGTTCAGTCGCGCGCGCGCAGATCGGCGCGCACGATGTAGTAGTCCGACGGATAGGGCACGTAGTCGGCCACGCGCGCCGACAGCCCGACATGCCAGACCGGCGTCATCAGATAGACGACGGGCGCTTGCGCGAAGACCAGCGCTTCGGTCGCGCGCACGGCTGCGATGCGCGCGGCCGGCGCGTCGGTCGTGCGCAGCCGGTCGAGGGCTGCGTCGATGCTTGCGTCGGCGATGCCGGTGAAATTGGTCGGCCCTTGGCTGCGCAGATACTGCTCGAGCACGTAGGCGCCGTCGCCGCCGGGGGCCGCATGCATCGCCCAAAAAGCCATTTCGAAGCGCTTGGCCTGCAACTGCGGCGTGATCGCCTCGCTCGTTTCGAGGCGCACGCGAAAGCCGAGCCGCTCGAGTTGGGCGCGCAAGACCGGGGCAAGTGTGACGAAATCTGGGCGTTGCGGATAGGCGGTCAGTACGAATTCGAGTGGGCGGCCGTCTTTGAAGCGCTGGCCGTTCGCTCCCGCGATCCAGCCTGCCGCGTCGAGCAGACGTGCTGCCTCAACCGGATCGGTCAGGCGCCTTTCGGGCGTCGCGAACGGGAAGAAGCGCGGATACATGCCGGTCGCGACTTCGCCGCCGCGCACCGCTTCGACCAGCTGCGCGCGGTCGACGCCAAGATCGACAGCACGGCGCACGCGTACATCGTCGAAGGGTGCGCGCGCCGTGTTGAGAAACGCCATGTACTGGTAGGCGACCGGCGTCGATTTGACGCTGAGGCCGGCACGGCGCGCGAGCCGCGGCAGCGTTTCGACCGCAAGATTGAACGCGATGTCGATCTCCCCGCTTTCAAGGCCCAGCGCCAAGGTCTGCGTGTCGGCAACGCGCCGCACGACAACGGGCGGCCGCGCGGCCGGCACGCGATAGTGCGGATTTGGCTCGAGGCGCAGCAATTCGCCGCGCCGATACTCGACCGCGCGATAGGGACCGGTGAAATGGAACCGTTCGCCCGCGACGCGGTAGACGACAAGCGGAAATTCGGCCAGCACGCTGTCGGCCGCAGCCAGCGGCAATTCGGTGCGCAGACGCACGGCATGCGCGCCCAGAATATCTATTTCGACGTGCCCGGTCTGCGCGCGCGCGCGCGGATTTTCGCGCGTCGAGCGCACGAACGCGTCGCGCAAGGCAGCCGCATCGAACGGGCTGCCGTCGCCGAAGCGCACGTCGTCGCGCAGCTCGATGCGCCAGGCCTCGCCGTCGCGTACCACGCTGCGCGCGAGGTTCGGCACGATGCGGCCCTCGCGGTCGACCGTGAACAAAGTTTCGGCCAGCCCGTGCGACTGCAAGGCCCAGCCCGCACTGCCCTGCGCTGGATCGAGCGATTCGGCGATGAATGTCTGCCCGACGACGACGGGCCGTTGCGCCAGGGCCGGCGCTGCGGCGACGAACGAAAGAAAAGCGAGAAAGAGCAGACGGATCATTTTGCGTCTCCGAATTGGGCTTCGATATGCACGGACGTATCGACCAAAGGTCCGCACCAGCCGGGCGGCGGCACGCGCGCAAGGATGCCCGCACGCAAGGCCGCAGGACGCTCGAAGCGTTCCATGAGGCCGTCGGGACGGGCGAGGTAAAGCGCGAATGCGTCGGCGACGGCTTCTGCGTCGCGCAGTGCCACAAGGTCGCCGAACAGATAGGTGAAGCGCCCCGGTGCGCTGAACGCGACCGCACAAGGGCGTTTGCACTGGCTGATGCAGCGCACGTTACGGCGCACCGCATGCGGCGTCGCGCGCACAGCCAACGCGCGATCGACCGCTTGCGCCAGAATGGCGCCGGGCCGCGCACCCTCCGACTGGCTCCAGTCGGGCGGACGGCACAGCACACAAATGTCGAGAATCGGCGCGTCGAAAACACGCCTCGGCACAATGCCGTCGGAACAGTCGCTCATTGGTCGGCCTCGCGGCAACGCAGCACGTCGTCCGCGAACCAAAGCCGCTTGGCGTCCGGTTTCCCGAACGGCCTTTTGGCTCCATCGGGGCACCCCGCCCGACGTGTACGCGACGCGACTACACTCGCCGGCAGGTCTCCTGGCTTGCGGGTCTGGGCGGACGCGCCGCCTTCCCGGTTGCCCAGTGGCGAGATGACGCGCCGCTCGCCGCTTACAGTTGCGGGGGCAGCCGCAGAATCGGCGCGCAAACCGCGCCTCACTGCATTCCCTATCAATTCCCGAAGGAAACCGACGGATCGACGTTCGCAGACGTCAGGCATCGGCGTCAAGCGCGCGATCGACGACAAACACGAGGCGCGGTGCGCGCGGGCTCGCGGGCGGCGAGCGGTGCACATGGCCTGCCCCCGCGCGCGCAGGATCGGCTTCGCCACGAAAAAAACCGACGGCGTAGAGCGGCAAGCGCTTCACCTTCGTCGGATCGGGTACGATGCGCCGGTTGTCGCCGCAGCCCAAGGCCGCCCTGTCGACGTCGCCGTCCTCGACATATTCCGTGCCCCCGCCGGCATAGGTCGTGATCGCCCGCAGATCGACGACGTCGATATGGAAAAACTTGCAGCCCGGACCGACGATGCGCGCAAAGCGGAGTTTGAGGCGTGCAGCATCCGTGCGCGCGACATATGCGCGCGCAATATCGGCCATATCCGTTGCTAGCGCTGCGTCCGCGACGTGACGGGCAAGTGCGGCCGCGACGTCGTCGCGATCCGCCGGAAATTCGAACGACGGATCGGGACCGAAGCGAAGGGCCGCAACGGCGCGACGCACAGCCTCCGCCGGGCGGCGCAGATCGACGATCGGACCGCAGGCCTGAGAGTCGCCGCGCGAAATCCCGCCGATCGCACGCATGTTCGGCGCGCATGCGCCCATCGCACCATCCATCGAAACGCTCCTCGGCGCCGGGCGCCTTGAAATTTGTTATGTTATACTATAACTATCGTGGCCGCGAACAATGGTCAAGCTGCCGCGCCGCCGTCCGCGCGAAAAGGAGCGCTGAAATGTCCGAAATTCCCGTCACAGTCCTGACCGGCTATCTGGGAGCCGGCAAAACCACGCTGCTCAACCGCATCCTCGGCGAAGACCACGGCAAGAAATACGCCGTCATCATCAATGAATTCGGCGAAGTCGGCATCGACAACGAAATCGTGGTCGGCGCCGACGAAGAGATATTCGAGATGAACAATGGCTGCATCTGCTGCACGGTGCGCGGCGATCTGGTGCGCATCATCGGCGGTCTAATGAAACGCGCGGGCAAGCTCGACGGCATCATCGTCGAGACGACCGGTCTTGCCGATCCGGCACCGGTCGCGCAGACGTTTTTCGTCGACGACGAGGTGCGCGCCAAGACCCGGCTCGACGCGATCGTCGCGGTTGCCGATGCGCGTTTCCTGATCGACCGGCTGGCCGACAGCCACGAAGCGGAGGAGCAGATCGGGTTTGCCGACGTGGTGCTGCTGAACAAGATCGACCTTGTCTCCCCCGCCGAACTGGCGCAAGTCGAAGCGCGGATCCGCGCGGTCAACCCCTACGCAAAGCTGCACCGAACGCAGCGAAGCGAGATTGCGCTGTCCGA
Source organism: Magnetospirillum sp. (assembly GCA_027532905.1). Taxonomy (NCBI): domain Bacteria; kingdom Pseudomonadati; phylum Pseudomonadota; class Alphaproteobacteria; order Rhodospirillales; family Rhodospirillaceae; genus Magnetospirillum; species Magnetospirillum sp. The sequence goes on from JAPZUA010000001.1 coordinate 605,883, forward strand.
TATCCTCGATCGCGGGGCCTTCGACCTCGGCCGCATTCTGGCGCTCGAACCGGATTTTCTCGAAAGCGACCACGCGCACGAACACGATGCGGCGATCGGTTCGGTCAGCGCCGTCGTGGACGGCCCCGTGGACGTCGAAAGATTCCAGAAATGGATCGGCGGCGTGCTTGCGGCACAGGGCCAGGCAATCCTTCGGTCGAAAGGGATCCTTGCAGTCGCGGGCGCCGACCAGCGTTTCGTCTTCCAAGGCGTGCACATGCTTGCCGACAGCGCATGGGGCAAGACTTGGCAGCGCAACGAGGCCCGCGTCTCGCGCCTGGTCTTTATCGGCCGCGATCTCGACGCGGCAGCGCTCAAAAGCGGCTTTGCGGCCTGTGCCGCCTAAAGCAGCTGCCTTCTGACGGTCGCGTCGCCGATATCGGCGTCGCATAGCTGGCAGCTGCCACCCGCGGCCTCGAGGCGCACGGCGTTCCACAAAACGTCACAATTCCGAAACCCGGCGAGAACACGCGCGTGGCAAATCCGTTGGATGCGCGCCCGGACTGGACGCGCCGAAACGGAGAAAAATTATGCGCAAACCCATCGCAGCACTTGCTGTTGCCGCGGCATTGGCCGTCGGCGCCGTCGACGCCCAAGCCCAGGATCGTCTGGTCATTGCCGGGCGCGACGCCGCTTTCGGCACCGCCCTCGCCCGGATGGTCGAGGCCTACCAGCAGCGCAACCCTTCGGTTCGCATCGAACGGCTCGAATTGCCCGGCGGCCCGCTCTACGAGCGCATCGCCCTCAATGCCCGCGAACGCGCGCGCGCCCTCGACGTGGTGATGCTCGACGACATCTGGGCGCCCGAGTTCATGGCCAACAACTGGCTCGCCGACCTCGACCGCCTGGGCGGCGTTCCGGGCACTTTCGTGAAGTCGGCCGACGCCGTGTCGCGCAATCCGGTCGGCACCGGCCCGCGATTTGCAGCCCCGATGGTCGGCAATGTCGCGATGTTCGCCTATCGCGCCGATCTGCTCGCCAAACACGGGCTGCAGGCGCCGCGCAGCTGGACCGAAGTCGCCGCCGTCGCGCGCACGATCCAAGAGCGCGAACCGGGTGTGGCGGGTGTGGCGTTCCGCGGCATTCGCGGCAACCCGATCGTCACGGGCTTCCTACCGATTCTGGGCGCTTTCGGCGGCGAAATCATCGACTCGCAAGGCCGCGCTGCCCTCGATTCGCCCGCAGCTCTTGCGGCACTCGAACAGTTTCTGGCCTTGCGCCCGCTCGCACCGCGCGGCGTGGAAACCTGGAACGCGACCGAGGTGCGCGAAGCGATGGAACAGGGCCGCATCGCGATGTCGGCCGAGTTCTGGCCCGGCTGGGCCGGCACGCTCGACGACGCGTCGCGTTCGCGCGTGGTCGGAAACGTCAACCTCGTTTCGCCGCCGGGTCAGACGCGGGGGCCTGCCCCCATGCTCGGCGCCTGGATGCTCGGCGTCGCCGCCGACAGCCCGAACGCCGCACGCGCGCTCGACTTCATCCGCTTCGTCGTGTCGGCGGAAAACCAGAAACGCATTGCGATCGAGACCGGCAACCCGCCGACCTTGGCCGCACTCTATGCCGACGCCGATTTGGTGCGCCAGTTCCGCTGGTATCCCGCACAGCTTCAAGCACTCGAGAACGCGGTCGCACGCCCGCGCATCGCGCAGTGGAACCGCGTCGAAGCGATCTTGGGCGAGCATCTGCAGATGGCGCTCGTCGGCCAGGCGCAGCCACGCGAAGCGCTCGCCGAAGCCAACCGCGAAATCCAGCGCGCGATCGCGCGCTGAGACGGAACGGGAAGCGGACCGGGCTGCGGCAGACGTCGCCGCCCGGCCTCGCATCGCTTCGCTCGATTTAGTCGGATGCGCGCGCTAAACCGCCCCTGGCTGCTGCTCGTACTGCTTGCACCGGCGGCTGCACTTTTTTTGCTGCTGACCGTTTACCCGTTGGCGCGCGTGTTTTTGCTGTCGTTTGCGGCAAGCGACCACGGCTTCGAAGGTGCCCGGTTCGTCGGCCTGGAAAACTACGCCGAACTTCTGCAAGGGCGATCGTTCCGCCGGGCGGCCTGGAACACGGCTTTTTTCGCCCTCGTCGCGACGGTCGCCGAAGTGTTGGTCGGTCTGGGCCTCGCCCTGCTGCTCGACCGCGCTTTTGCGTTTCGGCGCGCGCTGACCCTGGTGGTCCTGGCGCCCTATGTGCTCTCGACGATCGTCGTCGCGGCGATCTGGCGCGCCTGGTTCCACTACGATGTCGGGTTTCTGAACAACACGCTACGTGCCCTTGGACTCGACGGCGTGCCGTGGCTTTTCGACCCGAATATCGCCTTGCTGTCGATTGCCCTGGCCGATGTCTGGCAGAACGCGCCCTTCTGCTTTCTTATCCTCTATGCGGGCTTGCGCTCGGTCCCGCCCGAGCTCTACGAAGCGGCGCGCATAGACGGTGCGGGCGCATGGCTGCGCTTTCGCGACATAACCCTGCCGCTGCTGCTCCCCTATCTGTTCGTGGCAGCCCTGATGCGCACGCTCGACGCCTTCAAGCTGTTCGACAAAGTCTACGCCATGACCGGCGGGGGTCCCGGCAACGCGACCGAAACCCTGTCGATGCACGTGCATCGCCTGGCCTTCCGCTTCTTCGACATCGGGCTCGCGAGTGCGGCGGCCGTCGCGATGATCCTCGTGGCGGGCACGCTCGGCGCTGCATACGCCGTACAGCTGCTGCGGTCGGAGGCTCGGTGATGGACAATGACCGGCCTGCGGGGCTTGTTCGCGTAGTCTCGGCGTTTGCCGTCGCAGCCCTGTTCGCCCTGCCGCTCGTCTGGGCATTGGCGACGTCGCTCAAACCGTCGGGCGAGTATGTTTCGGCGTCGGCGGCATTGCTGCCGCGCGAATTCACGCTGATGCACTACGAGGCGCTTGCGGACTCGCGCGTCTGGCGCTTGGCGCTGAACAGTCTCGCCGTCACGCTCGGCACCACGGCGCTGGCGCTGGCTGCCGCCCTGCCGGCCGCTTACGCGCTCGCGCGCTTCGACTTTCCGCACCGCCTCGACGCGCTCTTCCTTGCCTTCGTGCTGCTCGTGAAGCTCACGCCGCCGATCGTGCTCGCGGTTCCGCTCTACCAGGTGCTGCGCACGCTCGGCCTGCTCGACACGCTGGCCGGGCTCGTTCTCGTCAACCAGATCTACGCGATGCCATTCGCACTCTGGATGCTGCTGGGCTTCGTTCGCGACGTACCGTTCGTCTACGAAGAAGCGGCCGCCATCGACGGTGCCGGTCTCGCACGGCGGATCGTCCAGATCGTGATCCCGATCCTGGGGCCGGGGCTCGCCGCAACCGGCGTGCTGGTGGCGATCGCGGCCTGGAACGAGTTTCTCTTCGCGTTCCTGTTCCTGCAGTCGCCCGCGAATTTCACGCTGCCGACCTATGTCGCCACGCGCATCAACGAGGACGAAACGCTGTGGGGCCAGCTGTCGGCGATCGGCGTTCTAGCGTCGCTGCCGATCCTGGCGCTGATCGGCTTTGTGCATCGCGCGCTGTCGCGCGGCTTTGCGGGCGGACTGAACTGAACTGAAAGCCGCTTCGGCCAAACTGCCTAAAGCAGCTGCTGGCCACCGGTCACAAAAATTTCGCTGCCCGTCACGTAGCCGAAATCGGCGTCGCACAGCCGGTAGATGACGCCCGCCACCTCGGCCGACGTGCCCATGCGATGCATCGGGATGCGCGTGATCAAGGGTTCGTAGTCGGCCGAGATCATTTCGGTTTCGATCTCGCCGGGGGCGACGGCGTTCACGCGTACGCCCAGCTGCGCGAACTCGACCGCCATCTCGCGCGTGAGGCCGGAGAGGGCGGCCTTCGACGTCGAATAGGCCGAGCCCGCAAACGGATGCGCGCGATGGCCCGCGATCGAGGTGATGTTGACCACGGCCCCCTTGGCGCGCGCCAAAGCGCCCGCAAAGCCGCGCGCGAGTTCCAGAGGCGCGAAAAAATTGAGCTCGAACACCCCGTACCAGCCCGCGATTTCGCCGTGCAGCACGCCGAGGCGCTCTTTGTAGGTCGTCTTGGGGCTGATGCCGGCATTGTTGACGAGCGCATGCAGCGGTCCGTCGCCGAGGATCTCGGCGACCTCGGCCACGAAGCGACGGCGCTCCTCGGGCTTCGACAGGTCGCACGGGATGTGGTCGGTCCAATTCGGATCGAACCGGCAATTGGCCGGCACATCCTCGCGCGAACAGGTGATGAGCCGCCAACCCTCGGCGGCAAAACGTTTGACGGTGGCATGGCCGATGCCCTTGGAGGCTCCGGTCAGAACGATCGTGCGCGATTCTGTCATGGCAGACAGGTTAGCGGCTGCCGCCGCAGATGGCTAGCGCACGGAAACGATGCGGAACGGCCGTGCGACGCCGTCATGCTCGGTGATCGTCACGTACTCGCCCGGCACAAACGCATGCCGGTCGAACTTGAAGATGGGTTCGTCGTCCGCGTCCCCGCGCGCATAGGAGAAGGACCAACGCCCGTTTGCGTGCACAAGCAAGCCGTGCTCGTCGGCCGCACCGCGCCAGTAGCGGCGCACGGTGCAAAGCTGGCGCAATTCGGCCCAGCGGGCGGCATCGAAGTTTCCGTGCGCGTCGAGCGGGGCGGCGAATTCGTAGCCGCACGCGGCGTCGCCTGCGGGCGACTCTTTCGTGCGCGCAAGTTCGAGCTGGATATGTTTGAGCGGCATGGGGCGTTTATCCTGTCTTGGCGGCGTTGTTTTCGGGGTGGGTGTCGCAGAAATGGCGAATCGTCGCGCGCAATTCGGCCGCGCGCGCAAAATCGCCGCGCGCACTCGCGGCTTCGAGCTCGTCCAAGATGAGCCGCTTCAGGCGCTGCGAGCCGTCGGGCAAATGGACCAGCCAATTGCCGAGCTCGAGAGCCGCAATCTGGGACAGACGCTCATGATCCGCGATCGCGCGGATCTCGTCGGCCGTCAGGTCGGATAACGCAAGACAATCAATCCAAGCGAGCATTGTACGCCTCCATCGTTCGATGTGGCTGTCCGGTGTCGCTTCTTGCTAAGGGCTAGTGCGCCATCAGCACCGGCAGATCGGCATGCTGCAGAATGTGACGCGTGACCCCGCCGAACACGAGCTGGCGCAGGCGACTGTGCGTGTAGGCCCCCATCACGAGCAGGCCGCAGCCGTGTCGGCGCGCTTCGGCCAGCACATGCGGGCCTGCCTGGATGGTCGGCACGTCGGCACGCGCGATTTCGATCTTGAGGCCCTGGCGCGCCATATAGGCTTCGAGCGGCTTGGCGTCGTTTTCGGCGACGTTTTTGCCCGCGACGATCGCGACGATCTTGGCGGCCCCCGCCATGAAAGGCAGGCCTGCCCCCAACGCGCGTGCGGCCTCGCGGCTGCCGTTCCAGGCAAACGCAATCGGCTTGCTCAAATCCGTCGGGCCGGCAGGCGGTGCGATCAACACCGGGCGGCCGGTTTCGAGCAAAGCCGTTTCGAACGCGACGGTTGAGGCGATGGCTTCGTCCTCGATCGGGCGCGGCAGCACGATGAGGTCGCTGAAGCGCCCATTGTGCATGATCGAATCTTCCTCGGAGCCGGACGGCTCGACCAAAGCGCTCGACACGCCCGCCTCTTTCGACCAGCTCTCGAAATGCGCGCGGGAAGCGGCACTGCGGCGTGCCAGATCCTTTTCTGCCGCGACGACGATCTGCTCGACGAGCGCGCCCGAAGCGCCCTCGCCCACGAACGGGATTGCGTCGCGCGGGTCGCCCGCCGCGTGCAGCGCGTCGACATGGCCCGCGAATTTGCGCGCAACAGCCGCCGCACATTCAAGTGCGCGCAGGTCCGACGCGGTTCCGGCCAAAGGCACCAAGAGATGTTTGTAGGGCATGTGCGTTCTCCCTCTTCTTTCGAACTACTCTACTACGTTACGCCTTTCGCACGGTTTTTCATTTGACCTGGCGCAAAAGTGCCGCGGCCAAGGTGCGTTCGGGCGGTCCACCGGCATCGATCGTTTCCCAGTCGCCCGCATCGGCACCCAAGCCAGACTGGAAGCGCACAACCGCTTCGTCGGCGTCCGAAGCGTCGCCCGCCCGCGCACCCACGCGCGCCAAGCGGATCGGCTCGGGACAGTCAAGCCACAGGCCGATGAACCTGCCCGGCGGGGCAAGGGCGGCCACGGCCGCGCGCCCGGCCGCATCGGCATAGACCGCATCGACGATGACCGAATGCCCGGCGCCAAGTGCGGCCTGCGCGCGCTTATGCAGGCTCGCATAGACCGCCGCACTTGCCTCTTTTGTGTAAGCCGATGGTGGCAGCTTCATTTCGGGTGCGAGCCCTGCAAGGCGCTTGCGCTCGACGTCGCTGCGCAGCACGAGTGCGCCCGGTGCGGCGCCGACCGACGGGGCCAGGGCGGCGGCAAGCGCACTCTTGCCCGTGCCCGACAAACCTCCCACGGCAATGAGGCGGGCGGGCGGCGGCGATAGAAAGCGGGCGGCCATGTCGAAGCAGCTTTGCGCTTCCTCCATCGCGCCTGCCATCGCACGCGTCTTGGCCTTGACGGCGGCGCGCAAGCTCAAGAACAGCGGCAGCAAGGCGAGCCCCGCCTCGTCCGGTCGGCGCTGCAAATAGCGGGACAAAGTCTGGCTCGCAAAATCGCTGCGGCCGACTCGCAGCCAATCGACGAGCAGGAACGCCACGTCGTAGAGCGTGTCGATGCACGATATGCGGTCGTCGAACTCGATCGCATCGAAGGGCACGGGCTTGCCGCCGAGCGTAGTGATGTTGCGCAAATGCAGATCGCCATGGCAGCGCCGCACATGGAAGTCGGCGGCGCGTGCGGCGATCAGCTGCGCGTGTGCGGCGATCTGTGCGGCCGTCTTCACGTCGAGCGCGACACAGGCAGTGCCGTCGAAAAAGCGCACGAGATCGACCGCGTTGCCGGCCCGCGTCCAGTCGAGATCGGCAACGCTGCCATGCGCTGGCGTCGTCTCGGCGGCCGCATGAAACGCCGCAATCGCGTCGGCAAGATCGCGCACGTCGTCGGCTGCGATGCTGCCTGCGGCAGCACGCGCATCCCACAACGCATCGTCTGGGAAGCGGCGCATCACGACGACCCAGTCGACGATCTCGCCGTCGCCGTCGAACGTCAGCCGGTCGCCGACTCGGCGGACGGCGCGGATGTCGAGATAGAGCGCGGCCGCCGTGCGCCGGTTCACGGCAAGCTCGGCCGCGCACGCGGCATGGCGCTGTTCGAGCGTCGAGAAATCCACGAATGGCAGCGTGACCGCGCGTTTGAGCTTGTAGGCGAATTCGCCCGCCAGAAACACGGCCGACAGATGCGTGTCGATGCGTTCGACCGCAAGGGAAGGCTGGCCGTAGCTGGCGGGATCGGCAAGAAAGGCCAGCGTGGCGGCCTGGTCGTCCATCACGCGGCCGTCGGGCGATGCCGTTCGACGATGTTGTCGGGATCCATGTGCGCGATCACGTCGGCCCCCGGAAAGGCCGCTTCGATCGCCGCTTCGACCGTATCAGCGGCTGCGTGCGCGCGCAGCAGGCTGAGGCTGCCGTCCATCTCGAGATGGATCTGCACATGGATGCTCGAACCGTTGGCGCGCGTGCGCAGCTCGTGCGCGTCTTTGACGTCCGGGACCGCGCGCGCGATGGCGAGGATGCGATCGCGCGTGGCCTCGGGCAGTTCGCGGTCCATGAGATGATCGAGCGACTGCGCCCCGATCGTCCACGCCCCGCGCAGGATGAAAGCGCCGATGGCAAGGCCGCACAAAGGATCGATGAGGTCGATGCCGAACCACATCGACGCGAGCAGCGACAGGCCCACGCCCCCGTTCAGCAGAAAATCCGACATGTAGTGCATGCGATCGGCCCCGATGGCGACCGAGCCCGTGCGCGCCACCACGTGGCGCTGGTACTGCACGAGCGCGAAGGTCAACGCCATCGAGAGGGCCGTCACGGCAAGGCCGATCTCGCCCTGTTCGATCGCGACCGGCGCCCATAGCCGATGCAGCGCTTCGGAAAACAGCAGCAAAGCCGAGCCCGCAATGAAGGCCGACTGCACGAGGCCTGCGACGGCCTCGGCCTTGCCGTGGCCGAAGCGATGTTCTTCGTCGGCCGGCACGAGCGCCTGGCGCACGGCCACGAGATTGACGAGCGAGGCCGCGGCATCGAGCAGCGAATCGAGCAGGCTCGACAGGATCGACACCGAATCGGTCACGATCCAGGCCGCAAGCTTGCCGCCGATCAGCACGCACGCCACCGCGACCGACGCGTAGGTCGCATGGCGCATCAAGCGACCGCGCGCCTCCGGGGATAGCGGGGCGGCGCTTTCGCTCACGGGAACAGCCGCTCGGTTGCCCAAGCGCCGTCGGAAGCCGGGCGGTAGACGATACGCTCGTGCAGGCGGAAGGCGCGGTCGGCCCAGAATTCGATGGTCTGCGGCGAAATACGGAAGCCCGACCAATGCGGCGGGCGCGGCACTTTGCCGAGCCCGAATTTGACGCCGAATTCGGCGACACGCCGCTCGAGCTCGAAGCGGCCGGCCAGCGGGCGCGACTGGGTGGAGGCCCAGGCGCCGATCTGGCTGCCGCGCGCGCGGCTGGCGAAATATTCGTCCGCCTCGGCGTCGGACACGGGCGCCACCGTGCCCTGCACGCGCACTTGGCGGCGCAGGCTCTTCCAATGGAACAGCAGCGCCGCCTTGGGATGGGCGGCAAGCTCGGTGCCCTTGCGGCTCTCGAGATTGGTGTAGAACACGAAGCCGCTGCGGTCGTAGCCCTTCATCAGCACCATGCGCAGCGACGGCATGCCGTCCGGCCCCACGCTCGCCAGCGCCATGGCATTGGGATCATTGGGCTCGCTCTTTTCGGCTTCGGCGAACCATTCGGCAAAGCGGCGATAGGGATCGACGCTGGCGTCGAGTTCGGGGGCGGGGGCATCGGGGCTGGAATTTTCGAGCATAGCTCCTAAATAGTCCGAGATGCGCAGCCGGTCTATGGGCGGAATAGCCGCCATGAGCCGTGCGTTTAGCTGTGGACCGGCTTTGCCGGCAAAGACCCAAAGGGGATAAACATGCGCGCTCTCAAGATTTTCACGGTTGCAGCCTTGGCTTTGGCGTTGGCGGCCTGCCAGGACGGCGGCAACAAACAGACGATCGGTACGGTTTTGGGCGGTGTGGGCGGTGCGGTCGCGGGTTCGCAGTTCGGCGGCGGGCGCGGCCAGCTCGTCGGTACGGCCATCGGCACGCTGGTTGGTGCCTTTTTGGGCAACGAAATCGGCAAATCGCTCGACAAAGCCGACCAAACAGCCGCCCAGCGCGCAACCCAAACGGCGTCCAGCGCCCCGATCGGCCAGAAAATCACTTGGTCGAACCCCGATTCAGGCAATTCCGGCGCGGTTACGCCGACGCGCGAAGGCCGCGATGCCTCGGGTGCGCAGTGCCGCGAGTACCACACCACCGTAAATGTCGGCGGCAAGCAGGAAGAAGCCTACGGCACGGCCTGCCGCCAGGCCGACGGAACCTGGAAATTCGTCAACTAAAGCAGGCAATTGCGGCGAATCCCCGAGCCGATCCGCAATCGGCGGGGGTTCGTCGTTGAACAAGCACCCGGTTCGTGTAGGATGCGCGCTTCTTTCGCGCGTGCACATAACGGACTTGGTGAAATGAATCAATCGCATGGCCTCATGGCCGGCAAACGCGGCCTGATCATGGGGGTTGCCAACGATCGTTCGATCGCGTGGGGAATCGCCAAGGCCGTTGCGTCACACGGCGCCCAACTCGCTTTCACGTACCAGGGCGAAGCGCTCGAAAAGCGCGTTCGCCCGCTTGCCGAACAGCTCGGGGCCGCGCGCCTGCTCGAAGCGGACGTCACAAACGCGGCCTCGCTCGACGCGGCATTCGCAAGCCTCGCGGCCGATTGGGGCACGCTCGATTTCGTCGTGCACGCGATCGCCTATTCGGACAAAGAGCAGCTCAAAGGCCATTACGTCGATACGACGCGCGAGAATTTCCTCAATTCGATGGACATCTCGTGCTTCTCCTTCACGGATGTGGCGCGGCGCGCTCTGCCCTTGATGCCGAACGGCGGCTCGCTGCTGACGCTCACCTATATCGGTGCCGAGCGCGTGACGCCGCACTACAACGTGATGGGTGTCGCCAAGGCGGCCCTTGAAGCGTCGGTGCGCTATTTGGCAGCCGATCTCGGCCCCCGCAATGTGCGCGTCAACGCGATTTCCGCCGGCCCCATCAAGACGCTGGCGGCCTCCGGGATTGGCGATTTCCGCTACATTCTCAAATGGAACGAGCTCAACGCGCCGATGCGCCGCACCGTCACGATCGACGAGGTCGGCAATTCGGGCGTGTATCTGCTCTCCGACCTCGGTGCCGGTGTGACGGGCGAAACGCTGCACGTCGACAACGGCTACCATGTGGTCGGCATGATGGCGACGGAGTCGGCCGGCGAAATCGCCGAGCTCCTGTCCAGCTTCAAGAACAAGGGCGGATGAGCGCCAACGCGTTCGGAACGCTCTTCCGCTTCTCCACTTGGGGGGAGAGCCACGGACCGGCCATCGGCGCTGTCGTGGACGGCGTGCCGCCGCGTCTGCCGCTCAGCGCGGCCGACATCCAAAGCTATCTCGATCTGCGCAAGCCCGGCACGTCGCGCTTCGTGACCCAACGCCGCGAGCCCGACCAGGTCGAAATCCTGTCGGGCGTGTTCGAGGGGCTCACGACCGGCACGCCGATTTCGCTGCTGATCCGCAACGAGGACCAGCGCTCCAAAGACTATTCCGAGATCGCCGAGACCTTCCGCCCCGGCCATGCCGACTACACTTACTGGGCCAAATACGGCATTCGCGACTATCGCGGCGGCGGGCGTTCGTCGGCGCGCGAAACCGCAAGCCGTGTCGCCGCAGGGGCCATCGCGCGGCTGATCTTGGGCAAGCAGATCGTGCTGCGCGGTGCGGTCGTGCAGATCGGCTCGCACAAGATCGACCGCCGCAATTGGGACTGGGCGCAGACCACACAGAACCCGTTCTGGTGCCCCGATGCCGCCGCCGCCCAAGCCTGGGAAGGTGTGCTCGACGCCACGCGCAAATCGGGCTCGTCGATCGGCGCCGTAATCGAGATCGTGGCCGAAGGGGTGCCGCCGGGCTGGGGAGCACCCCTCTACGGCAAGCTCGACAGCGATCTTGCTGCAGCCCTCATGGGCATCAACGCGGTGAAGGGTGTCGAGATCGGCGACGGGTTTGCCGCCGCCGAATTGTCGGGCGAGGAAAACGCCGACGAAATGCGCGCGGGCAACGACGGCCCGATCTTCCTGTCGAACCATGCCGGCGGCATTTTGGGCGGCATTTCCACGGGCCAGGCGATCGTGGCTCGTTTTGCCGTGAAGCCCACAAGCTCGATCCTGTCGGCCCGCCGCACGATCACGACCAAGGGCCTCGACACGGAAATCTCGACCAAAGGCCGCCACGATCCGTGCGTGGGCTTGCGCGCCGTTCCCGTGGGCGAGGCGATGGTTGCGTGCGTGCTTGCCGACCACAAGCTGCGCCATCGCGGCCAAGTCGGGCCGTGACTTCGAGCGACGAAAGGCGTGCCGCCGCCGCCGCATTGACCAACGCGGCGCTGGGCAAAACCAAATTGCCGCTGCTGGTCGTGCGCCGCTCGCGCCGCCATGCCGGCTTCGGCCTGCTTATGGGCTCGCTGATTTTCGGCTTCGCGGTCGCCGTCGTGTGGTCGGCGGTCGAAAGCGGCGACGCGATCGGCGGGCCGCTGCTGCTGCTCGCCGTCGCAGCCTGGTACGGCGTGCAGACCGGCAAGATCTTCCGCGACGACAGCCCCAAACTCGTGATCGAGCGCGCGGGCCTTGCCATGCCGGGCGTCGCCCCCCATCCGATCCCATGGGCGCACATCGGCGAAATCCGCATCGCGACCGGCTTTCGCGCGCTCGGCGGCGGGCGCATCGATATCGGGCTCGACGTCGAAGCATTCGCGAGCCTCACGCTCGGCCAGCGCTGGATGGGCGATCCCATCGTCAAGCGCGCGGGCCTGTCGCCCGTCGTGTCGGTGCTGGCCGCAAGCCTCGACACGGACGCACGCAAGATCCTCGACGCCATGCGCCATTACTGGCCGCCCGAGGACAGCAACTGATGGAACGGCTGCAGGCCGCCTTCGGGCTGTTTGCCCTGCTCGCAATCGCGGCCGCTTTGTCCGAAAATCGCCGCGCCATCGATTGGCGCCGCGCGGGCCTTGCCTTCGCCGCGAGCATCGCCGCCGCCTTGCTGTTTTTGAAGGTGCCGTTTGCGGCCCAAGCGTTGGGCCTGCTCAATGTGCCGGTGCAAGCCGTGGCCGACGCCACTCGCGCGGGCACTTCTTTTGTGTTCGGCTATTTGGGCGGCGGGCCGTTGCCGTTCGCCGAAGCTTCGCCGGGCGGGGCGTTTGTGCTCGCCCTGCAGGCCTTGCCGCTCGTGCTTGTCGTCTCGGCACTCACCACGCTTTTGTTCCATTGGGGCGTCTTGCCGAAGATCGTGCGCGCTCTTTCGTTCGTGCTCGAGCGCAGCCTCGGCGTGGGCGGAGCCGTAGGCCTTTCGACCGCCGCCAACGTGTTCGTCGGCATGGTCGAAGCGCCCTTGTTCATCCGCCCGTATCTCGCCCGCCTCACGCGCGGCGAATTGTTCGTCGTGATGGTGGGCGGCATGGCCTCGATCGCGGGCACGGTGATGGTGCTCTACGCAACCATCGTCGGCCGCGTGGTGCCCGACGCGTTCGGTCATATTCTGGTGGCTTCGCTGCTCTCCGCACCCGTCACGATTCTGATTGGCCGCATCATGGTGCCCGATGCCGCCGCCACGCGCACGGCGGCAACGCTCGACGCAGGCGAGCCGATCGCCGTCAGCGCGATGGACGCGATCGCCAAGGGCACGTCCGCCGGTCTCGAATTGCTGCTGAACATCGTTGCGATGCTGATCGTGCTGATCGCGCTCGTGGCACTCGCCAATTCCGCCCTCGGGCTGCTGCCCGAGATCTTCGGCGCCAAGCTCACGCTCGAGCGCGCGTTGGGCTGGGTCATGGCGCCGATCTGCTGGCTCATGGGCATTTCCTGGGCCGAAGCCGCAACGGCCGGCGCGCTCATGGGCGTGAAAACCGTGCTCAACGAGTTCGTGGCCTATGTGCAGCTTGCCAACACGCCCGCCGAAGCGTTATCGGACCGCGCGCGCCTGATCCTCGTCTACGCGCTGTGCGGCTTCGCCAATTTCGGCTCGCTCGGCATCATGATCGGCGGCCTTACGACGATCGCCCCGCAGCGTCGCGCCGAGATCGTGGCCCTCGGCATGAAATCGCTGGTCGCGGGCACGCTCGCAACCTGCTTCATGGGTGCGCTCGTGGGCGCGCTTTACTGAATCTTCCGCGCCGCCACCAGAAACTCGCGATTGCCTTCGGGGCCGAGGATCGGGCTCGGCTCAATGCCCAGCACCGCGAAGCCGAGTGTGGGCAGCCACGCGGCGATGCGCGCGCACACTTCGTCGTGCAACGCCGCATCGCGCACGACGCCGCCCTTGCCCACGCGCGCGGGACCCACTTCGAATTGCGGCTTTATCAATGCGACGACGCTGCCGCCGATCTTGAGCAATGCCAACGCGGCAGGCAGCACGGTTTCAAGCCCGATGAAACTTGCGTCGCACACAACCATGTCGACTTGCTCGGGGATTTCGGCCGCACTCAAGCGCCGCGCATTGGTCTTCTCGAGCACCACGACGCGCGGGTCCGTGCGCAGCTTCCACGCCAACTGCCCCTGCCCGACATCGACCGCATAGACGCGCAACGCCCCGTTCGTGAGCAGCACGTCGGTGAAGCCGCCGGTCGACGCCCCCACGTCGATCGCGACGGTGCCCTTGGGATCGAGCGCAAAGTGGGCAAGCGCATGCGCAAGCTTGACGCCGCCGCGACTGACCCACGGATGCGGCTGCCCGCGTACTTCGATGGCGAGGTCTTCAGCCGTCGGCGTGCCGGGTTTGTCGAGCCGCTTTTCTCCGGAGAAGACGAGGCCTGCTAGCACCAGCGCTTGCGCCTTCGCCCGGCTCTCGGCAAGGCCGCGATCGACGAGGATTTGGTCGAGCCGCTTTTTGCTCACGCGCGGGCGGCGCTGCTCGTACCGGCACCGAGCGCTTCAATCGCGGCCTTGGCGATCGCGGCGGCGTCGAGCCCGGCTTCGGCGTATTGGCGATCCTGCGTGTCGTGGTCGATCAGGCGGTCGGGCAGCACCAGTGTGCGGATTTTGAGGCCGCGATCGAGAATGCCGGCCGACGCAAAGCCGTGCAGGATCGCCGCACCGAAGCCGCCCATCGAACCTTCTTCGACCGTGAGCAGCACCTCGTGTTCGCGCGCAAGGCGCAAAGCGAGATCGAGATCGAGCGGCTTCAGGAAACGCATGTCGGCAAGCGTGGCGCCGAGGCCGCGCGCGGCCAGAATGTCGGCGGCCTTGGCGCATTCGGCGAGACGTGCACCGAGATTGAGAATGGCGATCTTTCCGCCTTCGCGCACGATGCGGCCCTTGCCGATCGCGAGCACGCGGCCGCGTTCGGGCACGGCAACGCCCGTGCCCTCGCCGCGCGGGAAGCGGAAGGCCGACGGGCCGGCATCGTAGGCCGCCGACGTCGCCACCATGTCGGCGAGTTCGGCTTCGTCGGACGGCGCCATCACCACCATGTCGGGCAGGCAGCCGAGATAGGCAAGATCGTAGGCCCCGGCATGCGTGGCCCCGTCCGCACCCACAAGGCCCGCACGGTCGATCGCGAAGCGCACGGGGAGTTTCTGCAGCATCACATCGTGCACGAGCTGGTCGTAGGCGCGCTGCAGGAAGGTGGAATAGATCGCCACGAACGGCTTCAGCCCGTCCGCCGCCATGCCGGCCGCGAACGTGACCGCATGCTGCTCGGCGATGCCGACGTCGAAGCAGCGTTTGGGAAAGCGCTTGGCGAACAGGTCGAGCCCCGTGCCGGTCGGCATCGCGGCCGTGACGGCGACGATGCGCGGATCGGCAGCGGCTTCCGCGATCAATGCTTCGGCGAATACTTTGGTGTAGCTGGGAGCCGCCGGCTTCGACGCCTTCGGGCTCGCCTTAAGCGCGCCTGCGTCGCCCACCACGAGGTCGAAACTGCCGACGGCGTGATAGCGGTCGGCCGCATCGGCCGGGAACGGATGGCCGCGGCCCTTCTGCGTGACCACGTGAATGAGCACGGGCCGTTCGTCAGCCGCGTCGCGCACATTGCGCAACACCGGCAGCAGATGTTCGAGATTGTGGCCGTCGATGGGGCCCACATAATAGAAGCCGAGCTGCTCGAACAACGTGCCGCCGCCCGCCCCGAAACCGCCCGAGACGAGGCCGCGCGCCAGCTCGTCCGCGCGCTCGACCGCATGGTAGAGCGGGCGCGGCAGATGGCTTGCCATCTCGCGCGCGAGGCTGCGCAGATTGAGGAACGGCTTCGACGAGATCAGTTTCGAGAGATAGGCACTCATCGCCCCCGTGGGCGGGGCGATCGACATGTCGTTGTCGTTGAGGATCACGATCAGGCGCTGGCGCATCGCACCGGCGTTGTTCATCGCCTCGTAGGCCATGCCGGCCGACATCGCCCCGTCGCCGATCACAGCGATCGCGTGGCGACGCGGCGCATCCGCCCCCGCATTCGTTTCAGGGGCCAACATGTCGCGCGCCACGGCCATGCCGAGCGCTGCCGAAATCGACGTCGACGAGTGTGCCGCACCGAAAGGATCGAATTCGCTTTCGCTGCGTTTGGTGAAGCCCGACAAGCCGCCGCCCTGGCGCAGCGTGCGAATGCGGTCGCGTCGGCCCGTGAGGATCTTGTGCGGATAGGCTTGGTGGCCCACATCCCAGATCAGCCGGTCGTGCGGCGTTTCGAACACATGGTGCAAGGCAACGGTGAGTTCGACCACGCCTAGGCCCGCGCCCAGATGCCCGCCCGTACCCGACACGGCCGCGATCGTCTCGCGGCGCAGCTCGTCGGCAACATGGCGCAGATCGTCGGCCGACATGCGGCGCAATTCGGCCAGATCGCCCGCGCGGTCGAGGAAAGGGGTCGCCCCCGAATTATGGCCGACGGAAGAGGTCATCGCGCCGCTCAGTTCTGCCGCCGCACGACCCAGCGTGCGAGGGCGCGCAACGCATCGGCCTTGGCGTCGAACATGTCGAGATGGCTTGCGGCTTGGTCGGCCAGCAGCAGCGCTTGCGCGCGCGCGCGCTCGATGCCGAGGATCGACACGAACGTGGCCTTGCCGAGCGCTTGGTCCTTGCCGGTGGCTTTGCCGGCCGCATCGGCCGAGCCTTCGGCGTCGATGAGATCGTCCGCGATCTGGAAGGCGAGCCCGAGATCGTGCGCGTAGGCCACCAACGTGTGGCGCATATGGGCGGGCGCTTTGCCGAGGATCGCCCCCGACTGGGCGGCAAAGCCGATCAAAGCACCGGTCTTCAGGCGTTGCAGGCGCGTGATCGCACCGATGTCGAGCGTCTGGCCTTCGGCCGACAGATCCATCTGCTGGCCGCCGCACATGCCCTCGGCACCCGCCGCGAGCGCCAAGGCGAGCACGAGGTCGGACCGCACGCCCGCATCGCCGTGCGTGAGCGGATGGGCCAGCACTTCGAAGGCGCGCGTGAGCAACGCGTCGCCCGCAAGGATCGCGGTCGCCTCGTCGTAGGCTTTGTGCACGGTCGGTCGGCCGCGGCGCAGATCGTCGTCGTCCATGGCCGGCAAATCGTCGTGCACGAGGCTGTAGCAATGCACGAACTCGATGGCGCAGGCCACGCGCAGCGCGCACGCTTCGTCGACGCCGAAGAGCTTGGCGGTTTCCATCACCAGGAACGGCCGCACGCGCTTGCCCCCGCCCAGGCACGCATAGCGCATGGCCTCGTGCAGATCGGCCTCGAAGCCTTCGCCCTTGGGCAGCAGGGCCTCGAGGGCGCGTTCGATGCGCTGGGCGGTGTCGGCCAGAAGCTGTTCGACGGCAAGCGAAGTGGGCATGGGTGCTGGCATGAGGCTGCGGGCCGACCGTCAGGCGGCGTCGAACGGTGCGGCCGTCGCCCGGCCCGCCGCGATCTGGATGCTTTCGATGCGCGCACTCGCCTGGGCGAGTTTGGCTTCGCAATGGCTCTTGAGGGCGGCCCCACGCGCGTAGGCGGCGACCGATTCGTCGAGCTTGCCCTTGCCCTGCTCGAGCGCCCGCACGATGTCTTCGAGCTCTTTCAAAGCCTCTTCGAACGACATTTTGGCGATGTCGGCGGGGACCGGTTCGGGCGCTTGGCTGGCGGCATTTTTCATGGCGCCGTTTATAGGCGGGAGGCCGCCCGGAGGCAAGGCGGGGGGTGGGGGCGGAGGCCATGGCCGGTCGCGAGCGCTCGAACCGTCGCTCGACCTTCGCGACTACAGGCGTATGAATTTCTGAAAAACACGCCTTTCCCGTATAATTTTTATTGCGTCGATTGCATCGTCCAAAAGAAGCTCGTGCAAACGTCCGTAAAAAAACCACAAAAACAGGAGCCCCGCATGCCGACCCGTTTTCTTAAGTTCGCGCCGTGTCTCCTGATTCCGGTTGCGCTGTCAACGGCGGGGTGCGTTACGACGGACAAGATCTATTACACCCAAAAACCGCCAGCGAAGAGACTTCAGTCAACAGTTGAGGTCGAGAGCATTAGAGAATACGCCAAGGGGCTAAAGGGCCACTATAGCGAACAGATCAATTCCGCGATGACAGAGCAGCGTTGGATCGATATCCCGCTGATCGGGTTGGCCGCTGGGACGCTGGCGTCGGTCGTCTACAAGGGATCGACAGATCTGACGATCGGGCTTGGACTCGCGACCGGGGCGGTTGGTGCATATCGGGTCTATGTTTCGCCGCAGACGCGGATTCAAGCTAACCTGAAAGGGTTAACTTCAACTGAGTGTGCAATCCAAAATTTTGAGAAACTTGTCGAACTGCTTCCTACAAAAGAAGAAGCTATCCGAGACAAAGTATCAACTCCAGGTAACGCAGTTGGCAATACTGGCGCCGCGACTGCAGTCACTGGCGCGACAACTGCAAATATCGGAGCCGCACCGGCTACCGGCGGTGCACCGGCAAGCCCTGTTGCCGCCCCTCCAAATCAAGATAACGCGAATGCCACGAAAAAAATCGTAGCTGGTATCGCAGCAGACGTCCTTAAAGACGACAAGCAACAAGTGTCTAACATTGTCGATATATCCGAAAACAAAGAGCTAGTCGCTATGTCAATACCTACCGGCATCACGCCCAGTGTTGCAGCGGCTTTCTCTGTTGCGCAGACCGCTTTGCAAGAAGCCTTCGCTTCCGCCAAAAATGCCCAGCGTATAGCATCAGACGCGTCCGACGCCGTGATTCGCGCACCCGATACTGCTGATAGCGTTTTCTCTGCGATCCAAAGCAAAATCCTCCAAATCATAGTAACAGGCACCCAAGATTTAGCTGCCGCTCGTGCAGAGTTGCTAGCGGGCGCCGTCGCGGCGGCACAATTGTCCTCAAATCGAGACGCGATTCGCAGCGGTACGTTAAATCTGCCTCAAGCGTCACCAGATACGGGACAGTCAAGGACAATCGCGGCGCAGAGGAGCGGAGACTCTGCACCTGACCAAGCGACACTAGACGCAAACGCACTTCAAGTGGCGCAAAAAATGGCGCGTTTATCAAATCAACTCTCGGACGCTTCGCGTAATCTCGCAGATCGTTCCACTCGCGCTCTCACAATTAACGAAACCTTCAAGGCGTGTCCGGTCTAAGAGTAACGTCGGAGAATAGACAATTTTAAAGACGATGAGAGGATTTCCATGAATAAAAAATTGAAAAAATTTCTGCACTTAGGACTCTTCGTTGGGACGCTGCTAATGAGTTCGATAATTGATCCCTTCGCATCACCCACTTTTGGCCAGGAGGTAGTAGGGTCGCCAACGTATGTCGTCGAGCGTGTAAACAACTTTCAAATCATTTTTCGGCAACTTGGGAATTTGGAGAATTCACAATATGCAACACCGCTAAACCAGGATTTAGTAAATTATCTCAATCGTATTGGCCGACGATTTTCAAACGGAAGTATTGTTGTCTCCGGTTCATTCAATGAAATCTTAAATCTCTGGACGATTTCCAACAGGAATGCCGGTGCAGCACGAGTTGTTGGACCCGGGTCCATAGCCGCTCCAGAGGAGCACATCCCTTGGCAAGTTGCGCTAATTGACAAGAAGAACTTCAGATCCAATCTGGATTCTCAAAGATGTGGAGGATCTATCCTTGCTCCCACCTGGGTTGTCACCGCTGCACATTGCTTCAATGGCATTAGAAGAGCCGATTTCGAGGAATCGACATTTGTCGGCTACGGGACAGCAGATTTAGAGAAAGGCAACGTTCAAAAAGTCGAGATCGAGAAGGTATTTCTTTCGGAAAGATTCGAACACGCCCCCCCGGGAGCGACAGGATCGAGTCAATCTTACCGAAATGACATTGCGCTACTTAAACTTAAAAAACCAATCATGCTGAACCAAACTGCAAAGCCAATAAGATACTTACCTGCAAGCGAAGCTGTCCGTCTTGTTCGCGACGGAATGCAGCTTCAAGTATCAGGCTGGGGACATGTCGTACCCGCCAAGCCCGGCCAAGAACCAAGAATTAGAGCACAAATTGTACGCAGTCCAAATTTACTTTTTACATCTGTCGATGCGATCACGACCGAAAGGTGTAGATCGATGCCTTTCGTTGGAGCTCACGCAAGCGATCACTTTGTTTGCGCGCTCGGCTCCGACGGCGGTGATGCATGCACAAACGATTCGGGGGGTCCGCTCGTTTCTTTTCAACATCCGAGTCGTGAACCGGCACTTGTCGGAATTGTGAGTTTTGGGTTCGGATGTGGGCAACGAGGCATTCCAGGAATGTACACCAACGTTGCGCTGCATTTCGATTGGATCAGCCGCATAATTAGCCAAGCTGGCCAATGAATCCCGAGCTTCCCTACCCCAACCGATTGATCCCGTCGAAGGCCGCCGTTTTGTAGCATTCGGCGAGCGTCGGATAGTTGAAGACGGTGCGCACGAAATAGTCGACCGTGCCGTCGAAGGCCATCACGGCTTGGCCGATATGGATGAGTTCGGAAGCACCCTCGCCAATGATGTGCACGCCCAAGAGCTTGCGCGTGTCGACGTGGAACAGGAGCTTCAGCATGCCGATCTTGTCGCCGATAATGGCGCCGCGCGCGATTTCCTGGTAGCGCGCTTTGCCGATCTCGTAGGGCACGCCCTCTTGCGTGAGCTCTTCTTCGGTTTTGCCGCAGGTCGAGATTTCCGGGATCGTGTAGATGCCGTAGGGGAACAGCTCGGGCACCGATTTGGTCGCGACACCAAACGCGTGGCACGCGGCAAGACGGCCCTGCTCCATCGAGGTCGAGGCAAGGGCCGGAAAGCCGATCACGTCGCCGGCCGCGAAAATGTTCGGCACGGACGTGCGGTAGTGTTCGTCCACCGTCACGCGGCCGCGACTGTCGGCTGCGAGGCCGGCGGCCGGCAGGTCGAGCGCGTGCGTGGCCCCCGTGCGGCCGATCGAATAGAGCGCTTTTTCGGTGAGGATGGTTTTGCCCGAGCGCAGCTTCACGCGCACGCGCAGGCCGTGCTCTTCGTCCTCGACCGTGTCGATGCCTTCGACCTCTTCGCCCAAGCGCAAGGTCACGCGGTTCTTGCGCATCTGGTACACGAGGATGTCGGTGATTTCGTGGTCCACGAAATCGAGCAGGCGCTCGCGCTTGTCCACGACCGTCACGCGCACGCCGAGCGTTGAAAACATCGTCGCGTATTCGAGGCCGATGACGCCCGCCCCGATCACGCACAGCGATTTGGGCAGCTTCGCGAGGCCCAGAATGTCGTCGCTGATGATGATGTTCTGGCCGTCGAACGGGATCGAATTCGAGCGCGTGGCAGCCGTGCCCGTCGCGATCACGACGTAGCGCGCGCGCACTTCGCGCCGCCCCCGCCCGTCGAGCCCGGTCAGCACGATCGTTTCGGGGCCCGCGAACTTGGCGTCCGCGACGATGAGCTCGACGCCATTGCGCTGCATCTGGTGGCGCACCACGTCGAGCTCGGCCTGGATCACGGCCGACGCACGGTAGAGCAGATCCTCCATCGTGATGTTCTGTTTGACCTGGTAGGAAGCGCCGTAGACGTTGCGCTCGCGGTAGCCAGACAGATGCATCACCGCTTCGCGCAAGGTCTTGGACGGGATCGTGCCGGTATTGATGCACGCCCCCCCGACCACGGCCTTGTGCTCGATCACAGCCACGCGCTTGCCGAGTTTGGCCCCCTGGATGGCGGCTCTTTGGCCTGCGGGCCCCGAGCCCATCACCAGCAGGTCGTAGTCGTAATTGCCGTTTTCCGTCGTACCCATCTTCGCCTCGTATCGGTTAGCCCTGCAGCAGCGTTTCGGCCAGCAGCAGAATGTCGGATTCCATCTGGTCTTTGACCGAGCGGTAGAGATCGCGGATCGACACGATCGCCACGATGCGCGTGTCCTCGATCACCGGCAGATGGCGGAAGCCTTTGGCCGCCATGATGTCGAGCGCTTGCTGCACGGTCGCGTCGGGCGCAATCGTGATCGGATCGGGCGTCATCACGTCGGCGAGCGTTGTCGTCGCGGGATCGAGCTCTTTGGCGAGCACGCGCGTGAGGGCATCGCGCTCGCTGAAAATACCCACGAGCTTTTCGCCCTCGACCACCATCAAAGCGCCGATGCGCAAATACGCCATCATGCGCGCGGCCTCGACGATCGTGGCGCCGGGTTCGAGTGTGGCCAGGCTCTGTTCGGAGACGGCGTGCGGGACGACGGTGCGTTCGGTCTGGATCATCAGAAAAATAGCTTCTCGAGATCGACCGACGAGTCCGTGCCGATCACGTCGAAGTTGGCGGCAAGCCACTGGTCGGCGCGTTCGCGGCCGAGCTTGCGCAAGGTGCACAGGAAATCCCAGTCGAGATTGTATTTGGACGACACGCCGAACGCGGCCATTTCTTCCTCGGCCTGGACCATGTGGAAGAAGATGCGCCGGAGCCCCGACCGCCCGGTGAGGCGATGGCGCTCGAGCAGGCGCGTGACGAAGGCGATCGTGCGCATCTCGCGCATCATCGTGGCGTTGAAGCTGATCGAGTTCATGCGGTCGGCGATGCCGCGCGCGGTCGTCGGCAGCTCTTCGATGCGGATCGGATTGATCTCGACGAGCAACACATCGGTCGCGCGGCAATTGTAGATCAGCGGAAACATCGCCGGATTGCCCATGAAGCCGCCGTCCCAGTAGTGCTCGCCCTCGACCTCGACCGCCTGGAAGAGATGCGGCAGGCACGCCGAGGCGAGCAGCACGTCGGCCGAAAGCTCGTGGTTGCGGAACACGCGGATTTTGCCGGTGCGCACGTTGGTCGTCGAGATGAACAGCTTGACGCCGTCGGCCCCGCGCACCTTTTCGAAATCGATGAGCTTGGTCAGCGCCTCGCGCAGCGGGTTGGTGCCCTGCGGATTGAGCTGGTAGGGCGACATGGTGCGCGTGAGCAGATCGAAGCCCTGGTAGAAGGGCGAAAAATCGAGATTGGCCGGGTTGCCGAACATGCGGTCGAACAGCGAGGGCTGGAAGATCGAATAGCGCCCGCTCTCGGCGACCTGTTCCCAGAAACGCTCGAGCAAAGCTTGGGCGGCCGGTGCGCCGCCTTCGGCCATACCGGCCACCACGACGGCCGCATTCATGGCCCCCGCCGACGTGCCGGAAATGCCCTCGATCACGATCCGGTCGTCTTCCAGCAGACGGTCGAGCACGCCCCAGGTAAACGCCCCGTGCGAGCCCCCGCCTTGCAGCGCCAACGTCAGATTTTTCCGCCCCTCGGACATCGTCCCTACCTTCCCTGCCGGTACTCTAGCAGAGAACGCGCCCAGGGCTAGATAAGGAGTTGAAATGTAACGATTACGTCGCCAAGACCGGAGCCGGAACGCCGTCCAGAGCGGCATGGATGGCGGCCACGAGGGCGGATTGGGCCGCTGCCTCGCGGCTGCGCGGGGCTGGCAGGTCGATGCGATGCACGCCCGCAATGCGCGCGGGCGAACCGGCCAGCACCACCACGCGGTCGGCGAGATAGACCGCCTCTTCCACATCGTGCGTCACGAAAATTACGGTCTTGCCGGTCGCGGTTGCGACGTCGCGCAGTTCGTCTTGCAACGTGCGACGCGTGAGTGCGTCGAGGGCGCCGAACGGCTCGTCCATCAGCAGCAAGGCTGGTTCGACCGCCAAAGCGCGCGCCAACGCCACACGCTGGCGCTGGCCGCCCGAAAGCTGGTGCGGCCATTTCTCGGCATGGGCCGCGAGCCCGACGCGTTCGAGAGCGGCCAAAGCGCGGCGATGGCGCTCATGCTTCGCAAGGCCCAAACCTTCGAGCCCGAGTGCCACGTTGGCCGCAATGCGCCGCCAGGGCAGCAAGCGGCTGTCCTGGAACACGAGGCCGGGGGGGCGCAACGCCGCACGACTATCGACGTCGATTTCGAAGCGACCGGCACTGGGGGCCGCAAGTCCGGCCAAGATGCGCAGCAACGTCGACTTGCCGACGCCCGAGCGGCCGACGATCGCCACGAACTCGCCGCGCGCGACCTCGATATCGAAATTCTCGAAGATCACGCTGGGCGTTGAATTCGCGCGCGCCGGAAACGCGAGCCCGAGATTTTCGACGACGATGGCAGGATTGCTCATGGTTTCCACCGCAGCAAACGGTCGCGCAATTTGACGAAGCCCCAATCGATGGCGCCGTAGAGAGCCGCCATCGTCAGCATGTAGACGACGACGAGTTCGATCGCGAGCAGGCTCGAAGCCTGCATCATACGCTGGCCCAGGCCGGGCACCCCGAACAATTCGGCCGCCACCACGGCCATCCAGGCCTGGCCCAAGCCGGTGCGCAAGCCGCCGAGAATGGCAGGCGACGCGGCCGGCAAGATCACCTTGGTCAGGCGCCCGAAGAAACTGCCATGGCCGAACGCGTCGGCGACTTCGACCAAATCGCGGTCGACCGCTTGCACCGCACTCAGCGCCGCGAAGAAATTGATCCAAAACACGCCGACCGCGACGATGAATGTGGCGGCACCCGTGCTCACGCCGAACCAGATGATCGCAAACGGGACCCAAGCGAGCCCCGGGATCGGCCGCAGGATGCGCACGACATAGGCGAGTGCGGCATCCGCGCGCGCCGACGCACCTGCCGCCACGCCCAACACGATGCCGCCGATCGAGCCGATCGCCAGACCCATCGTGTAGTGGCCGAGGCTCGCGAATATCGCGCGCTGCCATTCCCCGCTCGTGAGCTCGCGCCAGAACGCCGATGGGATTGCGCTGGGTGGGGGCAGCAGCATGATCGGCACGAGGCCCAAGCGCGGCACGGCTTCCCAGACCCCAAGCAATAGCGCAAGGCCGAGAAGGCCCCACACAGGTGCCGGGAACGGCCACAGCCGATCGCGCACGCGCGCGGTTTGCACGGTCGGAGCCGGTGCTGCGAAATGGCCAGAAGCGTCGGGCATCGTCAACCTTGGGCGGCGATCGCGCGGCGGTAGAAGCTCGCATCGAACAGCCCGTCGAGCGAGGCAGCACGCTGCAAGGCGCCGATCTTGACCTGGAAATCCTGCAGCTTGGACGTGGCCGCGACGATCGTCTCGGGATTGTCGGCGAATTTGGCACCTGGCGAGCGCAAAGCGCGCTTCATCGTGTCGAGATCGACAATGCCCTTGCCGAGCGCGTTCAGCACATGCGGCGCTGCCCGGTCGGGATCCTCGCGCAGCAGCTTGGTGGCGCGCACCGTGAGGTCCACGAGCTTCTGGCTCGCATCGGGTGCACGCTTGATGAACCCGCCCGTCAGCGCAAACACGCCGCCCGGCTGGTCGGGGAACATCTGGCCGCCGGACGCCACGAGGCGCGCATCGCGCGCGCGGTCGAGGATGATTGTAAGGGCAGGCTCGCGCACCGTGGCCCCGTCGACCGCTTGGGCCAGCACGGCCTGCTGCGTGGCGTCGATGCCCATGGCGACGATCTCGACATGCGCCTTGTCGACTTTGCCCACTTCCCACAGCCAGTATTGCAGGATGCTGTTGGGCACCGAGCCTGCGGGCTGCGTTGCCAGGCGTGCCGGCCGCTTGTTGGCCTCGAAGAAGCGCTTGAATGCGTCGGCGGGCGCGGCATTGGAAGCGAAGAACGGCTGCAACTTTCCGCCGGCCACGAAAGCGAGCTCTTCGGTCGCGGTTGCGATGACGACGCGAATGTCGAGCCCGCGTTCGCGCGCCACGCCGAGCGGGCCCACGCCCGCCCAATAGGCGTCGAGCGTGCCCGAGGCGAGGGCTTGGATCATGTTGGGGCCGGAATCGAACTGCGACAGTTTGAGATCGATGCCGGCCGCGTTGGCCCAACCTTCCTGGTCGATCACGAAGAGCTGGGCCGAACCGACGACCGGGATGAATCCTGCGCGCAGCAGCGGGCGCGCGCTTTGCGCACGCGCCGCCTGCACACGCAAGGCCGGGGCTGCAAGGGCAGCGGCGGCGACACCGCCCAGAAATACGCGACGCGAAGAAACGCTCATGGCAACCCTCGAAAATCCGATTGGGGGGCCACACGCGTACAGGCGGGCTCGTACTGCCGACAGACAGTTCTTCTAAAGCGGTCGCGTACTTATTCTAACCACCTCAAGCGGCCATCAGCGCTTCGACATGCGCGGCCGCCGAGCGGCCAAGCGCATCGAGGTCGTAGCCACCTTCGAGCGCGGAGACCACGCGGCCCTTGGCGTGGCGGTTGGCCACGTCCATCAGGGCGCGCGTGACCCAGGCGAAGTCGCTTTCGTGCAGGCGCAGGCTCGCAAGCGGGTCTTCCTCGTGCGCGTCGAACCCGGCCGAGATCATCACCAACTCGGGTGCGAACGCATCGAGGGCAGGCAGTATCTTGGTCTCGAACGCGCGGCGGAAGGCGAGCCCCTCCGAGCCGCTCGGCAAGGGCGCGTTCACGATGTTGCCGAAGCGTCCGGTTTCGTCGCTCGCACCCGTGCCTGGATAGAGTGGCCATTCGTGGCTCGACGCGTAGAAAAGATCGGCATCGTTTTCGAACATATGCTGCGTACCATTGCCGTGATGCACGTCGAAATCGATCACGGCCACGCGCCGCAGCCCGTGTTTGACGCGCGCATGCAGCGCCCCCACGGCGACGTTGTTGAAGATGCAAAAGCCCATCGCCTGCGCCGCCTCCGCATGGTGGCCGGGCGGGCGCACGGCGGCAAAGGCGTTGCGCGCGGACCCGCCGCACACGGCATCCACGCCTGCGATCACGGCCCCAGCTGCACGCAAAGCCGCATCCTCGGAGCCGGGCGAGACGATCGTATCGCCGTCGATCTGGTGGCGGCCCATCGGCGGAATGGCGCCGAGCACGGCTTCGACAAAAGCGCGCGGATGCACGAGGCACAACGCGTCGTCGCTGGCGCGCGGGGCCGCGACGCGCTCAAGCCCGCCGAAGCGCGCATCGTCGAGAGCGGCCAAGACGGCCGCAAGCCGGCGCGGATTCTCCGGATGGTGGTTGCCCGGATCGTGGTCCAGACACGCCGGATGCGTGATGAGCTGAGTTGCCATGTTTCCCCCCGATTTGCGCCAGTGTGGCGCATCGGCGGGCAAATGCCAATCGGGGGCTACCGGCGGTCGGCGACCGCAACCCGCCACAAATCGCGATTGCGGAAGGTTTCATCCGTGCCGTCGAACAAAGGCGACGCGACGGGGCCGGTCTGTCGCCCCAGGACCATCGCGCACAGCTGTCGGCGCCGTTCGCTTGCCGCCGACGCGTAGCCGAGCTCGGCGATCTCCGCAGCCAGCTGCAGCGTCGCGTCGGGCATGAATTTGGTCGTGTAGTCGTACTGCTCGAGGCAGAAGGTGAACGCCACAGCTTTGAGCCACGCCGCCGCATCGCCGCCGCGACAAAGGCTTTCGAACCGCGCGAACGGCACAACGAGCGGCTCGTCGGGCGTGAAATCGGCAGGACCGGTCGCGGCGTCGAGCAGCGACTGCCCCATCGAGCGCACCGCCGCTTGGTTGCCAAGCGCCAGCATGCAGCTGAGCAGGCTCGTGGCGCGCGCGGCGGACGGCCGCGCACGAGCGGCCGCCACGAGGTTCTTCTGCGCGCGTTCGAGCAAACCCGCGCGCACGCAAGGGGCAAGGGCTTGGTTGCGCGCGGCGACCAGGTCGGCGCAGCCCGCAAGATAATCGCGCGCGGCTGGGCTTGCGAAAGCCGCACGCCATCGCCGCGCAAGAGCCGCGTTCTGGCGGAAGGGTGCGAGCGCTTCGACATAGGCAAGGAAGGCCGCATCGATTTCGGCCTGCGGCACCGCTTGCGCATCCGCCGCATCGGGCACGCGGGTCGCAAGAAACCCCCGCGCCTCAAGTTCGGCCGCGCGCGTCGGCTTCACCGCAAACGCGTTCAACGACACGAGGTCCTTCGATTGCGGCATCGGCGCCAGCATGTCGAGCCCCGGCACCAGCCGGTAGGGCACATAGCCGTGCGCGGCGAGTGTGGCCAGCGGCGCGAAATCGAAGATGCCGCAATTGTTGACCTCCAGCATCACCACCGGATCAGCATCAGCGAGCGTACGCGCCGCCCCGGCAAGTGCCGCCTCTTCGGCGCCTTCGACGTCGATTTTCAGAAAATCGAGCCGCGGCCAACCGAGATCGCCGATCAACGCGTCGAGTGCCACGGTTTCGACCTCGATATCGCCGCCGCCATCCACCAAGCCCGACAATTCGCTGCTGGTGCCGAAACGAAACGACTGGCGCCCGGCACCTGCCGCAACCGCCCGCCGCTCGGCATGGATCGGCGCTTGGCATGCCGCAGCGGCGTTGCGCGCCAACAAGGCGCCCGCCACCGGATGCGGCTCGACCGCGACCACGCGGCCGTGCGGGCCCGCCGCATGCGCAAGGGCTGCCGAATAGACGCCGACATTGGCCCCGACATCGGCGATGTAGGCACCCTTCGGCAAGGCGCGCTGCAGAAACGCGACCTCGTCCTCGAACCAGGCCTCGCGCTCGAGCAGCGCAAAACTCATGATCGAACGCAGGTCGTCTTCGACGGCAATGTCGACGCCGTAATTGGTGCGCACGTCGAGCGGGGCGTTGCGGCCGAGAAACGGGATCGGCACTTCAGCCATCGGTGCGCCTCGGCGTGCGCGCCGCAGCCATGAGCCCGCGCATTCTGCCGATCGCAGCGTCGAGGCCTTCGAACACGGCAGCACCGACGAGAAAATGGCCGATATTGAGCTCGACCAGTTCCGGGATTGCGGCGACGGGGCCGACATTATCGAAGGTGAGGCCATGGCCGGCATGGCATTCGAGACCGATTTTGGCGGCGTACGCGGCAGCCGTTTGCAGGCGCGCGAGTTCGCGTGCCACCGCCGCTTCGCTGTGCGCGTGCGCGTAGGCACCTGTGTGCAGTTCCACAACCGGTGCGCCCACAGCTACGGAAGCGTCGAGCTGGGCTTGGTCGGGGTCGATGAACATCGACACGCGAATGCCCGCGGCTTTGAGCTTGGCAACGTAGGGCCCGAGTTCGCTTAAGTGCCCCGCCACGTCGAGCCCGCCTTCGGTCGTGACCTCGGTGCGCTTCTCCGGCACGAGGCAGCTTGCGTGCGGCTTGAGTTCGCACGCGAGCGACAGCATCTCGGCCGTCGCCGCCATTTCGAAATTGAGCGGGGCGGCAATCTCGGCGCGCAAGCGGCGCATGTCGGCGTCGCGAATGTGGCGCCGGTCTTCGCGCAAATGTGCGGTGATGCCGTCGGCGCCCGCCGCGATCGCCTGTTTGGCGGCCGCAACCGGATCGGGATAGAGGCCGCCGCGCGCGTTGCGCAACGTCGCCACATGGTCGCAATTGAAGCCCAAGCGCAGCTTGTTCATGGGGTCCGTGCTCCTGTCGCCCGTTTTGTCGCCAACTCGTCCGCCAGCCGCAACGCCGCCAGCAGACTGCCCGGATGGGCAAGCCCCTTGCCCGCAATGTCGAGCGCCGTTCCGTGGTCGGGCGACGTGCGCACGAAGGGCAGACCCATCGTGACGTTCACGCCGCCGTCGACGTCGAGCGTCTTCAGCGGGATCAAAGCCTGGTCGTGGTACATACAGATTGCGACGTCGTAGCCTTCGCGCGCGCGGGGGCTGAACATCGTATCCGGCGGCAGGGGGCCGACCGCGTCGATCCCGCGTTCGCGCAACTGCGCCACGGCCGGGGCCACGATGGCGGCGTCTTCCGCCCCCATACTGCCCGCCTCGCCCGCATGCGGGTTGAGGCCGGCGAGCGCCAAACGCGGCCGCGCGATGCCGAAATCGCGCTGCAGGCCTTTGGCGACGAGCAGTGCCGTCGCCACGATCGCGTCCGTCGAAAGCGTTGCGATGGCGGTACGCAGCGCCAAATGAATCGTCACGGGTACGACGCGCAATTGCGGGCACGCGAGCAGCATCGCCACGGGCACGTCGCCCGCTTTGGCCGCGAGATATTCGGTGTGGCCCGGATAGGCGAAGCCCGCATCGTAGAGATTGGATTTCTGGATCGGGTTCGTGACGATGCCGCCAGCCTCGCCCGCCAGCGCCAACGCGACCGCCCGATCTATCGACGCGATCGTGGCGACGGCATTCGCCGGATCCGGATGGCCTGCGCGCGCAGGAATGGCAAGCGCCACCGGCAGCACCGGCAAAGCGCGCGCGAACACGGCGGCGGCATCTGCGGCCGACGCGACAATTTCAATCGAAACGTCGAGGCCAAGCAACTTTGCGAGTTCCGCAAGCCGTGCGGGATCATCGAGGGCCACGAAGACAGGTCCTATGCCGCGCAACGCAAGCCATGCGCGCAAGGTAAGCTCGCCGCCGATCCCGGCAGGCTCGCCCATCGTGAGGGCAAGTGGCAATGTCACTGGAGACTCTCGGTCACAGGAAAATCTCGGGGCTGGCGGCCGAACGCGTGCCCGCGAGCGGCGCATTGTCGGCCGCCCGATAGGTGAAGACGAGCGAGAATTTGACGGCACTCGAGGCGTTTCGCCCCGCCGCATGGAAGAGGCGGCTGTGGAAGAACAGCGCGTCGCCCGCGTCGAGTTCGACCGCACGCTTGGTCGCGATGAGCGCCTGGTTGGCGGCAAGATCGGGGCGCAGAAACTTCGCGGCGTCGTAGCGTTCGGGTTCGATCTCGAGCACATGCGTGCCCGGCAGCACGAACAGCCCGCCGTTTTCAGGCCGCTCGGAGCCCAAGGCGAGCCACAGCGACACAAGCTCGGGCCGTGCGAACGACCAGTAGCGAATGTCGCGATGCCAATTGGTCTGGCTGCCGAAATCCGGATGTTTGGTCATCAGGCAATTGTGGTGGGCACGCGACATCACGGGCGGGCCGCCAAGCAATTGCGCCATGCGCGCGACGGCATCGGCCCCGCATGCCCAGTCGCGCATCGCATCGTCGCGGTCGACTGCCCCCAAGAGGCGCCGCACCGTGCGCCCGCCGGCCGCGTCGAGCGATTGCGGTGCGCCTGGATAGCCGACGCTTGCTTCGTATTCGAGCGGCGCTTTTGCCGCCGCAAGGTCGCGCGCGCCCGCATCGCGAATGCGCGCGCACAGATCGCTCGACGCAAGCCCGCGCACGATCGCGTAGCCATCGGTCGCGAATTGCCGAAGTTCGGCGGGCGTGAACAAAGACGTTTGGGCGCGGGCGGCGTTTTCGACCATGTGAAAAGAGATAGTCGAACTGCGCCCCAAACAAAAGAACCCCTTGGAACTCAATTGTTTCGCGACAATTCCGCGCACGCCTTCAATTTTGCAGCGCCCTCAGCTGCGGTCGAACACGGCGGCACAGGCTTCGTTGGCGGGCAGCGGGCGGCCGTAGAGATAGCCTTGGCCGTAGAGGCAGCCCATTTCGCGAAGCAGGGCGGCTTGCGCTTCGTCTTCAATACCTTCGGCGATCGCGTCGATTTGGAGCTGGGCGCCGAGTGCAAGCATCGCGCGCAGAATGTCGGCGGATTTGCGTTCGTCGAGGGCGGCGGCCACGAAACTGCCGTCGATCTTCAGATAGTCGATCGGGAATTTTGACAGATACGACAGGCCCGAATAGCCGGTGCCGAAATCGTCGAGGCTGATCGACATGCCGCGATTGCGCAGCTGCGCCAACGCCTCGCCCGCTTTGGGATTGGAGATCAGCGTGGATTCGGTGATCTCGATCTTGAGCCGCTCAGCGGGTAGCTGCGCTTCTTCGAGGATTTCGGCAAGCCGTGCGGCAAGGCGCAGATCGGCGAAATGTGCGGCACCGAAATTGGCGGCGACGAACACCGGCCTGCGCCCGGCGAGCGTGAGGCGCCGGTTGAGCGCCCCCACCATGGTCGCCGCCTCGCGTACCACCAGCAGGTCGAGCGCTTCCACGAGCCCTGCGCGCGCCACGGCCGGCAGTAGCGCCTCCGGCCCCAGCACGCCCAAGCGCGGATGGTGCCAGCGCGCCAATGCTTCGAAGCCGATCGGCACGCCGTCGTCGAGCCGCACGATCGGCTGCAGATAGGCTGCGATCTCGCCGCCTTTGAGCGCTTGGCGCACCTCGTGTTCGATCTTGATGTGCGCCATCGCCTGGGCCGTCACGTCGGGGATCACGGCATTCGCCCAGATTTGCGCGCCTGTGTTCGCCGCGCGCAGACGCAAGATCAGCGTGCGCAAAAGCAGCTGCATCAAAGGCGTCGCGCGGTCGATCTCGCGCAAGATTTGTGCACGCTCGACAATCACGCAATCGGCGTCTTCGAGTACGCGGGCGCCCGCCGAGCGCGGCGTATCGTCGACGAGAGCCATCTCGCCGAAAATTTCGCCGGGCCCCAACAGCGACAGGCGCTGCACATCGCCCGCATTGCGGACGAAAATCTCGACCCAGCCTTTTTCAACGATGTAAGCGGCATCCGCTGCATCGCCGGCTTCGAACAAAACATGACCGGCGGCAAAGTGCCGATGGGCAAGCGACTCTGTCATTGCGCGATTTACCTTATCTATTACGTCCTGTTACCGAAGCAGCCCTTTTCTTTCGCCGTTCGACACATTACATGATTTCCGCATGGCATAGGTGGTATGCAAACTCTGCCACGCTTGGCGCGGGGATTGCTAGCATTGGCCTGAATTCAACACACTACGACGGTAGTCAGGTCCGCTCATCTCTTGAGCACGTTCGCAGATAAGGCAGCCAGACCATGCGCGTGATCACCCAACTCGCCATCATCGCGGTTCTCGGCGCTGCCGGCGGCGGCGGTTGGTATTATTACCAGAATATGGGCGGCCAGGCCGTTGCCGCCGCACCGGCCGCACGGCCGCAAGCGCCCGCGGTCGGGGTCGAATACATCAAACCAAAGCGCCAGTCGGTGGTCGAAAAGGTCGAGGCCGTGGGTACGGCGCGCGCCAACGAATCGGTCGTCGTCGCCGCCAAGCAGACCGGCAACATCGCGCGCATCAATTTCCAGGAAGGCCAGACGGTGCGGGCCGGGGCCGTGCTGATCGAACTCGAAAGCCGCGAGCGCGCCGCCGACACCGAGGCCGTGCGCGCCGAAATCGCGCAGTCGCGCGCCCTCGCCGACGAAATCCGCCAGCAGCTCGATCGCGCGCGTGCGCTGCGCCAGAGCGGCAACGCGCCCGAAGCGCGCGTTGACCAGCTCGAAAGCCAATTGCGCGCCGCCGAAGGCCGCGTGCGCCAGAACGAATCGCGCCTGCGTGCGGCCGATGCGCGCTTCGAGGATTTCCGCATCACGGCCCCCTTCGAGGGCCGCGTGGGCCTGCGCCAGGTCAGCCTCGGCGCATTGCTGCAGGCGGGCACGCCGATCACCACGCTCGACGACGTGCGCGTGATCAAGATCGAATTCTCGGTGCCCGAACAGTTCCTGGGGCAGCTGCGCGTCGGCCTGCCGGTGGCGGGCATCACGCCGGCCTTCGCGGGCCGCGACTTCAAGGGCGAGGTCAGCGCCATCGACACGCGCATCGATCCCGCCACGCGCGCGGTGCGCCTCAACGCCTCGTTCGACAATACTGAAGGGCTCTTGAAGCCCGGCATGTTCCTGACGATCTCGCTGTCGGTCGCCACGCGCGAAAACGCGCTCGTGGTGCCCGAAGACGCGCTTGTGGCCGAGGGCGTGCGCCAGTTCCTGTTCATCGTCGTCGACGGCCGCGCGCAGCGCCGCGAAATCAAGCTCGGCATGCGCATGCAGGGCGAAGTCGAGATTCTGAGCGGCATCGGTGCGGACGATTCCGTGATCGTGCGCGGCCTGCAGCGCGTGCGCCCGAACCTGCCCGTCGCCGCCCGCCCCTTCACCCCGCCTGCTTCCTGAGCTCTCGCGCGTCGTCTTTCCCGCCTCCCACAGCACAAAGCGGAAAAAACATGCTTCTGTCCGACGTTTCGATCAAACGCCCCGTCTTCGCGACGGTGATCAGCCTGCTCATCGTGGTGCTCGGCGTGGCGGCCTTCTTCCGCCTGCCGGTGCGCGAATATCCGGCGATCGATCCGCCGATCGTGTCGGTCACCACGGTCTACAAGGGCGCTGCCAACCAGGTCGTCGAAACGCGCGTGACCGAGATCATCGAAGCGGCGGTCGCCGGCATCGAGGGCGTGAAGTCGATCAACTCGCAGAGCCGCGAAGAGCGCTCGTCGGTCACGATCGAATTCCGCCTCGGGCGCGACATCGACGCGGCCTCGGCCGACGTGCGCGACCGCGTGGCGCGCGTGCGCGCGCGCCTGCCCGACGGCGTGGACGATCCGATCATCGCGAAGGTCGACGGCGACCAGCGCGCCATCGTGTGGTTCACGCTCTATTCGGAACGCTACAACCAGCTCGAACTCACCGATTTCGCGCGCCGCAATCTCGTCGATCGTCTGTCGATCGTGCCGGGCGTGGCCCAGGTCAACATCTCGGGCGAGCGGCGCTTCTCGATGCGCGTGTGGCTCGATCGCCAAGCGCTCGCCGCACGCGGCCTCACGGTCGACGACGTCGAAGCCGCGATCCGGCGCCAGAACGTGGAGCTGCCGTCGGGCCGCATCGAATCCACGCAGCGCGAACTCACCGTCAAAACCGACTCGCGCCTGTCGAATGTCGAGCAGTTCAACAACGTCATCGTCGCCACGCGCCAGGGCTACCAGATCCGCTTGGGCGAGGTCGCGCGCGTCGAAGTGGGGGCCGAAGACGAACGCTCGGGCCTGCGCGCCAACGGCAACACGGCCGTCGGCCTCGGCATTCTGCGCCAGTCGACCGGCAATACGCTGTCGGTCGCCAAAGGCGTCAAAGCGGAGATGGACCGCCTGCGCGAGACCTTCCCCGACGGCATCAATTTTCTGATCGGCTACGACGAATCCGTGTTCATCGAACAGTCGATCTACGAGGTCTACCATGCGTTCGGCATCGGCATTCTTCTTGTCGTGGCCGTCATCTTTGTGTTCCTGCGCTCGTGGCGCGCTACGATCATTCCGGCGGTCGCGATTCCGGTGTCGATCATCGGCTCGTTCATCGTGCTGGGTGCCCTCGGATTCTCGCTGAACGTGCTCACACTCCTCGCCTTTGTGCTCGCGATCGGCATCGTCGTGGACGACGCGATCGTCGTGCTCGAGAACATCCATGCGCGCATTGAAAAAGGCGAGCCCGTACTGCTGGCCGCCGTGCGCGGTGCGCGCCAGATTTCGTTCGCCGTCATCGCGACCACGCTCACGCTCGTGGCCGTGTTCCTGCCGCTGTCGTTCATGGAAGGCAACACGGGCCGGCTGTTCACGGAGTTCGGCATTTCGCTTGCCGCCGCCGTGCTGTTCTCTGGCCTCGTGGCGCTGACCTTGTCGCCGATGATGTGCTCGAAGCTGCTCGTGGCGCATGCGGGCGAAAGCAAGTTCTACACGATGACCGAGAAGGTCTTCGTCGGCATGAACAACGTCTATCGCTGGATGCTGGAGCGCTCGCTGCGGGCACCCGTGCTGGTGCTCGCGATCGGCTTTGCGCTGTGCGCTGCCGCCTACGGCTTCTGGGCCGTGCTGCCCAAGGAGTTCACGCCGACCGAAGATCGCGGCAACGTCGTGATCCCGGTGACCGCGCCCGAGGGCGCTTCCTTCTCCTACACGTCCGATGCCGTGCGCCAGATCGAAAGCATCCTGCAGCCCTATATCGACAAGGGCCAGGCTGCCGTCATCATGGGCAACATCGCACCCGGCTTCCAGCGCCCGGCGCCCGTCAATTCGGGGCTGCTGTTCTTGCGCCTGAAGCCGTGGGGCCAGCGCTATCCGGGCTCCGAGACGGGTGCGCCGCCGCCCGAGGGCAAGGAAATCACGCAGCAGCAGATCGTGCGCGAGATTTTCCCGCGCATCGCCAACCTGCCGGGCGTGCGCGCGTTTGCGATCAACCCGCCGTCGCTGGGCCAGCGCGGCTTCCAGCCGCCGATCCAGTTCGTGCTCGGCGGCTCGGACTACGAAACGCTGCGCGGCTGGCGCGATCTCCTGATGCAGCGCACGGCGCAGGATCCACGCTTCCTCAACGTCGATTCCAACTACCGCGAGACCAAGCCCGAACTGCGCGTGCGCATCGACCGGGCGCGCGCCGCCGACATCGGCGTGTCGATCGAGACGATCGGCCGCACGCTGGAGACGATGTTCGGCGCGCGCAACGTGTCGACCTACGTCGATCGCGGCGAAGAGTACAACGTGATCCTGCAGGCACGGCTCGCGGACCGCGCCACGCCGAGCGACCTTGCGAACGTATTCGTGCGATCGAGCACCACGCAGCAGTTGATCCCGCTATCGACGCTCGTGACGCTCACGGAAGCCGCCGGCCCCGCCGAACTCAACCGCCTCGACCGTCTGCGCGCGATCACGATCTCGGCCTCGCTTGCACCGGGCTTCACGCTCGGCGAAGCGCTGACGCTCATGGAGAGCTTCGCGCGCGAAGTGCTGCCGCCGGAAGTGCGCATCGGCTATCTCGGCCAGAGCCGCGAGTTCAAGGAATCGGCCTCGTCGATGTACTTCACCTTCGGCTTGGCCCTCCTCGTCGTGTTCCTGGTGCTTGCGGCCCAGTTCGAAAGCTGGATCCATCCGCTGATCATCATGCTGGCCGTACCGCTCGCGTTGACGGGCGGCCTGGGTGCGCTGTACCTCACCGGCATCTCGCTCAACGTCTACAGCCAGATCGGCATGATCCTGCTGATCGGACTCATGGCCAAGAACGGGATTCTGATCGTCGAGTTCGCCAACCAGCTGCGCGACGAAGGGGCCGACGTGCGCTCGGCCGTGCTCGAAGCGTCGGTCGCACGCTTGCGCCCCATCCTGATGACCTCAATCGCGACGGTGTGCGGTGCGATCCCGCTCGCCGACGCGCGCGGCGCCGGTGCCGAGAGCCGCGAGGCGATCGGCTGGGTCATCATCGGCGGCGTGTCGTTCGCGACCGTGCTGACAAGCTTCGTGATCCCGTGCCTCTATCTGCTGCTCGCCCGCTTCACCAAGCCCGCAGGCGCCATCGCCCAGCGTCTGGCGCAGCAGGAGCGGTCGCACAAGGGTGCCCACCCCACGCCGCACGCGGCCGAGTAAAGCGGCTGCGCACGGGCACGCGCGTGGCGCAAAGCTTCGACGTTGCGGTCGTGGGTGCGGGCATCGTCGGCGCTTCGGCCGCGATGGCGCTCGGCGCCACGCATCGCGTGCTGCTGCTCGAAGGCGAAAGCCAGCCCGGCTACCACACGACCGGGCGCTCGGCCGCCGTGTTCGAGGAAGCCTATGGGCCCGCCGCAATCCGCAAGCTTGCCAATGCCAGCCGCGCCTTCCTCGCCGATCCGCCGCCGGGTTTTTCGGAGCATCCGTTGCTCAAGCCCCGCGGCGTCGTGTTTGCCGCCGCCGCCGCCGCCAGTGCCTCGATCGACAAGGCGCTGATCGACGCCCTGCCCGGCACGGTCGTCGAAATCGAGCGCCGCGAAGCCGTCGCCTTGTGCCCGGCGCTGGATGCCGATTGGCTCGACCGCGCCCTCTACGAAAAGGGTGCCATGGACATGGACGTCGCCGCGATCCATCGCGGCTACTTGCGCAAATTTGCGGCGGCGGGCGGCACGATCGTATGCAACGCCGCCGTGAGCGGCCTCAAACGCGCCGGATCGAGCTGGCGCATCGCGACGGAAGCAGGCGATTTCGAAGCCGCGCACATCGTCAATGCGGCCGGTGCCTGGGCCGACGTAATCGCAGCGCTTGCGGGTGCGGCATCCATCGACATCGAGCCGCGCCGGCGCACGGCCCTCGTGTTCGCGGCCCCCGCCGACGCTGGCCCCACGCACGCCTGGCCGATGGTCTGCGAGATCGACGAGGCCTTCTATTTCAAGCCCGATGCGGGCCTGCTGCTCGCCTCGCCCGCCGACGAAACGCCGTCCCCGCCGTGCGACGCGCAAGCCGAAGAGATCGATGTTGCGACGTGCATCGACCGGCTCGAAACGGCGACGCGGCTGCGCGTTGCCGCCGTCAAACGCAAATGGGCGGGCTTGCGCTGCTTTGTTGCCGACCGCCGCCCGGTGCTGGGGCCCGATCCGGCAATCCCCGGCTTCCATTGGGCGGCCGCCTTGGGCGGCTACGGGATTATGACCAGCCCCGCCACGGGCCGCATCGTCGCGGCCGGCGTGCGCGGCGAAGATCTGCCCGCCGACTTGATCGCGGCCGGCTTCGCGTGGGCCGATTTTTCGCCCGCACGCCTGAGCCGTTGATCGTCTGCGCGCGAAAAACCCCGCGCGCACGTACCCCGATAAGCGCTAGATTGGGAAAGTTGGATTCGAAAAGCCTGCCCGGATATTGCCGATGCGCCCGATGCTCTCTGTTTTTGCTGTTTTTCTTGCTGTTGCCGGTGCGGCCCCCGCTTCGGCCCAAACGACGCCCGCCGCCCCTTCGCCCACGCCGGGCGAAACCGTCGATCTGCGCGCACCCGGCCGGCTCAACGCGCAAGCCTATCGCGACGTGCCCGCGACCGGCTCGGTACGCGTGCGCCCCTACGACGACACGCGCGAAAACCGGCGCCTGCAGACGCAGATCGAGCGCGCGGTGGAGCGCAAAGGTCGGCGCATCGAAGACAAGGCAGCCGACCTCTCGCTGAGCTTCGAGATCGAAGTGCGCCAGGTCGGGCGCGCAGGGCCGCCGCAGGGCATCGGCAGTTTCACAGCCGACCGCAACGACGCACGCCTGCGCCTCAATCTCTATTCCAATTCCGAGGACAGCCTCGTCAATCCGCGCCGTGCCGAACTCGGCAGCTCGGGCTCGGTGCAGTACACGATGGTGATCTCGCTCGACGATGCGCGCGGCACAAGGCTGTGGCAGGGCACGGCCACCTTGCTGGGCGCCCCCGGCGACGAGACCAGCGCCTACGGCTCGATGGCGCGCGCCCTCATCGACGAATTCGGCCAGACCGCGCGCCAAAAACCCTTCCGCGTCGAGTAGCAACAATGGCCGCGAAGGATCATGGCCACGACGACGACCATCACGGCCACGATCATCACAGCCATGACCACCACGGCCACGGTCATGCGCATCTGCCTGCCAGTTTCGGCCGCGCGTTCGCGATCGGCATTGCGCTCAATCTCGGCTTTGTGATCGTCGAAGCGGGCTACGGCATTGTCGCCAACTCGATGGCGCTGCTGGCCGATGCGGGCCACAATCTTTCGGACGTGCTAGGCCTATGCGTGGCGTGGCTTGCGACCGTGCTTGCACGGCGCAGGCCTTCGGCGCGCTACACCTACGGCCTGCGCGCAAGTTCGATCCTTGCGGCCTTGTTCAACGCGGCGTTTTTGCTCATCGCCGTCGGCGCAATCGCGTGGGAGGCGGCCCAGCGCCTTTTCGATCCTTCAGGCGTGGAAGTGGCGGCCCCCACCGTGATGGCGGTTGCGGCAATCGGCATTGCGATCAACGGGGCGACCGCGTGGCTGTTCGCGCGCGGGCGCAAAGGCGATCTCAATATCAGGGGTGCTTACCTACACATGCTGGCCGACGCCGCGATCTCGGCCGGTGTGGTGGTCGGCGGGCTTGCCGTACTGCTGACAGGCTGGGCCTGGATCGACGGTGCGGTCGGCCTTGCGATCTGTGCGGCGATCGTGTGGGGCACCATGGGCTTGCTGCGCGAAAGCGTGGCGTTGTCGCTGGCGGCCGTGCCCGCAAACGTGGACGCGGGCGACGTGCGCGCATTCCTCGCAAGCCAGCCCGGCGTCGCGGGCCTGCACGATCTGCACATCTGGGCGCTCGGCACCGACCAAACGGCGTTGTCGGCCCATCTCGTGATGCCCGCAGGCCCGCCCGGCGACGCGTTTTTGGGGGCACTCTGCGCGCAATTGCGCACGCGTTTTTCGATTGCCCACGCGACCATTCAAATCGAGACGGATGCAAGTGCGTGCGCACTCGCCGCCTGCGGTGCGGCGTAAAGCGGCACGCAGGCGCCCGACGCAAAATTTTTTGATCGCGACCTCGGCTCCATCTGGGTCGAGTGGAAGGCGATTGGAGGATATGGTAATTTATCCTTTAACAGTATGTTTGCTTAGTTCTTGAAATAAACATTTTCCCGTGCTTTGATCAAGCATCGCTGCTGGGTTTATCCCCGGCCGCGTCTGCTGTTTGACATGTGAAGAAAGACGAAGCGGATCCCGCTCAAACGCGGGTCTTGCAACATGTAACCTTCAATCGTCGTCGTGGTTACATCTATGGAATATCAATGGTTTGATTAGGCGACGGTCGCTGTTTGTCGCGTTTGGTCACCTATTTCGGGCGGTTGGGCCTTGCCCTGGGGCCTGGGCTGGGGTACCCCCGGGGCATGCTTGAAGCTGCTGCCATTGATCAGGTTTCGGCGCGGATTGCCGAGATTGCGGCAACCGCGATCGTGCCGCGTTATCAGGCGTTGGCGGCGCACGAAATCGCGCTCAAAGGCCCTAGCGACTACGTGACGGCCGCCGATCTCGAGGCCGAAGCGCTGCTCGAGCGCGCGTTGGCCGACATTCTGCCCGGCAGCGTCGTGGTCGGCGAGGAAGCCGTTGCCAAAAACGCAAACGTGCTCGACCGCCTTGCCGAGGTGGGACCGGTGTGGATCGTCGATCCGCTCGACGGTACGGGCAATTTCGCGCAAGGCCGGCGGCCCTTCTGCACGATCGTTGCGTTGGCGATCGCCGGCAAACCCGTGGCGGGCTGGATCTACGAACCGCTCTCGGGCGATCTTCTGGTTGCGGTGCGCGGGAGCGGTGCGCAGTTTCGGGGCACACCTGCAAAGCTTGCCGGCGGCACGGTCGGGGCGGTCTACGGCAACAAGCTGCGCAAGCGCGCGGTTGAGAGCGAGCGGTTCGCCGGATTCGTGGACGAGCGCTGTGCGGGTGCGGTCTATCTCGACCTTGCGCGCGGGCGCATCGGCTTCGGCGTGTTCACGCGCGCATTGCCGTGGGACCATGCGGCCGGCTGCCTTGCCGTTGCCGAGATGGGCGGCGTGTCCGCCTTCATGGACGACCGCAGCGCCTACGACGTGCGCCGCCATGTGGGGCCTCTGCTGCAGGCGGCAACGCAAGAAGCGTGGGACGATATCGCTTCCGTGCTGGCCGATCAGGAAAACGCCGCGAGCAACGCACCGTAGGCGGCCAAGCATACGACCGCCCACGGCAGATTCCAGCGCGCGAAGATGGTCGGGTTACGGCCCAGAATGCGGCCCAGAATCATCGAGCCGCCCGAATAGGGCGACAGGGTTGCCGACAAAGCCCAGCCGACCTGGATCGCAAGTACGAGCCCGAGGGCGGACAGCGGCGAGGCCTGCATGCCGAGCACAGCACCGCCCGCGATCGCACTCGTGATCAGCGCCACAATGCCGAATTGCGAGCCCACGATGATGAAGAGAGCGATCGCAAGGGCCAGCACCGGGCCCGGCAAGGCGAGCGCATCGAGCAAGGCCGACACGCCGAGGCTTTTGAGCAGGACCGCAAGTGTGACGCCCAAAGCGCTCGAGGCCCCCAGCACCACCTGTTCGCCGCGCATGTCCGGTACGTAAGCCGCAACATGGCGGCGCAGGCGCAAGCCCCAGATGCTGGTGGCACGCACGAAACCTAGATTCGCATACTGCAACCAGAGCCAGCAGAGGGCGAACAAGGCGGCGACCCAGGCAATCGCCTCGACCATGCCCATGCCGCTGACCGCTTTAAGCGTGAGCACGCTCGCCACCAGGCCCGCGATGATGAACAGCATCGGGGCTGCCTGGCGTGCGGGCGGGATAGGTTCGGTTCGCGGCGGGGCGCGGCGTTTGGACGGCGGCCAACGGACGCGGTCGACCGCCCAGCCGATCGCGATGAAGAGCGCCGCCATCGCTGCTGCGGGCGGGCCCATGTCGAACCAACTCACGCCCGGCACCATCGCCAGCGAAAACGCCACCGAGATCGCCATCGGCGACCATACGAGCATGCTGAAAAAGCCCTGCAGCAGCGCTACGTTCATGCGCTCCTCGCGAATCGCCACAATGCCGGCGTCGCCGCCCGCCGCCTGCAGCGTGTTGGCTCGGTTCACGAGCGTGCCGAGCAGCGTGACCGCCCCCATATTGAGGGCGATGCCGAAACCGTGGCCGCCGAGGGCGAGCGCCAAAAAGCGCCGGCTCGGCGATTGGGCGATGAGCCAAGCGCCGCAGCGCCGCACGGCCGCCGAGGTGCGCGCGGCATCGCGCAGCAGGCCAAGCGCCGTGAGCAAAGCCACGAACACCGTGGCGCGGTCCAAGGCGGTGCCCAGAGTCTGCGGCCAATGCGGATCGAGCCACACGACCGGCACGCAACTGCCCAACGCCGCTGCCGCGAAGATCCGTTCGGTCGCACGCATGCGGGCAGCAATCGCCACCAGCCATAGCGCCAAAAGCGGCAAGGTGAGCGGGCGCAAAACGGCAAAACCGACCG
Organism: Magnetospirillum sp.; assembly: GCA_027532905.1. Taxonomy (NCBI): domain Bacteria; kingdom Pseudomonadati; phylum Pseudomonadota; class Alphaproteobacteria; order Rhodospirillales; family Rhodospirillaceae; genus Magnetospirillum; species Magnetospirillum sp. Next base: position 647,861 of record JAPZUA010000001.1, read on the forward strand.
CCGTCTGCAGCAGGGTTGCGAATGTAAGCGCCACCGGCAGCCAAACGGCCAAGCGGTCGGCCAAACCATGTGGAGGAATAGGACGCGGCACGAGAAAGCCAGTGTCGCGCGGCAAACCGCAGGCTGGCAAGAGGGGTGCCTCCACGCCTATAGTCCGGCCCGCAAATGACGCAGATCGCCGCATATCTCGCCGCCGAAGGCTTCGTGGAACCGCTGCGCGAAGAGCTCGGCACCGTCGTCGCCGAATATGGGCGCCTGCTGATGGCGGAAGGGCCGCCGCGGGCCGCCGCCTGGGCACAAAATGTGTGGCGCAATCCGCGCGAAATTCCGATCGTGTCGATCGGCGACGGGGTCAAGGCCTTGCGCGCGCTGCAGCGCAACTGGGCATACCTGCCGCATCTCGCCCACCGCCGCGGGGCGTTGATCCAGGAGGGCTTGCCGAAAGTATCGGGCAAGCCGCTCGAATTCGGCACCTTCCCGCCGGCAGCCCCCATGGGGTCCTGGATGCTGCTCGCCCCCGATCGGCTTCTTGCAAGCCCCGATTGCAGCAGCGCCTTCGCGCACGGCGAATGCCGCTTCGTCGAGGATCGCAGCGGCCCGCCGAGCCGGGCCTATCTGAAGCTCTGGGAAGCGCTGACGCTCGCGGGCGAAATGCCGCAGCCGGGCCAGCGTTGCGTCGATCTGGGTGCATCGCCCGGCGGCTGGAGCTGGGTGCTCGCCAAGCTCGGCGCTTCCGTGCTCGCGGTCGACAAGGCGCCGCTCGATGAGAATGTGATGGCCCTGCCCGGCATCGAATGGCGCCAGGCAAGCGCCTTCGCCCTCGAGCCCGCCGAGATCGGCCCGGTCGATTGGCTGTTCAGCGATGTGATCTGCTATCCGGCGCGGCTCTACGAACTCGTGCAGCGCTGGCGCGAATCAGGTCTCGCCCGCCGTATCGTGTGCACGCTCAAATTCCAGGGCGCCACCGACCACGAAACCGCGCAGCGTTTCGCGGCGATCCCGGGCAGCCGCCTGCGGCATCTGTTCCACAACAAACACGAGCTGTGCTGGTCGTCGTTTTAGGTCGCAGTACGGCGCAGCCAGTCCAACGTCGCCTCGAGCCCCGCTTCGAGGCTCGTGTGCGGCGCCCAGCCCAAGGACCGCAGCCGCGTGCAGTCGCTGAGCGAGAGCCGGATGTCGCCCGCGCGCGGAGGGGCGAACGCCGGATCTGCGTTCGAGCGCGCCAAGCGCTGCAGCAGCCGCGCCAAATCGAGCACGCTGGTGGCATGGCCCGTGCCCACGTTGAACACCGGCGCCGAAACGGAAGCTGCGTCGAGCCCCTTGCGCAAGGCGGCCACCACGTCGGCCACGTACACAAAGTCGCGCGCTTGGCCGCCGTCGCCCTGGATCGTGCAGGCCTGGCCCTTCTGCACGCGGGCCGCAAAGATCGAGATCACGCCCGAATAGGGGCTGGCCGGATCCTGGCGCGGGCCGAACACGTTGAAGAAACGGAAGCCCGCACTCGGCACGCCGTGCACGAGCCCCGCCACGTGCGCATGCAGCTCGCAGCCCAATTTGTCTGCCCCGTAGGCCGACAGAGGCTTGGTCGCACTATCTTCGGCCAGCGGCAACTTCGGATTGTTGCCGTAGACCGCCGCCGACGACGCGTAGACGACCGGAATGCCGCCATCCGCACGGCGCGCCGCATCGAACACATGGATGGTGCCGGTCAAGTTCGTGCGATGCGTGCCCGGCCAATCTTCGGTGCTGCGCTGCACCGACGCTATCGCCGCCAGATGCACGATGCCGTCCATGCCTTCGGCGGCAGCAGCGACTGCCGCAGCGTCGCCGACATCGCCCACGACGAGTTCGGCGCGCGCATCGAGATTGGCGCGCTTGCCGGTCGAAAGATCGTCGAGCACGCGCACGCGATGGCCAGCGCCAAGCAAAGCGTCGCACAGATGCGAGCCGATGAAGCCGGCACCGCCGGTCACGAGATATTTCGCCATGGATCAGTCTGCCTTGTGCGCGCGGATCGAGGGGTTGGATTCGACGAAGGAGAGATAGGGAAGGTTCGCGAGCTTGCGCAGCATGATCGTGTAGGCAAGCATGAAGCTCGCAAGTGCCGACGCGAAATAGCCGTAGCCGTACCAGGTGAAGCCCGCATAAAGAGAGAGCGCGGTGCACAATGCGTTGGAGGCGAGGAAGAACAGCGTGATCTTGAGGGCGAGCATGCGCAGATCGAAATAGGCGAACACGATCAGCACGAACAGCAACAGCGAATGAAACAAAGCGCCCAGCACGCCGAGGCGGAACATGCCCATCTCGGCAAAGCTCACGCCGAGGGCGGTGAAGATCGTGGGGGCCAGCAGGATCGCGAGATAGGTGATGGCGCCTTGCAGCACCACGAGGATACGGAAGCCCTCGCCCACCGTGTCGATAAGGTCAAGCTGGGCCGCCCGGATCCGCGCCCATGTACCGTGGCCGCGGATCTGCGCGAAGAAGGCCATGTAGCGTTCGAAGAACGCGGTTTCGACGATCAGCACGAACAGCGCCATCGCGGGCAGGATCGTCATGTAGGCGAGGAACATCGCACTGTCGTAGAGCGGATACGACACGAGTGCCCCCGCCTCGACCGTGCGGTCGGGCTCGAGCCACATGATCCATTTGTCGACCCAGATCGCCATATTGTAGGCAAGGGCCGTCAGCGCCAGATCCCAATAGCGCTTGAAATACGGCGCAAAGCCGAGCGGGTTCAGCACGGGATACGGATATTCGGCGAAGATGCGCGCCACGAGCGCGTAGAGCACGATGCAAAGCCCGATCGTGAAACCCGACAGGAGCCCGGCAGCCCCGAACTTGCCGAGCACGATGCCCGCCGCGAGCCCCGAGCCCATACCGACCAGGAACGCAGTCGTGATGGTGCGGAAATCCTTGAGCGTGGAAAGAAACACGCCAGCGATCCACAAGGCACCCGTCACGAGATAGCTTGCGATCGCGGCCAAGCGCACTTCGAGCGGGGCGTCGATCGCAAAGCCGTAGAGCCCGACCACGAACGGCAGTTGGATCGCCGCCATCATGCCGAGTGCGCCCAGCAGCATGCCGGGGCCTTCGCTCACATTGCGCACGTAGATCTGGTCGGCGAGATAGCGCGTCACCACGATCGCGACGGGGCCGGTCAAGGTCAGCGAGAAGCCGAAATTGTAGATCACGACGATGCGGAAGATCGCCACGTCCTGGTCGGCAGCAAGATCGGTCGCAACGATCGACAAAGTGCCGAGGCACAGGATCGTCACAAGCCACGGGCCTGCGGCCACCAACGTCGCGTGCATGAAGGCGCGCAGCGTACCGAGCACGTCGTCGCGCCTGGCGAGGTCCCGCAGCGAGAAGCCGATCCCTGCCATCAGGCCGCCTCGCTGCCAGTACGCGAAACCGCTTTGGTCGGCGCATCGCGGTAGCTTTCGTAGAGCGTGCGGTAGATGCCGTCGATGGTCTTTTTGTTGTAGTAGAGCTCGACGCGCCGCTTGATGGCGGCGGCGCAGCGCGCATGCCAGGCTTTGTCGCGCAGCAGGCGCGCAAGCGCACGGCCCGTCGCGGCCGGATCGGCAAGCCCGGTGATCTCGCCGCCGGGTCCAAGTGTTTCGGCTTCGTCGCTGCGCCCTTCGAGCATCTCGCGGCACGCACCCACATCGGTCGCCACGGTGGGCACGCCGGCCGCCCCGCCTTCGAGGATCACGAGCGGCTGGGCTTCGGACACCGAGGTGAGAGCAAGCGCATCGATGCGGCCGAGCCAGTCGGTGAGCTTCTGCCTTCCCATGAAGCGCAGCGTGCTTTCGAGGCCGAGAATGCGCACGAGATCGCGGCACTCGGCCGCGTAAGCGGGATCTTCGTCCTCGGGCCCGAGTACCAGGGCTTCGACGTCGGGCACCTCGCGCTTCACGGCGGCCACGGCACGGATGAAGGTTTTGACGTCTTTGATGGGTACGACGCGGCCGATCAGCGCAACAGTGGGCTTCCGCCCTTCGTCGGCGCGCGGCACGGCCGCATAGGCGTCGTAGTCGATGCCGTTGGGGATCACGCGCAAGCGCTCAAGCGGCGCGCCGTCGCGCCGCTGCATGGCTTGGTTGCCTTCGTAGAGGGTCACGATGGCGCTTGCGGTCGAATAGATCGCGCGCGAATAGGCCACGAACGTGTCGATCCACAGATCCTTGAGATCGCGCCGCGAGCGGTCGACCGCCAGCATGCGCGGCCGGTTCGCCGACAGCCAATCGGCCATCGTGATCTCGATGCGCCGCTCGTTGGTGTAGATGCCGTGCTCGGTCACGAAACATGGCCGCCCGGTTTCGAGGTGCGCACGTGCGGCCATCAAACCCGCATAGCCGGTCGATATCGTATGGTACACGCGCGCCTGCGGCAGCGGTGCGAGCAAGGCCGCAAACAGCCCGCCGAGCTGCGCGCGCCACGTCCAGAAATAGTCGAGAAACGAGCAGTCTGGCACGCTTGCATGGTACATGCGCACAAGCGCGTTCCACGCGGTCTGCGAATTGAGCAGCGTCTCGGCCCCGAGCCGCGTGCGATAGGGTGCCACAAGCTCGACGATGCGCGCGAGATCGGAAATGCCGCCGCGCGCCTGGATCGCGAGCAGCGAAGGCTCGAGTGCATCGAACAGCTTCTTCAAACCGCGCACATGCTTAGGCCCCGCCGCAGGTTGCTGCAGATACACATGCGTGAGGCCGACCACGTTGTCGGCGATCGGATATTTGAACGCGCGCGCGCGCCGGTCGGCCAGCAGCGCCACGCAATGGAAGGTCAGATGGGGCTGCGCGCGAATGAGGTCGTTCACCCACGTGGACACGCCGCCCGACACGTACGGGTACGTACCTTCGAGCAGCAGACACACATCCGCGCTCGGGAAGTTCGCAAAATCGACTCCGGGCTCCGCGATGCTCATGCGATCTGGCGCCCGCCCCACAGATTGGCGGCATCGCGCAGCAGCGGATCGGCAGCGGGATCCTTGTCGAGCAGCGGTGCAATGCGTGCCGCCACATTGCGCAGCCTTGCATAGGCGCGCTGGCGGAACAGGCATTCGAGATACCAGATCGTGCCGACCGGCGGCAGGCGTCCGGCCTCGGCCGAGCGGGCGAGCAGTTGGCTTGCCTCTTCGAAAGCTTCGAGCCGCACGAGCAGACGGCCCTTGGCAAGCTCGAGGGTACCGTTCTCGGGCGTCTTTTCAAGTGCCGCCGAATAGAGCGCCAAAGCGCGCTTGCGGTTTTCGTCCTGGCGTTCGGAATCGAGCAAGCCCGTGAACGCGTATTCGTCGTAGTGCCGGGCGGCGGCGGCGATCAGCGGCACGTCGCCGGGGCGGCGCGCAAGCTCGCCCTCGAGATCGACCGAGCGGCGCATGAAGCGCTGTTCGATCTGGGCCACGGCGGTCGCAGCCTGCACGCGGATCGCAGGTTCCTCGTGCGCGAGCGCCGCTTTCAGGGCCGGCGCAAAGGCCGGTTTAAAATAGGTGGCGATCAGTGCGAGCAGACCTTGCTTCTGTTCGAACGTGCCGAAGGCCAGTATGTCCGTGAAGCTCGCAACCGAACGGGCGGCCGCGCGATCGTCGGTGCCATCGCCGACGATCTCCTGGAAGAGGGCACGCGCACTTGCTGTCTTCTGTGCCGGAAACAGGGCCGCATACCATTCCTCGAAACTCGACGTATGGCGGCGGAACAGCGCGTAAAGAAGTGCGCACAAAACCGTCCCTGCCGCACCGAACGGCCCGGTAAGAGCGGCCGATCCGACCAGCAGATACGGCAAACGCAGATCGCGTTTGCGATTGGCAACGCTCCAACTCCACGCGCCCAAAACGCCGACCGCACCCGCATGGATCGCCAAGGCCTCAACCACGCCGATTTGGCCCACGATCGCCGCAAACCAGCCGAGCGATATTGCAGCACAAGCGGCAAGGCCGAGCAGACAGGTTTCGACGATCGGCACTTCGGCCGCCAGCGACGACAATTGCGCCAGCATCGCCGTATGTTCGCGGTCGCGCCGCGCCTGCCGCCGCTCGTTGCCTTGTGTCTGGCTCATGGATCCGCCTTCAAACGCGCCGTGCGGCTGGCATTGGCGTAGGCGGTACCGATCCATTCGCACAGCAGGCGAAAATTTTCGATCGTCGTGGCCGTGAGATCGAGAAAGCCCATCTCTTCGATCTTGAGCATGCCGACGACTTCGCCCGTATCGACATTGAGCAGCGGGGCCGCAAGCAGGCCTTCGCCGCGCATCGCCAGGTCATCGGCCTCTACCGCCGCCACGAGCGTGCGGCGCGAGCCGACGACGGCCTGGAACAAGGGCGAACTGCCGTCGAAGCTGCGCGCGTTTTCGCCTGCTTGCGACGGCCAGCCTTCGTTCATCGCGAGCTCGAGCACGTCGCCGCGCAGCAGGAACAGCGAATAGCGGCGCGGCCCCATGACCGTGCGCACAAGCTCGCCCACGCCCGCCTCGACCTGCTGGGCCGACATGCGCTCAATGCCTTTGGCGGCGTTGTAGATCGCGAACACGGTGCGCAGCTGGCCCGCCACGCGCGCTTCAAGGCTTTCGCGCCGTATATCGAGCCTGCGATAGGCGGCTGCGATAACCTCTTCGCGCCGGCGCGACTGTTCGAGTTCGGTGCGCAGACCGTCGCGTTCGCGCCGCACGCGGCCCTGCAGCTCGCCGAACAGCACGGCCGCCACCGCCCACATCAGCGGATCGAGCGTGGCGCGCAAGAGCCAGCCATAGAGATCTTCGTCGAAACTTTGGGCCGGCATATTGCCGACGAGCAAAGCCGCCGTCGCAGCGACCGCCGCCAGCAGCGCTTCGCCCGTGCCGTACTGCACCGCGCACAGCAGCACGATGAGCCAGAACGGATGCGGCTGCAGGCTGGCATAGCGGCTGAAGTCGAGGAACAGGAAATCGATCGCCAAGGCCACGATGAAAAAGACCGCAATCTCGACCAACGCCGATTGGCGCACGCCCAGCAGACGCGGTGCGGCGTCCTTGGCTTCCGGCACTTGAGGTTGGACTACATCCGCCATGTCAGATATCCGCCGATCGTCGTTGCCGCCGAAGAATCGCGCCCCACGCCGCGCCCATAGCCGGTGCGCAAACCGCCATGCAACGCGCCGTCGCCCAGCCAAGCGGCACTTGCCCCCAGCAAGGGGCCGCCGCGATGGCCGTAGCGGTCGTAAGCGGGGCCCGCCGAAAAATCCGCCACGATCGGCCACACCGCGTCGAAGGCGCGCTTGAAATCGAGCGTGTAGCCCGCGAGCACGGCATGCACTTCGCGATAGCGCACCGGAATGGGCCGGTATTCGGCCCCTGCCAACGTGGGGTCGGCGGCGCGCGTGATGCGCCACGGATATTCGCCGTCGAACGCGTAGGCAAGCGATGCGCCCTGCACAATGCCGTCGAGCGGCAAGCGCAGCTCGCCGTCGAGCGTTGCCAAGCGCGCACCGTCGATCAAGCCCGGCAGGCCGTAGCGGCTGAGGCCTGCGCGCACGCGCAGATCGAGCCCGAGGAACGCGCGCTCGCCGTATTCAGCGAAGACGCGATCGCGCGTACCGCCGGCCACGAGGCTCTCCGAAAAATCCCAGTAGGGACGCGCAAGCTCGACGCCGAGGCCGTAGCGCGCAAGATCGCTGACAAGGTCGGTGCTGAGCCCGACACCCAGACGTTCGGCATTCGCGAATATCTGGCCGTGCACGCGCGTACCCTCGTCGCCGCGCCAGGCGAGCCCGACGGCGCCGCGCTGGCGCCCGCCTTTGAAGGCGCCGGTCTGTCCGTTCGCGCGGCGCACGCCGGGGCTGTCGAGCTGCACCGTGTCGAAGGCGGCCGTTGCGCGCCAGGCAAGATTGATCGGCGCTTCGGCCGTCGTTCCGACGAGATATCGCTTCTCCTGCGAACTTGTGCGCCGATATTCAGGCTCGACGCGCGTGAAAGCGGCGTCGCCGCGCGCAAGTTCGGCGCGTGCCGCGGCGATGTCCGGATTGCCGGGATCAAGGGCTGCCGCACGCGCTAGCAGATTGGCCGCGCGCAACGGGCGGCCGATCTGACGCTCCACGCTTGCAAGCTGCGCCAGCGCTTCGGCGTCGCTCGGATCTTCCTGCGTGAGGCGCGCCAGCCTGCCGCGCGCAATGTCGGTCTGGCCGCTCTGCGCTTCGAGGACGGCGCGCAAACGCTGCAGGCGCCGCTCGGCACGTTCGACCGCTATACCATCGGGGGCCGTTTCGTCGGCCACTTGGCGTTCCGGCAAACGCAGCACGAGCAGCACGCCGCCGTCTTCGCGGCGCAGCGTGGGGCTCGCATCCTGCGTGCCGACAAACACAAGCGTATCGAAGCCGCTGGTCACGGTCTCGACGAAACGTGCGAGGTCGCGCTGCAGCCCGCCCGCCTCGAAGGCCGCAACGGGGCGCGCAAATCGCAGCACGGCTTCGCGGCCTTTGGTTTCGAGGCGCATTTCGACCGGCGGCACCGCCACGATGCGCACATTGGCAAGCGGCCCTTCGCTCGACCACGTCATGTCCAGGCGCGGCGGGGCCGTTTGTGCGGCAAGCGGCACCGCGACGCCAAGCAACGCCGCGAAAGCCGCAACAAGGAAGAGGCGGATCCGCGCGCTCATGAGCGGTCCTCCAGAACGACGCGCGCTTCGGCATTGCGGCCAAGCTCGATCAGCACGCCCGCATAGTCGGCGCGCAGATCGCGATTGCCGGGCTGGGCGCGCAGCAGACGCTCGAACAGTTCGACCGACTGGTCGGCAAGGCCGACGCGGAACAGCGCATAGGCCTTAGCCGCCTGCACATAGGCGGGCGGGGCTTGCAGCTTGTCGATGGCGGCGATTGCGGCTGCGTGCTGAACGCGTGCGGCGGCACGGTCGCGTAGCCGCACCGCGATCTCGCCAAGCGCGTAGTGCGCCTCCCAATCGCTGGCTGTTTGGCCAACGGGCCCGGCGAGATAGCGCTGCAGCAGATCGCGCGCACGCGCAATGTCGCCGGCCGCATAGGCTGCAAGCCCAGCAAGGCGCTGGGCGGCCGGGCGCGAGGGATCGAGCAGGAAGAGTCGGTCGAACGCCTGGCGTGCGAGATCGTTGCGGCCCAGCGCTTGCGCAAGTTCGCCCGCACGCTGTGCGAAGTCCGGCACCGTTTCGTTTGCGATGCGCGCTTCGATGAGCCGCAAGGCTTCGGCACGCCCACCTGCGGCCAGATAGATTTCAGCCGCAAGCAACGCCGCCGCTCCGCCGGCACGGCTGGGCTGGGCTGCGTCTTGCGCCAGCAATTCGGCCGCACGCGGCGCGGCACCCACATTGCGCAGCACGTTGATCCAGCCCATGCGCGCGTTGCCCGACGAAGCCTTCGCCTGCGCTTCGATCCAGGCAAGCTGTGCGGGCTCGGGTCGCGGACCCATCACGTAGAGCGCTTGCTGCGCGGCCGTGCTGTCGGCCGGTTGGCCCTCGGCGATCTGTTGGTAGAGTGCAAGGGCCGTGGCCTTGTCGCCAAGATCGAGAACGCGATAGGCCAAAGCGCTGCGCTGGCTTTCGTCGAGGCCGGGCTTCTGCGCGCGCGCCACAAGGCTTGCCAGCAACTCGCCCTGCAGACCCGCGCGCTCGAGCGCCAGATCGAGCGCGTCTTGCCATTCGCCGCCAATGTCGGCCGCCATGCGGCGCAAGACGCCGAGCGCTTGGGCGGGCGCAAGCTCGAGCAGCGCATAGGCCGCGTTTGCGCGTGCTTGCGGCGGCAAAGCACCGTCGCCCGCCACCGCCTGCAGCAAGTCGACGACAGCCGATGCACGCCCGGCCGAGCGCGCCACGCTCACGTAAGCGCCGAGCCATTCGCCGGGATCGCGGCGGGCCCGGCGAGCAAGCTCGGGCAACGCGTCGTCCCATGCGCGCTGGTCGATCAGCGCATAAAGCGCTTCGTCGCGTGCGGCTTGGCGCAAGTTTGCGTCGGCAAGGCGGCTGCGCCAATACGTGCGCAATTCGGCGCGCGCACCGGCATCGTTGCGCGCCGCCTGGCTCAAGCTTTCGCGATAGAGATATTCGGCCTCGTCGCCGCCCGGATCTGCGCGCAAGGCACGCGCCTCGGGCAGAGCTTCGAGTGCGCGACCTGCGGCTAGTGCGGCCTGCGCCACGCGCAGGCGCGATTGCGGCGTGGGGCCTTCGAGCGCGCGGAGGCGGCGTGCGGCGGCAAGCTGCAGCGAAGGCGCCTTTGCGTCGGCACCCACAAAAAACAGATCGGTCAATGTCTGCGACGACAGCGCGGAACCGTCGGCATCGAGCCACGCGGCCACCGCATTGGCTCTGCCCGACAACGCACTCGTAAGCGCCCAGCCCGTGACGGCCGCCAACGACTGCGGCCGCTCGCGGCGCAAGCGCTCGAACACGACGGCCCCGTCTAGCGTGCGCTTGAGGGCGATATAGAGCTGCGCCATGTCGCCGATCGCCGTTTCGGGCAGATCGGCATCGCGCGCCGCTGCTTCGAGCAGGCGCAAAGCGCGCTCGGGCATCTCGAGGCTCGCGAATATCTGCACGAGGTCGAGCGTGTCGCCAAGCGTGCGGCCAGGCACTTCGGCGGCGCGCATGGCAGCAGCAACGGCGAGATCGCGCTGGCCGACCGCCAGATGCATGCGCGCCGCCAGCATCGGCGCTGCCGCGAGGCGGGCGGGATCGATGCGGCGCGCAATCGTTTGCAGCAACGCCGTTTGGCGCAAAGCCAAGGTCTGCTCGATCAACTGCACAAGCTGCGCGTCGCCGAGCGCGCTTGGATCGAGCCGCTCGGCCAGTGCAAGCGCTTGCGTCTCGCGGCCGGCGGCAAAGCCGAACTCGACGAGATCGCCGAGATAGCGCGGTGCAAAATCGGCGACCCCGCGCGCCATCTGCAAATCGAACAGGCGTGCGAGCAGCGGGAAGGCTTGCGCATCGGATGCAGCACGCATCAGCGCCATGTTGACGGCCGGGTCGTTGCCCAAACGGCCTTCGACGGGTGCAAGGGCACCCAGCGCCTCGGCCGCCCGCCCGCGCCCCAAAAAGGCGGACGCGACGACGCCGACAATTTCGCTCGGCGCGTTGGGCGGCAAGCGCGCTTGTGCGATCGCGAGTGCTTGCGACACCGCCCCGCTCTCAAGCGCCATGCCGATCCACAATTCGAGCACGCTTGGTGCGATTGCGGTGGGAAAGCGTGCGGCCAATGCGGCGAGCGTTGCCGCCGCGTCGGCGAATTCGCGCCGGGCCGCGCGCAGCTCGGCCAGATCGACGAAATCCTCGGGCTCGGCGTCGGGCAAGGTGGCGAGCTGGGCGAGCGCCGCAATCTGCTGGTCGGTGTCGTTGGCAAAACTCGCGAGGGCCACGAGTTCGCGGATCGCAGCACGTGCGGGCTCGAGGCGCACGAGTTCGACGAGATTCTCGCGCCGTGCCGGCTCGCGGTTGGCCCAGCGAAGATAGATCTGCAGAAGCTTGCGCGTGTCGATAAGTTCAGCGCGTTCGAGCGAACCCGTCGCGACGAGGCTGTCGAGCATCGCGATGGCGCGCGAAACGTCGCCTTGCTGGGCGTAGAGACGCGCAAGCGGTGCCACCGTCGCGACCTGCGGGCCATTGCGCGCGAGGCGCGCTTCGAAAAGTTCGAGCGCCTCGCCGAATTCGCGGTCGCGCAGATGCATGGCTGCCCGCTCGGCTTCGCCGGGCAGCACCAGCAGGCTTGCGGCCACACTCGCCCCGGCAAGCGCTGCCACCATCGCGTACTGGCCGGCCATGCGCCGATAGAGGCCGCTCACGATTGCACCCGCCGCAAACGCACCGCGACGCGCCGCCCGTCGGCGCGCGGCAAGGACAATGCGAGCGTGCCGTGCGCGTCGGCGCGCACCTCGCCCATCTCCGTGCCGTCGACCGCGAGCGCGTATTGCGCATCGGGTGCGACGCGCCAATGCATGGTGCCCGCGCCAAAGCCTTCGGCAGCGAATTCGAAGGTCCCCTGCCCCCGCTTGAGATCGGCGATGGGCCAGCGCGAATCGATCAGATAGACGGTGTTGGCGGGCCCCGCACGCCCGAGGGCCACGACCGGTGCGGCCTCAGCCGGATCGAGGGCCACGTAGAGCGCGCCCGCCTCGCGCCGGAAGCCGAGCACGCCGCGGGCGCGCGCGAAGTCTACGGCCGCGTCGTCGAACGGCGGATCAAAACGCACCGTCTGTAAAGCGCCGCGATCTTCGATGCGCCACGCGCGGTCACCCAAGGCGATGATGCGCGCATGGTAGAAACCCTCGGCGATCGCGGCGTAGTGGCTTGCAAAGATCGGCGCGATCTCGAGCCCGCGCGCATAGGCAAGATTGCCGAGCAACGCTTGCAGGGCGGCATCCTTTTCGCCCGAATAGACATGGTAGTACACATTGACGGGCGTGAGACGGCGCGGGGCACCTGTGTTGGCGATCGTCTCGGCGAGATCGCGAAAACCGAAATAGCGGTCGCTCCACAGATCGGTGTAGGTGTTTTCGTTCGACGCGGCCGCGTAGATCTGCCAGTGCGCGCCGACGCGCCTTCCGATCGGGGCGACGTAGGACAAAGAATTGAACTCGGCGTCGAAGCGCGTGTCGCCGCCGTTGATGTTACGCAAGCCCGCCTGCGTCGCCAGCGCAAGCGCCGCCTCGCCCGGGGCCGTGTTGCCCGACCATTGCACGAGGCCGAGCGTTTTGCCCGGCGGCAGCAGCGTTTGGATGTAAGCGGCAGCCCCGCCGATTTCGTCGGTGAGCGCATAGGGTTTGCCTGCATATGCGCGCGGCGTGTTGTAGGCACCGGCAGCCCCGTACTGGCCGTCGAATTCGGCGGCGCGTTTTTTAGCTTCCGTATTGCCCGACACGCGATTGCGAACGCGCGCGACCATTTTCGCAATCCAGCCTGCATTTTCCTGGCAACCCGGATAGCGCGACGCGACCGCGCGCTCGAGCGCTTCGGCGTCGGGCCGCTCGAAAAACGGCCAGTCGAACGGATGCGTCCAGGTGTGGCTGCCGGCCTCGACCTGCGGCAGTGCGAAGATGCGCCGTGCGATCGCGCGCCCTTCTTGGGTGCCGCACCATTCGGAGTGCAGATCCGCCACAATGGGCGCCATCGTCACCGGCAGGTCGGGAAACGGTGCGATCGCTTCATCGAGCACGATTTCTGCCGAAAGTTTGCGCAAGCGGCGGCCAGGCTGGATTTCGGTCACGTTGCGCCAACCGTCGCCGTCGATATGACTGAAATAAATGCGCCGCCCGACGAGGGTCGTCACGTCCGGGATCGGCGCGTCGTTTGCCCCCAGCGTGCGCGCAAGGAAGACGATCGGATCGATGCGCCATTGGCGCCGCCGCAATTCGGGCTCGTAGAAATGCGAATAGCCCAAGGCCGCAAGCCCGCCCTGTTTTCCAACCATCACGACATGGCTCTCGGTCTCGGGCCGGTCGCGCTTTCGCAAAACAAGGGCCGAGATCGTGCCCGTATCGCTCGGCCGCCACACCGCGAACGGGGCGAGCGGCGGCTCGAGGGCGCGTTCGTATTCGACCAAGGCCGGCACGCGCGGATCGGCCTCGACGTCGAAAGTGAGGCGCACATATTCGTCGAGTAGGCGGAAGCCCGCACGCTCGAAGACGGCATTGGCAGCGGCAAGCGATACGCCTTCGCCGCCGCTGCGCGCGCGCAGGAAGCCGGGCTCGCCGATCAGCACGAAGCGCAAGCCAGCGCGCGTGGCGCGTTCGAGAAAGGCGAGCATGTCGGCGGGATCCGGCACGCTGTCGGTATCGATCCAGGCGACGACTGCGTGCGCATCGGCAAAGCCTGCGGGATCGGGCAGCTTCTTGGCGACGTCGAGCGGCTCGGCGATGTAGCCGAGCCGATTGAGCGGCATCTCGAGCATCGAATGCGCGAAGCTGTTGCGCCAATCCTTCGCGACCGACGTCGAATCCCACAGCACCAGCACGCGGCGCGGCACCGGCTGGGCCTGCGCTTGCGCGAACGCGGACCCGAGCAGCGCCAGCAAGAGGGCGAATACAAGAGCGCGGATCATCGCGGTTCGGGCACCACGCGGTCGAGGGCGACGGTCGCGACATAGGGCGCGAAGCCGAGTGCCCGGACTTTGGCATAGATCTCCTTCAGCATGGCGCCGTCTTCGGGCGGCCAGTACTCAAGCGCCAGCAGCTTCAATTTGGGATTGCGGCGGGCCGCTTCCCGCAGCATGGCGCTCTCGGCCTCGTGCTGGGGTGCCGGTGCGAGGCGCGCGCGGTTGTTCTGGAAATCCCAGGCCGTCACCAGCGATTCGGCAAGCACCATGTCGACCGAGTTTTCGACGGCCGGCAGAATGTCGTAGCCGCGATTGAGCACGACGATGGCCGACGGGTGGCGACGCTTGATCGCACGCACGAGTTCGATCGTGGCGAGCGTCGCCCCGGCAAAGCGCGCGCGGTCGCGCCGTTCGAGATCGGTGCCGGTGTCGACCGTGTCGAGAAACACGCCGTCGAAACCGCGCGCGAGGATGGCGGGTACGAGTTCGTCGAGGATGCGCGCGTGCCAGCGCTTGTCGCGGATGTCGACCGCGAACGCACCTTGCCAAGTCGGATTTTCGTCGAGCAGCAGCCCTTGCTGCCGCACCTCGTCGAAATAGCTGCGCGTGCGGTGCACCTCGCCCACACTCAGATAGCCAATGGCGAGCGTTTTGCGCGCGCGCAAAGGTCCGAGATCGGGATGCCGGTCGCTGTCGAAAACCACCATGTCGAAGGGAGCAAATGCCTCGGGCGGTGCCGCATCGGCGTAGTACACGGCCCATCGGAACGATGGCGGCTGTGCGCGCACCAATCCCAGCAGCGTCGATAACACGAATAGAACCCCACAAAATGTAGCAATCGCGCGAAGCCCCAAAGCCGTTGCAAGCATCTGCGCATAAGCCCCAAACGATGGCCAAATCGGCCTGCGAATCGATTTCCGAATCGAGGAAGATTCTACCATTTTTCACTCTGTCAAATGCGGCGAAGATAGGTTCCGCAACGTCGTTCGCAGCGGCATTCGCAACGTCATTTGCAAAATGCAAATACGCTAAATATTGCGGGCACTGCGCAACGCTTTACGCGGCCGCGCCAAGCGACTAATGTTCGCTTCCAGCAGTCAGGCGATTTGAAAAATGTCGATGTTTCGGAACAAGAGCGACGGGTTCAAAGTAGGCGATCGCTTCATCACGATCGGCCGCGAAACCCACAACTGGGAAATCGAACTGGTTTTCCAGGACCCGAACAAGATTCCGCATGCGCGCCTGCGGCGGCTCGACAATACGTCGATCCAGCGCACCTTCTCGTTTGCCGCACTCATGAACCCGGAAATGTTCCGCCGGGCGGCAGTGCCCGAAACGGCGAACTGAGTTTCAGTACGAACCTACCGGCTCAGCCTTCCGGACGAATCACGCGGCAGCCTGCGTTCATGTCGCGCAGCTTGGCGCAGATGTCGCGCGCGCGCTCTTCGCTGACAGGGCCTGCCTGCACGCGCACCACTTGGCCGCCGTCCGGCAGCGTGAAAAGCGGCGCCACAAGATCGGTACCCGCAAGAATCTCGCCATATTGGCGCGCCAAACGGCGGAATTCGCGCTGAGCGGATTCAGGCGTGGGCACGGTTGCGATCTGCACGCGCCAATGCTCGAGCCCGCCGACAGGATTGCCAGACGAGAGCGCCGCCGTTGCGGGCGTTGCGTCGGTTGCGCGCAGAAACGCCAATTGCTCGCGCGCGCGCGCGTGGCCCTTCTGGGCAGCCTGGCGCCAGAGCTGCTCGGCACGCGCCATGTTGGCAGCGACGCCGTCGCCGTTGGCATAGAGCGTTCCGAGCGCATATTGCGCATCGGCGTTTTCCGCTTCGGCTAACGGTGCGAGAATTTGCCGCGCCAGTTCCCAATGCCCGCGTTTCAGCGCGTCGCTCGCACTGCGCATATCCTGTGCGGACGCCGGAAGCGCCCAGAGCCCAAGCAAAACCGCCACGAGAATCCGCCCCAGACCGGCCATCGACCCTGCACTCCGTTTTTGCGCGAATGAAATGCGACTCGGCGATTCTACGCGATTCGCATCGAGTCGCGCAGCTCTCGAATGGCGATGACGCGGTTGCACACCGAATACTCGCGCGATATCTCGCCAAGCGGTGCAAGGTCCCAGTCCCACGCCGCATCGGCCGGCGGCGGGGCCACGCCGAACCATGCATCCTGCCGGTCGGTCTCCACACCGTTGCGGTCGAAAAAGCGGCGCTCGGCATCGCCCACGAGGCAGACCGATCCGGCAAAACGGCGCAGATGCGCAAGATGGGCCGCCACAATGCGTGCGGCATAGGCGTCGCACAGGCTTTCGCTCCAGCCGCGCTTTTCCTCGAGCCACTCGGAGGCCGCCAACGGCAGTTGCGAAACCAGATTGAGCGAAACGACGAAATCGACGCTTGGATCGTCGAGCCCGAAATCCGATTGCGGCTCGGGTAGATCGCCCGCCACGAGGCCTGCACCCACACCCGTGAGATCGCACACGATGTGGCGCACATTGGGATAGCGCCGGGTACGCCAGCGCGTGGTGGGTAGATGCACAATGTCCACAAGATCGACGCGCGCAAAACGGCT
Source organism: Magnetospirillum sp. (assembly GCA_027532905.1). Classification (NCBI taxonomy): domain Bacteria; kingdom Pseudomonadati; phylum Pseudomonadota; class Alphaproteobacteria; order Rhodospirillales; family Rhodospirillaceae; genus Magnetospirillum; species Magnetospirillum sp. Next base: position 664,453 of record JAPZUA010000001.1, read on the forward strand.
GGCGAGATGGTCGAGCGGCAGATCGGCCAGCAGGCCCGAGCCGAACACGAGGGCCGTGCGCCGCCTGGGTGCGGCATTGGCAGCCTCGGCCACGAAATTGCGCGTGTTGGCAAGATGCGGCGCCCACAGGCGCTTGCACCGGCCGAAACGCGACCACAGCCGCACGGCCCCTGCGCGATAGCCGATGCGTTCGACCCATTTTTCCGTGCGCATGCAGCGATAGAGCAGCATTTCGGCGAGCATCACGTCCCTCGCGGCTTGGCGCGCGCGGTGGGCAGTGCTGACAACGGATCGTCGGGCCAGACATGTTTGGGATATTGGCCCTTGAGGTCGCGCTTGACCTCTTTGTAGCTGCCCGCCCAAAACCCCGCGAGATCCTTGGTCACCTGCACGGGCCGACGTGCGGGGCTCAGCAAATGCAGCAATACAGGCACTTTGCCGTCGGCCAGGCGCGGCGTTTCGCGGCAGCCGAACATTTCCTGGAGCCGCACGGCCAAGACCGGCTCGTCGCCTGAATAGTCGAGTGCGAGCCGGTTGCCGGTTGGCACCTGCCAATGGGTGGGGGCGTGCGCATCGAGCCGCTTGCGCAACTGCCAGTCGAGTTGCGAGAGCAATGCCTCGTGAAGATCGATGTCGGCCAAATGGCTCGCGCGCGATGCTTTGCCCAAATATGGACCGAGCCAATCGTCGAGCGTTGCCAGCAGCGCTTCGTCCGAAAGGTCGGGCCATGTCGCTTCGTCGAGGCGGCGCAAAAACGCCACGCGTCGGCGCAAAGCATGGCACGCGTCGGTCCAAGGCAGGCGTGCAAGGCCCATCGCGCGCACGCCCGCGAGCATCGCCACACGCAACTCCTCGGGTGCGAGATCGCGCGCCGGGCGTTCGTCGAGCACGATCGCACCCAACAGCCGCCGCTCGACCGCCGCCACGGCTTCCAGACGCGGCTGCCATTCGACGACGCGTTCGACCACGATGCGAGCGGCAAACGCCGCTTCGATCTCGGCCTTGGTCGTGGGCAAGGCTGCAAAGATGCGCGCCTCGCGCGCGGCTCCGTCGAGATCGGCCGCAACGATCCAGTCTTCAGCGGCAATGCTTTCAGGGGCTGCAAACGCCGCCCCGCGTCCGTTCGACAAGAGATAGCCGGGTGCGGTTCCGCCACGGCGCTTGCCGATACGGTCGGGATAGGCAAAGGCAAGCACAAGACCGGCCGACGCTTGGCTCTCGATCGCTGCACCCAGCCCCAAGCGCTTGCGCCAAACGCGCGCGGCTTCGCGCACGCGTGCGACAGCCGCTTTGTCGATGCTCGCACCCGTCGGCAGGCGACTGTCGACGTCGCGCGCGAGGATCTCGAGCCGCACGCGCAGATCGGCTTCGCGGCAGCCGCGCAGAATGTCGCGCTCTTCGACGAGCGCCGCCAACTCCGCCGCCAGGGCCCCCTGCCCCACACGTTTGGCTTCGATCATCATGTGCGCAAGTCTCGGATGTGCCGCAAGCTCGGCCATCGCGCGCCCATGCGCGGTGATTTTGCCCGCCGCATCCAGTGCGCCCAATTCGACCAGCAAGGACTGCGCTTGGGCAAACGCCGCTGCGGGCGGCGGATCGAGCAAGGCCAGCGATGCCGGATCGGCAATCCCCCACGCCGCAAGTTCGAGAGCGAGCGGTGCGAGATCGGCGGCTGCGATTTCCGGCCGGTCGTAAAGCGCAAGCTGCCGATGCTCGGCCTCGCCCCACAGGCGCCAGCATGTGCCCGGCCCCACGCGGCCCGCACGCCCGCGCCGCTGCTCGGCTGAAGCCTGGCTCACGCGCACCGTTTCGAGGCGCGACATGCCGCTGCGCGGATCGAATCGCGGCGCGCGCTTGAAGCCGCTGTCGACGACGATGCCCACCCCGTCGATGGTCAGCGACGTTTCCGCGATCGCAGTCGCCAGCACGATCTTGCGTCGGCCTGCAATGGCGGGCTGAATCGCGCGGTCCTGCGCTTCGGCCGACAGATCGCCGTAAAGCGGCAAAATGTCGTAGCCCGACCCAAGCCCGTCGAGCCGGTCGGCGACACGGCGGATTTCGGCGACACCGGGCAGGAAGGCCAACACGTCGCCCGGATCGCGCGCGAGTGCCTGACGCACCGTACGCGCGGTCGCGTCCGCAAGGTCGCGGATCTCCGGGCGCGGCTGCCATTCGACGGCGACCGGAAAGGCGCGGCCATCGGCGCGCACGATTTGTGCCTCGCCCATGATGCGCGCCACGCCCACGCCGTCGAGCGTGGCCGACATCACCAGGAGCCGCAGATCGGGCCGCAGATTGGCTTGCGCATCGAGGGCGAGTGCGAGGCCCATATCGCTTTCGAGGCCGCGCTCGTGGAACTCGTCGAACAGCACGATCGCCACGTCTTCGAGCGCTGGATCGTGCTGGATGCGGCGCGCGAAAATGCCGTCGGTGACGACCTCGATGCGCGTCGAGGACCCGATGCGGCTGTCCATGCGCACGCGATAGCCGACGGTTTCGCCGACCGCTTGGCCAAGCGTATGCGCCATGCGCCTTGCGGCCGCGCGTGCGGCAATGCGGCGCGGCTCGAGCATCACGATCTTGCGGCCCGCAATCCAGGGTGCCTCGAGCAAGGCGAGCGGAACGCGCGTGGTTTTGCCGGCCCCCGGCGGGGCTTCGAGAACGACGTTGGAATGAGCGGCGAGGGCGGCCAGCAACGGGCCCATCGCAGCATCGATGGGCAAGGATGCCGTCACTCCCATAACGGGGCTCCGGGCAATTGGCGGCGCACGCGCGCCACCGCCTCCGGCTTCAGCCCGGCCGCTTGCGCAAAAGCCACGAGCAAGGCTTCGTTTTCGAGCACGAAATCGAGCACACCGCCCAAGAAGGCGGGCTCGGAAGCGCGCGCGCGCAATTCGTCGACCGACAGCCCCGCAAGCCCCATGAAGCGCGCAAGATGGTCCTCCTCGCTTGCAAGCCAGGCGAGCGCTTGCAGGGCGATGGTCTCGGCGTTCTCGGCCGCTGGATTGGACTGGCGAATCGGCATGGCGCGACTATAGCGCCACAAACAGCCGATACGCACTTTGGCCGCGCGCATAAAGCCGTTCGAGCGCCAAACCGCCGCGATGCGAGGCAAGGACGGCGCGCAGACCCGCGTGCGGTGCCAGGGCGCAAGCGGCCGTATTGAGCAAGCTCAAGGCAGCGCGCTGCCAGGTACGGCGCTGGCGGATGCGGGCCGTGAGATCGACATCGCGCGCGACCCGCAACCCCGCTTGCGCGAACGCCGCCAGCCAAGTTGCGTGCGGCACGAAGCTCGGCACCTGCCAGCCCGCCCTGAACAAGGCCGCATCGCCTGCATCGGCCGCCGGATCGGCAACATCGTCCACGACCACCAGCCGACCGCCGGGGGCAAGGCTCTTGGCGAGATTGGCGATGCTGGCGGCAAGATCGGGCGCGTGCGCGAGCGATTCGATCGCGACGATCGCGTCGAACGCGTGCGGCGGCAGAGGGCCGTCGAAACTTGCGACTTGGAAGCGGCAGCGTTCCTCGAGCCCGGCTTTGCGCGCATTGTCGCTTGCCGTCTGTACTTGGCTCGCCGACACGGCAATGCCGTCGCACTGCGCGCCGCGTCGGTGCGCGAAATAGAGGCTCGTCCCGCCCAGACCGCAGCCCGCATCGAGCAGGCGGTGCAACGCGGCGGGGCCGAGTTCGGCATCGATCAGGCCATGCACGACCTCGAACGGAGACTCGCCAGTTTTGGTCGGGCGCAAGGCGCGATGCACGGTGGCGGCGCCATAGCCCGCATCCGACCCAAGCCAGCGCGCCAAGCGTGCATAGAGGGTCAGGCGGTCGTAATAGCGGTCGAGCGAAAGGTTGGGGCTGGACATTCTGGGATTCCGTCGCATCTATATGCCTTATGCCCCGTTTTCGCTCCACCTTCGCGTTCGTCGCGATCCTCGTATTCCTGGCCGTCTATATCTGGCTTGCGGCCACGCTCGGCGACTGGCTGCCGGACCATTGGGCGATCGATCTGGCGTTCTATCTGGTCGCTGGGATCGCCTGGGTTCCGGTTGCAGGCCGCATCTTGCAGTGGGGGGCACGCAGCCCTTCGTGATAGCCTCCATTCCCATGCTTGCCACGCCCGCCATTCGCCCTGCTCCGCGCCCGCTCGATGCCGATGCCGCCTGGCAGCTGGTGCTGGCGCTGAACAAGGCTGCCGACGGTGACGTCGGGCGCGCCGGCCCCCTCGCGATGGCCGAAGACGGCGGTTGGCAATGTGCCGGCCCCTTCACGCCGGCCGCACAAAGCATTTTCGACATCTATGTGCCGCTCTTGGCCGCCCGTGTGCGCACCGCGCGCACCCAGGTCGTGGCACTGCTCGGCCAAAGCCTCGACGGGCGCATCGCGACTTTGTCCGGCCATTCGCACTATGTGAACTGCGATGCGGCCCTCTTGCATCTGCACCGCATGCGCGCCCTCGCCGATGCAGTGATCGTGGGCGCGGGCACGGTCGCCCTCGACGATCCGCAACTCACCGTGCGCCGCTGTGCAGGGCAGACGCGCTTGCGCGTCGTCGTCGATCCGGATGGACGTGCGCCGGCCGCGCGCCGCATCTTTGCGAACCCAACGCCGCCGACGCTGCTGGCACGCTGCGGTCCCGGCCCCGTCTGCGGCAGGGCCGAAACGCTTGAGCTGCCGCGCGTCGCCGAGGGCGTGGATATCGACGCGCTGCTGGCGGCATTGTACGCACGCGGCGTGCGCCTTGCCTTGGTCGAAGGCGGCGGCAAGACGGTTTCGCAATTCATGGCTGCCGGCCGCGTCGATCGGCTGCAGCTTGCCATCGCGCCGCTCGTGATCGGCTCGGGGCGGCCGTCGATCCAACTGCCGCCGATCGAGCGGCTCGACGACGCGCTGCGCCCGCCCACACGGCGCTTTTCTCTGGGCGAGGACACGCTGTTCGAGTGCCAACTGCGCGATGGCTGAGGCCGCCGCTTTGTGGGTAACAGGCCCCGGCGAGTGCGAAATACGCCGCACGACGCTGCCATCCCTCGCGCCCGGCCATGTGCGCGTGCGCGCAAAATTCAGCGGCATCAGCCGCGGCACGGAACGGCTCGTGTTCGAAGGTCGCGTGCCGCCTTCTGAATATGCGCGCATGCGCGCACCCTTCCAGGACGGCGATCTGCCGGGGGCCGTGAAATACGGCTACTGTATGGTCGGCACGATCGAAGCGGGCAATTCTTCGCGCATCGGCGAAAACGTCTTTGTGCTGCATCCGCATCAAGATGTCTTCGACGTGCCTGCCGATGCCGTCTTGCCGCTTCCTGCAAACCTGAAGCTGCAGGCGGCGCCTCTCGCCGCCCATCTCGAGACCGCCCTCAACGCGCTGTGGGACTATCCCGCGCGCATCGGCGACCGTGTCGCGATCGTGGGCCTCGGCGCCGTCGGGCTTTGCCTTGCAAAGCTGCTCGCACCCACGCCCGGCATCGAACTTTACGGCCTCGATCCGTCGGAGGCCGCACGCGCGCGTGGTGGGCTCCAAGACGATTGCCCCGGCGGATGCCATCTGGTGTTCCATTGTTCGGGCAGCGAGGCGGGACTTGCGCAAGCGATCGAGCTCGCGGGCTTCGAAGCGACGATCGTCGAAATGTCGTGGTACGGCGAAGCCGCACCGCGCGTGCCGCTCGGCGGCGCCTTTCATTCGCAGCGCCTGACGCTGGCAGCAAGCCAAGTCGGCAGTATCGCGACCGCGCGCCGCGCGCATTATCGCTACGGCACGCGTTTGGCGCTCGCATTGCGCCTGCTGGCCGAACCTGCGTTCCAACTCGATCTGGGCACAGCCACGCGCTTTGCCGATCTCCCCGCAAATTATGCGCGGCTGCTTTCCGCACCCAATGCCTCGCCCTTGCCGCTCGTCGCTTATGGAGATGTCGATGTATAGCCTCACCGTCCAAGACCACATCATGATCGCGCATTCTTTCAAGGGCGAGATTTTCGGGCCTGCCCAGCGCGTGCACGGGGCGACCTTCGTGGTCGAGTGGGAATTGCGCCGCGCGACCCTCGACCGCTACGGCCTCATCGCCGATATCGGCCTCATGCGCCAATTGCTGCGCGCCGCCCTCGACGATCTCGACTACCGCAATCTCGACGACGTCGAACCGCTCAAAGACACGAACACCACGACCGAGTTTCTGGCGGGCCTCGTCTTCGAACTTCTCAAAGGCAAGATCGCGGCCGACGCACTCGGCCCCCAGACGGCCGGTTTGTTTCCGAGCATGAAGATCACGTTGCGCGAATCGCCGGTTGCGTGGGCAGCCTACGAGGCCAGCCTGTCTTGAGCGTAAGCCTGCGTTTGGCCATCCCCGGGCCGCTCGACCAAGCGACCGGCGGCTATCGCTACGCAGCCGCCATGGTTGCGGCGTGGCGTAAACAAGGCCATCGCGTCGCGGTCGAAGAACTTGCCGGTACCTATCCCGTATGCGACGACGCCGCGCGCAAAGCCGCGAAGGCCTGCATCGCGCGCGCGCGCGGCGACGAAACGCTGCTGATCGACGGGCTTGCTTTGCCGGCGTTCGACGGACTCGCCTTGTCCAAGCGCACGGTTGCCCTCATCCACCACCCGCTCGGCCTCGAAACGGGATTGGAACCGACTGTCGCGCGCGCCTGGCTCGCAGCCGAGACAACGCGTCTTGCGAAGATTGCTGCGGTCGTCGCCACGAGTGCGGCCACACGCCGCGATCTGGTCACGATGGGCGTGGACGGCGCCAAGATCGCGGTCGTGGAGCCAGGTACGGCGACCGCACGCACAAAGCTTGCGCGGCGCGGCAAACCAACCGTGCTGTGCGTCGCCACACTCACGCCGCGCAAAGACCATGTGGCCTTGCTGCGCGCTCTGGCCCACGTGCGCGACATCGCATGGCGCGCGGATTTTGTCGGCGCCACCGACCGCGACCCGGCCTGTGCCGCGCGCGTGCGCAGCGAAATCGCGCGCCTGCGCTTGGGCCACCGCGTGCGGCTTGCGGGCACGCGCAGTGCCAACGCACTCGGCCGCCATTACGCATCGGCGCATCTGTTTGCCCTCGCCTCGCGCCACGAAGGCTACGGCATGGCGTTCGCCGAAGCGCTAGCACATCGCCTGCCCGTCGTTGGCCTCGCAGCAGGAGCGGTACCCAGCGTCGTGCCCGCGCGCGCAGGCATTCTCGCACCACCGGGCCAAGTTGCACTCCTCGGCCGCGCCTTGCGCCGCTTGCTGGGGCCGCAGCGTCGGCGCTATGCGCGCAATGCCACCACTTTGCATTTTCCCGAGTGGCCGCAACAGGCCGCACGTCTATGGGCGTGCCTACGATGAGCGATTTCTCCGCCGATTGGCTCGCTCTTCGCGCGCCCGCCGATGCTGCCGCGCGCAGCCGAAAACTCGCGCGCGCGTTTGCAAAAGCGCTCAGGCGCCGCGCATGCGTCGCCGATCTGGGATCGGGTACCGGAGCCATGATGCGCTGGCTTGGCCCGCTGCTGCCGCCGCACGCACGCTGGCGCTTGGTCGAAGGCGATGCACGCTTGCTCGCCCAAGCCCCAGTGCGCGCGCAGAAAATCCGCCGCAGCCTTGGCGCAAAATTGCCGCACGCTGACGCCTACGTGTCGAGCGCCCTGATCGATCTTGTCGGCGCCGCATGGCTGCACAAACTGCTGCGCGCCGCGCGCGGCAAACCCTTGCTGATGGGCCTCGCCGTCGACGGGCGCCACGAACTTGCCCCAAAGCATCGCGACGATGCGGCCCTGTTCGCAGGCTTTGCGCGCCACCAGTGCCGCTTCAAAGGCCTCGGCCCGGCACTCGGCGGTGCGGCACCTGCAGCGCTGGCACAGCTTGCGGCTCGTGCGGGCTATCGCGTCGAACTTGCGGCGAGCGACTGGCAGCTGCCGAGCGGGAAGCTGCTCGAAGCCACACTCGACGGCATTGCGGCGGCTGCCTGCGAAGCCGATCCGTCGCTCGACCTAAAGGATTGGCGGCGCGTGCGCGCACGCCAATTGGCGGCGGGCCAACTCACGCTGAAGGTTGGCCACCGCGATCTGTTTGCCGTTCGGCATAGACGTCGCCCGATTTGTCGTCCGGGCTGAGACATGCAAGCCAGCCGCGCATGTCGGCTGCCGAGACGAAGTCCGGCAGCACGAGGCGCTGGCTTTCGCCGGTCGAGCGATTGAAGCGATAGGTACCCAATTTCTCGAGCCGATCGATGCAGGCAATGGCCGCATCCTTGGCCGCCGGTACATATTCGAACGACAGGGCCGCCACAGCGTGGCTCAAGCCGGCGAGCACGCGCGGCTCTGCCCCTTCAACATCGATCTTGATGAAGTCGGGCATGCCCTCGCGCGCGATCAGCGCATCGAGTGTGGTGGCTTCGGCCGCCAGCACGCGCTCCCACGCCACGCCTTGGAAAGATTTGGCTGCGGCCGCCGCGCGCATGAAATCGCCGCTCGCCGTCGCAAGCGTGGGATATCGGTCGCTTAAGTGCAGCGCCACCGTGCCGGGCGTCGCATCGAGCAGTTTTTCTTCGATCCGCACGGCCGGATCGTCGAGGAAAAAGCGGCGCAGGAGATCGGCGAAGACAGGCTGCGGTTCAACCGCAACGACGCGGGCACCCAACCGCCGCCACGATGCCACGCGATTGCCGGCATGGGCACCCACATCGATCGCCAGCGAACCGGGCCGCACGAAACGCGCATAGAAACGGTCGAGCTGGCCCGCACGGCCTGGAATCGCATGGTAGATCGCAAGCGAGCGCAGCAACCCGAACAGACGGGCCGCAAACGCGACGGGTGCGCGGCTCGTCGCATTCGCCCACAAAAACCGCACATCGACCGCAAACGACCACAGCAGAATCGCGAGCCCCACCGCCCCCACGAGCGGGCCGACGGATAGCGGGCTCAACGCGGCGAGGGCGGCAATGCCCTGCAGCACGCACACGATGCGGCGCCGCTCGCTGTGGGGCAAAGGCTCGGCCAGAAACGGGTAGCGCCATGCGGCGGCCACGAACACGTAGCGCGGCAAACCGAGCAGCACGACCCACAGACCCGCCTCGCCGAAACGTGCGGCCAGCAGGCACAGCGCCAGCATGAAGGCGCTGTCGGTTTCCATGTCGAAGCGCGCGCCGAACGCAGACGTCTCGGCGCGGCGGCGCGCGATCCAACCATCCACGCCGTCGAGCGCGAGCACAGCCGCACCGGCAGCGACCAAAATCCAACGCGCGCCCACGTCAAGTTCCGGCACGCACAGGAGGCCTGCAAGGAAACATACGAAGGCACCGCGCGCCCAGGTCACGCAATTGGCAAGGCCGAAGCGCTTATGCGGATGGTCGGCAAGACCAAGCCGCACGCCTACCCACAGCACGCATAGGCCCAAAAGGCTTGCTGCAACGCCGACGATCCCCACGATGGGAAGGGTCGCGAACAGAACCGCTGCCGCAATCCACGCCAGACGTCGCAACGACGCGGTGCGTGTCATTTCGCGGTTCCGAAATCGGCGAGGAATCCGGCCAGGAAATCCTCCATGCCGGCCGTCGCCGCGCCCGGCGGTACGGCGAAACCCGGCACGTAGCCGCGCGCTTCGAAAGGTTCGATCAATTCGCGCGCGCGCGAGAAAACATGGATCGGAACTGAGAAATCGCCGGTACGGCGCGCGGTCGTCAGCGGGGGTTGATGGTCGCCCAGGACGATGAACAAAGTTTCGTCGTCCGTGCGGTCGGCAGCAAAGCGCACGGCCGATTCGAGCGAATAGGCAACGGCCGCAAGATAGCCCGCATCCTGGTCGAACACTTGGCCCATGCGCACCGGAAATTCGCGCACCGGCAGATCTTTGTAGGGATCGGCCTTCGCGAACGCGGACCAATCGTCCAAGAAAGCGGGCACGCGCTCGAACGGCGTGTGGCTCGAGGCGAGCACGATTTTGGCGAAGAGCGGTGCTGGCTGCAGTTCGTTGCGCGCGAACCAATCGAGCACCCATTGGTCGGGCAGCGACTCCCACGCAAAGCGCGGACCGCGATAGCCGAGATCGAGCTGGTTGCGGATCTGCGCAAAACCGAGCAGGCGCCCTTCGGGCCAAGGCTGGTCCATGCGCGGCATCAAGGCGAGCGTGCGGTAGCCCGCCTCGCCGAGGCGATGGGCGAGCGTGCGCGACCGCGAGACAAGCATCACCTCGTAGGCGTCTTGCGCCGCGATCTTCACACCCGCGAGCAAGGTGCCGTGCCCCATCCACGAACCGCCGCCGGTGATGGGCGAGCGCACCAAGCCCGTCGCAGTTGCCAAGCCCGCCTGTTCGAGCAGGCCTTGCAGGCGGCTGCGCAGCGGATCCATCGTCGCAGCGAAGACGGGATCGCGCGCGGTGATCGCACCGTAGGATTCGACAAAGATCAGCACAACGTTGCGCTGCCCAAGTGCGGCAAAGTCGCTTTTATCCGGCAGCGCGGCTTGGGCAGCATCGATGCGCGCGCGGTGCGCTCCGCGCAAACCTTCGGCACGCAGCACGGCATCGAAAGCCTGCACGACCGCCAGCGACGCGTCGCGCGACACGATCGGCCGTTCGTCCGGCGTGGACGGCGCGTTGGGCATTGCCGCCCAGCCTGCGACGAGGGCCGCAAGCCCGAGCGCCAAGCCGGGCCAGCCTTGCAGCTCGACCGCGCGCGAAACGGTGTGCAAGGCGGTCTGTACAAGTGCCACCGCCGCCAGCACCACGCCGAAAAGCAGCAACGCCAATGCCGCAAACTCGAAGGCTGGCATCGAATTGGCCAAGAGCTGCACAAAAAACGGCACGAAGCGCGCATCGACCGCGACGTTGAGATCGCGCCCGAAGAACCACGGGATCGCAACGGCTGTGGCGCGCAACGCAAACGCCGCAAGGCTCAACGCCGCAAGGCCCCACAGCAGCAGCCCCTGCGGCCGCCCGACGACGAAAAACACCGCGACAATGACGAGCAACTCGACCGCGACGGCAGAGGGCAGCATTTGCAACGGCTGTTCGACGAAGTCGCCCGACGAAAACAGCAGATTCAAAAACACGATCGCAACGAGCGTGGCGATCAGGCCGGGCGGCCGGCGGCTGCGCGGTTTCATGGCCGTCTCGGTACGCGGATGATGGGCTTCAAAGCAGGCCCGGCCCCCAGATGATAGACCGGCATCGTCTTCTCGATGAACGAGGCCGCATCGCGGGGCGAGCACAGATAGCTTTGCAGATTGAGCCACGGATAGCGGCTCGTCCAGCCGAGGCCCGCCGCACGCCGCGCATATTTCCAGGCACGGCCCGCGGCACGGCGGCAGGCAAGCTCGCCGTAGGTTTCGGCGAGTTCGGGATGCTGTCGCAGGAAATGCACGAGGGCCAACGCGAAATCGTGGTGCGCCTGGTGCCCTTGGCCGACCATGATGCGCGTGTCGTCGGCGGCCGGCCCCCACGTGACGATGTGCTCGAAGCGAGCGATCGCGGCAAGCCGCGCCACGCGCAAGGCCAACGCAAAATCCTCGACGAACAATTCGGGATCGCAGCCGCCCGCCGCCTGCACGATCGACGTGCGAAACAAGGTCGGCGACGTGCCCGAGACGCCGTAGCGAATGACCTCAGCGAGCGCGTCTTTGGGCACGGTTGGGACCGTGGCGGCGGCAGCCGCTTCGTCGAAGCGGATTTCGGCCGGATCGCTGTAGAAGCCGATACGTCCGAAAACACCACCGGTGCGCGTCGCCTCCATCACGTCGATCAGGCGCTGCGTAGCGTAGGGTGCCAGCACGTCGTCCGAGCCCACGAGCTTCAGATAGGTCTGGGTCGCAAGCTTGATGCCCGTGTTCGTGGACGAGGACGGGCCGCCATTGGGCTGCTCGACGATGCGGCAATTGGGCCAGTCTTTGGTGAGTGCGCGCACGATCGCGACCGAGTCGTCGCGGCTGCCGTCGTCCACGAACAGGAATTCGCGCGGCCGGTCGGGCACTTGGCGCCAGATCGCCGCCACCACGTCGGGCAGGAACTTGGCCTTGTTGTAGACGGTGCAAAGGAACGTGACGCCGGACATGGCCGTCTTCCTAAAGGCGCTTGCGCCGTTGCGCAAGCCGCGCGACTCTGCTGCCCATGCCGCGCGTGATTCCCGAACTCGACCTCGACGACCGCGACCTTGCCTGGCGCTTCGTGCGCGCCAGTGGTCCCGGCGGCCAGAACGTCAACAAAGTATCGACGAGCGTGGAATTGCGCGTCGATCTCGGCGCCACGCGCCTCGAGCCCGAGATCGTCGAACGGCTCAAGGCTATCGCGGGCAAGCGCGTGTCGGGCGAGGGCCATCTCATCGTCGAATCCTCGCGCCATCGCACGCAGGAGATGAACCGCAAAGACGCGCTCGAAAAGCTCGCCCAGTTGCTGCGTGCCGCGCGCCACAAGCCGAAGCCCCGGCGTGCCACCAAGCCCACCAAAGGCTCGAAGCGCCGCCGCCTTGCCTCGAAAGCCGCGCGCGCGACCGTGAAAGCGACGCGCGGCGGACCGATCGATCTCGACTAAAGGGCCGCATAGGCCAAGGCGATCTCGCCCGCGACGGCCACGTTGTTGCGTACCAACGCGATGTTGGCGGCGAGCGACGTGCCGCCTGTCGCTTCGTTGAGGCGCCCCAGCAGAAAGGGCGTGAGAGCCGCGCCCGCAATGCCGGATGCCGCAGCTGCCTCAACCGCCGCAGCGATTTCGCGTTCGATCGCGTCGGCATCGAGCGCATATTCGGGCGGGATCGGATTGGCGACGAGAAGGCCGCCGAGCCCCAAACGTCGCTGGGCGGCGATCAGCTTTGCGGCGTCTTGGGCTGTATCGCAACGCCGGTCGGTTTTGCGCCCACTCGTGCGCGCATAGAAAGCCGGGAAATCTTCGGTGCGATAGCCGAGCACGGGCACGCCGAGGCTTTCGAGCAGTTCGAGCGTCTTCGGGATATCGAGAATGGATTTCGCCCCTGCGCACACCACGGCGACCGGCGTGCGCGCCAGCTCGTAGAGATCGGCCGAAACATCCATCGTGCTTTCGGCCCCGCGATGCACGCCGCCGATCCCGCCGGTCGCAAATATCGCGATGCCCGCCAGTGCCGCGATCGCCATCGTTGCGGCAACGGTCGTGGCCCCATGCGCGCGCGTGGCAACGAGTGCCGCCAGATCGCGGCGCGAGGCTTTGGCGATATTGCGGCCCGTCGCGAGCAATTCGAGTGCGCGCGCATCGAGACCGACGCGCAAGCGCCCGTCGATGATAGCAATCGTTGCGGGCACCACGCCCTTGGCACGCAGATCGGCCTCGAGTGCCCACGCGGTTTCGAGATTGCGCGGATACGGCATGCCGTGCGCCACGATGGTGGACTCGAGCGCGACCACCGCTTGGCCGTCCGCCAAGGCCGCCGCGACCTCCGGTGCGATGTCGAGATCGGGCGGCAGCACGTGCTGGGTCAAGCGGCCTTGTGGATGGCGCGCCAGATTTTCTGCGGTGTGGCGGGCATGTCGATATGCGCGACGTCGTAGGGTTTCAACGCGTCGAGCACCGCATGCACGACCGCGGGCGGTGCGCCGATCGAACCTGCCTCGCCCGCACCCTTCACGCCGAGCGGATTGTTGAGGCACGGTACCTCGTTGTACGAGAAATCGATCGACGGCATCTGGTCGGCGCGCGGCATGCCGTAATCCATGAACGAGCCGGTCAGAAGCTGGCCGCTCGCCGGATCGTAGACGCAGCCTTCGTACAGCGCCTGGCCGATCCCCTGGATGGTGCCGCCATGCACCTGGCCTTCCACGAGCAGCGGGTTCATCACGTTGCCGAAATCGTCGACGATCGTGTAGCGCTCGAACGACACCGTGCCCGTGTCGGGATCGATTTCGATTTCGGCGATGTGGCAGCCATTGGGGAACGTCGCCCCCTTGGGCAGATGCGTTGCCTGGCCTTCGAGGCCCAGCGCTTGGTCGGGCGGCAGCTTCGCTTTCATGTGCGAAGTCTTGGCCATTTCGGCGACGGTGATCGCCTTGTCCGTACCCGCCACTTTGAATGAACCGTCTGCGAACTCGATATCGGCGTCGGCGGCTTCCATCAGATGGGCCGCAAGCTTGCGCCCGCGCGCGATCACGTCCTTGGCGGCGAGACTCACGGCGGTGCCCGTTACGGCAAGCGCGCGGCTGCCGCCGGTCCCGCCATTGTAGATCGCGACGTCGGTGTCGCCTTGCACGACGCGCACCTTGTCGAGCGGAATGCCGAGCGCTTCGGACACGATCTGCGCATAGGCGGTTTCATGACCCTGGCCGTTCGACTGATTGCCGACGCGCACGAACGCCCCGCCCGACGGATCGAACTGGATGTGCGCGGACTCGTCGCCGCCGCCGCCGCAGACTTCCGTGTACATCGCAAGCCCAATGCCGCGCAGCTTGCCGGCCTTCTTGGAAGCCTCGCGCCGCGCTTCGAACCCGTTCCAGTCGGCGCGCGCCAACGCGTCGTCGAGATTGCGCGCATATTCGCCGCTGTCGTAGGTGTTGCCAAGTGCGGTCTTGTAGGGCATCGCAGCGGGTGCAATGAAATTGCGCCGCCGCACTTCGGCGGGCGACAGGCCCAGCGTTTTGCCGATCTTTTCGACCACGCGCTCGACCACATAGTTGGCCTCAGGCCGGCCCGCACCGCGATAGGCATCGACCGGAGCGGTGTTCGAGAACACGCCCTTGTATTCGGCAAACGCCGCCGGGATCGCATAGACGCCGACGAGCATCGAAGCTCCCGCAGCTGTCGCAACGAACGTGCTGTATTGCGAGCAATAGGCGCCGAGATTGGCGTTGGTCTGCACATGCAGGCCCAGAATGCGCCCCTCGGCGTCGATGGCCGCGCGCGCTTTGGTCAGATGGTCGCGCCCGTGCGTGTCGGTGAGGAAGGCTTCGCTGCGGTCGGAGATCCAGCGCACCGGCCGCTCGAGGGCGCGAGCGGCAAACAGGCACGCCACGTATTCCGGGAACACGAAAATCTTCATGCCGAAACCGCCGCCCACGTCGCCCGTGACAACGCGCAGCTTGCTTTCCGGGATCTTGAAGATTTCGCCCGCCAGCACCTTGCGCATGCCGAAGCCGCCTTGCGTGCTGCAATAGAGCGTGAGGCGGTCTTCGCCGCGCGCATAGTCGGCGATGGCCCCGCGCGGCTCGAGCGAGTTGGGCACGAGCCGATTGTTCACGAGATCGATCTCGACGGTCTTCGCCGCCGACGCAAACGCGGCCTTAGTTTTGGCTTCGTCGCCGATCGTCCAGTCGAACGCGATATTGCCCTTGGCGTTTTCCCACACGACGGAGGCACCGGGGGCGACCGCGGCGGCAATGTCGCCCACGGCCGGCAAAGGTTCGTAGTCGACGACGACCGCTTCAGCGGCATCGCGCGCGTCTTCCGCACGCTCGGCCACGACGAGTACCACCGCTTCGCCCGCAAAACGCACGCGACCGCGCGCCAGAGCCGGGCGCGGCGGGGGCGTGAAGGCACTGCCGTCGCGATTCTTGAGTGGCGCCATGCACGGCACGTTGCCGATACCGGCGGCGGCGAGGTCGTCGCCCGTGAACACGCCGATCACGCCCGGCATGTCGCGCGCGGCCGAAACGTCGATGCTGCGGATCTCGGCGTGTGCATGCGGACTGCGCACAAAAAACCCGTAGGTCTGGCGCGCCAGTGCTACGTCGTCGAGATAACGCCCGGCCCCCTTCAGCAGGCGGGCATCTTCGACGCGGCGCGGCATCTGGGCTTTTCCGAACTTGCTCATTTTACGACCCTCGAATTTCCTTGGAGTGGCGACTGTGGCAAATCGCCTGTCGGCATGCAATGGCGCTAGAATTGGCGGCGATGGGAAACGGCAAAACGATCATTCTGGCGGGCATGGCGGGTGCGCAAGTGAGAGTGGGGCGCGTGATCGCCGCATTCAAGCGCAGCTTCTATGTGGCCGACGCCGAGGGGCGCATTGCCTGTGCCGGCGGCCCCGATCTGGGGGCGGGGCCCTTGAACATCCTCTATGCCGTCTGCCCGCCGATCCCGGACGTCGGGGCGGCGTGGCGCTTTGATCTGAACAATGTGCCGATCTGGCGGCCCGCGCCGTGGCCGCACTTCGATGCACCCGCCAGCCGTCGCGTGGCGGCGGCAATCCCGCGCGACAAAGGTTTGCTGACCCCGCCGGACGGCGATCCTTTCAAAGAAGCCGCCCAAGCCCCGCTTGCAGCCCTCGCTTTGTGGCAAGGCGGGCCGACACCGCCGATCCTCGCGAATCTGCTCGGGCTTGGGCCCGGCCTCACGCCGGCGGGCGACGACGCGCTTGGCGGAGCGGCGCTGGCCTTGCGCGCCTGCGGCCGGATGGAAGACGCCGATGCGCTCCGCAAATTTCTGGGCGCGCGGATGGCGACGGCCACAAGTGTGATATCAGCCGCGCATTTATCTGCTGCCCTCGACGGGATGGGCGCGCAAGCGCTGCACACGATCCTTGCCGATATCGTGCGAGGGCGTATGCCGGAACTCAGCCCCCTCGACGCGATCGGCCACAGCTCGGGCTACGACGCGCTCGCCGGGATCCTGGCCGTTTTAACGTAGGCGCGAAATCGCGAGCGCCAACTCGGCCGCGCGCGCGTTCGACGGGGCCACCAGAATGCCGGCCTGCTCGAGCTTGCGCACTTGGCTGGCGCGATGCTGCGGATCGAGATCGGTGCCGATCACGGATGCGATCACGGCCGGGCGCTGGTCGCCGGCGGCGCCTACGACGCGCGCGGCGGCCCCGGCCGGATCTTCATGCGCGCCAAAGCCGATCACGATATCCACGAGTACGACGGCCACGCCCGATTCCTCGAGCGCCTGAGCAAGGGCTGCGTCGCGCACCGTGGGATCGATCATCGGATGCGGGCGGCCAACCGTGTATTCGTCGGCCCCGTAATCGACGAAGCTGTGGCCCGAGGCAGGTTTCGTCTGCAAAGCGCCGGGTACGGGCGCGTTCGACCAGAACGCTTCACCCGCCGCGCGCAGCACCAGCTGCGCTTCGGCGCACAACGTGCCGCCGCTATAGACGCCGCGCACCCAGCGCCGCGCAGGTGCCAAATGCTCGCGCGCTTCGGCCGCTTTGGCCTCCACGTCGAAGCCCGCATCCACACCTGCCCCGCCAGTCGTGCGCGCAACCGCGTCGGCAGCAGCAGCCGCAAGCGTGGGCGCAAAGCGCGCATTGGCGGGCATGCCCGCGCCGTCCGCGCCCAGAAAACAGATTGTGAAATTCTTTGGGCTCTTGGCCACGCGCGCCAGCACGGTTGCCGCGACCGATGCAGCCGGCGGCTTCGAGACAATCACGATATGCGAAGTGCCTTCATCGGCATCGAGCGCGTCGATTGCCGAAAGCATCGTAAGACCGCCGACGCGCTCGGACAAATCGCGCCCGCCCGTACCGATACCGTGCGAAACGCCGGCCCCCGCGCGCGCGATCAGGCAAGCCACTTCCTGCAAGCCTGTACCCGCCGCCGCGACAATGCCGATCGGCCCTTGCGGCACTTGGTTCGCGAACGCGAGCGGTGTCCCCGCAATCATCGCCGTGCCGCAATCCGGGCCCATCACCAAAAGACCGCGTTCGCGCGCTTCGAGCTTCAGCGCGCGTTCTTCTTCGATGCCGACATTGTCGGAAAAGATCATCGCATGCATGCCGCGCGCAAGCGCTTTGCGCGCTTCGGCGGCTGCAAACGCACCCGGCACCGAGATCAGCGCCAACGTCCCGCCGCCAAGGGCGCGCATCGCGGCGTCGATCGACCGCGGCCGACGCTCGGCTCCGCCGCGCGCCGTGTGCTTGGGCCGGTCGAGCATCGCATCGGCTTCGTCGAGAGCTGCGTCGGCTGCCTTGGCATCGCCCGCCTTGACCGCGACCACGAGATCGTTGGCACCCGCTGCACGGCCCGTCGCGTCGAGCAGGCCCGCATCTTCCATGATGCGCAGATTGGACGGCGTGCCGATCATCAAGGCAGCCGAGGTGACACCCGGCAGCGCCGACAGAGTCTGCGACAGCCGCATGAGGGCGACCGAGTCGAGATAGAAACCTTTGCGGATGCGATTGGCTTTGGCCGACATCACGCCACCCCCATGATTTCGGCGACGGCGGCAAGTGCCTCGTCGAAACATTTGAGCGGCGCCTTGACCGTTCCCGCACCGACCTGGCCGATCCCCGGCTTCTTGTGCGCGATGCCGGTATTGATCGTCGGCGCAATTCCGGTTTCGACGACCTTGCGAATGTCGATACCGACGGGTGTGCCCGCAAAATCGAGGCCGGGGATCGTCCAGTCGGGATTGCGACCGACGGCGATGTCCATCATCGCGCGCGTGATGTCGAGCGCATCGGACGCGGAACCCGCCCCCACGAAGCCCGCGACGGCGGGCGAGGCCGCCATTGCAAAGCCGCCCAAGCCCACCGTTTCGACGATCGCGCTGTCGCCGATGTCGGGATTGGCGTCGGCGGCCGAATAGCCCGCGAAGTAAAGCCCCGTCGGCTGTTCGACCGGGGCCGTGAACCAGCGCTCGCCGGTCGCGGCCACGCGAATGCCGAACTCGGTGCCGTTGCGGCACATGGCGGTCACCAGCGTGGCATTGGCGATGCCCTTGGCGGGATCGGCGATCGCCTTGCCCATCGCCATCGCGACATTCAGGAAAAACTGGTCGTTGCCGCCGATGAACTCGAACACGCTCGCAAGCTTGGCGGGATCGGAAATTGCGCGCGCCAGATGCGGCGCCATCGCGCGCACGAACAAACTCGTGCAGGCGACGTTGCGCTGGTGCATCTCGTCGCCCATCGTGAGGCCGCGCGCGATGATGTTTTTGAGGCCGAGCCCGCCCGAGGCGCGCAAGGCAGCCGCCAAAGCGGGGGCGAGGTCGCTCGCCAGCCAACGCAGGCGCTTCAACACGTCGGCATCGTTGCCGCCGAAGCGCATGACCTTGCCGAGCCCTTCGTTGAGCGTGCAGTAGGCGCGGTTGCCGAAAGTGCGGTTCTCGACGACTAGGACCGGCATTGAGCGCGTGATCATGCCGGTCATCGGCCCGACGGCACCCAAATGATGGTTCGGCACAAACTTGATGCCGCCCGAAGCGGCGAGGCTGTCAGCAGCTTCAAGATCGGGCGCCCAGCCTTCGAGCACAATGGCCCCTTGGATGGCACCGCGAAGCGGCCCGCACATTTGGTCCCACAGGATGGGCGGGCCGGCATGGCCGATCATGCGATCTTCAAGACCGTTCAAAACGTCGCCTGCAACCTGCACGTCGATCAAAACCGGATCGGCAGCAAGCAGCCGTTTCAGCGCCTCGGCATTGGCGGCTTCGATGGCAGGCACGCCGTCGAGCTTGGCAAGCAGGCGGGCGAGCCCCGCATCGCCGCGCGCGGGCGGCTGCCAATCGAGATCGACGACCGGAATGTCGGCGGCCGCCAAATCGCGGGCGAAGCTTTCGAGCCCGATATTGACGACTTGGAGCGGCGTTTTGAGAAGCGAATCGACAGTCATTGAAATGTCCTAAACCGGAGGCGCGCGGGAGTGAAGCTTGGGGCCGTCGCTTTTGCAAGGCTCGCGGCAGCACCAATACAATATTCCCAGATTCCAGGTCTGTTTTCTCTTTTTAGGCCGCCGACGGGCAAGGGTCTGTTAGGCTCGCACCCATGAGCGATTCCCGCACGCGCCTTGCTGCCGCCCTTGCCGAACGCTTCGGCGAAAATTTTGCCATTCCCAACACGCCCAACGTCGCCGCCCTCGCCCCCTTGGCCGAGCGCGGCTCGGTGCGCAGATATTCGGATGCACATGTAGACCCCGCCCTCGTGCGCTTGCTGTGCGCGATCGCCCTTGCGGCCCCCAGCAAATCCGATTTGCAGCAGGCCGATATCGTCGCGGTCGAGGATCCAGCACTGCGCGCAACACTCGACGGCTATTGCGGCAGCAATCCGTGGGTTGCGGCGGCACCTGTCTTCCTCGTTTTCTGCGCCAACAATCGGCGCCAGATGCGCGTGCACGAACGCCAGGGGCATGAATTCGCCAACGACCATCTCGATGCGATGTTCAATGCCGCCGTCGATGCCGGTATTGCGCTCGCCCAGTTCGTGGCGGCGGCCGACCTCGTCGGGCTCGGCACGTGTCCCATTTCAGCAATCCGCAACCGGGCGGCCGACGTGTCGCGCCTGCTCGGGCTTCCCGCGCGCGTGTTCCCGGTCGCAGGCCTATGCGTCGGCTGGCCCCGCGAGGCCGTGCGCATTTCGCCGCGCTTGCCGACAGCTTTGCGCGTGCACGCCGATCGCTACGACGAGGGCGATCTCGATGCCGCCCTCGAGACGTACGATGCGCGCCGCAACCGCACGCGGCCTTTTGCCGCACAGCGCGATCCTGCGCGTTTCGGCGAGGCGGCTGCCTATGGCTGGAGCGAGGACAAAGCGCGCCAATATGCGAACCTGGAACGCGGCGATTTCGGCGCCTATATTCGGGCTATCGGATTCAAACTGGATTGAACGCCATGACCGCTGCCCTGGCCCCGACGGCCGCCGAAACGATGTTCGATTTTGCGGCCCTGTCGGCCACACCCGCGTCGCACGATCCGTTCCTGCATCTGGTCGTGCCGAATTTCGTGCGTGGCGAAGCTGTCGATCGCATCGATCGCGACTGGCCGCAGATCGGCAAGCCGGGTGCTTTTCCCACCTCGTCCTTGAGCCTGAAGCCGGCGGCACAGGATCTTGTCGCCGCACTCGAGAGCGACGCGTTTCGCGAAGCGATTTCGGCGAAGCTCGATCTCGATCTTTCGGGCCTGCCGACCATGATCACGTTCCGCGACCGCTGCCGCGCGCGCGACGGGCAGATCCACACGGATTCGAAAACCAAAGTCGTGACCGTTCTGCTCTATCTCAACAAGCCGACCGGCGGCTGGCAGGACCAGGGCGGGCGCCTGCGCCTGCTGCGCGGTCCTGAAAGCCTCGAGAACTACACGACCGAGATTTCGCCGGTGGACGGCACGATGCTCGCCTTCAAATGCACGCGCGATGCGTGGCACGGCCATGCGAGCTACGAAGGCCCGCGCCACGTTCTGCAAATGAATTGGATGGTCGACCAGGCGACCAAAGACCGCGAAGAAGGCCGCCACAAAATGTCGGCGTTCCTGAAGAAGCTGAACCCGTTCGGCTGAAGCCAAACGCGACGCTTACGCCTCGCCCATCGGCTCCATGCAGGCGGCGGCCACAGCTTCGGCCGGGTCCTTGCCGCCCCACACGACGTATTGGAACGCCGGATAGAACCGCTCGCACTCGGTGAGTGCGACGTCCACGAGATCTTCGATCTGTTCGACCGTTGCCCCGCGCGCACCACGCAGCGGTACGGCATGGCGGAAGGTCGGGAGCCCGTCTTCGCCCGACAGGTCGAAATGGCCGAGCCACAGGCGCTCGTTGGCGAGTGCGAGCAACTCGGTCACCACGCCGCGGCGATGCTTGGGCAAGCGCAGATCGAGCGCGCAGGAGAAATGCAGCGCACTCATGTCTTCGTTCCAGGCGAAATAGACCCGGTAGTCGCACCAGCGGCCGGGAATTTGCGCGACCAATTCCTCGTCGGCCGCGCGCTCGCACGGCCATTCGTTCGCGGTCACGATTTCTTCGATGATGTCGAGCGGGTTGACGGCGTTTTCGGAAGTCTGGTGCACCGAGACGTCGGCCATGCCGTGGGCTCCCACTGGAACGCAAAATTGAACCTTTTCGCGTTCCCGCCCGAATTGCCCGCCGGCCTGACCCGGAAGTTGCGACTCGACGCAGGAACACAAGGGATAGCGTGCCAAACGCGAGTCAAGGGAGCAATGAAATTTCGCAGTTACCCCCAAGATAACGCGTGGGGGTGGCACTGACCGCCACTATATGACGGGATCAAGACGATGAGTCGGCGGCGGATGCGGCCTTCAACCTATTGAGTTCGGCCGCAAGCGCTTCGATCTGGCTTGCCAGTCTCTCGTTTTCGAGACGCGCATTGGCGGCCATTTCCTTGACCGCCTCGAACTCGTCGCGCGCCACAAGATTCTGGCTTTGCAGCCAGCGCTCGAGCACGAGGCGCGCTTGCGCGTCGATTTCCTGGCGCAATGCGCCGAAAGCAGATAGGGCGCCGGTGGCGGCGCGCGAAAGATCGTCGAGGATTCGGTTGTCTGTTTGCATAGCGCTATTATGGCCCCGAGATGCGTCTTGTTGCAACGGCGTGCGCCAAGCACCTATAACCCCCCAACATCTTCTAACCCCACGGCATCTTCGGGCAACAAACGGACATTCCATGATCGTCGTCACGGGCGGGGCAGGTTTCATCGGCGCCAATCTTCTGGCCGGACTCGAGGCGAAGCTTTCGAGCCCGCTCGTGTGCGTGGACCGCATGGGTACCGGCGACAAATGGCGCAACATCGCCAAGCGCAATCTCCACGATCTTCTGCGCCCCGAAGACCTGCCCGCGTTTCTCAGCGCCAACAAAGGCCGCATCGAAACGATCTTCCATATGGGGGCCAATTCGAGCACGACCGAAACCGACGTCGACGAAATCGTGCACAGCAACGTGCGCGCCACGCTCGATCTGTGGGATTGGTGTGCGGGCACCGGCGTTGCCTTCATCTACGCCTCGTCGGCCGCCACCTACGGCGACGGCCGGTTCGGTTTCGTCGACGATCCGTCGCCCGCCGCCCTTGCGAAGCTCGCCCCGCTCAATCCTTACGGCTGGTCCAAACATTTCATCGATCGGCGCATCGCGGCCACCTTGGCCGATTCCAAAGCCAAGCGGCCACGCCAGCATGTCGGCCTCAAATTTTTCAACGTCTACGGCCCCAACGAATATCACAAGGGCGCGCAGCGCTCGGTCGTGCACCAGATCTATCCCTATGCAGCCAAGGGGGCGCCGTTCGAATTGTTCCGCTCGCACAAGCCGGGCGTGCCCGATGGCGGGCAGAAGCGCGACTTCATCTGGGTCGGCGACACAGTCGATGCGATGCTGTGGCTGCAGGCCAATCCGCAGATCTCGGGCCTGTTCAATCTCGGCACCGGCAAGGCGCGCACGTTTATCGACCTTGCCGCTTGCGTCTATCGCGAGGCGGGAACCGAGCCAAACATCGCCTGGCGCGATACGCCCGAAACGATGCGCGACAAATACCAGTATCTGACAGAGGCGAGCACCACGCGCCTGCGCCAGGCGGGCTACACAAAACCTTTCACCGAGCTCGAAGAAGGCGTGCGCCGCTATGTGCGCAACCATCTCAGCGCTGCGGACCCGTATCTCTAGATGGCGATCGCGTTCCCCGCCATCGATCCCATCGCCCTGGAACTGGGCCCCATCGTCGTGCGCTGGTATGCGCTGGCCTACGTGGCCGGCATCCTCGGCGGCTGGCGCTATGCTGCGTCGCTGAATGCGGGACGCTTGCGCACGATGACAGCCGAACAGCTCGACGATTTTGTCGTCTGGGTCACACTCGGCATCATCTTGGGCGGGCGCTTGGGCTATGTGCTGTTCTACAAGCCCGGCTACTATCTGGGCGAACCGCTCGAAGCCTTGATGCTGTGGCGCGGCGGCATGAGTTTCCATGGCGGGCTGCTCGGCGTCATCGCGGCGATCGTGCTGTTCGCGCGCCGCAACAAGCTCGATCTCTTCCGCGTGGGCGATCTCGTCACGGCTGTCGTTCCGATCGGCCTGTTTTTCGGCCGCATCGCCAATTTCATCAATGGCGAGCTCTATGGGCGTGCGGCACCGGACATACCATGGGCGATGGTGTTTCCGCATGGCGGGCCTGAGCCGCGCCATCCGAGCCAGCTCTACCAGGCCGGGCTCGAAGGGCTGTGCCTGCTGCTGCTGCTCTACGCGCTCACGCACAGTTCGAAGTGGCGCAACCGCCCCGGTGCGATCGCGGGCGCTTTTCTCGCGGGCTATGGTGTGGCGCGTTGCATCGGCGAATTGTTCCGCGAGCCCGATGCGCATCTGGGCTTCCTGTGGGGGCCGCTGACGATGGGCATGCTGCTGTCGCTGCCGATGATGGCGGCCGGTGCGTGGCTGATCGCGACGGCAAGCAGCCGCGCGTGAGCGCACTCGCGCGCAAACTCGGCGCCCGCATCGCCGCAAGCGGTCCGCTGCCGGTGGATGCGTACATGGCCGCGTGTCTGGCCGACGAAGAATTCGGCTACTACCGCCGCACAAACGCCATCGGTGCGGCGGGCGATTTCACAACCGCACCCGAGATCGCCCAGGTGTTCGGCGAATTGATCGGCCTGTGGCTCGCCGACCAATGGCAAGCGCAAGGTTCGCCGCAGCGTTTCAACCTCATCGAGCTTGGGCCGGGGCGCGGCGTATTGATGCAGGATGCGCTGCGCGCCGCAGGCCAAGCCCTGCCCGCCTTCGTTGCAGCCGCGCGCCTACATCTCGTCGATATATCGGTGCCAATGCGCGACGAGCAGCGCCGTCGTTTAGGTGCCTACGCGCCCGCTTGGCACGCCGAACTTGCCGACGTGCCGAACGATGCGCCCTTGTTCGCGATCGCCAACGAGTTTTTCGACGCTTTGCCCGTACGCCAGCATGTGCGCCGCGGTGCCGCCTGGCACGAACGTCGCGTGGGCTTGCACGAAGGCCGCTTGGGCTTCGTCGAGGGCGATGCGGTCGAAGTCGATTTCGCACGCCCCCAAACGCCCGAGGGTGCCGTCGTCGAGACCTGCCCCGCAGGCGAAGCGATTGCGCAGGCTTTGGGTGCCCGCATTGCCGAGCATGGCGGTGCGGCGCTTGCGATCGATTACGGGACGGCCGTCTCGGGCTGGGGCGACACGCTGCAGGCCTTGCGCAAGCACAAGCCAATCGACGTGTTCGACCAGCCGGGCGAATGCGATCTCACGGCGCATGTCGATTTCCCGGCTTTGATGGCGGCGGCACGCGACGGCGGGGCGGCGAGCTACGGCATTGTAGGGCAAGGCGCCTTCCTTACACGCCTTGGCCTGCCGGTGCGCCTCGGGCGCTTGCTCAAATCGGCCGCACCGCGCCAAGCGCGCGATCTTGCAAATGCCAGCCAGCGCTTGCTTGATCCGCGCGAAATGGGCACGTTGTTCAAAGTCGTTTGCATCGTCCCGGCAGGTGCATCGCCGCCGCCGGGTTTCGCCGCCGAGCTTGAAATCTGACATGTCGCTGGTCACGCTGGGATCGCTGAACCGCCAAGACGGCATGCGCCATGCCTTCTTCTCGCGCCATGGCGGCGTGAGCACGGGCATCTACGGCTCGCTCAATTGCGGCCTCGGCTCGCGCGACGCGCCGGAAGCCGTGCTCGAAAATCGCGCGCGCGCTGCCGCCTTGCTCGATATGCCGGGCGCTGCGATCTCGACACTTTATCAAGTGCACGGCTCGGCCGTGGTCGAACTCGAAGCGCCGCTTGCCGCCGATGCGCGCCCGCAGGCCGACGCGTTCGTGAGCAAAACGCCGGGCGTGGTGCTGGGCATCCTCGCGGCCGACTGCACGCCTGTGCTCTTTTGCGATGCGCAAGCGCGCGTGATCGGGGCCGCCCATGCCGGGTGGAAGGGGGCGGTTGGCGGCGTATTGGAGGCCACGATCGCCGCCATGGCGAAGCTCGGTGCGGCCCCCTCGCGCATCGTTGCCGGTATCGGCCCCTGCATCGGCAAACAAAGCTACGAGGTGGGGGCGGAGTTTCCGGCCCCATTCCTGGCGCGCGACCCGGCGGCAGCGCGCTTTTTCGCACCCGGCCGTGTGCCTGGCAAATTCATGTTCGATCTGCCGGGCTATGTTGCGGCCAGGCTCGAAGCGGCCGGGATCGCCGAAATCGAAGCGACCGGCAACGACACGTGCGCGGAATCCGATCGGTTTTTCAGCTATCGTCGCAGCTGCCTTAGGGCTGAGCCCGATTACGGGCGTGGCCTGTCGGCGATCGTTCTGGAGCCGTGAGCCATGCCCTACCTGCTGGTCTTCCTGCTGATCTTGATTTTGGGTCTGGTCGTATCGTGTTTCGCCTAGCGGCGGCACTGCTCGCCTTGCTTTGTGTTGCCTGCGGACCCGTGCCGCGGCCTTTTGCGCCCGACGACAAAATCCAGGCCCCCAACCCATTGCTGCGTCTCACCGACCATGGCGGCGTGGTCGTCGCCCCGGCGGCCGGCCTGCCGTTGGCTCAAGGTCGCGCCGTGGCCGAGGCGGTCGCCCAGGCATTGCGCGAAGCCGACATTCCGGCCAATGCGCGCATCGGCAATCCCTACAGCCTCGTGCTCGATCTGCAGGCATTGCCGGCATCGGAGGGGCTCGCACTGGCGGCAAGCCTCGTCGATCAAGACGGGACCAATCTCTTCGACGGCGAATCGCGCGGTGCGTTTCCCTCCAATCCCGAACAGCCCGCAGGTTGGATCTTTTTGGCGCAACCCTTGGCGCGCGCGATCGTGCTGGCAATGAAGCCCGAAACCGCGATCGCGCGCCGTCTGCCGGCGGTCCTGGTCGGCAAAGTGACCGGTGCGCCCGCCAACGACGCGAACGCGCTCGCGCGCAGTCTTGCCTTCCAACTGGGCCGCGCGGGCCTGCGCGTCGTCGATGCGCCGGGAGCCGACACGATCACGGTCGAAGGCGAGGTCACGATCGCCGAACTGGGGTCGGAGACGCGCCGCCTGGCCGTCGCCTGGCGCGTGAGCGACAAAAACGGCGTCGAACTCGGCCGCGTCGACATGCAAAACCACGTGCCGCGCGTGTCGATCGAGCGGCAATGGGCCGAATTGTCGTTCGAAATCGCCACCGCCGCCGCCGAGGGCATTCTCGACATTGCCGAGCGCGCGCGGCTTGGGCCCGATTGACAGCACCCCGATTGACGTCGGGCGAATGGCGCCCTACCTCTAGTAATGTCCCTTTTCAGCCGAGGCAGCCCCATGTCCGCCAAACGCGCCAAACCGAAAAACGCGACCTCGTCGGCGGGCCCGTCCGCAGCCGATAGCGCCGATTTGACGCTCGGCATCGAAGATCGCGCCCTCGACGCCGCCTTGCGCCTTGCCGCCACGCGGCGCTGGACCGACATCGCCCTTGGCGAGATCGCCGCAGAGGCCGGGCTCACGCTCGGCGAGATGCTGCGCCATGTGCGCTCGAAATCGGCGCTGTTGGCGTCCTTCTCGCGGCGCATCGATGAAGCGATGCTGGCGACCCCCGCCGAGGCGGACGGCTCGGTTAAAGATCGGCTGTTCGAATTGCTGATGCGGCGTTTCGACGCGCTTGGGGCCTATCGCGATGCCGTACAGGGCATTCTTGACGGCATGGCGCGCGATCCGGCCACGACCCTGTGCCAGGGTCCGGCCTTGGTTGCCAGCATGCGGTATCTGGGTGACGCCGCCGGGGTAAAAACCACAGGGCTGCTAGGGCCTTTAAAGATCAATGCCTTAGCTGCCGTCTATTTGTGCACCCTTCGCGTTTGGCTCAAAGACGACAGTGCAGATGCAGCAAAAACCATGGCGGATCTGGACAAGAAACTTGGACGTCTTGAGTCTTGGACATCGAGTTTTCCAGCCTTTTTGAAGAGCAGCCCGACCTAATAAAGGGCGCCTGGATTTCTGCTGCACTGCACAAATTCGCTTGACGTGTCCGACTCCGTGGGGCATTTTGCCCAAGCTTTAAGCTTGCCCGATTGCGAGCTGTGAAAAAGTCACCTGCTTGCGAGAGGAACCACGCCATGATGAAGGGGACCCCTAAGATGCCGTTTGGCGATTTCGACTTCGGAAAGATGTTCGACATGTCCAAATTCGACATGACGAAGCAGATGGGCGAATTCAAGTTCGCTGCCGTCGATATGGAAGGCGTGGTTGCCACGCAGCGCAAGAACATCGAAGCGCTCGCCAAGGCCAACCAGCTTGCCGTCGAAAGCATGCAGGCGATCGCTCGCCGCCAGTCGGAAATCTTCCGCTCGATGATGGAAGAAGCCTCGTCGGCCGCGCGCGAAGTGATGGCCGCCGGCAGCCCCGAAGAAAAGGCCGCCAAGCAGACCGAAATCGTCAAGGACGCCTTCCAGCGCGCGGTCGTAAACATGCGCGAACTGGCCGAGCTCGTGGCGAAGTCGCAGACCGACGCGATGGAAGTTGTGCAGCAGCGCGTCGCCGAGAGCCTCGACGAAATCAAGACGGTCATCGCGAAGAAGAAGTAATTTTTTCTTCGTGCTAAGAGACAGGCCCCGCCGGAAACGGCGGGGCCTTTTTCGTTGTGGAGACGGGTGCGATGGACCAGATCGGATTTGCCGATTTCGAGCGCGTGGATATTCGAGTGGGCACCGTGATTGCGGTCGAGCCCTTCCCGCAAGCGCGCAAACCCGCCTTCAAGCTGCAGATCGATTTCGGGCCCGAGATCGGCGTCAAAAAAAGTTCGGCGCAGATTACGGTGCACTACACGCCCGAAACCCTGGTCGGCCGCCAGGTCGCGGCCGTGGTGAATTTCCCGCCGCGCCAGATCGGCCCGTTCATGAGCGAGGTGCTCACGCTGGGCTTTCCCGATGCGAACGGTGCGGTCGTGCTGATCGGCCCGTCGCTGCCCGTGCCCAATGGCGGCAAGCTTTTCTGAGGAAGTGCGATGACCGATCCCAAGATCCTTCTCGTCGGCTGCGGCAAAATGGGCGGGGCCATGCTGCAAGGCTGGCTTGCCGATGCGGGCCTTGGGCCCTTTGTGGCGGTCGAGCCTGGCCCCGCCCCTGCAGCCGCCCATGCGCACGTGCGCCATGTCGCCGATCATGCCGCCATTCCGGCCGACTTCGTGCCGGACGTCGTCGTTTTCGCGACCAAGCCGCAGGTGATGAACGACGTCGCACCAGCCTATCGGCGTTTTGCGCGTGCGCTGTTCGTGTCGATCGCAGCGGGAACCACGATCGCGACGTTCGAGCGTCATTTGGGTTCCGGCATCGCGATCGTGCGCGCGATGCCGAATACGCCGGCGTCCGTCGGGCGCGGCATTTCGGGCGCTTACGCAAGCCCGGCCGTTTCGCCCGACCAGCGTGCGCTTGCCGACCGGCTGCTGCGCAGCGTGGGTGCGGTCGAATGGGTGGCGAGCGAAGCCCTGATCGATGCCGTGACGGCCGTCTCGGGCTCGGGCCCGGCCTATGTGTTTTTGCTGGCCGAGGCATTGGCGGATGCCGGCGCAAAAGCCGGTTTGCCCGCCGATTTGGCCCAACGCTTGGCCCGTGCGACGGTCGCAGGGGCCGGCGAGTTGCTGCACCAAGCCCCTGAATCGGCAGAACAATTGCGCAAAAACGTGACCTCGCCCAACGGTACGACGGCGGCCGCTTTGGCCGTGCTGATGGCGACAGACGGATTCGGCCCGCTCCTCGAGCGTGCCGTTGCCGCCGCCGCCAAACGCGCCCGCGAACTCGCCAGTTAGAGGCGGCTCCACGAGCCATAGACAGACCAGGGCGACGCTGTTATTTTCCCGGCCGCTCGCGCTGGACGGTGTTTTCGACCCGCGCGGGCTTGTCGTTTTTGGCATCGCTATCAAGACTTTGCGCGACCTTGCGCGCGACGGATCGGCACGATGAAAATTCTCGCCTGCAATTCCAACCGGGTCCTGGCCGAAGCCGTCGCCGAATATCTCGATATTCCGCTGACCAAGGCGAATATCCGGCGCTTCGCGGACCAAGAAGTGTTCGTCGAGATTCTCGAAAACGTGCGCGGCGAAGACGTCTTCGTCGTGCAGTCGACGAGCTTCCCGGCCAACGACCATCTGATGGAATTGCTCGTTTCGATCGACGCGTTGCGCCGCGGCTCGGCGCGCCGCATCACGGCCGTGCTGCCGTATTACGGCTACGCGCGCCAGGACCGCAAATCGGGTCCGCGCACGCCGATCTCGGCCAAGCTTGTGGCAAATCTTATCACGACTGCCGGTGCCGACCGCGTGGTCACGGTCGATCTGCACGCCGGCCAGATCCAAGGCTTCTTCGACATTCCGCTCGACAATCTGTTCACCGCACCCACTTTCGTCAAAGACATGCGCGACCGCTTCAAGGGTGCGGACGTTGTGATGGTGAGCCCGGACGTCGGCGGTGTCGTTCGCGCGCGCGCGATCGCCAAGCGCGTCGAGGCCGATCTTGCGATCATCGACAAGCGCCGCGAACGTGCGGGCGTTTCGGAAGTCATGAACATCATCGGCGACGTCAAAGGCCGCACCTGCGTGCTGGTGGACGATATCGTCGACAGTGCCGGTACGCTGTGCAATGCGGCCGTGGCGCTGATGGACGAGGGTGCCAAAGAAGTGTGGGCCTACGTGGTGCACGGGGTGCTTTCGGGTGCGGCCGTTGCGCGCGTGACGGCGTCGCCCCTCAAAGAACTCGTGCTGACCGATTCCATCCTGGCGACCGAGGCCGTGAAGGCGGCCGCGAACATCCGCCAGGTGCCGATCGCGCCCTTGCTGGCCGAGGCGATGAAACGCATCAGCGAAGAACGTTCGGTTTCGAGCCTGTTCGACTAGAGCAGCCGCGAAACCGACGACGACCGACGTTGCGGCACCCCTGGAGGCCGGCGTCGGAACCCTGGTAGAGGAGAGTAGAGTATGTCGACTGCAATCAAACTCGCGGCCACCGCGAGAGAGCGGGCTGGGAAAGGGGCCGCCCGCGCCGTCCGTCGTGAGGGCCGTGTTCCGGCCGTCATCTACGGCGACAAAACAGCCCCTGTGATGATCTCGCTCGATCCGCGCGACATCATGCGCGAAGCGTCCAAGGCCGGGTTCTTCACCCGTCTTTACGACGTCGAGGTCGACGGCAAAGCGCACCGCGTTCTGCCGCGCGACATTCAGTTCCACCCGGTGAACGACAAGCCCGAACATGTCGACTTCCAGCGCGTGGGCGAAACCACGCGCGTGCGCGTCGAAGTGCCGGTCAAGCTCGAGAACCTGGAAAAGTCGCCGGGCGTGAAGCGCGGCGGCGTGGTCAATCTCGTGCGCCACGCGATCGAAGTGTGGGCGATGCCGGGCAACATTCCCTCGCGCATCGTGATCGACATGGCCGGTCTCGACATCGGCGATTCGATCCACATCGAAGCGATCAAGTTGCCCGAGGGCGTGAAGCCCACCATCGCGCGCAACTTCACGGTCGTGGCCTTGCGTGCCCCCAGCGTGTCGAAGGTCGAAGAGAAGACCGAGACCGTTGCGGCAGCCGCAGCCCCTGCGGCCGACGGCAAGGCGGCACCCGCCGCTGCCGCCGGAGCGAAGGCCGGCGACGCCAAGGCGGCACCCGCCGCTGCGGCCGCCAAGCCTGCTGCCAAGAAGTAAGCCAGCGACGTTTCGCGAAAATTCGGGGCCCGGACCATGAAGCTCCTTGTCGGGCTTGGCAATCCGGGCCCCGAATACGCGAACAACCGCCACAATGTCGGTTTCCATGCCCTCGATGCCGTCGCGGCACGCTGGCATTTCGGCCCCTGGAAAAAGCGCCTGGGCGGCATCACGGCCGAGGGCGACATTGCAGGCCACCGCACCGTGGCGCTGAAGCCGCTCACCTACATGAACGATTCCGGCCGCTCGGTCGGCGAGGCAAGCCGGTTTCTGAAGATCGTGCCGAACTCGATTGTGGTGGTGCACGACGAACTCGACCTGCCGCCCGCCAAAATCCGCACCAAGTCCGGCGGCGGCCATGGCGGGCACAACGGTCTGCGTTCGATCGACGCCCATCTCGGCACCAAGGATTATCGGCGCCTGCGCATCGGCATCGGCCATCCGGGCGACAAGGCGCTGGTGTCGGACTATGTGCTGCACGATTTCGGCAAGGGCGACCGCTTGTGGCTCGAGCCGCTGCTGGCCGCGATCGCTGACAGTGCTTCCATGCTGCTCGACGGCAACGAGGCTGGGTTTCTCAACAAAGTGGCGCGCCTGACGGCGCCGCTCAAACCGGTTTGAAGGAACAGGAATATGGGTTTTCGCTGCGGAATCGTGGGCCTGCCGAATGTCGGCAAATCGACCCTGTTCAACGCGCTGACGGCGACGGCAGCGGCGGCGGCGGCGAACTATCCGTTCTGCACGATCGAGCCCAATGTGGGCCGCGTGCCCGTGCCCGATGCGCGCCTCGACAAACTCGCTTCGCTCGGCAAGTCGCAGCGCGTGGTGCCCACGCAGCTTGAGTTCGTGGATATTGCGGGCCTCGTGCGCGGGGCGTCCAAGGGCGAAGGCCTCGGCAACCAGTTCCTCGGCCATATCCGCGAAGTGGACGCGATCGCCCACGTGCTGCGCTGCTTCGAGAACGGCGACATCGTGCACGTTGAAGGCTCGATCGACCCGATCCGCGATGCCGAGACTGTCGAAACCGAATTGATGCTGGCCGACATGGACAGCCTCGAAAAGCGCCTGCCCAATCTGCAGAAAAAAGCCAAAGGCGGCGACAAAGAATCCAAAGCCCAGATCGAGATCATCGAGCCCGTACTCGAAGCCCTGCGTGCGGGAAAGCCCGCCCGCACCTTCGTGCCCTCGGCCGAACAGCGCGAGACCTTGCGCCAGCTGCAGCTGCTGACGGCCAAGCCTGTGCTCTATGTGTGCAATGTCGAAGAGGAAAGTGCCGACAAAGGCAATTCGCTGTCGGCCAAAGTGGCCGAGATGGCGGCCCGCCAGGGGGCTTCGAGCGTGGTAATTTCGGCCGCGATCGAAGCCGAGATCTCGCAGCTGGCCAGTGCCGAAGAACGCCAGGAGTTTCTGGCCACGCTCGGCCTGTCGGAGACCGGCCTGACGCGCGTGATCCGCGCGGGCTACGGCCTGTTGGGCCTGCTCACCTTCTTCACGGTGGGGCCCAAGGAAGCGCGCGCTTGGACCGTGCGCGCGGGCGCCAAAGCGCCCGAAGCGGCGGGTGCGATCCACAGCGATTTCGAACGCGGCTTCATCGCGGCCGAAACCATCGCCTATGCCGATTACGTGGCGCTGGGCGGCGAAGCGGGGGCCAAAGAGGCCGGCAAGGCCCGCACTGAAGGCCGCGACTACACGGCCAACGACGGCGACGTATTCCTTTTTAGATTCAACGTCTAATATCCACAACCTCCGACCGGAGGCCGAAAAAAACTTCGCCGCCTGTGACGAAGGGCACTTGACAGCTTTCGCACGACTGCAGGATGTTCTGTCGGAACAACTGCACCCGTGCGAAAAATAAGCAGCATGCAAGTGGTTTCCCCGGCCCGTCTGCTCCTCATTCTGTGCGCGCTTGCACTCGGTGCGTGTGCGGCGAACAATCGCCGGGCCGAGGATTTCACCGCATTCAAGGGCGGCAAAGACGCCGTCATTCTGGTTTTGCCCGTCGATGCCGAATTGTCGGAGCTTTCCTTCGGCGGCTATCCGACGACGCGGCGCGACTGGACGCTCGCCGCACGCGAGCATCTGAACGCCAATCTGCGGTCGGCTTTGCAGAAAAAGTCCATCTCGGCCGTCTTCGGCGAAACCCAAGAGCCCGACGAGGCGACCGCAAAGCTGTTGCGGGTGCACGCGGCGGTCGGCCAGTCGATCATGAGCCACCAATACGAAGGGCCGGCCAAGCTGCCGACCAAGGCCAGCGGCTTCGACTGGACCTTGGGCACCGACGCGCGTGCGCTGGGCCAGGGGTCGACGGCGAACTATGCTCTTTTCATTCATGTGCGCGACTCGTATTCGTCGGCGGGGCGCGTCATGGCGCAGGCGATCGCGGCTGCCGTGTTCGGCGTGGCGATACAAGGCGGCGCGCAGACGGGCTTCGCTTCGCTCGTCGATCTGCAGACGGGCCAGGTCGTCTGGTTCAACCGGCTGCTGCGCGCGGCGGGCGATCTGCGCACGCACGAAGCGGCGATCGAAACCGTCGAGGTTTTGCTGGCCGGTCTGCCCGAATGAACCTGACGCGGCGCATGTTTCTGGGCGGCCTTTGCACCTGCAGTGCGGGCGGCCTGCTCGCCTGCACGCCGACCGATCCGGGCAGACCGCGCCTCGACGCAGGCATCGGCGGCCAAAGCGACCTTTCGCCGCGCAACCAGCCAGGCCAGCGCCACGGCACCGATGCCGATCCGGATGCGGGCATGCGCGAGACCTTTGAAGGCATGGAACGGCGCCTCCAGGCCTCGCGCTATCGCGTGCGCGAGGCCAAGGTGAACGCCTATGTCGGCGGCATCGTGCAGCGCATGGCCGGCGAATTCGCTTCCGACATCCGCACTTACATCGTACGCGTGCCCGATTTCAACGCGACCCAAGCCCCCAACGGCATGATGCAGGTATGGACCGGCCTGCTCGTGCGCTGCACGAACGAATCGCAGATGGCGGCCGTGCTGGGGCACGAGATCGGCCACTACACGCGCGCGCACGGCCGCGAGGGGCACAATGTGCGGCGCAGGAATGCCGACCTCGGGCAAGCGCTTGCGATGGTGCTGGGGGCCGCCGGAGCGCCCCAGCTTGCCGACATCAACAACGTGCTGCTGACAGCGAGCAGCTTCGGCTACAACCGGGAAAACGAGCGCGAATCGGACGAGATCGGCATTCGCCTGCTGGCCGAGCACGGGCTTTCGCCAATCGAAGCGGCGCGAAACTGGGAAAACATCACGACCGAGTTCGAGGCGCGCGGCCTTCCGCGCAGCCAAAGTCTGCTGTTTTCGACCCACCCGTCCGACGAGGAGCGCACCGAGCATTTGCGCCGCCGCGCGGGCGAGCTTCCGCCCGGCGAGGCGCACGCGGCGCGCTATCGCGACGGCATTTCCGAGATACGCGAATACATCTTCGAAGAGCAGATACGCACGGGCGTGCATGCGAGCACGATCGTCATCGGCGACCGCTGGCTTGCCGAGTTTCCGGGCGACGGCCTTGCCCTCTACGCCAAAGGCGAAGCGCTGCGCTTGCGCGCCAAGACGGGCGACGACGAAGCGGCGGCGGCGGCACTCGACGCCGCCATTCGCGATACGAATACCCCCGCGAATGCCTGGCGCGGCTACGGCCTCTTGCGCCGCAAGCTGGGGCAGGAGGCGGAGGCGCGCGAACTGCTGACCGAATATCTCCGCCGCGCGCCCAACGCGCCCGACCGCGATCTTGTCCGACGCAGCCTTGCAGGATAGAGCATGACCGTGAGACTTCGCCGCTTCCTTCGCGTTCTCGCCTTTGTCGGCCTTGCTCTGGCCGTGGCCGCCTGCCAGCACTACGCGGCGATCGGGCCAGGCAGCTACGACGTCCACGGCAAAATCGCCGTCCAGCTCGACAGCCAATGGAACCGCCAGGTCGCCGGGCCGCGCGCGGCTTGGGACGAAAGCTGGACGCGCAATGGCCCGTTGCTCGACGCGCTCGTGATCGCGGCCGGCATTGCGGACGGCAAACCGCTCCTCGATGTGAGTGGCAAAGCGGCCGAGCAGTTGCCCAAATTCCGCCCTGGCATGGCGCCTGGTGACATCGTGACTTTGGTGCAAGGCACGCTCGGCTCTGCCGCGAAGGCCAGCGATTTCGAAACCACGAAGATCGAGACGACGCATATCGACGGGCGCGAGGCGGTACGCTTCGAATTCACCTTCGGAACCGGGGCCGACAGCCCGCTCGAAAGCGACCGCAAAGCGCTTGGCGTGGCGGTCGAGGTCGACCGTCAGCTCTACCTCGTGCTGTTCCATGCCGTCGAAACCCACTATTTCGAGGCTTTGCGCCCGACGGTCGAAGCCGTGATGGAATCGGTCCGAATTCGGGCAAAAAAGGCCTGAAGCCCCCCTGCCCCTTGCCCGACTCGGGGGCCAACCCCCATAGTTCGCGGAGTTTTTCCGCTTCGCACGAGGGTATGGATGGGCCATCCGATCGAACTGACCGCCACCGACGGCCACCGCTTCCAGGCATGGCGCGCCGATCCGCCGGGCAAGCCGCGCGCGGGCCTCGTGATCGTGCAGGAGATTTTCGGCGTCAACGACCATATGCGCAAAGTCACCGACGGATTCGGCTACGACGGCTATCTGGCTTTGTGCCCGGCTTTGTTCGACCGCGTGACCCCCGGCATCGAGCTTGGCTACACCGAAGACGACATCGCCAAGGGCCGCGAAGTGCGCGGCAAAGTGCCCTATCCCAAAGCCCTCAACGACATCGCGGCGGCAGCGGCGGCGCTGCAGCGTGCGGGCTGCATCAAAGTGGCGGTGATCGGCTATTGCTGGGGCGGCACGCTCGCCTGGCTTGCGGCCACGCGCGTGACCGGCATCAACGCCGCGATCAGCTACTATGGCGGCGGGGTCGCGGAACACGCGCAGGAAAATCCGCGCTGCCCGGTCTTGTTCCATTTCGGCGAGACGGACGCCTCGATCCCGATGTCGGACGTCGACAAGATCGGCCGCATGCAGCCCGACACCGACCTGTTCGTGTATCCGGCCGGGCACGGTTTTTCGTGCGACGCGCGCGGCAGCTACGACAAAGCTTCGTCCGACAAAGCGCGCGAACGCACGCGCGAGTTCCTGCGCCGCTACGCCGGCTGAACCTTTGGTTGCAATGCCTGGCATGCGTTTGCCGAGGGCCATCGCGTTCTCCTAGGCTTTCGAAAAGGCGATGGCCACACCGCCCGCAAGCTCAGGCGGCACATGGAGGCCCGCCCCGCGATCGCGCTCGAATTCGATGCCGCCGGCCTTGAGGGCGGCGGCACATTTGTCGAGATCGGCCGTGCGCAAGGTGAGGCCCGCATAACCTTGGCGCACGGGCTCGTCCGGGGCGACGGCCGGGTGCATGAAGGTCATGTCGGCGGCGGTCACGAACATCAAAAATCCGCCGCCGCGCCCGCAGCGCACGGCAAGCGTGTCGTCGGTCGCAACGGCCGAGCCGAGTCCGAAAATCGCTTCGAACGGCTCTTGCAGGGCAAGCGGCGATTCGACCACGCAGGTGATGCTCTCGATGCCCACGACTTGGTTCGGGTGCGCGCACCATTCCGGCCGCCACACAAGCTCACGCGAGAGATGCTCGGTCACGAACGGCTTGAGCCCGCCCGGATAGGGCAACTCGGGCATCGCGAGCGCAAAACGCGGCTCGACATTGCCGCTTGGCAGTTCGATGAAGCGCGAAAGATCCTTGACCGTATGGGGCAGCCCGCGCGCACCCAGCCAATCGGCGGCTTCGCCCGCTTTTTCGGCGGCCCAGGCGAGGCCGAGCAGCCCCGGCCCATCCGCGCTGAGCATCGCAGCCAAACCATTGTCGAAACCGGCCGGATCGATCTGGCCCAGCAGCTCGACATAGTCGTGTGCGAACATGACGCAGTAATTGCCGGTCCCCCAGCCTTTGTGGCGACCGCGCGGGCTCACGACGAAGCCCAGGCTCTGCCACAATGCGCGCGCGGCCTCGAGATCGTCCGTACCGACGATCGCGTGGTCGATGCCGCGAAGGGGACCGATCACCGCGGCACCTAGCGCAGTGCTGCGGCGATGTTGCCGCCATCGACCGTGAGGATGGCGCCCGTCGTCTTCTCGGCCAACGCCAAGAACACGAAGGCCTGTGCCACGTCTTCGGCCGTCACTTCGCGGCCCAGGAGATTGCCGCCCATGTAGTCGCGCTCGCTCAAGCCCCGCGCTTTCGAGCGGCTGGCGATCATCGCATCGGTCAGCAAACCGGTGCGCACGCGGTCGGCATTGATGCCGTTCGCGCGAATGCCGAGACTGCCGTAATCGACCGCGTATTGGCGCAGCAAGAACAGCGTCGAAGCCTTCGGCAGACCGTAGGGCCCGAAATCGGGGCCCGGATTGACCGCCTGCTTCGACACGTTGAACAGCAACGCTCCGCCCGTTCCTTGCGCCTTCATCACGCGCACGGCGTTCTGCGCCACATGCTGGTGCGCGAAGAAATTGAGCTCGAAACTGTCGCGCAGGACCTTCTCGTCGACCTCGCCGATCTTGCCCTGCCACGCGGCCCCGGCATTCGACACGACGATGTCCACGCCGCCAAAGCGCGCCACGGCCGCATCGAACGCCGCACGCACGTCGCCGGGCTGGGTCACGTCGCAGGCCAACCCAAGCCCGCCGAATTTGCGCGCAGCTGCTTGGGCCGAAGCCCCGTCGCGGTCGAGAATCACGATCTCGCAGCCCTCGGCCGCAAACGCCGCCGCACTCGCAAGCCCGATGCCCGACGCCCCGCCGGTGACGAGTGCGACATGGCGCTGCAGGCGTTTTTCAGCCGCCTTGCCGAGCTTGGCCTGTTCGAGCGACCAATATTCGACGTCGAACAGATCGGCCTCGCTCACGCTTTCGAAGCGGCCGAGCGCTTCGGCATCCGCAATCGTCGCGGCGGCATTCTCGATGAGATCGCCTGCGATCTTCGCGTCTTTGGATGTCGCACCGGCGCAGAAAGCGCCAATACCGGGGACCAGCACCACGCGCGGGCTCGTATCGAGGATCTTCTTAATGCCGCCCACACGCGCGTTGTGCGTCTCGAAATACGCGCGATATTCGGCATCGTAGGCGGCCCGCTCGGCGCGCAGATTGCTCGCAAACGCGTCGAGTTCGCCCGCCACGGGGGCCGCGACGACCATCGGCTTGCCCTTGGTGCGGATCACATGATCGGGCGTGATGACGCCCGAACGCGCATAGCGCTGCACCTCGGCACCGTTGACGAAATTCATCACGGCCGGGCTCTTGCGCAGATCGAGCACGAACCGCTTGAAGCGCCCTTCGCCCGACGGCAACGCCAGAACGCCGCGAATGAGCGGTGCTATTTCGGCCGCACTGGCAAGCTTCGCCGGCAGTGGGCTTGCGGCGAAAACCTTGCGGCCCGCTTTGGCAAGCCTTGCTTCGGCAAGGCTCACAAGCTCGATCATGCGGTCGTAGGACTCTTGCGCCGTTGCCCCCCACGCGAAGATGCCGTGCTTGTGCAGCACCAGCCCGTCCGCCTTGGGGTGTGCGGCCGCCACTTCGCCCGCGCGCTTGGCAAGATCGAAGCCCGGCATAACGTAATCGACGATAGGTGCGCGATCGCCATAGACCTCGCGCAGCAGATCCATGCCGTTGGCATGGTCCGACACGCCGAGCACGGCATTGGCATGCGTGTGGTCGATGAATTTCGCGGGCAGGAACGCATGGAACAGGGTTTCGACCGACGGGTTCGGCGCGTTGGAATCCAGCAGATTGAGGCGCTGGAAATTGACCATGTCTTCGTCGGTGAGGCGGTCGAGCTTGGTGAGTTTGCGCAACGGCTCGAGGCGCACGGCCGGCAGGCCCGGCGGCTCGATCGAACCCATGTCCCAGCCCGAGCCCTTCACGCACAGCACGTCGACTTCCTCGCCGAGCGTGTCTTTGAGGCGCGTTTTGACCGAACTGTTGCCGCCGCCATGCAGCACCAGCTCCGGCACCTGACCGATCAGGCGCGTGGTGTAGGTCTTCAGCGCAATGTCTTCGTTCCAGCCTTGCGCACCGTATTTGGCGATGGCGGCATTGGCATCGGCTTGGCTGTAGAGGTTTTTCATGTGCGCTCAGCCCTGCTTCTTGAGAACGCGGCCCGCCACAACGGCGAGCTTTTCGACCATGGCGGGATCGCGGTGGGCCGGCCCCGTGATGAGGGCGGCTTCGAGCGAGGTGTGGCAGCCCGCATGGCAGGCATCGGTGCGGCTCGTGAGGCGCGGGGCGACGGCCTTCACCAACGCGCGCGCCTTGTCGGCGTTTTCGAGCAGCACTTTGATGACCGCATCGACCGTGACGTGGTCGTGGTCGGGATGCCAGCAATCGTAGTCGGTGACCATCGCGACGGTGGCGTAGCAAAGCTCGGCTTCGCGCGCGAGTTTGGCTTCGGGCATGTTCGTCATGCCGATCACCGAACAGCCCCAGCTGCGATAGAGCTCGCTTTCGGCCTTCGACGAAAATTGCGGGCCTTCCATGACCATGTAGGTGCCGCCGCGCGTGTGCGGCAGGCCGATGGTTTTGGCTGCCGCCTCGAGATGGTCGCCGAGGCGCGAGCACACCGGATGCGCCATCGACACGTGCGCCACGAGCCCCGTGCCGAAAAAGCTTTTCTGGCGCGCAAACGTGCGGTCGATGAACTGGTCGATGATGACAAAATGGCCCGGCGGCAATTCGGCTTTGAGCGAGCCCACCGCCGAAACCGACACGATTTCCGTGACCCCCGCCTGTTTCAGCGCGGAGATATTGGCGCGGAAATTGAGATCGCTGGGTGCGGTTTTGTGGCCGCGCCCGTGGCGCGGCAAAAACACGATCGGCTGGCCGTCGAGCTCGCCGAACATGAGCTCGTCGGACGGCTTGCCCCACGGCGTCTCGAACGCCTGCCAGCGGATATTCGCAAGCCCCGGAATGTCGTAGACGCCCGAACCGCCGATGACGCCCAGCTTGGGCGGCGTGCCGGGAGAAGGATGGGTGCTCATCGCGTGCGGGCTCCGGATTCGGGTGGGGGTGGCATGGCGGGTTTGGACGGTGAAGCGGCGTTCCTTTTAGCCGATTTGGGCGGTTTGGAAATAGGCGACGATGCGTTGCCAAACGCGACCGTCGCCGGTTTATCCGCTTGATTCTTCTCCAATGTCGCCTCGGCGCGCGTTTGCGTAACATTGGTTTCCGACGGCACTTCGGCGGGCGGATCGAGCGCTTCGTCGAAATAGGGGGCGCTCGGATCGACGGGATCGAGATTCATCTCGGGCGGCATTGGAGGAAGTTTGCGGCCCGGCAGACCGTGGGCTGCAAGCCCCAGCCGGTCGGCGAGCCACATCGCCACGCGCACATTGCCGCTCAGGACCTCGCGCTCGAGCAGCATGGCGATCGGCCGGCGCAAAGCCTCGACCTGCGCCCCGCATTCGGCGGCAATGCGCGCGCGTTCCTCGCCCAGGCGCACGCGCATCGCGTTCGACGAGCGCAGAATGCGCCAAATATGCTGGCGCGAGCAGCCGACGAAGCGGGCAACCTCGATGGTCGGCACGCCGTCGGCAAGCAGGGAAGCCGCCTCGCCCCAATCGATGCGCCGACGCGGACCCCGCCGCAGACGGCGGTGGGCGGCTTCCGCCGAGGGCCCGTTTGGCGGATCCCGCGGGGCCGTTTCGCTAAAATCCGGTTCCGGCAGACCGATTGCGGCGCTGCGCAAGCCGGCACCTTCCGGAACATTAAGCGAATTAGTTTGACGCTCGTGATCATCTCGTATATTTTCCATTTTACGCTCCAAAGCAGAGTTTACGGATAATAATCCTAACACAGCTGCGCGCTTTTTGCAAGCCCGCTTTGCGCGACGCCTTTCCGGATTCAATGGCGCGAATTCTGCTCTATCTCTGGCGCATGACCGACAGCAGCCCGCCCCAAACCGCCCCGACCCGAAGCTGGCGCCTGCCCAACCGCGCGCAGACCGTGCTGGTGCCGTTTTTCCTGGCGGGGTTCATGACGCTGATCGTGTCGTCGATCGCGACCGTGAAGGCCGTGGGCTTCGCCGACGACATCGTGTGGCGCATCGCAGCTGCTTGGGCGACGAGCTTCGTCGTGGCGTTCCCGTGCGTACTCGTAATCCTGCCGCTCGTGCGCAAACTGGTCGGGCGCCTCGTCGAACCGCCGCCGGGTTAAGCGCACGACACTTAGCAAGAGTGCTAAGTATTTTCTTGCGTCGGCAAAGCCGATGGATATAGTTAGCGATATGTCTAACTATTCACCCGATCTCTCCCTGCTCTTCCATGCCCTCGCCGATCCGACGCGGCGCGCGATCCTGGCTCGGCTGGCGCAAGCACCTGCGCGTGTGACGGATCTCGCCGGGCCGACGGGATTGCGGCTGCCCACAGTGATGCGGCACCTCGCCGTTCTCGAAGCGGCCGGGCTGTTGTCCACGTCGAAGGACGGACGCACGCGCACCTGCGCAATCGTGCCCGCAGCACTGGCGCCGGCGCAGACATGGCTCGACGAACGCCGCGCCGCTTGGGAAGCGCGGCTCGATCGGCTGGAGGCATTTGTGACGAACGCGGCGAAGGGATCCGAACAATGACGCCAAGCGACGATCGAAACGGCAAAGACCGTTTTGCCACACTGACCTTCGAGCGCGACGTCGCCGTAGCTGCGTCGGCGCTGTGGGCGGCCTGGACCGCACCGGCCGCGCGCGCGATCTGGGCGGCACCCTCGCCCGCCGTGACCGTGGAATTTCTCGAGACCGCAACCAAAGTCGGCGAGCGCGAAGTTTCGCTCTGCAAGTCGAAAGGCCATCCCGACATTCGCTGCGAGTGCGGTTGGCTCGTGTTGCAGCCAACGCAGCGCAGCGTGAACTACGAGTTGCTCTCTTCGGACGGCGTGCCGCAATCGGCAGCGCTCGTGACGGCGGATATCTCGGGCAAAGGCGCCGCCAGTCGGCTCGTCGTGACGGTGCAGCTCTCGGCACTGGCCGCCGACATGGCGGACGGTTATCGCCACGGCTTCGGCGCAGGCCTGGCCAATCTCGCTGGCGTGGCTGAGCGCACAATGCTTCTGCAACGCACGATCAAGGCGCCGCGCAACAGGGTCTGGGGCGCTTGGATGAACGAACGCACACTGCCGCAATGGTGGGGGCCGGAAGGTTTTTCGTGCCGGACGACGCGGATCGATCTGCGCGCGGGCGGGGAATGGGTGTTCGACATGATCGGCCCCGACGGCACGGTCTATCCGAACCATCATCGCTACCACACGGTCCAGCCCGAAGATTGGATCGGCTACACGCTGCATTGGGGCGAAAACGGCCCCAAACATGCCGACGCATGGGCTTCGTTCGAAGAAGCGAACGGTGCCACGACCGTGACGCTCGGCATGGTGTTCAGCACGGCCGCCGAGTTCCAGACGGCGAAGGGCTTCGGTGCCGTGGAACTCGGCCAGGAAACGCTGGGCAAGCTCGAACGCTTCGTCGCAGCAAGCTGAGAGGTCGCGGCCGCGCAACGCGCGCCCAATAGAAAAGGCCGGTCCTGAGGGACCGGCCTTTTTGCGTTGTCTCGATCGCGGAAAACCTCAGTGCAGGTTTTTCCAGATCTTGCGCTTGGTCGCGTAGAGGAGGCCTGTGAAGATGAACAGGAACAGCATCACCTTCACGCCCAGCGAGTTGCGCGCCTCGAGATGCGGCGAGGCGGCGAAGGCGAGGAACGTCGAGACGTCCTTCGACATCTGCTCGACCGTGGCGGGCGTGCCGTCGGCATACTGCACGCTGTCGGGCTGGATCGGCTGCGCCATCGCGATCTGATGGCCCGGGAACCATTTGTTGTAGTTCATGCCGTCGGCCAGCTTCACGTCGGCCGGCGGATCGGCATAGCCGGTCAGCAGCGCGTAGACGTAGTTTTCGCCGCCCAAACGGTTCTTGGCGATCAGCGACAGGTCGAGCGGATAGGCGCCGTTGTTGACCGCGCGTGCGGCCAACTCGTTGGCGAAGGGCGACTTGAAACGATCCGAAGCGCGCGACGGGCGCTGGAACATTTCGCCTTCGTCGTTGGGACCGTCGGTCGTTTCGTACTCGGCCGCGATCGCCGCGATTTCGGCTTCCGAAAGGCCGATGCCGGCCAAGTTGCGGTAGCGCATCTGCTTCATCGCGTGGCAGGCCGAGCAGACTTCCTTGTAGACCTGGAAGCCGCGCTGCAGCGACGCGCGGTCGAACGTGCCGAAGAAGCCGTCATGCGCCCATTTCTGCTTGGGCGGCACCAGAACTTCGGCCGCCTGGACGGGAACCGCAGCGACGGCCAGCACGGCCGCGACGGCGAGGAACTTCACGAAACGCATCAGGCTTTCTCCATCGCAGCAGCCGCCGCCATCTTGCCCCCGCCCAGCACCGGCTCGGCGATCGAGCTCGGCAAAGGCAGCGGCTTTTCGAACCATCCCAGCAGCGGCAGGAAGACCAGGAAATGCGCGAAATAGAGGATGGTCGCAATGCGCCCGATCAGCAGTGCGGGGCCTTCGGCCGGCTGCCCGCCGGCCCAGCCCAGCACCAAGCACACGGCGATGAACAGCCAGAAGAACGCACGGAAGGCCGGACGGAACTTGGCCGAGCGCACGCGGCTCGTGTCGAGCCACGGCATCAGGAACAGGATCGCGATCGAACCGAACATCAGCAAGACGCCGCCGAGCTTGTCGGGGACGGCACGCAGGATCGCGTAGAACGGCAGGAAGTACCATTCCGGCACGATGTGCGGCGGCGTGACCAGCGGGTTCGCCGGGATCCAGTTGTCCGGATGGCCCAGCATGTAGGGATTGAAGAACACGAAATAGGCGAACACGATCAGGAACACGCCCAGACCGAGCGCATCCTTGACCGTATAGTACGGGTGGAACGGGACCTTGTCCTGCGGACCCTTGGCGTCGATGCCGAGCGGGTTGTTCGAGCCGTGCACGTGGAGCGCCCACA
This sequence comes from Magnetospirillum sp., assembly GCA_027532905.1. NCBI lineage: Bacteria > Pseudomonadati > Pseudomonadota > Alphaproteobacteria > Rhodospirillales > Rhodospirillaceae > Magnetospirillum > Magnetospirillum sp. Next base: position 708,628 of record JAPZUA010000001.1, read on the forward strand.
AATGCAGCAGCACCACGCCCGCGATTACGAACGGCATCAGATAGTGCAGCGCGAAGAAACGGTTCAGCGTCGGATTGTCGACCGAGAAGCCGCCCCACAGCCACGTCACGATCGCCTCGCCGACGATCGGAATGGCCGAGAACAGATTCGTGATGACGGTGGCCCCCCAGAAGCTCATCTGGCCCCAGGGCAGCACGTAGCCCATGAACGCGGTCGCCATCATCAGCAGGAAGATGACGATGCCGAGCCACCACAAGATCTCGCGCGGCGCCTTGTAGGAGCCGTAATAGAAGCCGCGGATGATGTGGATGTAGACCACGATGAAGAACATCGAGGCGCCGTTCATGTGGATGTAGCGGATGAGCCAGCCGTAGTTCACGTCGCGCATGATGCGTTCGACCGAGTCGAACGCGTGCAGCGTCGAGGCCTGGTAGTTCATCGCGAGGAAAATGCCCGACACGATCATGATGACGAGGCAGATGCCCGCCAGCGACCCGAAATTCCACATGTAGTTCAGATTGCGGGGTGCCGGATACTTGATGAGCTGCTCGTCGATCAGTTCGAAGATCGGCAGGCGGTGGTCCACCCACTTGACGATCGGGTTCGAGCGGAACGGCGACGGGACGTAGTCGTATTTGGCCATGGCTTGCTGCCTCAACCGATCTTGATCGTTTTGTCGTTCGTGAAGGCGTAGGGCGGCACTGCGAGATTGAGCGGTGCCGGTCCCCTGCGGATGCGGCCCGACGTGTCGTAGTGCGAGCCATGGCACGGGCAGAACCAGCCGCCGTAGTCGCCGCGCGAATCGGTCGGCTTCTGGCCGAGCGGCACGCAGCCCAGATGCGTGCACACGCCGAGCAGCACCAGCCACTCGGGCTTCTGCACGCGCTTGGCGTCGGGCTGCGGATCGGGAAGGCTGGCCGAGTCGTCTTCCTTGGCCTTGGCGATCTCGTCGGCGGTGCGATTGCGCACGAACACCGGCTTGCCGCGCCATGTGACCGTGATCGCCATGCCGGGCTGGACCGCAGCCAGATTGACCTCGGTCGAGGCCAGCGCCAGCACGTCGGCCGACGGGTTCATCGAATCGATGAACGCCCAGCCGGTCAAAGCGGCACCCGTGGCGCCGAAGGCCGTGGTGGCGAGATAGAGGAAATCGCGTCGCGTCGAGCCGTCGGGATGTTTGCGCGTACCGTCGGCGGAAACTGCGGGGGGACCGGACTGAGCCATCGCGAGGGAACCCTTTTGGTTGATCGGGCGTGCGCGCCGCAAACGGTGCGACACGCGCCCAACAAATATGCTAGTGCGCAAACGCCGTACAGTCCTCTGTCGCGGCGGCATGCGACGCAATGTCGCAGCCTTCCAAGACCCCACGGCGCCGGGCGGGTATAGTCCAGTTTTCGGCGGATGCAAAGTTCCAAACGCTGTTTTTTGCGAAGGTCCCGTGACGCCAGATTTACCGCCGCTTGGCACCCCGCCGCGACCCCGCGTGCGAATTGCCCTGTTCGAGCCGGATATCGCGCCGAATGTCGGTACGATCCTTCGGCTGGCGGCGTGTTTGGGCGTCGGCGTGGACGTGGTCGAGCCGTGCGGCTTCGTGTGGTCCGAGCCCAAATTGCGCCGGGCCGGGATGGATTATCTCGACCAGGTCGATCTCCAACGCCACACGAGTTGGCAGCGCTACATCGACGCCGCCCGGCCCAAGCGCCTTGTCCTCATGACCACGCGCGGAGCCACGCGCCTGCCCGAATTCGCGTTCGCAGACGGCGACACGCTGCTGCTCGGCCGCGAGAGTGCGGGCGTGCCCGACGACGTGCACGCGGCGGCCGACGCGCGGGTCGCCATTCCGCTGATGCCGGGCATGCGTTCGCTCAACGTGGCGGTTGCCGCTGCAATTGCGCTGGGCGAAGCATTGCGGCAACTTGGGGCCTTTCCGGGGGAGGGGCAATGACGTCGATCGAAGAAACAGCCGCGCACAAAGCGACGGCGAAAGCGTGGTTCGAAAAACTGCGCGACGATATCTGTGCGGCGTTCGAAGGGCTCGAAGACGCGCTTGCCTCGGGCCCGCACAAGGATCTGCCGCCGGGCCGCTTCGTGCGCAAATCCTGGCCGCGCCAGGATGCCGACGGCGCCGACGGCGGCGGGGGCACCATGGCCGTGATGCATGGGCGCGTGTTCGAAAAGGTCGGCGTCAACGTCTCGACCGTGTACGGAAAATTCGCGCCCGAATTCGCCAAGCAAATGCCGGGTGCGGCCGAGGATCCGCGCTTCTGGGCGTCCGGCATTTCGCTCGTGGCGCATATGCGCTCGCCCAAAGTACCGGCCGTGCACATGAACACGCGTCACATCGTGACGACCAAAGCGTGGTTCGGCGGCGGCGGCGACTTGACGCCGATGGTGCCGAACGACGACGACACCAAGAGCTTCCACGCCGCCTACAAGGCCGCCTGCGACAAACACGACCCCGACTACTATCCGCGTTTCAAGAAATGGTGCGACGAATACTTCTTCCTGAAGCACCGCAACGAGCCGCGCGGCGTGGGCGGGATTTTCTACGACAATCTCGACACCGGCGACTGGGCCAAGGACTTCGCCTTCACGCAGGATGTGGGCCGCGCGTTCCTCGCAGGCTACGTGCCGCTCGTGCAAAAACACATGCACGATGCGTGGACTGAAGCCGACCGCGCGCACCAGCGCGTGCGCCGCGGCCGCTATGTGGAGTTCAACCTGCTCTACGACCGCGGCACCACTTTCGGCCTCAAGACCGGCGGCAACGTGGAAGCGATCCTGATGAGCCTGCCGCCCGACGTCGCCTGGCCTTAAGGGCAGCCGGCTTCGATCCATTCTTCTTCGCGCGCTTTGAGCCAGGCCCCCATTGCGGGGCCGGGTTCGAAGCCGGCGCGGCGCGCATCTTCGCCGGACAGCGGAAATCTCGGCCGCACCCAGGCGAGAGCGGCGGCATAGAGAGCGGCACAGCCCTGCGCGTCCGGCGCTTGCGACCATTGCAGCAGCACATGGGCGGCCGGATCGTCGCCGAGGCGATAGAACGCCGCACGGCGCTGCTTTTCGTCCGCTGCCGGATCGAGCCTTAGGGGCGGCGCGCACAAAACCTGCAGCCGCGCGGTCTCGGCGCGCGACAGGCGCAAGCGTGCAGCGACACCCGGAACATCTGCTGGCGTCAGCAAGCTTGCGAGGGCGAGGATTGCATCGACGCGCGCGCGCGCTTGTCCGGCGACCGCAAGCAGACGCGCAAGCGCCGCCGTGCCTTCAAGTTCCGGCAGCCAGAACGCAAAAAGCCCGGCAGCGCGCATTGCATCGAGCATTGCGGGCGCATTGGAGCCAGCGAGAAGGCCAAAAAGTTCGCTGTGCACGCGCTCGGCCGACAGGTTTTTCAACTGCGCCGCCGCAGCCGTGCACGCGGCGAGCGCTGCCGCATCGATGGCCCCTTGCCCGAAGCGCGCATGGAAACGGAACAGGCGCAGCACGCGCAGATAGTCTTCCGCAATGCGCGCGGCCGCATCGCCAACGAAGCGCACGCGACCGGCCGCAAGATCTTCGCGGCCGCCGAAAAAGTCGAAGACGGTCCCGTCCGCATCCATCGACATCGCGTTGATCGTGAAGTCGCGCCGTGCGGCATCGAGGCGCCAATCGTCGGTGAATTCGACCGTCGCATGGCGGCCGTCGGTCGCAACGTCGCGGCGCAAGGTCGTGATCTCGAAACGCCGGCCGCGCACGATTGCGGTCACCGTTCCGTGCGCGAGGCCCGTGGCGATCGCCTTGAAGCCGGCGGCTTCGAGCTTGGCCATGACAGCCTCGGGCCGCTCGGGGCCCGCCAAATCGAGATCGTTCGGCACGATGCCGGCAAGTGCGTCGCGCACACAGCCGCCCACGAACCGCACCTGCGGCCCCACGCACGCCAGCAGGGCGCGCGTTTCGGCGCTCGCCGCCCACAGCGGCAGCGGCGACAGGCGAAAATCGGACGAATCGGCCATGGCGCGACTTTAGCCGATCAAGGCCACGCGCCAAAACGCCCGCGCGCGCTAAATCCGATCGATCGCGTGTTTCTTGAGGTCGTCGAGCGCGCACACGTCGAGCGTGTCGGCGTGCGTGGCGGCGAGCACGACTTTGGGGGCTTTGCCCGCTTCGAGCGCTTCTTGCCAACGGGGTGCACACAGGCACCAGCGGTCGCCGGGTTTGAGGCCGGCAAAGCCGAATTCCGGGCGCGGCGTGGAAAGGTCGTTGCCGGCCGCTTTCGAGAATTCGAGGAAGTCGGCCGTGACGATCGCGCACACCGTATGCATGCCGCGGTCGCTGGGGCCGGTGTTGCAGCAACCGTCGCGGAAAAAGCCGGTCAGAGGATTGCGCCCGCATTCGGCGAGCGGCAGCCCCAGCACGTTTTTGGCGCCGCGCGGCCCTCCACCGCGTTCGTCGCGTTCGCCGTCCATGCTGCCTGCTCCTTCGACTGGTCGTGTGCGCGGTGCCTGAATCTAACGCTGGGTGCCGCGCGGTTCAACATGGCCCGGCACGATGCGGCCATCTTCGCCCAGGCGCGGCGGCACATACTGGCCCTTGGCGTTGCCGGTGTCGCGCATCAGCGTAAGCCCGAACAGCAAAAGTGCCGCCAGCACCACGCCCGCCAGCGACAGCCACACCCAGGGTGCGTCGCGCCAGCTCGGCACTTCGCCCTTGCCGAGCCGCTCGGCGCGGCGCTTTTCGAGCGCCATCCAGCCCGCATAGACGAGCGTGGGCAACAAAAGCGGCAGCAGAAATTCGAGCAGGATGCGGATCATGGCGTGCAGTTGGTCACGAAGGCGGGCGCGTGCCAAGCGCTTCGGCAAGATTGATCAGCATGCCGGCCGTCGCCCCCCAGATATAATGCGGGCCGAAAGGCAGCGCCCAGAAATGCCGCGTGGTCCCCTCGAACACGCGCGAATGGCGCTGGTGGTTCGCCGGATCGAGCGCGAAAGACAGCGGCACCTCGAAGGCCGAGGCAACTTCGAACGCGTCGAGCTTCAGTTCGAAAGGCGGGGTCACGATGCCGACGACGGGCGTGACCTCGTAGGCGGTGCGCGTGCGATACGTGTCGAGCCGGCCGACGATTTCGACATGCGCGCGCGGCAGACCGATCTCTTCTTCGGTTTCGCGCAAGGCGGCGGCGACGGCATCTTCGTCGCTGTCTTCCACGCGCCCGCCCGGAAAGCTGATCTGGCCCGCATGCGCATGCAGATGAGCGGTGCGCTGCGTAAACAACACCGACATGCCGCTTGCGTGTGCCACAAGCGGCACCAGCACGGCAGCCGCGCGAAACGTTCCGACCGGCGGCAGCAGGCCCGGATTGCCGTCGTGATCGCCGCGCGACGCACTTTGGCGCACGCCCGGTGTGTTGGCGGCAAAGAGTGTCCGAATGCGTTCGGGTGCGATCATGCGCCGACCTCAATATCAGCGGGCCCGAGATCGAAAAACACGCCGTCGCTGCGCACGCCCAAACGGCCGTCTTCGACCGTCGCCCCGTCGATCAGCCGATAGAAGGCCGCGCGATCGACGCGCGCTTCAAGCCCGGCGCGCACATCGATGTAAGGCACAATGCTGCCATCGCTTTGCGGCACCGTGCGGATTTTGTGCGCAGGGCCTGCGGCCACACGTTCGTCGAGATTGGTTGTGAACGTTGCGCGCGGCCCCGTTTCGGTTTGCGTGAACGATACGTCGTTCGCCACAAACGGCGCATCGTCGACAGTCACGCGGCCGCGTTCGACCGGTGTGACGAGCCAATAGCTGCCGTCGGCCGCGCGGCGCAGCACGCGCGCGAAAAGTTTCACAAGGGCGGGGCGGCCAATCGGCGACCCGCGATAGTGCCACGCGCCTGCGCGATCGATGCGCAGATCGAAATCGCCGCAAATCTCGGGCGCCAACTCGGCCAAGGGGGAAAGATCGCGAAACATCGGAGTCGCCGCATTCTACACGCGTCGGCACGCAACATGCAGCGTCTTTGACGGGTGGGTTACCAAAGTGCGCTGGACGGACGCGGCAGCCTCTGCCACGCTGGCTTTGCGTCCGACGGCACCCTATGTCCCTTGCGGTCCCAACTTTCGAGGAATCAGCTCGTGAACGCATCGACGACCGACCTTGCTCCCGGCCCCGAAGCTGCCCCTCCCGAAGCTGCCAATGCGTTGCTGGGCGAAATCGAAGCGCTGGGCGCTTCGCTCCAGACGGTGCGCACGCATATCGGCCAAGTCATTTTCGGCCAGCAAGAGGTGGTCGAGCAGACGCTCGTGACCTTGCTGGCGGGCGGCCATCTGCTGCTGATCGGCGTGCCCGGCCTTGCTAAGACCAAGCTCGTCGAAACGCTGGGCACGGTCTTGGGCCTCGATGCCAAACGCGTGCAGTGCACGCCCGATCTGATGCCCGCCGACATTATCGGCTCGGAAGTGCTCGAAGAAGGCGACAGCGGCAAGCGCCAGTTCCGCTTTCTGCAAGGCCCCGTCTTCGCGCAGATCCTGATGGCCGACGAAATCAACCGTGCGAGCCCGCGCACGCAGTCTGCCTTGCTTCAGGCCATGCAGGAACGCCGCGTCTCGGTGGGCGGCAAGTACCATTCGCTGCCGGCCCCTTTCCATGTGCTGGCAACGCAAAACCCGCTTGAGCAGGAAGGCACATATCCGCTGCCCGAAGCGCAGCTCGACCGCTTTCTGCTGCAGGTCGATGTGGGCTATCCGGACCTCGCCGCCGAGCGCCAAATGCTGCTCGCGACGACCGGTTCGGCCGAAGCCAAGCCGCAGCGCGCGATGGATGCCGACAGCCTGATGCGCGCGCAAGCGTTGATCCGGCGCGTCCCCGTCGGCGAAAGCGTGGTCGAAGCTATCTTGCGCCTTGTGCGCGCCGGCAGGCCCGGCGAGACCGACGTCGAATCCGTGCGCAAATACGTGATCTGGGGCCCCGGCCCGCGCGCGAGCCAATCTTTGATGCTGGCCGCCCGCGCACGCGCCGTTCTCGACGGCCGCCTGTCGCCCTCGCTCGACGATGTGGCGGCCCTCGCCGCCCCCATTCTGCGCCATCGCATGGCGCTGTCGTTTGCAGCGCGCGCCGACGGCATCACGCTCGACGGCATTATCGGCCAGCTCTGCGCGGGAATGGGCTGAGCGGGATCGCGCAGGAAACCGCGTCGCCCATGTCGCCCCCGCACATGCAAACGCCGCAAGCATCCGCCGCCGCGACGTTGCGCCAACGCCTTGCCGCCGAAGCGCTGGCAAGCCGCCTGCCCGCTTTGCTGGTCGCGGCCCAACGCGTGGCCGACACGGTCGCGCAAGGCGTGCATGGGCGCAGGCGTACGGGTCCAGGCGAAAGCTTCTGGCAGTTCCGCCGCTACATGGCGGGCGATTCGATCGAGCGCATCGATTGGCGCCAGACGGCCAAGAGCGATGCGGTCTATGTGCGCGAAAACGAATGGGAGTCCGCCCAGACCGTGTGGCTGTGGCGCGACGCCTCGCCCTCGATGGCGTGGGCCTCCGACCGCAATCTTGCGCAAAAGCAGCAGCGTGCGGAATTGCTGCTGATCGCGCTGGGCGCTTTGCTCGCGCGCGGCGGCGAACAAGTGGGCCTGCTCGGCGAAGGGGCGCGGCCATTGGTCGGGCGCTTTGCCGTCAATCGCCTCGCCGAAGATCTGCTGGCGCGCGCCGCCGATCAAGGCGTGCCGCCGCCGATGCGCGTGGCGCGCCATGCGCACGTGGTGCTGCTCGGCGATTTCCTTGGGCCGCTTGCCGAAACCGACGCCGCGATCCGGCGCTTGGCAGGATCGGGTGCGCGCGGCCAGCTTGTGCAGATCGCCGATCCGGCCGAAGAGAATCTGCCCTATGCCGGGCGCACGCGCTTCGAAGGGCTCGAGAACGAGGGCGAGCTTGTGGTGCCGCGCGTCGAAGCCGTGCGCGCGGAATATCGCGCGGTCTACAGCGCCCATGTCGAGGGCGTGCGCGACATCGCGCGTGCGCACGGCTGGGGCTATGTGGCGCATCGCACCGACCGACCGCCCGAGACCGCGCTGCTGACCTTGTGGCAGGCACTCGCCGACGCCGGAACGCGAAGCCGATGACGGAGTGCCGCTGATGGGTCTGCTGTCGTCGTTTGCGTTCCTCGCACCCGTCTGGCTTGCGGCCTTGGCGGCGTTGCCGGTGCTGTGGTGGCTGCTGCGCGTAACTCCGCCCGCCCCACGCCGCGCGGCGTTTCCGGCGATCGCGTTGCTGCTGCGCGTGAAGCCCGGCGAGGAGACGCCTGCACAAACGCCGTGGTGGCTGCTGCTGCTGCGTTTGCTGATCGCCGGCCTCATCATCCTCGCGTTGGCGCAGCCCGTGCTCAATCCGGCCGCGCGCATTGTCGGCGGCGGGCCGACGATCCTGGTCGTGGACGACGGTTGGGCGTCCGCCGCCAACTGGAGTGCAATGCGCGCCCATCTCGACCGTGCGCTCGACGGTGCCGAGCGCGACCAGCGCGCGGTGATGCTGCTGGCAACGGCACCCAATGCGGCGGGCGAACCGCCGCGCCCGTCGCGGCTGCTGACGGCCGGCGAAGCGCGCCCGCTCGTGGGCGCACTCGAGCCCAAGCCGTGGCCGGTGGATCGCGTGGCCGCGCGCGCGACGCTCGAAGCGGTCGCCCCTTCGCAAGCCGCCCTCGTACAGTACTTCTCGGACGGGCTCGAAGATGCAGCCCTGCCCGCGTTGCTCGAACGGCTGCAACGTATTGGCCCCGTGGTCTATACGGCACCGACGGCCGAGAAGCTTGCGCGCCTGATGCTGCCGCCGGTCTCCGAAACCGGCGGCATTGCCGCGACCGTGGCGCGCGCATCGACGGCGGGGCCGCTGGATCTCAATCTCGTGGCACGCGGCGAAGACGGCCGCCTGCTGGCGCGCGAAATTCTGCGCTTCGAGGCCGGCAACAGCACGGCCCTTGCGCGCATTTCGTTGCCGTCGGAACTGCGCAACCGCATTTCGCGCCTCGAGATCGAAGGCGAAGCGACCGCAGCCGCCACCGCCCTCATTGACGAGCGCTGGCGCCGCCGCCCGGTCGGCATCGTCTCGAGCGATACGGCCGAGCGCCAGAACCAGCCGCTCTTGGCCGACACGTTCTATCTCGAGCGCGCCTTGCAGCCTTTCAGCGAAGTGCGCATCGGCACGGTCGCCGACATACTGGCGCGCGAAACGGCCGTGCTGATCTTGGCCGATGTCGGCGAATTGCCCGCCGCCGATCGCGCGGCGGTCGAAGCGTGGCTCCGGCGCGGCGGCGTGGTGCTGCGGTTTGCGGGTGCCCGCCTTGCCGAAGCCAACGACGATCTCGTGCCTGTGCCGCTGCGCTTGGGCGGGCGCGCTTTCGGCGGGGCGATGAGCTGGGAACAGCCGATCGGCCTAGCACCCTTCGACGTCGACTCGCCGTTCGTGGGCCTCGATATACCAGCCGACGTGCTCGTGCGCCGCCAAGTGCTGGCCGAGCCCACGCTCGAGCTCGCGCGCAAAAGCTGGGCGCGCCTCAGCGACGGGACACCCTTGGTGACGGCCGACAAGCGCGGCGAAGGCTGGCTGGTGCTCGTGCACGTGACCGCCTCGCCCGAATGGTCGGATCTCCCCTTGTCGGGCCTCTATATCGAGATGCTGCAGCGGCTGATCGCATTGGCCCAAGGTGTGGCCGGCGACGGGGCGGGCGATGCGTTGCTGGCCCCGGTCGCGACACTCGATGCATTCGGCCGGCTCGTATCGCCGTTTCCGGCCGCAGCGGGCGTGCCGTCGCGCAGCCTTGCCGCTACGCTTGCCGCCCCGCGCACGCCGCCCGGCCAGTACGGCACGCAAGCCGCCCGCCGCGCGCTCAATCTGAGCCAAGGGCTTGCGGCCCCGCGCGCGGCGACGTCTTTGCCGTCGGGCATCACACGCGCAGCTTACGATGGTGCGGAAGAAGTCGATTTCAAACCCACGCTCTTCGTGCTCGCCTTGCTGCTGCTGGTGGCCGACATCGCCGTCGCCCTTGCCTTGCGCGGGCTGTTGAGCGTCGGGCCCTTGCGCAACCGCCTCGGCGCGATCCTCGTGTTCGGCGCGTTGGCGTTGGGCAGTACCGACGCCACACAAGCGCAAACGCGGCTGCCGCCGGTGGACGACGCAACCGGTGTCGCCAATTCGCTGGCAACGCACCTGGCGTTCGTGCGCACCGGCGACGAGCAGATCGACCGCGTGAGCCGGGCGGGGCTTGCCGGCTTGGGCGTGATGCTTGCGCGCCGCACCGCCGTCGATCCGGGAACGCCCGTCGGCGTAGATCTCGAGCGCGACGAGCTTGCTTTCTATCCGCTGCTCTATTGGCCGGTCGCAAGCCATCTGCCGCTGCCGTCGGCCGACGCGATGGCGCGCGTCAAACAATACATGGCGAACGGCGGCATGGTGCTGTTCGACACGCGCGAGGCCGATTTCATCGGCCCTGCGGCAGGCGGGCCGTCGGCGCAGCGCCTGCGCGATCTGCTGCGCCCGCTCGATCTGCCGCGCCTCGTGCGCGTTCCGGCCGAGCATGTGCTGACCAAGACCTTCTATCTGATGCAGGACTTTCCTGGCCGCCTCACGGGTGCGCCCGTGTGGATCGAACAGCCCGACGCGCGCGACAAAGACGGCGTAACCTCGATCGTGATCGGGGCCAACGACTGGGCTGGGGCGTGGGCGCTCGACGCGGCCGGCCGGCCGATGTTTGCGGCAGTACCCGGCGGCGACAACCAGCGCGAATTCGCCGTGCGCTTCGGCATCAATCTTGTGATGTACGCGCTCACCGGCAACTACAAAGGCGACCAGGTGCATGTCGATACGATCCTGGAAAGGCTGCGCCGATGACGGACTATTCGATCGCCTTCGCCCCGCTCGTGGCCTGGGGCTGGCTCGCAGCGCTCGGTGTGCTTGCCGCGATTCCGGTCGTCTACGCGATCTTCAAGCGCGCGCGCGGGGCGTGGTGGCGGGCGGCCGCCATGGCGGGCCTGCTGCTTGCACTTGCCAATCCGGTCGCGGTCGTCGAAGAGCGACGCGCTTTGTCCGATATCGGCCTCGTGGTGATCGACGAGAGCGACAGCGCCAAGCTCGGCCAGCGCGCGGGCCGCATCGAGCGCGCGGCCGAAGCCTTGCGCGAACGCCTGTCGCGCGAAAAGGATTTCGACTTGCGCATCGTGCGCGCCGGCGCTTCGGGCGGCCTGGCGCAGGACGGCACGCGCCTGTTCGAGGCGGTCGAGCGTGCTTTATCGGACGTGCCACGCAACCGGCTTGCGGGTGTGGCCCTCCTCACCGACGGGCAGGTGCACGACGCGCCCACGGGCGACGCGGCCGCCCTCGCACGCCTCAATCTGCCGGGCCCCTTGCATGCGTTGCTCGCGGGCGAGCGCAACGAAGTCGATCGGCGCCTGGTGCTCGAGCAAGCGCCGGGCTTTGCCATCGTCGCCAAGCCGCAGACTTTGACGATCCGCGTGGACGACGGTGCCAGCCCACGCGGGGCTGCGAACGCGGGGGCCCCGCGCGCCCAAGCGCGCATCGACATCAAGCGCGACGGCCAGCCCTTCCAGACCGTGCGGGTCCCCGTCGGCGTTTCGAGCACGATCGATTTCCAGCTCGAAAAAGCCGGCGAGACCGTGTTCGAGATCGAGGTCGAGGCGGGCCAGCGCGAACTCACGCTCGAGAACAACAAGCAGATCGTCGTCGTGAACGGCGTGCGCGACCGCTTGCGCGTGCTGCTCGTCACGGGCGAGCCGCATGCGGGCGAGCGCAATTGGCGCAATCTGCTCAAATCCGATCCCGCCGTCGATCTCGTGCATTTCACGATTCTGCGCCCGCCCGAATCGCAGGACTTCACGCCCGTGAACGAACTTTCGCTGATCGCCTTCCCGATCCGCGAATTGTTCGAGGTGAAATTGCGCGAATTCGACCTCGTGATTTTCGACCGCTACCGGCGGCGCGACGTGCTCGCCCCCGTCTATCTCGACAATATCGTGCGCTATGTGCGCGAGGGCGGGGCTCTGTTCATCTCGGTGGGGACCGCGTTCTCGGCCCCCAACTCGCTGTTCAATTCGCCGATCGGCCAGATTATGCCGGGTGCCCCCACCGGCCAGAATTTCGACGTCGGCTACCGGCCTTCGGTGTCGGACATGGGCCGGCGCCATCCCGTGACCGCCGATCTGCCGGGTGCGGGGACGGCCGCGCTGCCCGCCGATTGGGGCCGCTGGTTCCGCCATATCGACACCGAGCCGCGCCGCGGCCAGGTGCTCTTGAACGGGGCGTCCGACCGGCCCTTGCTGCTGCTCGACCGCGTGGGCGAAGGCCGCGTGGCCCAGCTCATGAGCGACCATTTCTGGCTGTGGGCACGCGGTCTCGACGGCGGCGGCCCGCATGCCGAGCTGCTGCGCCGTATTTCGCACTGGCTCATGAAAGAGCCCGAACTCGAAGAAAACGATCTGAAGGTCCGTGTGCGCGGCAACCGCATGGAAATCGAGCGGCGCACGCTCGAGCCCGTGCAGACGCCGGTGACCGTGACCGCCCCCGACGGCACAAGCCGGCCCGTGTCGCTCGTCGAAACCAGACCCGGACGCGAGACGGCCTTCTACACGCCCGAACGTCCGGGCCTCTACCACCTCACCGACGGCACGCGCACGGCGCTTGCGGCTGTGGGGGCTGTGAACCCGCGCGAAACCGCCGACATGCGCACGACCGACGCGCTCTTGAAACCCGCCATCGACGCAACCGGCGGATCGACGCAATGGCTCGCCGACGGCATTCCCGAAATCCGCCGCGTGCGACCGGGGCGCGACATGGGCGGCACCATCCCCGGCGGTCGCGGCTGGATCGGCTGGCGTGCCAACGGCGAATACGTCGTGACGGGCGTGTCGCAAACCCCGTTGATGCCGGGCCTGCTGACGTTCCTCGCGTGCTTAGCCCTGCTCCTCGTCGCCTGGCGGCGCGAGGGGCGGTAGACGCTACCGTCGCCCGAACAACTTTTCGATGTCGGCGAGTTTGAGTTCCACGTAGGTCGGGCGGCCGTGGTTGCATTGGCCGCTGTGCGGCGTGGCTTCCATCTGGCGCAGCAACGCATCCATTTCAGCACCGCTCAGGCGGCGGCCCGCGCGCACCGAACCGTGGCAGGCCATGGTGCCGCAAACTTCGCCCAGGCGCTCTTTCAGCGACAAGGCGGCTCCGTGTTCGGCAATTTCGTCGGCCAAATCGCGCACCAGACCTTTGACGTCGAGTTCGCCCAGCATGGCGGGCGTTTCGCGCACCATCACGGCACCGGGGCCGAAGGCTTCGATCCCGAGGCCCAGTTCGCCGAGTTCGTCGGCTTTGGAAAGCACGCGGGCGGCGGCGGCATCGTCGAGTTCGACCACTTCAGGGATCAGCAGCGTCTGGCGCGCCACGTTGCCTGCCGCGAGCGCTTCTTTCATGCGTTCGTAGACGAGGCGCTCGTGCGCGGCGTGCTGGTCCACGATCACAATGCCGTCGGCGGTCTGCGCGATCACGTAGGTTTCGTGAAGCTGGGCGCGCGCAATGCCGAGCGGCAGATCGCGCGGTTCGGCCGGTGCTTGCATTGTTGTGGGCACCGAAGCGCCGAACGCGGCGGCGGCCGGCGACGGCGGTGCGTGGTAGGCGACGCTCGCTTCGGCCACACCGCGCGAAATTTGGGAGCCGCCCGCAAACGCGTATTGCGGGCTGGGGGTGCGCACGAGATCGAGGGCTTCGATCGCCACATGCGTGGAGGCGCGGAAGCCTGCCCGGTCGAGCGCTTCCTTGAGGCTCGCGACGATAAGGCCGCGAATGCGCTGCGGATCGCGGAAGCGCACTTCGGTTTTGGCCGGATGCACGTTGGCATCGACGAGCTGCGTTGGCAGATCGAGGAACAGCGCCACGGCCGGATGGCGGTCGCGCGCCAGGAAATCGGCGTACGCGCCGCGCACGGCGCCTGCGAGCAGCTTGTCGCGCACGGGCCGGCCGTTCACGAACAGATATTGGTGCATCGAGGTCGCGCGGTTGTAGGTCGGCAGGCCCGCATGGCCCGTGAGGCGAATTTCGCCCTCGTCGTCCTGGCGCACGGCGGCGACCGCGACCGCATTGTCGAAAAACTCTTTGCCGATCACGGCGGCGACGCGTGCCAAGCGTGCCGTGTCGTCGGCGCCGGTTTGGGCGGGGAGTTTCAGCACGCTGCGCCCGTCGGCCACGAGGCTGAAGGCGATGCGCGGATGTGCCATCGCGAGCCGTGCGACCGCGTCTTCACACGCGTCGCGCTCGGCGCGTTCGCCCTTGAGAAATTTGAGGCGTGCAGGTGTCGCGTAGAAAAGATCGCGCACTTCGACGCGCGTTCCGGGCGGAGCAGCGGCCGGTACAGGCTCGCACTTGCGCCCGCCTTCGACGCTGAGCGACCAGGCTTCGGCGGCGTCTTTCGTGCGGCTGACGAGCGTTAAGCGCGCCACCGCGCCGATCGACGGCAAGGCTTCGCCGCGAAAACCCAGCGTATGGATGGCGAGCAGATCGTCGCTGGGCAATTTCGACGTCGCATGGCGCTCGACCGCCAGCGACAGCTCGTCGGCAGCCATGCCCTTGCCGTCGTCGGCAACCGCGATCAACGCGCGCCCAGCTTCGCCGAGCACCACGTCGATGCGCGTGGCGTCTGCGTCGATCGCATTCTCGACGAGTTCTTTGACGGCCGCCGCCGGGCGCTCGACGACCTCGCCCGCCGCGATGCGGTTGACCAGAGTCTCGGGCAGGCGGCGGATCTTCACGGCGCGTCGGATCCTTGCGGGGCCATGCCCTGCAGATAGCGGCGCGCCAGGATCTTGCCTTCTTCGACGGCCGGCTGCTCGTAGGGCTCGATGCCGAACAGGTCGGCGGCGATCACGGTTTCGAGCATGAAATGCATCAGCAACGCGCCGAGACTGGTTTCGTCCAAAGTGTCGACATGCATCAGCCGCACGGGCCGGCCGCGGCGGGCGAGTGTTTCGGCCGTGGCGCGCGCGGCGACGTCGAGAATGTCGCCCATCGTGCGCCCGGCAAGATAGCCGAGCGCCGGATCGGCGAGGATTGCCGCATCGTAGCGCGGACCTTTGTCGCGGCTCGTCTGGCTCACGATGGTGAAGAGCTTGTCGGCCGGGCCGTCGAGCCACAATTGCAATTGGCTGTGCTGGTCGACCGTGCCGACCGCGCGCAAAGGCGTGGTGCCCTTGCCGCCTTTGCCGAGACTTTCGGCCCAGAGCTGCGCGTACCATTGGCCGAAGGGTCCGAGTATATCGGCATAGGCGCAGAACACGGTCTGCGTTTGGCCTTGTGCGGCAAGGGCGACCGCAAGGGCGGCCCCGTGGGCAGGCAGCGAGGTTTCGGGTTCGACGAGTGCGGCATCGCGCGCTTGGGCCGCACCGGCGCGCAGCGCTTCGATATCGAGCCCGAGCAGGCAGGCGGGCAACAGGCCCACCGCCGACAGCACCGAATAGCGCCCGCCCAAAGTCGGCGGATGCGGCAGCGTGGGCAGCGCAAAACGATCCGCGATGCGGCGCAGCGCATTGTCGGTCGGCTCGGTCACGATCGTGACGTGCTTGGCGATTTTCGCGGCACCCACACTTGCCGCAAGATGCGGCAGCAGCGCATGAAGCTGCGCCAAGGTTTCGGCCGTTCCGCCGGATTTGGAAATCGCAAGCACGCCGGTCGATTTGAGATCGACGGCGGCGAGCAACTTCTCGAAGCCAAACGGATCGACGTTTTCGGCGACGACAAGGCGCCTGCCGCCGCGATTCCACAGGCCGAGCCCGCCATCGACGAGGGCTGCAAGCGTGCGCGCGCCCAGACTCGACCCGCCAGTCCCCAGCAGCAGGATCGTGTCGAAGCCATCGAAACGCGCTGCCGCTTCGCGGATGGCGGCAAGATCGTCGCGGCGGTCCGGCTGGTCGAGGAATGCGTATTGGCCCGAGCCCACCGCCGCCTTCAGGCGCGCAAGCGTGGGGGCGGTGCGCGCAAGATCGTGCGCGCGCAGCGACGGCTCGAAGCAATGGCGCAGATCTTGGGTATAGGGGAAGGACATGGCCGATTCGTCTCCGCCGGGGATTCTAGCGAAAACGCGCGCCCGATGCGCTCTATTCGGTGGCGGTCAAACCGGCCGGCTCGCCGACCGCCACGACCAGCAATTTTGCGGGGTCGAACAGGCGGGCGGCGACGCGTTTGGCGTCGGCGAGCGTGACCGCGCGCACGCGGCGCTGGCGCTCTTCGAACCAGTCGCGCCCGCGCCCGTCGAGGCGGGCACTGACCATCAGGCGCGCAATGCGCGAAGAACCGTCGAACTGCAGCGGGTACGAGCCGGTCAGAAAGTCCTTCGCTCCCTGCAGCTCGTCTTCGCTCGGGCCGTCTTTGCCCATTTGGGCCCATTCGGCGCGCACCATGTCGAGGGCGCGCGCCAGCGTGCGGTTGTCGGACGAGGTCGAGCCTTGCACGAGCGCAGCCGCGTCGAATATCGCCAGCCCCGTGCCGATCCCGTAGGTGAGGCCTGCGCGCTCGCGCACCGACAGCATGAGGCGCGAGTTGAAACCGCCGCCGCCGAGGATGTAGTTCACGACCGTGGCGGCAAACAGATCCGGATCGTCGCGGCCCACGCCCTGATGGCCGAACAGCGCATAGGTCTGGCTGCCGGGACGCGGGATCACGAAAGTTTTGCCCGCGCCGCCGATCGAGATCGGCACGACGGGCACCAAGCGCGCCGCCTGCGGCAGGCCGCCGAATGCGCGGTCGAGCAATGCGCCGAGTTCTTCGGGCGTGGTGTCACCGACGGCGGCAACCACGAGATTGTCGCGCGCCAGCAAGCGCGCCAATTGCGCGCGCATGTCGGCGGTCGCCAGCGTCTTCACGCTTTCGGGCGTGCCGCGTGTGGGCCTAGCATAGACATGCTCGCCGAAAGCGGCGCGCGCAAAGGCGCGGCGCGCGAGTGTTTCGGGGTTGGTTTCCTCGCGCGACAGGCTGGCAAGCACGTTGGCGCGCAGGCGCTCGACCTGTTCGGAATCGAAGCGCGGTTGGCTGAGCGCTTCGGCCAACAGCGTGATGCCGAGCGTCTTGTCGCGCGACAGCACGCGCAGACTGCCTTGCACCGTATCGAGACCGGCCGAGAAGCCAAGCGCGATCGAGCGGTTTTCGAGCTCGGCCGAAAAAGCCTGCTGGTCGCGGGTCCCTGCCCCTTGCGTGAGCATGTCGGCCATCAGCGCCGTGAGGCCCTCTTGGCCTGCGGGATCCTGGGCCGAGCCGCCGCGCCACGAAAATTCGATCGCCAGCAGCGGCAGCGAATTGTCGCGCACGAGCCAAGCCTCGATGCCGCCCGGGCTGCGCACCGCCTCGATGCGCTGGCCTTGCGCATGGGCGGGCGAAACGCCGGCGGCCAACAGCAGCAGTGCTATCGCGGCAACAAAACGACGCATCACGAGCCCGGCTTGGGCAGCAGCACGGACGTCACGTGCGCATCGCTGCCCAGGATCGCGCGCAAGGCCGCATTGACCTCGGCAGTCGTGACGGCCGCAAGGCGCGTTGGCCAAGATTGGACCCAAGCGACGTCGCGGCCCGTGGCGAACGCCGCTCCGAAGGCGCGTGCACCCGCTTGCGCGGAATCGCGCACGAGGATCGCGGAATCGGCCAAACGCGTTTTGGCTTGCGCCACTTCCGCGTCGCCGAAGCCGCCCGCAAGCGTTTCGCGCAGCACGGCTTCGATCGCGGACTCGAGTGCGGCAAGTTCCACACCGGGGCGCGGGCTTGCCGACACGGTGAAGCTCGTCGGATCGAGCGAGGTGGGGTCGTAGAAAGCGGAAATGCCGGTCGCAAGCGACTTGTCGTGCACAAGTGCCCGCACGAGGCGGCTCGAGGCGGCCCCGCCGAGCAGTTCGGCGGCAAGATCGAGCGCATCGGTCTGGTCGCGGCCCACACCGCCGAACGACGCCGCATGCGAGGGGGCAAGCCAGCTGCGCGACCACGAGGGCTGACGCACGCGCACATCGCGCAGCTCGACGCGCCTTGCAGCAAGCGGCGGCGGCTCTTGCGCACGCACGCGCTGCGGCAGTTCCTTGCGCGGAATGGAACCGTAATAGCGCTCGGCCAGCACGCGCACGGCGTCGGCCGAAACGTCGCCCGCGATCACGAGCATCGCGTTGTTGGGCGCGTACCAACGCGCGTACCAGTCGAGCGCGTCCTGGCGCGTAAGGCCTTGCATCTCGTGTTCCCAGCCGATGATCGGCCGGCCGTAAGGATGGTTCACGAACAGGGCCGCGGACGTCTGCTCGCGCAGCTTGGCGGCCGGGCGCTGGTCCACGACCTGGCGGCGCTCTTCGACGATCACGTCGCGCTCGGGTGCGACTTCGGCTTCCGACAGCACGAGATTGGCCATGCGGTCGGCTTCGAGCTGCATCACGCTTTCGAGCCGGTCGCTGGCGACGTTCTGGAAATAGGCGGTGTAGTCCCAGCCTGTGAACGCGTTGTCGCGCCCGCCGAGCCGCGCCACGCGCCGGCTGAATTCGCCGGGCGGCACGTCTTTGGTGCCCTTGAACATCAGATGTTCGAGGAAATGCGCAATGCCGGATTTGCCCTGCACCTCGTCAGCGGCACCGGCCTTGTACCAGACCATCTGCACGACGACGGGGGCGCGGTGGTTTTCGACGACCACGACCTGCAGGCCATTGGCAAGCTCGAAGGTTTTCGGCGAAAAAACCTGGGCGTGCGCAGGCATGGCTGCGGCCACGGCCAAAAACGCCGCCACAACCGCGGCAAGGCGCCGCATGGCGATTAGAAGATCCCTTCGAGCCAGCCGCGCTTGCGGGCACGGATGGTCGCGACGTCGCCGTCGTTGGCGCTGCGGCCCGTGGCTTGCGCCTCGCGCAGGCGCTGAGCCTCGCGCGCCGGATCGACGGTGGCACTGGAGGCCGAAGGCGTCGTCTGCCAGAAGACGAGACGATCGACGAAGGTCTGGTCGGCCTCGGCAAGGCTCTGGGCTTCGCGCTCGATCGTCTCGCGGATGGAAGCCTCGGCGCGGTCGCCGCCGGTGCGGTTCAGCAACGCTTGCTCGCTGGCGCTGAGCGCCGAATTGGCGGTGGACGCCGACGTCGCGGTGCCGCGCTCGGGCCCGAAGATGGCGGCGCGGGCCGCGTCCTGCGGCGACTGTTCCTGCGGGCGTGCCGCACCCGGCGCCGGCGGACGCAGGCCGAAATCGGGCGGCAGCGTCAACGGGGCACGCGTGACGACGCGGAACTCGTCGGGCGTGGCTTTGTCCCAACCGATGGCTTTGCGCGTGTCGGCGCAAGCGCCCAAGCCCAGGGCGGCGACCAGCAGCACGCTCGTGGTTGCGAGTCGCGATTTCGAACGATGATGATTCATGACTTAGAGTCTAGTACATTTTGACGCCCAAAGAAAGCGTCATAGAACAGGCAAGCAACGCCGATAGTAATTCCCGCATCGGCGATGTTGAAAGCGGGCCAGTGATACCCAAACAGGTGGAAATCGAAGAAGTCGAACACGGCGCCGAAGCGGAATCGGTCGACGACATTGCCGATCGCCCCGCCGGTGACGAGCCCCAGCGCCAGCACGACCGTGCCGTTCTCGGCATTGCGCAGCCACCACAGCAAGCCTGCCACGATCGCAAGTGCTAGGCCTGCAAACAGATAGGCCGAGGCCGACGAGCCCGTGTTGAACATGCCGAAGCTGATGCCGTAGTTCCACACGACGACGAGATTGAAAAACGGCAGCACCTCGACCGACGGCCGGAAGCCGTAGATCAGATATTGCAGCATCGCGTATTTGACCGCCTGGTCGAGCACCAGAACGATGCCGGCCACAATGAGCCCGCGCTTGAGCCGTGCTTGCTGGGTCATGCGGCCACCGCATCGGCGCAGCGCACGCACAGGCCCGCACGCTTGGTACCGACCTCCGCCAGCACTTTCCAGCAGCGCTCGCATTTCTGGCCGTCGGCGGTTGCGACGACGACCGCCACACCGGGCCGGTCGGGCAGCATGAACGCATCGGCTGGGGCCGCATCGGCCGCGAAACGATGGCCCGAAACGATGAACAATTCGTTCCACGCATCGGCCGAAAGCTCCTGCACCACGGCCGCATCGCCCACATGCACGACCGGGGCGGCCTGCAGCGACGAGCCGATTTTCTTCTGCGCGCGCGCGACTTCAAGGGCCCCCGTGACCGTGCGACGCAGATCGCGCAGCTTCGCCCACTTCTCGGCCAGGCCCGCATCGATCCACGCTGGATCTTGCTTGGCGAAAGCCTGCAGATGTACCGAACCCGCCGCCTCGCCATGGCGCATGCGCCAGGCTTCCTCGGCCGTGAACACAAGCACGGGTGCAAGCCAAGTCGCGAGCCGGTCGAACAGGATCGCCATCAGCGTGCGTGCCGCACGGCGGCGCAAAGAATTCTTCGCGTCGCAATAGAGCGCGTCCTTGCGGATGTCGAAATAGAAAGCCGACAGATCGACTGCACAAAAATTGTGGAGCTCGACGTAGAACGCGGTGAAGCCGAATCCCGCCACCGCTTCGGCCAACAGCGCATCGAGGCTTGCAACGCGGTGCAGCACATAGCGCTCGAGCTCGGGCATGTCGGCGGGCGCGACGGCCTCGGCGTCCGCATCGTAGCCGTCGAGAGCGCCCATCAGATAGCGCAGCGTGTTGCGCAGGCGCCGGTAGGTTTCGGCCTGCTGCTTCAGGATTTCAGGGCCGATGCGCAGATCTTCCGAATAGTCGGACGCGACGACCCACAGGCGCAGAATGTCCGCCCCGTACTGTTCGATGACCTGCTGCGGGGCCGTGACGTTGCCGAGCGACTTCGACATTTTGCGGCCCTGCTCGTCGAGCACGAAACCGTGCGTGAGCACGGCCTCGTAGGGTGCACGCCCGCGCGTGCCGCAGGCTTCGAGCAGCGAGGAATGGAACCAGCCGCGATGCTGGTCCGAGCCTTCGAGATAGAGCGAGGCCGGCCATTTGAGATCCCAGCCGGTTTCGGATGCGGGCGGTTCCAGCGTGTAGGCATGGCTCGAGCCGCTGTCGAACCAGACATCGACAACGTCGCGGATCTGCTCGTACGCGTCGGAATCGTAAGCCGGACCCAGAAAGCGCGACGGCGGCGAGGCGTACCACGCATCCGCCCCTTCGGCTTCGAACGCGTCGGCGATGCGTTTGAACACCACTTCGTCGCGCAGCAATTGGCCCGATTTTTTGTCGACGAACACGGCAATGGGCACACCCCAGGCGCGCTGGCGCGAAATGCACCAATCCGGGCGCTGCTCGATCATTGCCTTGATGCGGTTCTTGCCGGATGCCGGGACCCAGCGCGTGGCTTCGATGGCCGCAAGCGCTTTGGCGCGCAGATCGTTGGCCGCCATCGAGATGAACCATTGCGGCGTGTTGCGGAACAGCAAGGGCGCTTTCGAGCGCCAAGAATGCGGATAGGAATGCAGCAAGGTGCCCGTCGCCACGAGATTGCCCGTGGCTTCGAGAACGGCGATCACGCTCTTGTTGGCGTCGCCCGATTTGCCGTGTTGCGTGAACACGCGCTTGCCCGCGAACAGGGCCACGTGGGGATAGTAGCTGCCGTCGGCCGAAACGGTCTGGGGCACTTCCACGCCGTTCTTGAGGCCGAGCTCGTAATCGTCCTCGCCGTGGCCGGGGGCAATATGCACGAAGCCCGTCCCGGCCTCGGTCGTCACGAAATCGCCCGTGAAAACGCGCACGTCGAAATCGTAGTAACCCTCGCCGCCTTCGATCCCGCGCAACGGATGCGCGCAGACGGTACCGGCGAGTTCGGCACCCGTGGCGCGGTCGTCGAGTGACACGTCGATCTCGGCGATTTTAGCGGCTTCGACGAACTCGGTTGCCAGCGCTTTGGCCACGAGATAGCGCGCGCCCACTTTCACCTTCGAATCCGCATGCACGGATTTGACGGTGACGAGGTCGTACTCGATCTCGGCGCCCGCCGCGATCGCGCGGTTACCGGGGATCGTCCAGGGCGTGGTCGTCCAGATCACGATCGACGCACCGGCATGGCGCGGGTTCTTCGGGGCCACGATCGGGAACGCCAGATGGATCGTTGCCGATTTATGTTCGTGGTACTCGATCTCGGCTTCGGCCAACGCCGTCTTCTCGACGACCGACCACATCACGGGCTTCGAGCCGCGAAACAGCCCGCCATTCATTGCGAATTTGGCGATCTCGCGCGCGATCTGCGCTTCGGCCTTGTAGGACATGGTCGAATAAGGATTGGCCCAGTCGCCCGCAATGCCGA
The DNA here is from genome assembly GCA_027532905.1 of Magnetospirillum sp. Classification (NCBI taxonomy): domain Bacteria; kingdom Pseudomonadati; phylum Pseudomonadota; class Alphaproteobacteria; order Rhodospirillales; family Rhodospirillaceae; genus Magnetospirillum; species Magnetospirillum sp. The sequence continues at coordinate 730,893 of JAPZUA010000001.1, forward strand.
GGCGTTTGAATTCCGCCTTCTGGATTTCGATCCATTTGGCGGCAAAGTCGCGGCATTCGCGGCGGAACTCGACGATGTCGACCGCGTCTTTGTCTTTGCCCTTGGCGCGGTACTCTTCTTCGATCTTCCATTCGATCGGCAGGCCGTGGCAGTCCCAACCCGGCACGTAGTCGGCGTCTTTGCCCGACATTTGCTGCGTGCGCACGACCACGTCTTTGAGGATTTTGTTGAGCGCGTGGCCGATATGCAGATGCCCGTTGGCGTAGGGCGGGCCGTCATGCAACACGAATTTCTCGCGGCCCTTCGCAGCCTTGCGCAGCTGGCGATAGAGGTCGCCCGTTTCCCACGCGGCGAGCGTATCGGGCTCGCGCTTGGGCAGATCGCCGCGCATCGGAAACGCGGTCTGCGGCAGGAAGACGGTCGCTTTGAAATCAGAAGCGGGATTTTGCGGAGCGGACATCGACAGGGTTCCGAAGGTTCAAGCCGCGCGCGCGGCGTTCTGATGGAAGACGAGTTCGACATGCTGCATGCCGACGAATCCGCGGCACGTCCAGGCAATATGCTCGGCTGTGACGGCATCGAGCCCGGCGCAAGCAACCTCGATCGCAAGGCTGTCGCCGGACTCGCGCGCGGTGAACAGGCTGGCGGCGAGACCGCGCTTGTCGAACTGCGCCAGCACGCGGGCGGCCATGCCGATCTCGCGGGTGGCGGTCATAGCGAATCGATACGAGACGAGGGAATCTTCAGGGGCAGGATTGGACATTGGCGCAAAACTCCGGCTGGCACGGCTGAGGGCGAACGAACGCGACCCGGTTCTCGTCGAGAACCGGGCGGTTAATTCGCGCCGAGCGGCGCGCTGCGGGATTTGCGCACAACATGGCGCGCACTATAGAGCGCCAGCTTTGGGCGTCAACAAATGGCCAATAGACATATATTATTCTATATAAGATTATTGACCATATATGTTATATGTTTTATATATGTTCTTATCTGTCGCGTCGCCATCCTCCGGCAGCGACAGCCCCGCGACGGGCGGCTGATGGCCGGGCTTCCTTCCCCCCGAAAAACGGGCGTGGCGAAGCGCCCAGGCGTTCCGGCCCCCGGCACCGCGACGGGCCCCCGCCCTGTCGGTTCGTTCCTGACCGACAGGGCGGGTTGGCTCCTACATCTCGACGAAGTTCTGGAATCAGCCGCGCAGGCTCGCACCCGTCGCTTTGGCGACAGCAGCGATGATTTTGGCAGCGAGCGCTTCGAGATCGGCTTCGACCAACGTGCGTTCGACCGGCTGGTAGCGCACGGCGATCGCGACCGACTTCTTGCCGGCATCGATGCCCTTGCCGCGATAGACGTCGAACACGCTTGCCCCGGCGACGAGCGCTTTGTCCGCCCCGCGCACAGCGCGCAGGATCGCATCGGCCGCAACGCTCTCGTCCACGACAAACGCGAAGTCGCGCTCGACGGGCTGCAGGGCTGCGAGCTTCAAGGGTGCACGCTGGCGCCCGGCTTTGGCTTTGGGTGCGGGCAACGCGTCCAAGAACACTTCGCAGGCGACGATCGGGAAATCGATGTCGAGCGCCTTGAGCGCTTGCGGATGCAGCTCGCCAAACTGGGCCAGCACGGTTTTGGGGCCGAGCTTCAGCACACCCGAACGGCCGGGGTGGTACCAGCCCGGCGCCTCGCGCGCGACCGCAACGTTCTCGACCGACAGGCCGAGCTGGGCCAACAGCGCAAGCGCATCGGCTTTGGCGTCGAGCGCATCGACGGCACGCGCCGTTTGGCCCCAATGGCGACCTAGCATCTGGCCGCCGCGCACAGAAGTTGCAACCATGCGCTGTTCAGTTTCGCCGGGACCCAGGAAGATCGGGCCGACTTCGAACAAGGCCGCATCCGGCCAACCGCGATCGGCGTTGCGCTTTGCCGCATTGGCAAGATTGGGCACGATCGAGGGGCGCATGTAATCGAGATCGGCGCTTATCGGATTGGCCAAGGCCAACGCCGGATTTGTGCCGCCGAAAAACGCGGCTTGGGTGGCGTGCATGAACGAGAACGTGACCGCCTCGGTGAGGCCCAAGCCTGCCAGCACGCGCTTGGCATCGCGCACGCGGCGCTGGCCGGCGCTGAGCGCCAGAGGCGGCATCGCACCGTCGCGCGGCAATTTGTTGGCCGGGATCGCATCGTAGCCTTCGATGCGCAGCACCTCTTCGACGAGATCGGCCTCGCCATGCACGTCCGCACGCCAGCCCGGCGGGGCGACGTCGAGATCGGCGCCTGCTTGGCGCACGTCGAAGCCGAGACGCGTGAGGATCTCCGCTTGGCGTGCCTGCGGCACGTCGAGGCCGCCGAGGCTGGCAACGCGCCCGGCGCGCAAGCTATAGCGCCGCGCCCAGGCCGGAACCGCACCCGCAACCACCGGTTCGGAGGCTTCGCCGCCGCAGAGATCGAGCACCATGCGCGTGGCGGCTTCCATGCCGTCCATCACGTAGGCGGGATCGAGGCCGCGCTCGAAACGGTAGCGCGCGTCGGACTGGATTTGGTGATGGCGCCCGGTCATGGCGACGCGGATCGGATCGAACAGCGCGATCTCGAGGAACATCTCGGTCGTGCCCGCGTCGCAGCCCGTCCTCGAACCGCCCATGAGACCACCGAGCGAAACGGGACCGCTTTCGTCGCAGATCAGCGTCTCGCCGCCCGCCATCGTGTAGCTCTTGCCGTTGAGGGCGGCGATGGTCTCGCCGCCTTTGGCGGCGACGAGCGTGAGCCCGCCTTTGAGCTTGCCCGCGTCGAACACGTGCAAGGGTCGGTTCACGTCGAGCGTGAAGAAGTTCGTGATATCGACGAGTGTCGAGATCGGGCGCAAGCCCACGGCGAGCAGCCGGTCGGCGAGCCATTTGGGCGACGGGCCGTTCTTGAGGCCGCGGAAATGGCGACCCACGAAGAACGGGCAATGGCCTGGTTCATTGAGCGCGAGCGTCACGCCGGCCGGGCTTTTGTAGGTGCTTGCAACGGGTGCGATCGGCATCGGCTTCAGCGTGCCGAGACCGGCGGCGGCGAGATCGCGCGCAATGCCGCGCACGCCGAGACTGTCGGCGTGGTTCGGCGTGATCGCGATTTCGATGACCGGATCGTCGAAGCCGAGCAGGCTTGCGAACGGCACGCCGACGGGCGCGTCCGCCGGCATTTCGATGATGCCGTCATGGTCTTCGCCCAAACCCATTTCGCGCATCGATACGAGCATGCCGTTCGATGCTTGGCCGCGAATTTGGCCCGCCTTCAAGAGCAAGCCCGTGCCCGGCACGGTGGAGCCTGCGGGGGCGAACACGCCCTTCATGCCGGTGCGCGCATTGGGTGCGCCGCACACGACCTGCACGATGCCGGCGCCCGTATCGACCTGGCAGACGCGCAAACGATCCGCGTCGGGATGCGGTTTGGCTTCGACGACGTAGGCCACTTTGAACGGCGCCAACGCCGCACCGCGGTCGGCGATGCCTTCGAGCTCGAGGCCGATGGCGGTGAGCTTGTCCGCGATTTCCTTGAGCGAGGCCGTCGTGTCGAGATGGGTTTTGAGCCAGGAGAGCGTGAATTTCATCGCGCAAGTCCGCCGGAAAGGGTGGGAACGTCGACGGCGAGGAAGCCGTAATGTTTGAGCCAGCGCAGGTCGGCTTCGTAGAAGGTGCGCAAATCCGGGATGCCGTATTTGAGCATCGCCACGCGCTCGATTCCCATGCCGAAGGCAAAGCCCTGATACTCGGCCGGATCGATGCCGCACATGGCGAGCACCTTCGGGTTGACCATGCCGCAGCCGAGAATCTCAAGCCAATCGTCGCCCACACCGAGTTTCAATTCGCCGTTGCCGCGCGTGCAGGCGATGTCCATTTCGGCCGAGGGTTCGGTGAATGGAAAGTAGCTCGGCCGGAAGCGGTAGCGCAGATCGGGGATCTCGAAAAACGCGCGCACGAATTCGACGAGGCAGCCTTTGAGATGGCTCATGTTCGAGGTCTTGTCGATCACAAGACCTTCGATCTGGTGGAAGTTCGGCGAGTGCGTCGCATCCGAATCGGACCGATAGGTGCGCCCCGGTGCCACGATGCGGATCGGCGGCTTCTGGCCCAGCATCGTGCGCACCTGTACGGGGCTCGTATGCGTGCGCAGAACGTTGCCGTACTGCGCCCCGTCCTTGCCGACGAGATAGAACGTGTCGTGGCTCTGGCGGGCCGGATGCTCGGGCGGAATATTGAGGCGCGTGAAATTGTAGTCGTCGCTCTCGATGTCCGGGCCTTCGGCCACGGCAAAACCCATCTCGCCGAAGATCGACACAAGCTCGTCGATCGTCTGGCTGATCGGATGGATGCGGCCCTCCGGCACCGGCCGGGCGGGCAAGGTCACGTCGATCGTCTCGGCCGCGAGGCGAGCCGCAAGTGCCGCATCGCCGAGCGCTTGGCGGCGCTGGCCAAGCTTCGTTTCGACCGCGTCTTTGAGAACGTTGTACGCGGCACCTTGCGCCTTGCGCAGATCGGGGGCCAGCGTGCCGAGCGTTTTCATGAGCTCGGTGATGCGGCCCTTCTTGCCCAGAATGTCGATGCGCAAGGCTTCGAGCGCTTCGAGATCGGCGGCAGCTTCGATGCGGGCGGCGAATTCGCTTTCAAGTGCGGCGGTGTCCGTCATGGCGCGTCCTGATGTGCAAACGAAAAAAGGGGGCCTGGCCCGGTTCGGCCAGACCCCCTCTTCGGGTCGAAACGATCGCTTAGAGGGCGGCCTTGGCCTTTTCAACCAAGGCGCCAAAACCGGCCGGATCGGTCATGGCGATGTTCGCCAGAACCTTGCGGTCGATTTCGACTTCGGCCTTCTTGAGGCCGGCGATCAGCGTCGAATAGGTGAGACCGTGCTCGCGCGCACCGGCGTTAATGCGCTGGATCCACAAGCCGCGGAATTCGCGCTTCTTGTTGCGGCGGTCGCGATAGGCGTATTGCAGCCCCTTCTCGAGACGCTCGAGAGCGGCGCGGAAGGTGTTGCCGTTGCGGCCGACAAAACCGGCCGCTTGATCGATGACTTTCTTGTGGCGAGCACGCGCGGTGACGCCGCGTTTTACACGAGCCATGGTTCGCTCCTTCTTTCTCTAGCGCCGGATCAAGCGTAGGGCAGGAAGAAGCGCTTCACGCGCACTTCTTCGCCATGCGTCAGCACGAACGTGCCGCGCGAGGTCCGCTTCATCTTCTGGGGGCGTTTGCGCAGATTGTGGCGCTTGGCGCCCACGGCGGCGAGAACCTTGCCGCTGGCCGTGACTTTGAACCGCTTCTTGGCGGCCGACTTGGTCTTCATCTTGGGCATTTTGATCTCCTTCCATATTCCAGCGGTTGGGCATGCCCTGTTGGAGTGCATCGACGGCAAGCCGTCTTCTCTCCGCGCCGTGGCCGCTGCGGATTTAAGGACGCGCGTTATACAAGGGGCCGCCCGGCTTGGCAAGCCGGGCAAAACCGAGGAAGGAAGGCCTAAACCGCGCCGTTACTTCGGGGCGACGACCATCGTCATTTGGCGGCCTTCCATGCGCGGATGCGATTCGACCTTGGCCAGAAGCGTGAGGTCTTCGCGCAGGCGTTCGAGCAGCTGGTGCCCGAGTTCCTGGTGCACCATTTCGCGGCCGCGGAAGCGCAACGTGACCTTGACCTTGTCGCCTTCGTCGAGGAAGCGGACCATGGCGCGCTTCTTGACGTCGTAGTCGTGGTCGTCGATGCCGGGGCGCATCTTGATCTCTTTGATCTCGATGACCTTCTGCTTCTTGCGCGCTTCGTTGGCTTTTTTCTGCTGCTCGTATTTGAATTTGCCGAAATCGAGCAGTTTGGCGACGGGCGGCTCGGCGTTGGGGCTCACCTCGACAACGTCGAGGCCGGCATCCCAGCCCAATTGAAGCGCGTCGAAGACGTTGACCACACCGAGCATTTCGCCTTCCGCACCGATCAGGCGCAGGTCCGGCGATTCGATCTGGTCGTTGATCCGCGGGCCGTCTTTGGCCGGCGGGGCATCCTGGGAAGGTCGGGCGATGGGCGTTCTCTTCTGTTACGGAACCCCGGATACGCGCCTCGCAAAAGCGGTCCGGTCGGTCCGGTGGGGTAATCGATGGCCGAATTTACGGATCGTGGCCCTTAAGTCAAGGTCCGCCCGCACGCACCCTGGCCGGCACCCCGGATTTGGTCCCCGACGGCGGAAGCGTGCCGTGCTTCGCGGATTCGCGCACGAACAGCAGTCGCATGACCTCGTCGATGCCGAGCCCGACGAGGCTGGTCCGCCGCAATATGGCCACTTCCGAGCCGCGCGGTGCGCACAAAGCCGGGTCCGACTCCGCGCTGAACAGCACGATCGACGGGCAATTTGCAGCGGCAATCAAATGCATAGGCCCGGTATCGTTGCCGATCGCGGCACTTGCCTCGCGCGCAAGCGCCACGATTTCGGCAAAATCCGTCTGGCCCGTGAGATCGCGCGTGCGGGGTGCTGCCGCCCGGATGGTCGCCCCCAAAGATTTTTCGGCCGCGCCGCCGACCACGACCGGAACCGCCCCATGCGCCAGCAATTCGGTCGCAAGTGCCGCATATTTTGCGATCGGCCAGCGCTTGAGCGGCCGACCGGCCGAGCCGCCGGGAACGAGCAGCACGTAAGGATCCGGCAATTTGAAGCGCTCGAGTTCGGCCGTGGCCCAATCGAGATTGGGCGGCGGCACTTCCGATATGCCGGCCATGGCGAGTTGGTCGCGCTGGCGGTCGATCGTGTGCATCGCATCGCGCTTGGGGTTGGCGTGCGGCAACGAACAGCCCGGCGCGATGCCCGACCAGTCCGGCCGTTTGCCCGGCCCCATCAGGCTGAAATAGAAGTTCGAACGCGCCGAAGTCTGCAGATCGTAGATGCGCGCGAAATCCGCACGCCGCAATTTTGCGCGCAGCGACAAGAGGCCGAACAGATTGAGTTTGTGCGGCCGCGGATCGATCCAGACCTCGTCGACGTACGGGCTTTGGCGCAGGAACGACGCGAACGGCGCGCTGGTCATCGCAACGATATGCGCGTCCGCGTGGAACTTGCGGATGGCCGCAAGCGGCCCCAGCGCTTGCACCACGTCGCCCAGCGCACCGAGCTTGATTGCCAGAATTTTGGGCTTCGATGCTTCCGCTTCGGTCAAGTCCAGACCTCGGGCTGAGCTTCGCGCAGCACTTCTTCGTAGACGTCGAGCGTGGCTTTGGACATGCGTTCTTTGGTGAAATTGGCGCGCACATGCGCAATCGCGGTTTGTGCCAGAGTCTGGCGCGTTTGGGGAGGCAAATTGAGTGCCAAGGCCAGCGCATCGGCAAGGGCATCGACCTTGCCGGGCGCAAAAGTCCAGCCGGTCTTGCCCTCGATCAGGATTTCGGGTGCGGCCCCATGCGCGGGGGCGACGACTGGGCGGCCCATCGCCTGGGCCTCGGCCACCACGCGGCCGAAAGCTTCTGGATCGGTCGAGGCCGACACGACCACGTCGGCCAGCATGTAAGCGGCCGGCATGTCGGCGCAATGGTCGACCACGCGCACGATGCCCTCCAGGCCGCGCGCACGCACGCGCCGCTCGAGCTCGGCGCGATACGACGTGCGCCCCTGGTCCGCACCGACGAGCAGCAAGACCATGTCGCGCCGCCCGAGCTTGGCGACCGCGTCGATCAGCAGCGTCTGGCCCTTCCAGCGCGTGAGGCGGCCGGGCAGCATCACGACCGGCAGCCCGTCGGGCAGGCGCCAATCGCGCGAAAGTTTGACTTGGCGCTCGACCGACACGCGCGCGGGATCGAATTTGGCCAAATCGATGCCGCGATGCACGACGCGCACGATGGCCGGCGACACGCCGTAATTTTCGATCGCGTGGCGCGCGATGAAATCCGAAATTGCGATCACACGCACGCCCTTGGCCATGATCGCGTTGTAGAGGCGCTTGAAGGGCGTTGCGAAATTGTAGGTGCCGTGGAACGTCGTCACGAAGGGTACGCGCGCGCGCTTGGCGGCCGCCCGCGCCGACCACGCCGGTGCGCGGCTGCGCGCATGCACGAGATCGGCCCCGGTTTCGCGGATCGCGGCCTCGAGGCGTGCGACATTCGCGCGCATCGTGAATGGATTTTTGGACGCGACCGGCAGCGTAATGTGCTGCGCACCCGCGCGCTCGAGCTCGCGCACCATCGGCCCGCCTTGCGAGACCACGATCGCGCGCCAGCCCGCTTTGACGAGGGAAGCAGCAATATCGACCGTGCCGCGTTCGACCCCGCCCGTGACGAGCGATGGCAAAACCTGCATGATGGTCGGCACGCGCGCCGCCTGCGGCAACCCGCCGCTGTCGTGTGCGATGTCGGGCAAATCGTGCCCGTCGCCGTTTTCGCCCAGAATGGACGCCATGAGTCCCGATCGATCCCCCGCCCCGACATCCGACAGCGACTCGGTCGCGTTTTTCGCGGCCGCGCGCAATGAAGCACCCCGTATCGCCTATCGCCGATTGGCGGGCAAGTCCCCTGGCGTGGTCTTTTGCCCCGGCTTCAAATCGGACATGGAAGGGGCCAAGGCAACCGCCGTCTCCGACTGGGCAAAACGGCGCGGCCAAGCCTGCCTGCGCTTCGACTATCGCGGCCATGGACGCTCCGACGGGCGCTTCGAAGACGGCACGATCGGCCAATGGTTCGAAGATACGCTTGGCGTGTTCGATGCGCTCACCGACGGCCCGCAGATCGTTGTCGGCTCGTCGATGGGCGGCTGGATGGGGCTGCTGCTGGCGCGAGCGCGCCCCGATCGCGTGGCGGCCTTCGTCGGTATCGCCGCCGCCCCCGATTTCACCGAAGACCTCATGTGGGATCGCATGCCGCCCGAACTGCGCGCGCGGCTCGAACGCGACGGCGTCATCGAGCAGGCCAGCGAATATGGCGACCATCCCTACACGATCACGCACAAGCTCATCGAAGACGGCCGCAAGCATCTGCTGCTGCGGGCCCCCCTTGCCTATGAAGGCCGCGTGCGGCTCCTGCAGGGCATGCAGGACAAAGACGTGCCGTGGCAATGGAGCCTCAAAATCGCCGAGACGCTGACCACGCCGGACGCGCAAGTCGTGCTCGTCAAAGACGGCGACCACCGCCTGTCGCGCGATGCCGATATTCTGCTGCTGACACAAACGCTCGACAGCCTGTGCGCCTAATTGCGCGGCGCGGCGTACTCGCAGGCGGGTTTGCCTGCATCGCTGCGCGTGCGCACGCGCAGACGGCACCGGCCGCTGCCCTGGTGCTGCACGGCAAACAGGGCACGCCGAATTTTCCGGCTCTGCGCGCCGTGGCAAGCGCACTCGAGCGGGCGGGCTTGCGTGTCGCCGTGCCGGAAATGCCGTGGTCGCGCAGCCGCTATCTCGACGGCCCGCCCGACAAAGCATTCGGCGAGATCGCCGACCTTATCGCGGGCTTCAAACGTGAAGGGGCCGCCAAGATCTTCCTCGCCGGTCATTCGATCGGCGCGACGGCAGCACTCGGCTACGCGACTTCGCGCGGCGGCATCGACGGTTTGGCGCTGCTTGCCACGGGCCATGTGCCGACGTTCTACGCGTTAGGCCTCGGGCCGATCAACGCAACCGTGCGCGACGCGATCTTGCGCGCACGCGGCCTCGTTGCGACAGGCAAAGGCGAAACGGTCGAAGAATTCGCCGACAACAACCAGGGCGAAGCGCTGCGCGTGCGCATGCGTGCTGCCGACTATCTCGGCTATTTCGATCCCGGCGGCGCGATGGACCCGCAAGCGCAGATCGCACGCGCGCCCTGCGCCGTGCTGTGGGCGATCGGTACGCGCGATGTGCTCTATTCGTCGAGCCGCAGCCTCTATTTCGACCGTTTGCCGCGCGATCCACGCCACGCGTTTTTCGAAGCCGACGCCGACCATCGCGGCCTGCCGCAAGTCGCAGCCCCAGCGACAGCCGCGTTTTTCAGATCCTTAAGCGCCTGAGGCCAGCAGCGCTTTGAGGCCGATCCGATAGTCCGGATAGGCGAGCGTCACGCCGAGTTCGTCTTTGATGCGGCGGTTCGAGACGCGTTTGGACTCGGCATAAAACGAGCGCGCCATTTCGCTCATGCTCTTGGCGGCTTCTTCGTACGGCACTTCCGGCGGGGCGGGCACGCCGAGCAAGGCGGCCGCATAGGCGATCACGTCTTGCGGCGGGGCGGGTTCGTCGTCGCAGACATTGTAGACAGCCTCCGCATCGGGCTTGGCGATCGAGGCTTCAAGGGTGGTTGCGATGTCGTCGACATGAATGCGGCTGAAAATCTGGCCCTGCTTCACGACGCGCTTGGCGCGGCCCTCGCGCAGCGTGTCGAGTGCCGAACGGCCGGGGCCGTAGATGCCCGCGAGCCTGAACACATGCACCTTGTGGCCGACATGGCCGAGGCCCAGCCACGCTTCTTCGGCCGCCACGCGCGCACGCCCGCGCGGGCCGATCGGGCGCAACGCGTCGCGCTCGGTAACCCAGTCGCCACCGCGATCGCCGTACACGCCGGTCGTGGAGAGGTACCCCGTCCATTTCACGCCCTCGAGGCGCACAAGATCGTTGCCGTGATGGTCGATGACCGGATCGCCGGCCGCATCGGGCGGCACGCTCGACAGAAGATGCGTGGTTCCCGCCAAGGCGGCGGCGGCATCGGCCAAGGGGGCGTTGCGGTCGAACAAAAACGGTTCGATGCCGATTGCGCGCAATGCATCGGCCTTGGCCGCACTGCGGCAGGTGCCCGCCACGCGCCAATGTTTGCCGATGAGGCGGCGTGCGAGCGCCATGGCACTGTAGCCGAGCCCGAAACAGAACAGCCGGTTGCCGCGCGCCGGATGCTGCAAAGCACCGGTCGCAAAGGAAGAAGCGCTCATGCGCGCAACTCTATGGCATTGCGCGGCGGTCGGCGCTACATCCTTTGCACCATGAAACGTTTTGCCATCGCCCTCGCCTTGCTGCTCGCAGCAGCCCCGATGCTCGCCCTCGCCCAGCAGACGACGCCGCCGCGCACGCAAAGCCCCGCACATAGTGCGCCGCGCGGGGCCGGCGTGGTGCGGCCTTTGCCGCCGCGCGTCGATCTCGGCCCTTCGGCCGACGTCGAATACGCGAACTGCTTGGCGCGTGCGGCCAGGGAGCCCGAGCTTGCGTACGAAGACGCGATGGGCTGGGCGCGCACGCGCGGCGGCGGCGAGCCTGCTCTGCACTGCGCGGCCGTGGCGCTGTTCAACAGCGGGCTCTATCGCCAGGCAGCCCAAGCTTTCACAGACATGGCCGGGCGCTATCGCGACCGCCGCGTGCTGATCCGTGCAAGCCTCGCCGCCCAAGCGGGCCATGCGTGGCTTGCCGCCGACGATTCCACGCGCGCGGTCGCGGCCTTCAACGTGGCGGTGGACGTGGCACCGGACGTCGCGACCTTCTGGATCGACCGCGCCGAAGCCTTGGCCGCGTCGCGCAAATACTGGGAGGCGATCGACGATCTCAACCGGGCGGCCGATCTCGATCCCAGGCGCGGCGACATCTTCGCGTTCCGGGCGGCCGCCTATCGCAAGGTCGATGCGTTCGATCTTGCCCTCGAAGATGCCGAGCGCGCGGTGCGGCTTGCCCCGCGCATGCCCGAAGCATGGCTCGAGCGCGGCATCTTGCGCGCCAACAAGGGCGACAAAAACGGCGCGCGCCAGGATTGGCGCGAAACGCTGCTGCTCGATCCCGAAAGCCCGGCCGCCGATGCCGCACGCGAACAGATCGAGCGCATGGAACTCGGCGTGCGCTAAAAATCCAAGTCCGCGTAGTGGGCCGGCGGCGGCGAGCCCGGCAGATGGTCGGCCAAAAGCGGCCGGAAGGCCGGGCGGCTTTTGATGCGCGCATACCATTCGTGCGCGCGCGGATAGACGTCCCACGGCACGTCGCCCATATAGTCGAGCGTGGAGATGTGGGATGCCGCCGCAATATCGGCCAAGCTGTAGCGCTCGCCCGCGAGGAACTTCCGGCGTTCGGCCAACCAGCCGATATAGTCGAGATGGTAGCGGATATTCTGGTAGCCCGCCCGGATCGCCGACGAGTTGGGCTCAGCCGCCGTCAAGAAGCGCTTGATGAGCTTCTCGCGATAGAGATTGTCGGTCACTTCGCGCGCGAACTTCTCGTCGAACCACGCCACGAGGCGGCGCACTTCCGCACGCTCGGCAGGATTTTCGCCGATCAGATTGACGGCCGGATATTCGCGCTCGAGATGTTCGCAGATCGCCTGCGAATGGCACACGAGCGTGCCGTCTTCGTCGACCAGCACAGGCACCGTGCCGGCCGGATTGAGGGCGAGGAAAGCGGGCGCACGCTCCCAGGTTTTTTCGACCTTCATCTCGAATTCAAGACGCTTTTCGCCCAACGCCACGCGCACTTTGCGGCAGAAGGGCGAGAGCGGAAGGTGATGAAGGATGCGCATGGCGAATCGATACGACGCAGTTTACAGAACGCGTCGGCCTTAGGCGAGGCCCAGCAGCGCCGCCCCGTAGAACAAGGCAAGTCCAAACAAGATCGCCGCAAGCGCGCATGCGGCAAGCCCGATGCCGACAGCAGCACCGTCGTGCGCTGCAAGCCCGAGCGCGAGGACGACCAGCGCCAGCGACGGGATCAGCGGCAGCAGCGGCAAAGGGATCAGCAGCAGCACGGCTTGCAGCAGGGCGGCAAAGCCGATCCAGCGCCGTGCCGCAGGGCCAGTCAACATAGCGCCCCGCGGGCGCAACAGTTTTTCGCCACGCGCCAGCAACGGGGCAGCGGCCGCCACGACGCGCTGGGCGCGGCCACGCGAGATACCCAGCCTTGCAAGAAACCCCGGCAGGCGCGGATGGGCCACGCCGAGCGCCATCTGGATCGCCACAAGCGCGAGCGGAACCGCGAAGATCGTCGAGAAGCCGGGCAGGCTCGGCCCCGGCGTGAGGTTTGGGACGGCGAACAAGAACAGCAGCAGCCCGTAGCCGCGCGCCTGCAACGCCTCGACCAGTTCGCCAAGTGTGATGCGGGCGGCCGGATCGCCCGCCACCGCCGCTTGCAAGGCTGCACCGAGCCCTTGGGTCACGCGCGGCCCCGCAGCAAGCGCGGTGCGAGTGCTGTGGCCGCGACGAAGACCAAAGCCGCAGCGACGGCCAGCACAAGCGTTTCTTTCGCCGCCTCCGGATCGGTCCAACCGGCGGCACCGAGATTGGAAAACACGATCGCGACCGGCAACGTGCCGAGTGCCGTACCCAGCAGGAACGAAAGATAGCGCAGTCGCGAAAGCCCGAAGCCGTAGGTGACGAGCGCACCCGGTACGGGCAGCAAGCGTGCGAGTGCCACGGCGCGCCAGCCGCTCTTTTCGGCGCGTGCGATCCAAGAGCCCACGCGCGCCCATTCGTGCGGCCTCAAGGCCCCGCTATTGGCAAAGCGTGCGACGAAAAAGCCGAGCGACGTGCCCGCAAGCGTGCCCGCCACGGCCCAAGCAATGCCTTCGGGAAAGCCGAACAGCAACCCGGCGGCAATGGCAAACGCCCAGCGCGGCAAGGCCACAAGAATGCCCGCCGCATGGGCGAGCACGAACGCTGGCCCCATCCAAGCGCCTGCAAGCCCGACCGCCGCTTCGAGGGATGCCGGCGAAACTTCGTCGCGATTGGCGATGGCTGTCGCGGCGGCAACTGCAATCAGCAGCACCGGCACAAGCCGAACCCACAAAGGAAAACGCGGCGTCATGGCGATCTGTATAGAATGCAGCGGCGGCGGGCGCTACTTGCGCCGCCGCTGCCCCGATTCAAAAACAAGCCGCTTGCGCGATTTTCCGTCGCTCAATCCGCCCCAACGCCTTTGCCGGGGCGGCGTTGGTCGGCGCGGCGCACGGGGTGGGCAAGACGCGCCAGCATTTCCTTGGGCACGATCTGGCGGAACTTGCCGACCTCGCGGTCCCAATCGGCCAGGATCTGGCGCGCATGCTGCGACTGGGTTTCGCGCGCATGTTCTTCGATCAGCTCCTTGAGCACGCCTTCCCAGTGCGCGGTTTCGACCTTCTGCACGATCACGGTTTCGTCGTTCACACGGTCGGCGAACGAACCGTCCGCGTCGTAGACGAACGCCATGCCGCCGGTCATGCCGGCCGCAAAATTGTCGCCGACAGCACCCAGGATCGCGACCGTTCCGCCGGTCATGTATTCGAGCCCGTTCGACCCGCAACCTTCGACGACAGCGACGGCACCCGAATTTCGCACGCCGAAGCGTTCGGCGGCTTGGCCGGCGGCAAAGAGCCGCCCGGCCGTGGCGCCGTAGAGCACCGTGTTGCCGATGATCGTGTTCTTGTTCGACACGAGCGGCGACGACGTCGTCGTGCGCACCACGATGGTGCCGCCCGACAGACCCTTGCCGACATAGTCGTTGGCGTCGCCGAACACTTCGAGCTTCATGCCTTGCACGGCGAATGCGCCGAGCGACTGGCCGGCCGAGCCGCGCAGACGCACGGTGATGTGGCCCGGCTTCAAGCCCGTCATGCCGTATTTACGCGTGATCTTACTCGAAAGCTTCGTGCCGATGGCGCGGTAGACGTTGCGGATATTGTATTCGAGCTGCATCTTCTCGCCCCCTTCGAGGGCGGGGGCAGCGTCCGCGATCATCTGCTCGTCGAGCGTTTCGGGCACTTCGTTGCGGCCCTCGAGCGTGCAGTAGCGCGGATATTCGCCCGGGTCCGCCTGCACGAGCAGCGGGTTGAGATCGAGATCGTCGAGGCTTTCGTCGCCGCGCAGCACCTGCGTGAGCAGGTCCGAACGGCCGATCACGTCGCGCAGCGACTTGAAGCCGAGCGACGCCAGGATCTCGCGCACTTCTTCGGCCACAAACGAGAAGAGATTGACGACCTTCTCGGGGCTGCCGTCGAACTTGGCGCGAAGTTTCGGATCTTGCGTGCACACGCCCACGGGGCAGGTGTTGGAATGGCACTGGCGCACCATGATGCAGCCCATCGCGACGAGCGAGGCCGTGCCGATGCCGAACTCGTCGGCCCCCAGCATGGCGCCGATCACGACGTCGCGCCCGGTGCGAATGCCGCCGTCTACGCGCAGCTTCACGCGATGGCGCAGGCGGTTGAGCGTTAGCACCTGGTTGGTTTCGCTTAGCCCCATCTCCCAGGGCAGGCCCGCATATTTGATCGAGGATTGCGGGCTTGCACCCGTTCCGCCGACATGGCCCGAAATCAGAATTGCATCGGCCTTGGCCTTGGCCACACCGGCCGCGATCGTGCCGATGCCCGAACGTGCGACGAGCTTCACGCACACGGCGGCTTCGGGGTTGATCTGCTTCAAGTCGTAGATGAGCTGGGCCAGATCCTCGATCGAATAGATGTCGTGGTGCGGCGGCGGGCTGATCAGCGTAACGCCCGGCGTGGAGTGCCGCAGGCGCGCGATGAGATCCGTCACCTTCGAGCCCGGCAGCTGGCCGCCTTCGCCGGGCTTGGCTCCTTGCGCCACCTTGATCTCGAGCTCGCGGCAATTGTTGAGATACTCGGCCGTGACGCCGAAGCGGCCCGAGGCAACCTGCTTAATCGCCGACGACGGATTGTCGCCGTTCGGGCGCGGCTTGTAGCGGGCGGGATCTTCGCCGCCCTCGCCCGAATCCGACTTCGCGCCGATGCGGTTCATCGCGATCGACAGGGTCTCGTGCGCTTCGGGACCCAAAGCGCCCAGCGAGATTCCGGGGGCAATCAGCCGCTTGCGGATCTCGGTGATGCTTTCCACTTCGTCGACCGGGATCGCCTTGCGACCCGGTTTGAAGTCCAGCAGGTCGCGCAGATTGATCGGCGGCAGCTTGCGGCATCCGTCCGAGAAATCGCGGTAGATCGCGTAGGAATCGCGTTCGACCGCACGCTGCAGCGTGTGGATAAGCTCGCCTTCCCAGAAATGCGCCTCGCCCGATTTGCGATAACGATAGAAGCCGCCGACCGGCAAGGCGATCACGTCTTCGCGGAATGCGCGGCCGTGCAGTTCGGCGGCCTTCTTCTGGATGCCCTTGAGGCCGATGCCGGAAATGCGGCTCGCCATGCCCGGGAAGAATTCCGAGATCAGCGTGCGCGACAGGCCCACGGTCTCGAAATTGTAGCCGCCGCGATAGGACGACACGATCGAAATGCCCATCTTCGACATGGTCTTGAGCAGACCCTCGTCGATCGCCTTGCGGTAGCGGTTGACGGCGTCTTTGAGGCTCAGGCCTTCGAACAGACCGCGACGATGGCGGTCGGCGATGGCTTCTTGCGCCAGATACGCGTTGACGGTGGTGGCGCCGACGCCGATGAGCACGGCAAAGAAATGCACATCGAGGCATTCGCCCGTGCGCACATTGAGCGACGTGAAGGTGCGCAGTTGCTGGCGCACGAGATGCGTGTGCACGCCGCCAGCCGCCAGGATCATCGGGATCGGCGCCTTGTTCGGGCCCTGGTTCTTGTCCGACAGCACCACATGCACGGCCCCGCCGCGCACGCCGTCTTCGGCTTCGCGCTGCACGCGCTTCAGCGCATCGCGCAACGCCCATTCGCCGGCCGCCGGATCGAACGTGCAATCCACCTCGACGGCGGTCGCACCCATGTAGGCGCGCATCGCGTCGAACTCTTCGTTCAGCAGCACCGGGCTTTCGAGCTGCAGCAGGCGGCACTGGCTTTCGTCTTCGTCCAGAATGTTGCCGAGATTGCCGAGGCGCGTGCGCAAGGTCATCACGCGCCGTTCGCGCAACGAGTCGATGGGCGGGTTCGTGACCTGGCTGAAATTTTGGCGGAAGAAATGGTGCAGGCCGCGGAACTTGTCCGAGAGCACGGCGATGGGCGTGTCGTCGCCCATCGAGCCCACGGCTTCCTTGGCGTCCTCGACCATCGGATGCAGGATGAGTTCGAGATCTTCGATCGTCCAGCCGACCGCGAGCATGCGGCGGCGCAATTCGTCGCGCGACAGCCCCTGCTTGGGTTCGGCGTCTTCCTTGACGATCTGGTCGATGACCGTGATGTTGCGCGTCCAGTCGCCGAAGGGGCGCGATTGCGCAAGCCATTCCTTTAGTTCGCCGTCGCGGTAGAATTTGCCTTCGGCCAAATTGACCGCAATCATCTGGCCTGGGCCCACGCGGCCTTTTTCGACGACCGTCTGTTCGTCGACCTTGACCATGCCCGCTTCCGAACCCACGACGAGCAGCCCGTCGCCGGTGATCGTGTAGCGGCAGGGCCTGAGACCGTTGCGGTCCATGCCGGCCAGCACCCACTTGCCGTCGGTGCAGGCAAGGGCGGCCGGGCCGTCCCACGGCTCCATGACCGAGTTCGCGTAGGCGTACATGTTGCGGATGTGCTGCGGCGTCTTGTCCGCGTAGGACCAGGCCTGCGGCACCATCATCGTCTTGACCATCGGCAGCACGCGCCCGCCGCGCACGAGGAGTTCGAACACATTGTCCATCTGTGCCGAATCCGAGCCCGGCTGAACGACGGGCTTCAGGTCGTCGACCATGGCGCCGAGCGAGTCATGCGCCATGCGCGTCTCGTGGCTCTTCATCCAGTTGACGTTGCCGCGCACGGTGTTGATCTCGCCGTTGTGCGCGAGCGTGCGGAAGGGCTGCGCCAAGCGCCACGTCGGGAACGTGTTGGTCGAATAGCGCTGGTGGTAGATCGCGAAGGACGAGACGAAGCGCTCGTCGGTGAGATCGGGGTAGAAGACCGAAAGAGCTTCGGCGAGGAACATGCCCTTGTAGATGATCGAGCGGCACGACAGCGAGCAGATGTAGATGTCGACGATGTTCTCTGCGAGCGCTTGCTTCTCGATGCGGCGGCGGATCACGTAGAGATCGAGCTCGAACTGGTCGTCGGGCGCGTTGCGCACGTTGTGGACCATGATCTGTTCGATCTCGGGGCGCGTGGCGTTGGCCTTCTCGCCGCACACCGATGTGTCGATCGGCACCTGACGCCAGCCGTAGACGGCGTAGCCCATCTTGAGGATTTCGGTTTCGACGATCGTGCGGCAGCGCTCCTGCCCGTCGAGATCGTTGCGCGGCAAAAACACCTGGCCGACTGCGACGCGCGCGGCCGAGGGTGTGACGCCCTGGCGCTCGATGTGGGCTTTGAAAAAGTCCTGCGGGATTTCGATGTGAATGCCCGCCCCGTCGCCGGTCTTGCCGTCGGCATCCACGGCCCCGCGGTGCCACACGGCTTTGAGAGCGGCGATCCCCGCCTCGACGACCGAACGGCGCGGCTTGCCGTCGATGGCGACCACGAGCCCGACGCCGCACGCATCGTGCTCGTCGGTCGGATCGTAGGCGTGGCCCGCTTCGAGCTTGGCCGCGTTGGCGCGATAGTCGCGCGCAAAAATCTCGCCGTCGTTGAGTTTGTCGGTCATGGGCTAGTTCCCCTCTACTCTGCCGCGACCGAAGCGGGTGCGGCTTTGGCGGCGAGATATTTGTGGATGGCAGCGGCGGCGTCTTTGCCGTCGCGGATGGCCCACACGACGAGCGAAGCCCCGCGCACGATGTCGCCGGCCGCGAACACTCCGTCGATCGCCGTCATCATCGTGCGGTGGTTGACCTTCAACGTGCCCCAGCGCGTGACGGCAAGTTCGGGGGCGCCGAACATCGTCGGCACGTCTTCGGGATCGAAGCCGAGCGCTTGGATCGCCAGATCGCACGGCAGGTCGAAGCTGCTCTCCTCGATCTTTTCCGGCAATTGGCGTCCCGTGGAATCGGCAATGCCAAGGCGCATGCGATAGGCGCGCACGGCTCCGACGGCTTCGGAGCCCGCCTTCTTTTTGGCCTTGCCCGACTTGGCGAGGAAGGCTTCGGGGGCGGCGAGCCACACGAATTCCACACCCTCTTCTTCGGCGTTGTAGACCTCGCGCTGCGAGCCCGGCATGTTCTTCTTGTCGCGGCGATAGAGGCACTTGACCGACTTCGCCCCTTGGCGCACCGCCGTGCGCACGCAATCCATCGCCGTGTCGCCGCCGCCGATCACGACGACGTTTTTGCCCGCCGCATCGAGCGTGCCGTCGTCGAAATCCGGCACCTCGTCGCCGAGGCCCTTGCGGTTCGACGCCGTGAGATACGTCATCGCGGGCACGATGTTGGCAAGGCCCACACCGGGCGCTTCGATCGCGCGCGCTTTGTAGACACCCGTGGCCACCAAAATCGCATCGTGCTTGGCGCGCAATTCGTCGAGCGTGGCTTCGCGACCCACTTCGAAATTGAGATGGAATTTGATGTTACTGTCTTCGAACAGCTTCTGGCGACGCTGCACGACCTCTTTTTCGAGTTTGAAATTCGGGATGCCGTAGATCATGAGGCCGCCCGCACGGTCGTAACGGTCGTAGACATGCACCTGGTAGCCCTTGCGGCGCAGCGCGTCGGCCGCGGCGAGCCCACCAGGACCGGCACCGATGATGCCGATCGATTGCGCGCGTTCCTGCGGCGGCGCGATGGGCTTGACCCAGCCTTTTTCGAAGGCGGTGTCGGTGATGTATTTTTCGACCGAACCGATCGTGACGGAATCGAAGCCCTTTTCGATCACGCAATTGCCTTCGCACAGGCGGTCTTGCGGGCAAATGCGGCCGCAGATTTCCGGAAACGTGTTGGTCGCCTGGCTGATTTCGTAGGCTTCTTCGAGCCGGTTTTCCGCCGTGAGTTTCAGCCAGTCCGGGATGTTGTTCGAGACCGGGCAATGGATCTGGCAGAACGGCACGCCGCATTGCGAGCAGCGCCCGGCTTGCGCCTCGGCCTCGGTCTTGCTGAACTCGGCATAAATCTCGTCGAAATCGGCCGTGCGCTCGGCGGCAACGCGCTTTTGCGGCATTTTCTGGTCGCGATCGACGAAGTGCAGCATTTTGCCGGTGGTCGCCATGGGCAAGGTCCTGACGAAAATGAAAAAGGGACCGACGGTCTAAGCTAAGTTGAACAGCAGGAACAGCGAAAAAGAGAAAGTAGGACAGTATAGGGTAACTACTTTCTTGAAGAAGTTGAAAAATGAGGCAGAATTGAGAATTTACTTGTAGAGTGTAAAAAATTTAGTACATTTTTGGTATCGAATTTGCGATTTCCTGCGTCGGCCGGAATTCCGTATACATCTTTCGTAAAGTTTTGCGGGGATGCAATGGATTTTGTCACGGCCATCAAGGCGTGCTTCACGAAATATGTCGGGTTCGCCGGTCGCGCCCCACGCAGCGAATATTGGTATTTTACGCTGTTTCTGGTCGTCGTTGCGATCGCGCTCGGGGCCGCCGGGCTCGACCAGGTCGGCAATTTCTTTTCCCTCGTGACGCTGCTGCCGAGCCTCGCGGTCGGCGTGCGTCGCCTGCACGACACCGACCGGTCCGGCTGGTGGCTGCTGCTTTTGCTCGTGCCGCTGGTCGGCATGATCATACTGATCGTATGGTTCGTCAAAAGCGGTACGCAAGGTGCAAACCGCTTCGGCGACGATCCGCTGCAGCCAGCCCAATCCGCCCTTCCGCCCGACGCCTGACAATCGCGACACCTGACAATAGAGCCGGACACACGACGATGGAATCCACGCTGTTTCTCGGGCAAGCCGCTTTGTGCCTGGCGCTTGTCGCCGCCTTTCTGCAGACCATGCCGTCGTTGCGGCTCGCGGCAATGGCCGCCTGCATCGCGACGATGGCGGCGGGTTATGCCGAAGGTCTTGCCTGGCTGTGGATCGGCGCAGGCTTGGTGATGCTCGTGCATGTGTGGCGCTACGCCCAGGCGCGCGCCACGCTCGAGCGGTTGACGTCGGACGAAACGCCCTCGCCCGCCGCCCTGTTCGCGTTCGTCAATCGCGAGACGCTGGCACCGGGCCAGATCCTGTTCAAACGCGGCGACGCCGGGGCAGAGATGTATCTGATCGTCGAAGGCGAGATCGAAATCGTCGAGCTCGGCAAGATTCTGGGCGCAGGCTCGGTGCTGGGCGAGGTCGCGCTCGTGGTGCCCTCGCACAAACGCACGGCGACCGCGCGCGCCAAATCGAACGTGACGCTTGCGCGCATGACCAAACGCGACATGGAGCTGACGGCCCTGCAGAACCCGACTTTCGGGTTCGAGCTGTTGAAGCTCGTCGCACGCCGCCTATCGGACGACGTCGAACGTCTCGAGCAGCGGATCGCGGACAGCGCTTAAAAGAGGCAGCGCCTAAGCGGGTGCGGCGAAGCGCCCGCCTTTGCGGTAGGCGGCAAGATAAACGGGGGCGACTGCTTCCATGGCGGCAGGCTGAATGCACAAAGCTTCGAGGCCTTGCGCACCTGTGCCGATATTGTCGGTCTTGAGCAATTCCACCTGGTCGCGCGTGAGGAGCTTGATCGGCAGCATGCCCATCAGCGTGCCCTGGATTTCCGCGATCGGCCACGCGATGGGCACGAGGCCGCGATGTTTGCCGATCGTCTTCAGCAGAAACTCCATGAGTTCGCGGAAGGTGTAGACCGTGGGGCCGACCGCCTCAAAGATCTGACCCTTGGCGCTGTCGTAAGCGATCGCGCGCTCGATTGCGGCCGCCACATCGTCGACATAGACGGGCTGGAACTTCGTGTGCCCGCCGCCGATCAGCGGCAAGGCCGGCGACCAGGCCGCCATCTGCGCAAAGCGATTGAAGAAACCGTCTTCGGCACCGATCACGATCGACGGGCGGATGATCGTGGCATTCGGGAACGCTGCGCGCACGCCTGCTTCGCCCGCAGCCTTGCTGCGCGCATATTCGGATTTGGAGGCGGCATCGGCACCGAGGGCCGAGACTTGCACAAACGACGTCGCCCCTGCCGCAAACGCGGCTTTCGCCAAACGTGCCGCCCCGTCGGCCTGCAGGGCTTGGAAGCTCTGACTGCCGCTTTGGGCGAGAATGCCGACAAGATTGACGACCGCATCGGCCCCTTGCACCGCCGACGCAAGCGCTTCGTCGCTGTCGGTCAAATTGACGCGCAGCGGGGCGATCTGCCCGACAGCACCCATGGTCTTGAGGAAGGCGCCCGCGACGGGATCGCGCATGCAGGCGCGCACGACATAGCCTTGCTGTGCCAAGCGCCGCACCACATAGCGCCCGATGAAGCCCGAAGCCCCGAACACCGTTGCGCGCCGAACCGGTCCGATCCCTGCCCCCATGTGCTTGGCCCCCTATCACTTCCGCAATGGCGCTTGAAATGCCAGATCCCATGGCGATAGAGCCAAGCCCGGCGCGCGTCAAGTCCCGGCCCGGGTGCCGACGGCGCAACCGCGCAAGGAGCATTTGACTTCGGCCCGTTCTTCGGCGTAAAGACGCGGCCTTGCGCACGAGACCCGGTGCCCGGGTGGCGGAATTGGTAGACGCGCTAGATTCAGGTTCTAGTGGCCGTAAGGTCGTGGAAGTTCGAGTCTTCTCTCGGGCACCAACTCTCCCCTTCGAACAGGGTCAAATGGCAACGACCGTCCATCTGCATCAAGGCGACCTCCCCGACGGGCTCAAATTCGGCGCGTCGATCGCGATCGATTCCGAGACCATGGGCCTGCGCCCCGAGCGCGACCGACTGTGCGTGGTGCAATTGTCGGGCGGCGACGGAACGGCGCATTGCGTGCGTTTTGCCAAAGGTACCTACGACGCTCCCAATCTCAAGGCGCTGCTGACCGATCCGGCGACGCTCAAAATCTTCCACTTCGCGCGCTTCGACGTGGCCATGTGCGCCAAATATCTTGGCGTGCGCGTGGCCCCCATCTACTGCACCAAAATCGCCTCGCGCTTGGTGCGCACCTTCACCGACCGGCACGGCCTCAAGGATCTGTGCCGCGATCTGATCGGCAAGGAATTGTCCAAAGAGCATCAATCCTCGGATTGGGGGGCGGCGGAACTCACCCAAGCGCAGCTCAATTATGCGGCATCCGACGTGCTCTATCTGCACGCGCTCAAAGCCAAGCTCGACGACATGCTCGCGCGCGAAGGCCGCACGCATCTGGCGCAAGCCTGTTTTGATTTTCTGGGGACCCGCGCCGATCTCGATCTGCTGGGCTGGGGCGAAGAAGACATCTTCGCGCATTGACGTGTGGCCCCGTGTTGCTGCAGCGCAGCATAAAACTTGACTTGCCCCCACACGCTGCAATTTTTCTTTACAAAACATTTACTTAGAGACATTGACTTCGTGCCTCCAAAACAGGCATAGTTCTTGCCTTGCGATGGGAGGCCCTCCCGGCCAATGACAACGCTGAAAGCCATATCGACTGTGGCAAATCCGGCCTCGGCGCGCGACCTCGCGGTGGCGCGACGTGCGATTGCGGTCGAGCGTGCCGGGCTTGAAGCGCTGGAAGCAAGCCTCGACGCGAATTTCATCGCGGCGATCGACCGCATCGTCACGGCCCCCGGCCGCGTGATCGTGTCGGGCATGGGCAAATCGGGCCATGTCGCGCGCAAGATTGCCGCGACCTTGGCCTCGACCGGCACGCCTGCCCAGTTCGTGCACCCAGCCGAAGCAAGCCACGGCGATCTTGGCATGATCACGCCCGCCGACGTCGTTTTGGCCCTGTCCAATTCTGGCGAAACCGTCGAGATGACCGATCTTGTGGGCTATTCGCGCCGCTTTGCGATCCCGCTGATCGCCATCACCGCGCGCGAGAAATCGGCCCTGGCGAATGCTGCCGACATCGTGCTGCTGCTGCCGGCGGCCGAAGAAGCGTGCCCGGTGGGTCTTGCCCCCACGACCTCGACGACGATGCAGCTCGCCCTCGGCGACGCGATCGCGGTGGCCCTCATGGAGCGGCGCGGCTTTACGGCAGCACACTTCCGCGAATTCCATCCGCGCGGCGCTTTGGGTGCGCGGCTCGCGAAGGTGGGCGATCTCATGCACACCGATTTGCCGCTCGCGAGCCCTGGCCAGAAAATGGCCGACGTGCTGATCAAGATGACGGCCAAGCGCTTCGGCTGCGTGGCCGTGGTCGACGCGCAAGGCTGGCTTGCCGGCATCGTCACCGACGGCGATTTGCGCCGCCACATGGCGCCCGACCTGCTCGACCGGCCGGTCGAAGCAGTGATGACGCGCAATCCGCGCGCGGTCGCCCCCGACACGCTCGCCGCCGAGGCGCTGGCGCTGATGAACGCGCACCAGATCACGGCGCTGTTCGCCTGCGAAACGCAAGACGGCCAGCGCCGTCCAGTCGGCATCCTGCATATCCACGATCTGCTGCGCGCAGGTGTCGCATGATTCCGCGTGCAACGCCGCGCCCGCCCCAGCCCGAAATCGGGCTCGTCGATTTGCCGCCCCCGCCGGTACCCGTGCCAGTCGCGTCGGAGACCCAAGCGGTTCCGCCGCCGCGCGCCCGGCTCGCGGGCCTCACGCCGGGCGGCCCACGCGTGTACAGCCCGCTCTACAGCCAGATCGTGGGCTTGCTCAAATTCACACTGCCGGCCGCAGCCCTCGGGATCGCGGCCCTGGTGCTGCTGTGGCCACAGCTTAATCCGATCGACGCGCGCTTTCGCCTTACGCCCGTGCAGGTGTCGATCGAGGACCTCGAAAATCTGCGCATGGTGCAGCCGCGCTATGTCGGCGTCGACGACCGCAACCAGCCTTACACGATCGTCGCCGAACAAGCGACGCAAGCCAAAGGCTCGTCCGATTCGACCGACCTCAAAGATCCGCAAGGCGACATTGCGATGAATTCGGGCACGTGGCTTGCGATGACGGCCGAGCACGGGCTCTACCACCAGCCCGACAAGGCGCTCGAATTGTGGGGCGGGGTCACGTTGTTCCACGACGGCGGCTACGAGATTTCGACCGACCGCGCGCGCATCGATCTCGACCGCGGCACTGCGCAAGGCGATGCGCCCGTGCGTGCGCAAGGCCCCAACTCGCAGCTCGACGGGTCCGGCTTCCGCATCGACGATCGCGGGGCCCGCGTCGAAGTCACGGGCCAAGCGCGCGTGCTGCTGTTCCCCACGCCGCGCGCCACACCCGCCTCGACCAGCACGACGCCCCGCGCGCAAGCGGCCGTCCCGCCGCCGCCAACCCCGGCGCCGCGCCGATGAGCGGTTTTTTGCGCCTCTCTTTCTTGGTCGTCTTGTCGGCCGTATGCAGCACCTGGGGTGCGGCCGCCTGGAGCCAGGCGATCGATCTCGGGCGCGGCGGCTCGGGAACGCCCATCGAGATCACGGCCAGCAACGGCATCGAATGGGACCGCGATGCCAAGCGCTATGTCGCGACCGGCAATGCCGCCGCACGCCAGGGCGACACGAGCGTCTATGGCGATCGGCTCGTCGCGTGGTATCGCGAAGCGGCCACCGGCGGCACCGAAATCTTCCGCTACGAAGCGATCGGCAATGTGCGCTTCGAAACGCCCACCCAGAAGGTCGAGGGCGATCGCGGCATCTTCGACGTCGACAGCGAAGTTGTGGTCGTGACGGGTCGCGCCCTCAGGCTCACCACGCCCACCGACACGCTGACCGCGCGCGACACGCTCGAATACTGGGCCGCGCGCGAGATTGCGGTCGCACGCGGCAACGCGATGATCGTGTCGGGCGAACGGCGCATGACGGCCGACGTAATGACGGCGCACTTCGTGCAACAACAGCCGCAAGCGCGAACAGCGGCCGCACCGGCACGCGGGCAGCAGAATGCGCGCAGCGGCCAGCGCCCGGCCACAGGTAACGCGCCGGGCGGCAACGATGCGCGTCTGCAGCGCGTCGAGGCGTTCGGCAACGTGCACGTTTCCACGCCGACCGAAATCGCGCGCGGCGATCGCGGCGTCTACAACATGCAGACGAGCATTGCGCAGCTCGCCGGCAATGTGCGCCTCACGCGCGGCGACAACCAGATGGCCGGCGATTTCGGCGAAGTGAACATGAATACCGGCATCTCGCGCCTGCTGAGTGCGCCCGGATCGGGCGACGGGCGCGTGCGCGGCCTGCTCATTCCGCAGCAGGCGCGGCCATGAACGACCGGCCCTATCCCGTGCGCACGGCGCAAGCCCCCTCCGCTTCAGCGGCGACCGGCGATGCGCCGGAATTGCGGGTCGTAGCGGACAATCCGGGCCTCGTCGCGCACAAGCTCGGCAAACGCTACAAAGGCCGGCCGGTGGTGCGCGAAGTGACGCTGAGCGTGCAGCGCGGCGAAGCGGTCGGCCTGCTTGGGCCCAACGGGGCCGGCAAAACCACGTGCTTCTACATGATCACGGGTTTGATCGCGCCCGATTTCGGCTCGATCCGGCTCGACGGCGCCGACATCACGAGCCTGCCGATGTACCGGCGCGCGCGCTTGGGCATCGGCTATCTGCCGCAGGAAACCTCGATCTTCCGCGGCCTCACGGTCGAGCAGAATATCCGCGCCGTCCTCGAGCTCATCGAAAGCGACACCGCAAGGCGCGAGGCGGTGCTCGACGAACTGCTGGCCGAGTTTTCGATTTCGCATCTACGCCAAGCGCCCGCGATGGCGCTGTCGGGCGGCGAGCGGCGGCGCGTGGAAATCGCGCGCGCCCTCGCCTCGCAGCCGCATTTCGTGCTGCTCGACGAACCGCTCGCGGGCATCGACCCGATTGCGGTCGGCGACATCCGCGATCTCGTGCGCCACTTGAAAGATCGTGGCATCGGCGTGCTGATCACCGACCACAATGTGCGCGAAACGCTGGAGATCGTCGATCGCGCCTACATCCTGCACGACGGCCACGTGCTGATGGAAGGTACGCCCGACGCGATCGTCGCCTCGCGCGACGTACGGCGCGTCTATCTCGGCGAGCGGTTCTCGCTATGACGCGCGGAGGGCAAACATGAACCGTCTTGCCCCGCGCCTCGACCTGCGCCAGACGCAGCAGCTCGTGATGACGCCGCAGCTGCAGCAGGCGATCAAGCTTCTGCAGCTCTCCAATCTGGAAGTCGCCCAATTCGTCGAAGAGGAGCTTGCGCAAAATCCGCTGCTCGAGCGCGACGAGCCGGGTGCCGAAAGCGGAGCCGCCGAAATCGTCGACCGCGGCGAAGCGCCCGATCTGGCGCGTGCCGACGCCGAAACCTCGCTGCTCGATCCGGTGGCGGGTGCGGCCCAGTCGAACGAAGCCCCGCTCGACATCGACTACGACAACAATTTCAGCAAGGGTGCCGACGAGCCGCAGGGCGAAGGCGAGTTCCTCGGCGAATGGAAGGGGACCGGCGGGCGCTCGGATTTCGAGGATTCGGAATTCGGCCTCGAACAGACACTGGCACGCCCGGTTTCGCTGCGCGAACATCTGCTGGCGCAAGCGGGAGTCGATTTCGCCGAGCCCGTCGACCGCATCATCGCGGCCCGCCTCGTCGATCTCATCGACGATTGCGGCTACTTGACAGCGCCGCTCGGCGAGCTTGCTGCCAAGCTCGACATCGACGAGGCGGAGATCGAACGCGTGTTGAAGCGCTGCCAGCGCTTCGATCCGCCCGGCATCTTCGCGCGCAGCCTCAAAGAGTGCTTGGCCCTGCAATTGGCCGAGCGCAACCGTCTCGACCCGTGCATGGAAAAGCTGCTCGAAAATCTCGATCTGCTGGCCAAGCGCGACGTCGCCACGCTGCAGCGTCTGTGCGCCTGCGACAACGAAGATCTGCAGGACATGGTGGCCGAGCTGCGCAGCCTCGACCCCAAGCCAGGGCTCGCCTTCGACCGGGCACTTGCAAGCCCGATCGTGCCCGACGTTTTGATGCGCCTGGCCGCCGACCGCAGCTGGATCATCGAGCTCAACCAGGAAACGCTGCCGCGCGTGCTTGTCAACACGCGCTATCACGCGCGCGTGCACGGGGCCGTGCGCACCAAGCAGGAAAAGGAATTCGTCGCCGAGCGGCTGCATGCGGCCAACTGGCTCGTCAAATCGCTGCACCAGCGCGCGCAGACGATTCTCAAAGTGTCGGTCGAGATCGTGCGCCAGCAGGACGGGTTCTTCCGCGGCGGCGTGCGCCATCTGAAGCCGCTCGTGCTGCGCGACATCGCGGCCGCCATCGACATGCACGAATCGACCGTGAGCCGGGTCACGACCAACAAGTTCATCGCGACCCCGCACGGCATCTTCGAACTCAAATATTTTTTCACCTCGGCGATCCCGGCCTCGGGCGGGGGCGACGCGCATTCGGCCGAGGCCGTGCGCGACCATATCCGCGGCCTGATCGATGCCGAGACCGCAACGGAGATCCTGTCCGACGACCGCATCGTCGAGCTGCTCAAAGCCAGCGGCATCGACATTGCAAGACGTACGGTCGCCAAGTATCGCGAGGCGATGAACATCGCTTCGTCGGTCCAGCGCAGACGCGAAAAAGCGTCGGGTTTCTAGTCGCTTAAGGGAAAACGCTTGACCCTTGCAGGACCCGGGCGCAGGCTCGGCCAAAGGGTGGAAAAAAATGCGCAACCATCGCGTCGCCCCCGACTTGACGAGCCTTGCAGCCGACTTGACGAGCCTTGCAATGGCCACCTATGTTCCCCGGCAATTGCGGAAAGAAGGGCCGGACGGCGCGGCCCGCAGCCCGTGTCTTTACGTCGCACACTCAACCGGAAAACGACCCCAATCATGCAGTTGTCAGTAAGCGGCAAGCGCCTCGATGTCGGCGATTCGTTGCGCAACCATGTCGGCAAGATTCTCCAAGCGGCGGTCGATCGCTATTTCGGCCGCGCCCTCGAAGGCAAGGTCGTGTTCGAACGCCAGCGCCATATCTTCCGCGCCGACATTTCGGTGCATGTGCGCCGCGGCATGACGCTGCAGAGCCACCACGAAGCAAGCGACCCCTATGCCGCCTTCGACGGTGCGGTCGAACGGCTCGACCATCGCCTGAAGCGCCACAAGGGCCGCATCAAGGACCGCAAGCGCGGCAAGGGTGCGGACGCCGACGACGGCGTATTCGAAGCCGCCCGCTATGCCGTGATCGAAACGGAAGCCGAAACGCTCGACCAAGCGCAGCTCGCCGCCCCCATCGTTGCGGAAATGACGACCGACATCGGCACGCACAGCGTGGGCGAAGCGGTCGCACGCCTCGATCTCGGCCAGAAACCGGTGCTGATGTTCCGCAACAGCGCCAACGGCCAATTCAACGTCGTCTATCGGCGCGCGGACGGAGCGATCGGTTGGATCGATCCGGGCGCGCAATCCGCCACCTCGGCCAAACGCTAGGCGCCCGCCAATGCCCTCCATGGAACTCACCGAATTTCTCGCCCCCGAAGCGGTCCTCGCCTCGGTTCGCGCCACCAACAAAAAGCAGGTGCTGCACGAGATTGCGCGCAAGGCGGCCGAGCTTTCCTCGGTCGAAGAACGCCTGATCCTCGACGTTGTGCTCGAGCGCGAACGGCTCGGCACCACGGGCGTGGGCAACGGCATCGCGATCCCGCACGGCAAGCTTGCGGGCTTGAAGCGCCTCTACGGCGTGTTCGCGCGCCTGGAAAAGCCGGTCGATTTCGAAGCGATCGACGAGCAGCCGGTCGATCTCATTTTCATGCTGCTCGCACCCGAGGGTGCGGGTGCGGACCATCTGAAGGCGCTCGCCCGCGTCTCGCGGCTGCTGCGCGACCGGCGCATGTGCGAAAAACTGCGCGGCTCGGACCGCGCCGACGCGCTCTACGCGCTTTTGACCGAACACGCTGCCAGCCACGCGGCCTGACGGCCGCTGGGGCCAGTCACGCGGCCTGACGGCCGCGCGCCGAACCAACACTTACATTGCGTCGCGCGGCTCGAGTTCGTGCTGGCGAATGGCGGCAAACGCCAGATCGCGGTCGGGGGCTGTGCCGATGCGCTCGCCGTCGGCGGCAAAAATCGCATAGATCGGGCGCGGAGCTGATTCGCCGGGCAACGTCTCGACAAGGCGCCGCACATAGGCGACACCCTGCACACCCAATGCGGCAAAAGCTTCGGCCGACATGGGTTCGGAACCGGCGGTGGATTGGTTCATATCAACGCTCCTTGCTCGCGGCTGGGGTTGCCGCTTGGTCGTCGAGGCGGGCTGCGCCCACGTCGATCGTCTTGTTCTTCGCGGCGTTGGCACCGCTGCGAATGGGGATCGAGCGCGCTTTGGGCTCGGCCAAGGGGCGCATCAGGTCGATGTGCAAGAGGCCATTGTCGAGCGTGGAGCCCGTCACTTCGATGCCGTCGGCAAGCACGAAACTGCGCTGGAATTGGCGGGCGGCGATGCCGCGATGGATATAGACGCGGCCCTGCTCGTCGGTCTGCTTGCCGCGGATCGCAAGCTGGTTGTTCTCGACCGTGATCGACAGATCGTCGAGCCCGAAGCCGGCGACGGCGAGCGTGATGCGCAGACCGTTTTCGCCGATCTGCTCGATATTGTAGGGCGGATAGCCTTCGGCCGCATGTTTGGCAATGCGGTCGATCGTGCGCTCGAATTCGTCGAATCCAAGCAGCAGCGGATTGTTGAACAGCGACAAACGCGTCATCGGCGGCACCCTCCCAACGAGCAATGCCAAGTTACGGTCGGCGCCGACCCCTGAAGCACGGGCATCGACGCCTTGCAATCAATATGGCAAGCGCACGCGCCCTCATCAAGAGGGGGCGCTTCAGCTGCCCGGTCAGGTGCCCGGGCGGCGCGAATATTTGGCCGAACGCGGCGCCATTCGGCCGGGGGCGGGCTTGGTCGCCGGGACCGGTGCAGCACCCGGTTTTTTGCCCAGGTGATTTACAGTCCGGTTCCGCGCGACATTGTCGGCGGCGGCAAAAAAGCGCTGCGTGGCGGCAGTCGACGGTACCGGCGCGCCGTCGCGGACCGCGCGCACGCGATCAAGCTCGGCCTCCATCTGGAAGTCGGCGCCGCCGGCCATGCGCTCGAGCTGTTTGGCCGCCCCTTCGAGATTGACGACCATTTGTTCGAGTTCGAGCCGGTGTGCGCGCATCAGATCGTCGCGCTTGAGGGTATGGCGAAACCCTGCCGCACGCTGGCGGAAGCGTTTGGCCTTGGCCAGATACATGTCGGCTTTGGGGTCGGGGCTTTTCATCTTCCTGGAGTTCGACTCGAGACCCCAAAAAGTATACGCCCCGACCCCGACAAGCAAATGCAGGCCCGGTCGCCGCCTCTACCGCATGCCGTGCCCGTGGCCGCGCCCGCGATGCTCGAACGTTTCGGCAAGGGCGGCTTTCTGCTGGTCGTTGAGGGCCAGTTGCAGCCGCTCGAGGGCCGGGCGGATCGTCTTCATCCCCTCAAGCATGGCAGCCATGACGGTTTCGCGGCGCGCCAGGCTTGCCGCCGCGTCGTTGGCCGGAGCGGCCGCCGTCGGGGTAGCGCACAGGCGCTTAATGGGCTCGGCCGCCGCACGCGCGTCGCGCGCGAACGCGTCCCACGCCGCACGCTGCTCGGATGTCGGCTTCACCTTGGCTTCCGTATAGGAAAGGCGGCTGGCGAGCCGCGCATCCCCGTCGCGGCACATGCGGTCGAGCATGCCTTGCGACCGGTCCGACATGTGGTCGGGGCGGCGATCGTGCTCGCGTGCGGGACGGTCCTGGGCGAGGGCCGCACCGGCGACAAGCGACAAAGCGAGGGCTGCAACGATGCGAGTCTTCATGGGGGAAATCTCCTGGTTGGATCGTGTCGGGTTTCGACGCGATCCTTGTCGCAGAGATGCGCGCTGCGGCGATGACTGTGGCGTTTCATCGTGTAACCCGGCGTTACACCGCAGGCCGTAGGCGGCACGCCTCGACGCGGCTAGACTTATACCCGTCATGAACATGCGCACCGCCCATATTCTGATCGTCGACGACGACCGCGAGATAAGACGCCTCATCGTGCGGCTGCTGACCGAGAACGGCCTGCGCGCCACGGCCGTCGGCGATGCGCGCGAAGCCGACGCCGCCCTCGCGGCCGGGCGCTTCGATCTCGTGGTGCTCGATTTGATGCTGCCCGGCGAAGACGGGCTTTCGATCGCGCGCCGCATGCGCGCAACAAGCGACGTGCCGATCCTGATGCTGACCGCGCGCGGCGGCGAGATCGACCGCATCGTCGGGCTCGAGATGGGTGCGGACGACTATCTCGCCAAACCTTTCAGCCCGCGCGAGCTGGTGGCGCGCATCCGCGCCATTCTGCGCCGCACGGGCGAGCGCAGCGACGAAGCGCCCAAGACGCGCAGCTTCCGCTTTGCGGGCTGGCGCGTGGACGCCGCACGCCGCGAACTGCACCGGCCCGACGGGGCGCTCGTGCCCACGACAGACGCCGAATTCGATCTCCTGTGGGCCTTTCTCGAGCGCCCGCAACGCGTGCTGAGCCGCGAGCAGCTGCTCGATCTGGCGCGCGGGCGAGCCGCGCAATTGTTCGACCGTTCGATCGACGTGGCCGTGATGCGCCTGCGCCGCAAGATCGAACCCGATCCGACCAAACCCGAAATCATCCGCACCGTGCGCAACGGCGGCTACATGTTCGCCGCCGACGTCGAGGCAGGCACGTGAAACGCATCGCTTGGCTCGACGGCATTGCCGCGCGCATTGCGGCCGTCTCGATCCTCGGGCTGGTGCTGGCGCAATTGGCCGCCGTGGGCGTCGCCTTGCTGCTGCGGCCGCACGAGTTGCAGGTGTTCCAGGCACGCTGGCTCGTCGATACGACGTCGGACGTGGCGCGCGAGGTCTTCACGCGCCCGCCGGGCGAGCGCGCGCGCGCCTTGCGCGAGCG
Source organism: Magnetospirillum sp. (assembly GCA_027532905.1). Classification (NCBI taxonomy): domain Bacteria; kingdom Pseudomonadati; phylum Pseudomonadota; class Alphaproteobacteria; order Rhodospirillales; family Rhodospirillaceae; genus Magnetospirillum; species Magnetospirillum sp. Next base: position 763,448 of record JAPZUA010000001.1, read on the forward strand.
CCCCGAGGTCGCACATTTGTCGTTCGCGTTGCAACCGACCTTCGAGACCGACGCCGAACCGCGCCGGCCGCGCGGGCCGGGTGGGCGCCTGCAGCGCGGCATCGCCGAGCGGCTGCCGCCGGGCTACCGGGTCGAGGTGGATCTCGTCGCCTTCGCACCGGGCCGCGCGTGGAACGCGCCCGACCGCTATATCCGCCGCGTGCCCGACGAAGCGTCCGTCTGGAACGAAGGGACCGGCGGCGTGGTGCCCGGCAGTTTCGTGCTCGCCGTACGCGGCCCCGACGGCACCTGGCTCGTCGTGCGCCCGAAAGAAGCGCAGATCGGCTGGGGCTGGATCGTGTTCGCGGCATGGCTTGCCGCAACCGCCGCAGCGGGCGCTTTTGCCGCGTGGTGGGCCGCACACCGGCTCGTGCGCCCGCTTGCAGCCCTCGCGCGCGAAGCCGCCCGCGCCGGTGCGGGCCTCGCCCCGCTTACGCAAGCCGCCAAAGACGCGCCGCGCGAAGTGCGCACGATCGGCGAAGCCTTGGCGCGCATGCGCGGCCAGCTCGTGCGCCATGTCGAAGACCGCACGCAGCTGCTTGCCGCCGTGAGCCACGATCTGCGCACGCCGCTCACAAGACTGCGCTTGCGAGCCGAGGGAATCGGCGACGAGTCCGAGCGCGCCAAAGCGCTCGGAGATCTCGAAGAGATGGAGCGCATGATCGGCGAGACGCTCGCATTCGCGCGCGCCGACGCGCTCGAAGCGGCGCCCGAGCGTTTCGATCTTGCGGCCCTCGTGCAGACGCTCGTGGACGAGCGCATCGACATGGACCGGCCGGTCGAATACGAGGGCCCGGCGAGCCTCGTCATCGAAGGCCGCGCGGGTGCCCTCAAACGCGCACTCGCCAATCTCATCGACAACGCGCTCGCCTATGCCGGGCCGGCGCGCGTACGGCTCGGCGTCGAGGCCGACGCGATCGCCGTCGTCGTCAGCGACGACGGACCCGGCATTCCCGCCGACCGGCTCGAAGACGTGTTCCGCCCCTTCGTGCGGCTCGAAGCCTCGCGCTCGCGCGAAACCGGCGGGGCGGGCTTGGGGCTTGCGGTCGCGCGCGACGTCGCCCGCGCGCATGGCGGCGACGTAACGCTCGCCAATCGCAGGCCCAAAGGCCTCGAGGCGCGCCTCACGCTGCCGAAAATCGCCGGACCGAAAATCGCTTGAGGTAGGCGGCCGTTCGTCGTACGCGGGAACGATGGCAAAAGCGCTCGATGCGATCGACGTCGCGGTCCTGGCCGGCGGGCTCGGTACAAGGCTTGCCGCGACCGTGCCCGGCCTGCCCAAAGCGCTCGCACCCGTGGCGGCGCGCCCCTTCGTCGAACATCTGCTCGATTGGCTCGGCGCCCAAGGGGCGCGGCGCATCGTGTTGCTGCTCGGCCATCGCGCCGAACAGCTCGAAGCGCATCTGGCCGACCATCCGCGCGCGGGCATCGCGTTCGAGACCAGCATCGAACCGCAGCCGCTCGGCACCGGCGGCGCGATCGGCTTTGCGCGCGCGAAGCTGCGCAGCGATCCCATCCTCGTCGTGAACGGCGACACGTTCGTGGACGCGGATCTTGCGCCGATGCTTGCCGCCCATCGAAGAAGCGGATCGCCTGCAACCTTGCTGGCGGTCGAAGTCGCCGACGCAGCACGCTACGGCCGCCTCGACATCGCCGACGGCAGGCTCCGGGCCTTCGTCGAAAAAGACGCAAGCTTCGCCGGTCCCGCCGCGATCAATGCCGGCGTGTATCTGCTGTCGCAAGCTTTGCTCGCCCGCATCGCCGCCCAAGGGCCGGGCTCGCTCGAGCGCGACGTTTTTGCGGCCCTTGCGCCGGGCACACTCGGCGTGCATCTCGACCGTGCGGCGCGCTTCGTCGATATCGGCACGCCCGAAAGCTGGCAGTCGGCCGCATCCATCGTTGCGAAAGAAACGCCGTGACCGCCGACGACGTCCCGCCAATCCGCCGCCTCGGCCGGCGCGCGGTTTTCGAGAACCGCGTCTGGCGCGTGTTCGCCGACGCGATCGCCGACGCAAGCGGCGCACAGGTGCCGGACTATCTGGTGCTCGAAGCCAAAGCGGTTCCCGCCAACGCGATCGGCGGGGTGGCCGTCTTGCCGATCCTGGCCGACGGGCGCGTCGCGTTGCTGCGCAATTGGCGCCACGCGATCGACGGCTGGAGTTGGGAAGCGGCCAAAGGTTTCGTAGAAGCGGGCGAAGATCCGGCCGCAGCGGCGTTGCGCGAACTCGCCGAGGAAACGGGGCTTGCCTGCACGGCAGGCGATCTCGTGTCGCTCGGCAGCGTGCATGCGGAGCCCGCCGCCATGGCGACGCGGGCAGCCCTCTATGTCGCGCGCAATTGCACCGCGCTTGCGGACCATGTGCTGGAAACGGACGAAGCCGGGCTCGGCCGCGTGGCGTTTTTCGACGCCGCCGCGGCCGACGAACTCTGGCAGACCGGCGAAATGCGCGACGCTTTGAGCCTGCTGCTGCTCGCGCGCCGCTCGGTCGCCCTTAAAGCGCCTTGAGACCTGCGCTGCGGCGGCCGAGCCACGGCGCGTAGTCGGCAGGCGGCTTTTCGAACTCGAGATGGATCTGGTCGTTGAAGCGCTCGCGCACGGTAAAGGCCAGCGTCTGCGACAGCCCGTCGAAACGCAAAGTGCCGCGCTCGCCGCTGCGCATCGCATGATTGGTGCGCACATGCGCCCCGCCTTCCGAAGCGTCGACCAGCGTGCCCTCGATGCGCGCGCCGCTGCCGTCGTAGACGTCCACGCTGGCCTGGATCGCAAAGCGCGGGAACTTGCGCCGGTTGGCGTCTTGCGTGGAGGTGCGCACCACGCGCACCAGGATCTGGCGCAGACCCTCGACGTTTTTGGTGACCGACGCGATCGCCGCGCGCACTTCGGCCGCCGAGTTGCCGACCGAGTCGGCTTCGCGGCTGACGTTCTGGATCTTCGAGGAGACCTCGCGCGAGGCTTCGGCCGTCTGGCCGACATTGCGCGCGATCTCCTGCGTGGCGGCCCCCTGCTCTTCCATGGCGGCCGCAATGGCGCTTGCGACCTCGTCCACCTCGCGGATGCGCTCGCCGATTTCGGCGACGGCTGCCACGGCCGCTTCGGTCGCGGCCTGGATCTCGCCGACCTGACGGTCGATGTCTTCGGTCGAACGACCCGTCTGGTTGGCGAGGTTCTTGACCTCCGAGGCCACGACCGCAAAGCCCTTGCCGGCATCGCCCGCGCGCGCGGCTTCGATGGTCGCGTTGAGCGCGAGCAGGTTGGTTTGGCCTGCGATCTGGCCGATGAGCTTCGTCACTTCCGAAATTTTCGCGACCGCGTCCGACAGCGAGCGGATCGTCGCCTGCGCCTTCTCGCCGCTCGCGACCGCGTGCTTGGTCACACTCGACGCACGCGCGACCTGGCCCGAGATCTCGCGGATCGAGGCCGACAATTCTTCGGCCGCCGACGACACGGTCTGCACATTGACGAGCGCTTCTTCGGAGGCCGCTGCAACCGACTGGCTGTCGGTCGACACTTCCTGCGCCAAGGTCGTCATGCCCTGCGCAGCATTGTCGACTTGGCGCGTAGTGGCCGCGATCGATTCGACGGCAGCGGAGGTTTCGCGCTCGACCGTTTCGGCCATGTCGAGCAATGCCTGCTTTTTCTGGCGCTCGGCTTCGGCTGCTGCCGCCCTCTGTTCGGCCTCCAGGCGCAGTTTCTCTTTGCCGGCATCCTGGAACACTTGCAGGGCGGTCGCGAGTTTGCCGATTTCCTCGGTCTGGTCCTTGTGCGGGATCGCGATGTCCAAATTGCCCGCCGCCGTCTCGCGCATCGCCGCCATGACGCGCTTGAGCGGCATCAAAATGCCGATAAAGATAATCGCCGTGCCCAGAAGCAATGCCCCCAGAACGCCGCCTGCGGTGAGGCTGATCGAAAACGTTTTGGCGCCCTGATAGTTGTCTTCAACAGCTTTCGCGGCCGCAGTAAATCCGGCCAGGCTTCGGTCTTCGATCGGACGAATTTGAGCGCGGATTTCGTCGATCAGGCCGCTGAACTCATAGGCAATCTTGCCGGCTTCCTCGAACTTGCCGTCGCGCGACAGGCTTTTGATCGTGTCGGCCTGGGCCTTGTGGCGTGCCAAAATCGCGCGCGCGCGCGTGACTGCCGCCCGCAGCTCTTCCGACAAGAGCAGCGGCTGTAACTGGTCGAGCCGCGCGATAAACCGACGATGCTCGTCCTCGACCAATGCTTCCATTTTTGTGCGCGAATCTGCAGTCAATTCGATCGGCAAAAACTCGACCGCGCGGGCATACGCAAGCAGATTTGCAGTACCCCGGCCCCCGTGCAGAATGCGCGTGGCCTCACCGGTGATTTTGTTCACATCGTCTCTGAGGTCCGAGAGCGCGCGGATCCCACTGACTGACAATGCAGCGGCCACAAAGGACAGCAGCAACAGCACGGCGTAGATTTTTGGCGCAATCGGAATGTTTTTCATCGTACGGTCCCCATGTTTATTATCGGCTCGGCAGTATTCGATCCGCTTATATAGCGAGTTACCGCGAATCGTCCTACGATTCCAGCGTATCTTGAAGGCGGCTGCGTCAAAATGTCATAGAGTGGATACCTCGAAGCATCGATTTGCATTTTGCAAACGCACCCTCCCGTCGACAGCGAACACGCGCTAGATGGATGACATGACCGCACCGACTTGCCGCCCCGTGATTCTTTGCGTGCTCGACGGCTTCGGCTATCGCGTCGAGCGCGCCGACAACGCGATCCGCCTAGCCCGCACGCCGAATCTGGACCGGTTCGCCAGCCTGCATGCGCCGGCCTTTTTGCAGGCCTCCGAGCGCTATGTCGGCCTGCCGACCGGCCAGATGGGCAATTCCGAAGTCGGGCACATGAATCTGGGGGCCGGCCGCGTGGTGATGCAGGATCTGGTGCGCATCGACGCGGCCATCGAGGACGACACCCTCGCAGCCATGCCGGGTTTGCTGGCTTTCGTGGAAACTCTCAAAAAGACCGGCGGTACGGCGCATCTGCTGGGCCTGCTCTCGCCGGGCGGGGTGCATGCGCATCAAGACCATATGGCGGCACTGGCGCGCATTCTGGCCGCCGCGGGCGTGCCGGTTGTCGTGCACGCCTTCCTCGACGGGCGCGACACGCCGCCCAAGAGTGCCGAGGCCTATCTCGAAAGATTCGCGGCCGACATCGCCCCTTTGCCGAACACGTCGCTCGCAACCCTCGCCGGGCGCTTTTACGCCATGGACCGCGACAAACGCTGGGACCGCGTGGCGTTGGCCTACGCTGCCCTGGTCGATGCCGAAGCCCCGCGTTTTGCCGATTGGCAGGCGGCTTTGGCGGCGAGTTATGCCGCCGACGTGACCGACGAATTCGTGCTTCCCGCCAGCCTCGGCGGCTACAAGGGCATGGCCGCGGGCGACGGTCTCTTGATGGCCAATTTCCGCGCCGACCGCGCGCGCGAAATTCTCGACGCCCTGCTGCTGCCCGGTTTCGACGGTTTTGCGCGCCGCCGCATGCCCGCTTTTGCGGCCACACTCGGGCTTGTCGCCTATTCGGACACGCTGTCGGCGCATATGCCCGCCCTGTTCGCCCCGCAATCGCTCGACAATATGCTGGGGTCGGTCGTGTCGGCGGCCGGGCTCAAACAATTGCGCATCGCCGAAACCGAGAAATACGCGCACGTGACCTTCTTCTTCAACGGCGGGGCGGAAGCCGAATTGCCGGGCGAGGCGCGCATTTTGGTGCCCTCGCCCAAGGTCGCGACCTACGATCTCAAGCCCGAGATGTCGGCGGTGGAACTCACCGACAAGCTCGTCGCGGCCGTCGATGCGGGCCTTTACGACCTCATCGTCGTCAACTACGCCAATTGCGACATGGTGGGCCATACGGGCGATCTGCGGGCCGCGATCAAGGCGGTCGAAACCGTCGATGCGTGCCTCGGGCGCTTGGCACGCAGCGTCGAAGCGCAAGGCGGGGCCTTGCTCGTTACGGCCGACCACGGCAATTGCGAATGCATGCGCGATCCGGCGTCGGGCCAGGCGATGACGGCGCACACGCTCAACCCCGTTCCCGTCTATCTCGTCGGCGGCACGCGGCCGGGCCGCAATGCGCCCGTCCATCTTGCCGACGGCAAGCTTGCCGACGTCGCCCCGACGATCCTCGAACTGATGGGGCTTGCCGTACCGCCCGAAATGACCGGCCATTCGCTGCTGCAACCACCCGTTTCAGCCGAATGAGACGTGCGGCCGCCGCTTTCGGCATCTTGCTGGCGGCATCCCCGGCCTATGCCCAGAACGCTGCCGAACGCGGCGAGCAGGTGCGCCAGATCGAACGCCAGATCGAGCAGGAGCGCACCCGTGCGAGCACGCTCGAGCGCCGGGCGACGGCCGAGCAAAGCGAACTCGAAAAGCTGCAAGAAGCCGCCCGCAGTACCGCCGCCGCCGCCATGGCGCGCGAGGACGAGGCAAGCGAACTCGAGCTGCGTTTGGCCGAAATCGACGCCGAGCGGGGAATGCGCGAAGCCGCCATCGCCAACCGCCGCGGCGAGATCGCGGCACTGGCCGGTGCCCTGCAGCGGCTCGCCCGCCAGCCGCCCGAAGCGCTCGCCCTCGATCCCGCCACGCCGCTCGAGGCGGCGCGCACCGCCACCCTCGTCGGTGCCATGGTCGGCACGCTGGAGCGCCAAGCGCATGCGCTCAAAGACGAGCTTGCGGCCCTCACGGCCGCGCGCCAAGCCCATCTGCAGACCCGCACCGCCCTTGCCAAATCCTTGGCCGACCTCGCCCAGGAACGCGCGCAACTGGAAACGGCCCTTGCCGCACGCGCACGCGCAGTCGCGCGCCTTGCCGACGAGCGCGGCGATACCGCCGCCCGCATCGCAAGACTGGGGCGCGAATCGGCCGAATTGCTGGGCCGGCTCGAGCCAGCCCCCGCAATTTCGCCCCAAAATGCGCGCGCCAATGCGCGCAGCGCCCCCGTTTCCCCCGCCGACCTGCAGGCCCTGCCGGCCTATCGCTGGCCGGTGCGCGGCCGGATCGTCGAGAATTGGGGCCAAGCGCAGCCGGGCGGCCAGATATCCAGGGGCCTCACGATCGAACCGCGCGAGGCGGCCAGCCTCGTAGCCCCGGCCGACGGAACGGTGGCCTTTGCCGGGACTTTTCGCGGCTACGGGCAAATCTTGATCCTGGAACACGGCGGCGGGTATCATTCGATCCTGGCACAGTTGAGCCGAATCGACGCTGCGGTGGGGCAAACCGTCACGGCGGGCGAACCGGTCGGCCGGGCGGGGATCGACGATCGCGGAATGCCGGTGCTCTATCTCGAGCTTCGGCGCAACGGACAGCCGGTGGATCCCACGCCCTGGTTGCAGACGGCCGGGACAAGTGCGCGGCGCTAAGAGCCGCGAAAAGAATTTGGACGTCCGCCATCGTGGCGGACGCGGAAAGGACCTTCGAATGTTCGCCCGCAAGATCGCCGCCGCTGCCTTCGCAACCGCGTTTGCAGTCCTGCCTGCCCTCTACGCGGTTCCGGCTGCCGCACAAGCGCCGCAAGCCCCTGCGACGGGCGCCTCGTCGGAGACCTACCGCCTGCTCAATCTGTTCGGCGAAATTTTCGAGATTGTGCGCAACGACTATGTCGAGCAAGTGCCCGACCGCAAGCTGATCGAAGATGCGATCAACGGCATGCTGACGGCCCTCGATCCGCACTCCTCGTTCCTCAATGCGCGCTCCTACCGCGACATGCAGGTGCAGACGCGCGGCGAATTCGGCGGCCTCGGCATCGAAGTGACGATGGAAAACGGCCTCGTGAAGGTCGTCTCGCCGATCGACGAAACGCCCGCAGCGCGCGCAGGGCTGCGCCCCAACGACCTCATCGTGCAGCTCGACGGCGAGCCGGTGCTCGGCCTGTCGCTGCAGGAAGCGGTCGAAAAAATGCGCGGGCCCGTCAACAGCCCGATCAAGATCATGATCCGGCGCGGCGACGCAGCGCCCTTCGAAGTCACGCTCAACCGGGCCGTGATCCGCGTGCAGTCGGTGCGCTCGCGCATCGAAGGCGAGATCGGTTATGTGCGCATCACCTCCTTCACCGAGCAGACCGACACGGGCTTGCGCAACGCCGTCACGCGCATGCGCGAGCAGCTCGGGCCGCGCTTCAAGGGTCTGGTGCTCGACATGCGCAACAATCCGGGCGGCCTGCTCGACCAGGCGGTCTCGGTCTCGGACGCGTTCCTCGAGCGCGGCGAAATCGTCTCGACGCGCGGTCGCCGCACGGACGAAGCCCAGCGCTTCAACGCGCGCGCGGGCGACATCCTCAACGGCATGCCGCTGGTGGTGCTGATCAATGGCGGCTCCGCCTCGGCCTCGGAAATCGTCGCGGGTGCGTTGCAAGACCATCGCCGCGCGATCGTGCTGGGGACGCGCAGCTTCGGCAAAGGCTCGGTCCAGACGATCCGCCCGATCGGCAACCAAGGTGCCATTCGCTTGACGACGGCGCGCTACTTCACGCCGTCGGGTCGCTCGATCCAAGCGCAAGGCATCGATCCCGACATCGTTGTGGAAGCCGCCCGCATCGAAGCGACACCGCAAGGCTCGCAGCGGCGCGAAGCCGATCTGCGCGGCGCTTTGCGCAACCCCCAAGGCGGCGAAACGCCGGCCGCAACGCCGCCCGCCGCAACGCCGGCCCCGGAAAACGAAGAGCGCCAGCAGGAGAGCACGCAAGACTACCAGCTGAGCCGCGCTTTCGATTTGCTGCGGGGTCTTGCCCTCTACAATCAGCGCACGAACTGAGGATACGCCTCAAGGAGCGACCGACCGGCATGGCCGCGCGCGATCCCAAGCCCACATCGACGGACCCCGCCCGGAGCGGGCCGTCGGCGCTGGGGGTTGCGTGGGCCTTGCTGGTGCTCGGCATCGGCGGCTTCGTCGTCTATTCGAACGTGAACCCGCCCGAGGCGATCGATTTGGGCACGCCGATCGCCGCCCAAATCGACCTGCCGCCGGTCGAGACGGCGGCGGCGGAAGTCCCGCCACCCGCACCGCTCGCGCCTGCGCCCGCACCGGCCGCATCGCCATCCATACCGCTTCCCGTACCGGCATTCCCAACGCCCACATTTCCCACAACGGCCGCCCAACCCGAACCGGCGCCCGCTCCCGCACCTGAGTCGCCGCCAGCGGCAGTTGCAACGCCGCCGACGCCTGCACCGGTTGCCGAAGCCCCGCCGTCCGCGACCCCGCCCCCACCAGCGCCGGGCCCGGCACGGCCGCCCATACAAGTTGCCGCCCCCGAACCCGCACCGCCCGCGGCGGTTCGGCCAACCCCGGCAGCGCCGGCGAACGTCGCCGTCGCACGCCCGCCGCCGCCCGCATTGCCGCCGCGCGACGTTGCGGCACCCACTTGGGTGCGTTTTGCGCGACCCTTCGATCCGGAGGAAAAGCGCCCGCGCATCGCGATCGTGATCGTCGATCTCGGCAAAAGCCAAGCGGCGACCAATGCCGCCATCCAGAATCTCGGCGGCGGCATCACGCTCGCCTTTACGCCCTATGCGGACGGGCTTGCCCAATGGGTGGCCCTCGCGCGGGCGGCAGGGCACGAGGTGCTGCTGAGCCTGCCGATGGAGCCGACGGATTTCCCCAATACCGACCCCGGCCCGCAGACGCTGCTGACGGCCCTCACGGGGCGCCAGAATCTCGAACGCCTGACCTGGACGCTCGAGCGCGCGCAAGGCTATGTCGGCGTCATCAACGCGCAAGGCTCGCGCTTTACGGCGTCCGCCGACGCGATGCGCCCGGTCATCGACCGGCTGTTCCAGCGCGGCCTGCTGATGGTCGATGCGCGCACGGCCACGAACTCGGTTGCCGTGCGCATCGCCGACGACGTGGGCCTGCCGCGCGCCTATGCCGACCGGCTGATCGACCAGGAAGCCTCGCGCCCCGCGATCGACCGAGCACTCGCCGATCTCGAGCGACTTGCGCGCCAGAACGGGGCAGCGCTTGGCATTGCGCAGACCTATCCCGTCACGTTCGAGCGGCTCATCAATTGGCTCGCCCAGATCGAAGCGCGCGGCTTCGTGATTGCCCCCGTCTCGGCGGTGGTCAATCGCCAGCCCGCCCTTGCCGCGACCGCTGCAGCCCCGGCCGCCGGCGGACCGCCGCCGCCGCCTTCGGTGCGCCCCTAAGATGGCAGCGCCGTCGCCCCTCTATCGCCCGGGCGTCGGCATTCTGCTGTTCGACCGCACGGGCCTTGCGTTTGTGGGCGAGCGCAGCGATGCGCCCGGTGCCTGGCAGATGCCGCAAGGCGGCATCGATGCGGGCGAGGAGCCGCAGGCAGCAGCCTTGCGCGAACTCGCCGAGGAAACGGGCGTTACGCATGTGCGCGTGGTCGGCGCCACGCGCGGCTGGCTTGCCTACGACCTGCCCGAACATCTGGCGGCCACGATGTGGCGCGGGCAATACAAAGGCCAGCGCCAGAAATGGTATGCGATCAAGTTTCTGGGCCGGGACGGCGACATCAGGCTCGATGCGCACACGCCCGAGTTTTCGAGCTGGCGGTGGGTGCCGCTTTCGCATCTGGCCGATCTGATCGTGCCGTTCAAACGCGATCTCTATGCGCAGATTGTCGCCGAATTGTCGCCGTTCGTCGCTAAACACGCCTCACCATGCACGCCCTGACGATCGACGGAATTTCGAAAAACTTCGCAGCCGCTTCCGGACACCGCATCCAAGCGCTCGACCGCGTGTCGCTGGCGATCAACGCGGGCGAGCTTGTGGCCGTGCTCGGCGCTTCGGGCTGCGGCAAGTCGACCTTGCTGCGCATGGTCGCAGGCTTCGAGACGGCCGATGCGGGCACCATCCGGCTGGGCGACAGGCTCCTCACGGGGCCCGCCACGCATGTGCCGCCCGAGGCGCGCAAGGTCGGCATCGTGTTCCAATCCTACGCGCTGTGGCCGCACATGGATGTGGCGGGCAATGTGGGCTATGCGCTTGCCGTGGCGGGGCTCGACAAGGCAACCATCCGCACGCGCGTGGCCGCCGCCCTCGAGAGTGTCGATCTCGCAGGCTTCGAGACGCGCAAGCCTGCCGAACTTTCCGGCGGCCAGCGCCAGCGCGTGGCGCTCGCGCGCTGCCTGGCGATGGACCCGGCCCTCGTCTTGCTCGACGAACCGCTCGCCAATCTCGACATCCATCTGCGCGCGAGCATGCTCGAAAGCTTCGCCTCGTTCCACGCCAAGACCGAAGCCACGATGCTCTACGTGACGCACGACCAGGCCGAGGCGATGGCGCTGGCCGACCGCATCGCCGTGCTCGAAGCGGGCCGCCTGCTGCAATTCGCCGATCCGCGCACGCTCTATCGCGAGCCCGACAACGAAGCCGTCGCACGCTTCGTCGGTCGCGGAATGGTGGTCGGCGCGCACATGACCGCCAACGAAAATGGGGCGGCACAGGTCGAGATCTTCGGCGCGTCCGTGCGCGTGCGCGCTTCGGCGGCCTGCGCACCGGGGCCGCGCAAGCTTGTGCTGCGCGCCGAAAATCTCGCACCGGCCGCCGATGGTTTTGGCGTGCGCGTCACACATGCGGCCTATATCGGCGGGGCGTGGGAGATCGCGGCAGTTCCGCTCGCCGAACCCGACACGAACTTGCGCGCAGTACTCGGCGACGGGCCGCGCCCGCAGCCGGGCGACACGCTCAACCTTGCCCCCAAAGACGGTTGGGTCCTTCCCGGTTAGGCCGTCCAGGGCAAGGTGCCTGGCGGCAGGCGGTGCCGGAGCAGCGACAGCACGCCCATCAAGGCGACGACGACGCCGATCGCGACGATCGAGACCGCTGCCGCGAGCGGCGAATCCCCGCCTTCCTGCAGTGAAAACACGATTACGCCCAGCGTCTGCGAGCCCGACGACCACAGCAACGCCGAAACGGTGAGCTCGTTGAGGGCCGTCAAGAAAACGAGAATGGCCCCAGCACCTGCCGCCGGTGCCGCCAAGGGCAACGCCACCGTGCGCAGGCGATACGCAAAACCGGCACCGGCGGCAGCGGCCGCATCGTCGAGTGCGGGATCGATCTGCGCAAAACTCGCTGCGATGGGGCGCAAGGCCAGCACCAGAAAGCGCGCGACATAGGCGATCGCGATGATCCACAGCGTGCCGTAGATCGACACGTTCAGCAGCGGCAGCGGGCGGATGAAGGTGAGGATGCAGGCGATCGCGAGCACGATGCCCGGCAGCGCATAGGGCAGCTCAGCCACCGCACCGACGGCGCGCACAAGCGCATTCGGCCGCCAAGCCGCGAGATAGCCGAGCGGCAAGGCCACACCGACGCAGACGACGGCCGCGATCGCCGACAGCAAAAACGAATTGCCGAACGCCGCCGCGACGACAGGCTGGCGCAGCACTTCGCCGAAGGCGGCGAAGCTTGCCGTGTCCGGCCCCAACGGCACCCCGATCGCCGGCACAAGCGCGCTTGCCAGCAAGGCGACAAACGGCACGACCGAAATCAAGATCAACAACCCCCACACGCCCGCCTCGACGAGCCCGCGCGCACGGCCCAGCGCCACAATTCCGGGTCGTTGGCTTGCGCCCAGAATGCGCGCATCGAACCGGCGTGCGGCTTGGCCCTGCAGCCACAAGACGGCAAGCGCAAACACGCCGATGATCGCCGACAGCACGGCCGCTTGGGCGAGCACGGACGTGCCGAACCCGGCCAAGCGTTGGTAGATCAGCGTGACAAGCGTGTTGTAGCCGACCGGAATGCCGAGCAAAGCGGGCGTGCCGAAATTGCCGACCGACGACACGAACGCCAGCAGCGTGCCTGCGAGCAACGCCGGGGCCAGCATCGGTGCCACGATCGTGGCAAGGGTGCGCATGTGCGATGCCCCGCACGCGCGTGCAGCCTCGATCGCCTCGCGCGGCAGTGCAAGCAAGCCCGCGCGCACGGCCAGAAACACGAGCGGTGCGTGCTCGAGCCCGAGCAGCCACGAAATGCCGCCGCGCCCCAGCATCGGGTTGGCCGAGCCCGGCGGCGGGGCAAGGCCGAAAGCGCCCAACAACGCGCTTTGCGGGCCCGCCATGTTCAGCCAGGCCAAGGCCGCGATCTGCGAAGGAACAACCAGCGGCAGCACGAACAAAAAGATCAAGGCATGCTTGGCGCGGATGTCGGTCAGCACCACGAGCAGGGCAAAGCCTGCGCCGAGGACGAGCGAAACGAAGGTGCCGAGCAGCGACGTTTCGAGCGTGCGCCACGCCGCATTCCAGGTCGAGGGTGCCGACAGGATGCGCGTGGCGATCGCAAGGTCGAAGCCGCCGCCGCGCGGGGCGACGGCTTCGTAGCCCAAGCGCAGCAGCGGCCACAAGGCCAGCAGCCCGACCAAGGCTGCAAGGCCGAAGAGCCAGAAACGTTCGACCGCCGTCTGTGCGCGCGACATCGCCGGCGGTCGCCGTCCGGCTTAGCGGCCGAACAGGTCGGCGAAGCGTTCCTTGTTGCGCTCGTCGTCGCGCAGGATGGCCGCGATGTCGCTCTTCATCATCGGCACGCGTGCCAAATCCGGGAAGCCCGGCGGCGGTGTGACGTCGCCGCGCGCGGGCAGCATGCCTTGGCTTGCGGCAAGGCCCTGGCCGTCGGCGCTGAGCAGGAAATCGACGAAGGCGCGCGCGGCATTCTGATTGCGCGCGGTGCGCAGGATCGCGACCGGCTCGGTCACGAAGGTCACACCCTCCTTCGGGAACACGAACTCGATCGGCGAACCGCGTTCGCGCGCACGGATCGCCATGAAATCGACGATCACGCCGTAGAGTTTCTGGCCGCCCGCAACCGCTTCGAGCACGGCCGGGTTGCCGCGCGCGGCCTGCGCCCCGTTGCGCTGCAGCGCTTCGAAATAGCTCCAACCCAGACCCGGCGTGGCGACGACCGACCCCATATGGATGGCGGCCGCCCCTGAGAACAGCGGCGACGGCATCAGCACTTGGCCGCGCGCTTCGGGCTTGGCGAGGTCGGCCCAGCTTTCGGGCTTCATCGGCGCGGCACGGTTGTAGACGATGCCCGTCGTGATGAGCTTGGTCGCGAAATAGGTCTTCTCGGCGTCGTGGCTGCCTGCGGGCAGACCGTCGGTCTTGGCGCCCGGATACGCCAACAGACGATTTTCGCGCTTGAGGGCTTCCATCGTCATCGCGTCGGCGATCAGCAGCACGTCGGGCTGCGGCTGGCCGGCCACGAACTCGGCCTGCAGGCGGTTCATAAGCTGCGTGGTGCCGTCGCGCACGAACGTGACTTCCACTTGCGGATGGACACGGCGGAACGCGTCGATCGTGGCCTGGGCATCGGCCTGGGGCTGCGAGGTGTAGAGCGTCAGGCGCCCGCTTGGGCTTTGCGCTTGGGCGGCGGCAAACGGAACGGCGACGGCGGCGGCAAGGCCGACAAGGCCGGCGAAAATCGGGTGCATAAGGGGTGTCTCCTGGCGAAATCGGATGAAAGACGCGGCATCCAGCTACACGGGCTGCGTTACAGCTTGATGAAGCCGCTCCTCAAAACTTGGGAATTACGAATGCACTCAGGCATTTGCACGCGCAAGCACGCGTGCACGCGTGGCGATGGCGCGGGCCGCGAACGCGGCCAAGCCGCGATGCAGCCAGCCTTGCGGCGACAGCCCCACCGCTTTGAGCGCCATGCCGACTCCGCGCTCGACATGCGCGCGTCGATAGACCGAATAGGCGCGGCGCGCATAGGCCCTGGCGCTCGTCTTGCGGTCGTATTTGGCGGGCCATTGGTTGGCCGCGTAGTAGGCATAGGCGAGTTCGTCGTCTTCCGATTCCGCAATGCGACCGAGCCCTGTCCATACCCGGCCCCAGCGGCCGAGATTCTCGGTGCTCTGGTAGCGGCGCATGTGCGTGTAGAAGAGCTTGTAGTGGCGCAACTCGTCGGCCGCGATGCGGCGGCAGATCTGCTCGAAGACCGGCTCGTGCGAAATGTCGGCTAGCGCCGAATAGTAGGAGCTCGTCCCCGTCTCGACGATGCAGCGCGCGATCAGTTCGCCCGTGCGGCTGCCGCGCACCGAGGTTGCGGCATCGAGCGGCAGCTTGTAGCCGTCGGTAAAGCGCTTGAAGGCTGCGGCAAAATCCCACGCCGGATCGGCCATCTGCGCCCAGCGCGCCAAAGCGGCCCCGTGCTGCACTTCCTCGCGCGCCCACATGTCGATTTCGGGACGGATGTCCGGGTCGTCCGCGAACACGTTGTTCAAATAGACCGCGTAGTCGGCCCCGTTGTGTTCGACCAAAGCTGCCGCCTTGGCGACGCGCAACAGGTCGGGGTCGACTTGGTCGCGACGAAAAGCGGTCCAATCGATGTCGTCGAGCGTCCAGTGGGCCATGATCGGCAATACGCGTCCGCAAGGGGGCTGAAACAAATCGGGCGGTAACCCCTTATATGCGGAATAGGCGTCGCTATTTCAAGGACCTATACCAAAGCAAGAACGACCCGGCGATTGCGCTTGCCCTTGCTTTCGATCTTTTCGACGACAACCGCGCCGATTTCGCCGGTGCGCGCCACATGCGTGCCGCCGCAAGGCTGCAAATCCACGCCCGCAATGTCGAGCAAGCGCACCCGGCCGGCCCCACGCGGCGGCTGCACCGACATGGTGCGCACGAGCTCGGGCCGCGCATCCAATTCGCTTTCTTCGACCCAGCGCGGGGCCACGGGCGCGTCCTGGGCGATCAGTCGGTTGAGGCCGGCTTCGATCGCCGCCTTGTCGAACACGACCTCGCCGGGGTCGAAATCGAGGCGCGAACGGTCGGCGCCGATCTGACCGCCGGTGACGCCTGCCGGCACCACCGCGCACAGCAAATGCAGGGCCGTATGCATGCGCATATGGCGATGGCGACGCGCCCAGTCGATTTCCAGCGTCACCGGTTCGCCCGCCGCAGGCAGCGCCTGGCCTTCAGCCGCAATATGCAGAATGCCCCCTTCGCCTTTGCGCGTATCGGCAATCGCAAGGCGCGTACCGTCGGCGCGCACCAGCGTGCCGGTGTCGCCGGGCTGGCCACCGCCCATCGGATAGAAGATCGTGCGGTCGAGCACGATGCCGGCAGGGGTGGCCGCAATCACCTGTGCGGTGGCGGTCTTCAAATAGGCGTCTTCGCGAAAAAGTTCCTCGGTCACGGGGGCAATCCTCTTGGAATTTGCGATAAACACTTGACGGGGGGCGCCAAAAAGCGAGAGTCCGCCGCCATGGCGCGCACTGTCAACCTCGAAGCCGAAATCGAACGTTTCCTCGACGCGCTCGACGAAAAATCGTCGACATTGCGCGAAGTGGTCGCCGCCACCAAATCGGAGGTCGCGCGCTCGAGTTTCGCCAACTACAAAAAATTCTCCGACGTGTGCGGCGATTTCGACAGTTTCTGCATTCTGATCGAGTATCGGCTGAAGCGCCTGCCGCAGGGGCCGGCGCGTGCGCAGCTCGGCGCGCGCTTCCAGGCCGCGCGCGTGGCGCACATGTCGCGCCAACTCAAGACGTCGATCGAACTCATGGGGCTCGTGGCGAGTGTGCGCGAATTGCCGCTCGGCGCCAAGGACGTGTTCTTGCGCGAACTGCGCTCGATCTACGCGCTAAAAAACGCGCTGTCCGAACCGCCCTTTGCCGACGGCGTGGCCCCCGAAACAGCGCACGACATCGACCTTGCCGAGAAGATCCTGCGCGAAATCATCGAACGGGCGCCGACGATGCTCGAATTGTCGCTCGGCATCGAAAGCGGCGAAGCGACGGCGGCCGAAGCCTGACCCTCCGCGTTCTTCTGTCGCAAAAACCCGAATTGCGGTAAGGTTAAGTTTATATGGCAGACGGCGGCGAAAACACCGAACAACGCCCAGCCCTGGTTTCGGGGCGGGACGTTGCCCTGGGCGATCGTTTCAAAATACGGTCGTCGCAGACCGTTATGGACATGGCGTCGCCTGCGGCCGAAGCCTTCGTTGCGACCGATGCCTCAGCGCCGGACTCGGGCTGCGTTGCTCTGGTTGCGCGCCCCGAACAATTGCCGCGCATTTCCGGCTGCCTGCAGATCAAAGGGCTCGACCAGATCGGCGTAGCACGGCTGTACGACCACGGTGCGGTCGATTGGCCCGACGGCACGCGGCGCTACGCGATGGTCTACGAAGCCCCTGCGGGCCCGCCGCTTCTGCGGCGCGACGCGACGATCCAGCCAATCGACGCCACCACGCTGATCCGCAGCTTCATCCGCCCCGTCGTGCAGGCTTTGTCGGAGTTCGCGCGCCGCGGCGTGAGCCATCGCGCGATCCGGCCCGACAATGTGTTCTGGTACGATTTCGGCAAATCGAAGCTGATGCTGGGGCCGTGCACGGTGGGCCCTGCGGGCTCGCGCCAGCCCGCCCAGTTCGAAGCGATCGAAATGGCGATCTGCAATCCCTACGGCCGCGGCCCCGGCCATTCCAGCGACGACATGTTCTCGCTGGGTGCGACCGTTCTGGCGCTTGCGATGGGCCGCTGGCCGATGGCCGAGAGCGACGATGCGGCCGTGATCCAAAAGCGCCTGTCGGTCGGCAATTGGGAAGCGCTTGCAGGCAAATTCAACGCGCCGCCAGAACTGTTCGATTTCCTGCGCGGCACGCTGGCCGACGATCCGGCCGAGCGCTGGGCGCTGCCGACGATTGCCAAATGGACCGACGGCGGCAGGCCGGCACTTCCGCGCTTCACCGAAATCGCCAAAGCGCGCGAGCCCTTCCTGTTCGAAGCGCGCCTCTTTCGCACAGCGCGCGAGATAGCGCTCGCCCTTGCCGCAAACCCGGCGCAAGCGGCGGGTGCCGTGCGCTCGGGCGTGCTTGCCGACTGGGCGCGCCGCTCGCTGCCCGACGATGGGGCCGCCCGGCGCGTTGCCGCCATTTCCGGGCCCGACAATCCGGCCGCGCGCGACGGCGATCCGGCCCTTGTCGGCCGCGCCTGCATCGCCCTCGACCCGACCGGGCCCATCCACATCTCCGGCACCTCGGCGCGACCCGACGGGCTGGGGCCAGCCTTGGCGCATGCCTTTCTTTCGCGCCGCGATTCGCTGCCGGCATTCGATGCGCTGATGCGCGCAGGTTTGCATCTCGAATGGCTCACCGCGCAAGAAACGATGCAGCGCGATCCAAATGCGCGGCCGCGGCGCAAACACGCCTCGCACGAGCGCCTGTCGCGCTGGGCAATGGATGCGGCACCCGGCGGCGGGCTCGAGCGCTGCCTCTACGAAATCGATTCCAACTTGCCGTGCCTGTCGCAAGCCTGCATCGACCAATGGGTCGACGCCCCGGGCGAGATTCTGCCCGCGATCGACGCCTCGATCGCCGACGGGGCGAACAAAGGCTTCGACCGCCACATCGCGGCCTTCCTGTCGGCGCGTGGTGCCGCCGACGAGAAGGCGCTGCGCGGCCTCATGGGCGGGACTGCCAGCGAAGAAGAGCGCCTGGCGGCCCTACGGCTGCTCTCAAATCTGCAGGAAAACTACATGATCGGCGGCCTGCCCAATCTGGCGGCCCAGTGTGCGGCCTTGGTGCGCCCGACAGTCGAGCAGTTCCAGCGCATTTCGACCAAGCAGATGATCGCGCAGAAGAGCGAAGCATCGGTCGCGCAGGGCGATCTCAAATCGCTGCTCGGCATCGTCGACGACCGGCTGGCACTCGAAGCCGACGGGCGCGGCTTCACGGCGGCAAAAACCGAATACGCATCTGCGACCGAGCGGCTCAGCAAGTCGGACCTCATCATGCTCGACCGCGTGCGCCAAGCGCTGCATCGCGGGCGCGAAACGGCCGTGCTGGCTTCGGGCGCTTTGTCGCTCGCGACGTTCTTCGCAGTGCTGGCGCTGCACCTGCCATGAGCAAGCGCACGGGCTCGGCAACCGAAAACGCGATGGAGCGCGCACGCCAGCGCTCGACCGGCTGGGCGCGACGCATGGCGCCGGCCGCATGGCTGCTGGCGGGCGTGTTGCTGGTGGGCCTGCTGGTCGCTTGGCCGATGATCGCGTTCTACTTCGCGGTTGCGTGCCTGCCCACGCTGGCGATCGGCCTCATCGACGACGATCCCGACCGCCGCGGCATGGTGTGCGTCGGCACGCTCAATATGGCGGGGGCGCTGCCCTTCGTGCTGCTGTCGATCACGGGCCAGTTCAAGGCAAACCCACTGCTGTTCGCACCCGCCTATCTCTTTCCGTTCATGGGGGCTGCAATCGGGTACGGTCTCTATTATTTCATTCCGCTCATCACACGCCGGATCGCCAAGGCCGAAGAAGACCGCGAGAAGATGGCGCTCGGCGAACGCCAGCAGACGCTGGTCGACGAGTGGGGCGCCAACGTCGCCACCGTCAAGCTCGATTTCAGCCGCAGCGACGGCTAATCTCGGCGCACACCAAAAAAACACGATACGGGAGAACACGCATGCCTTCGTCCAACACTGCTGCCGCCGCCAAAGTCGCCGTCGTTACCGGTGCCGGATCCGGCGTGGGGCGCGCCGTTGCCTTAGCCTTGAGTGCGGCTGGCTACAAAGTGGTGCTCGCGGGCCGCCGCGCCGATGCGTTGGCCGAAACCAAGGCCTTGGCCAAAGGCACTTGCCTCGCAATCCCGACCGACGTCGCCGACGATAAAGCCGTCGACGCGCTGTTCGCCAAGACGGTCGCTGAATTCGGGCGCGTCGATCTCTTGTTCAACAATGCGGGCACCAACCTGCCCGCTACGTCGATCGAAGAAATCGAGCCTGCGCGCTGGCGCAGCATCGTCGATGTCAATCTCAACGGCATGTTCTACTGCACGCGTGCGGCCTTCCTCGCCATGAAGGCGCAGACCCCGCAAGGCGGGCGCATCATCAACAACGGCTCGATCTCGGCGCATGCGCCGCGCCCCGGCTCGGGCGTCTATACGGCGACCAAACACGCGATCACGGGCCTCACGAAGAGCACCTCGCTCGACGGGCGGCGCTACGACATCGCGTGCGGCCAGGTCGATATCGGCAATGCCGCGACCGACATGACGGCGCGCATGGCCAAAGGCGTTCCGCAGGCCAACGGCACGATGGCGGTCGAACCGACGATGGACGTGGCGCATGTCGCGAGCACGGTCGTGCATATGGCGTCTCTGCCGCTCGACGCCAACGTGCAGTTCGTGACCGTGATGGCGAGCAAAATGCCGTTCATCGGCCGCGGCTGAAGCTCAAGCCGCTTTTTTGGCTTTCAGGATCTCGGACGCGCGCCAGAAGCCGAGGCCGGCCCCGTCGACGAAATGCACATGCCGGTCGGCGGCAAAATCGCCGACAAGGCACGTGATGGTCGTCGCATCGGCGCGCGCAAGGCCGAAGCGGATTTCGCCGGCCGCTTCCGAAGCCGCAAGCACGGCCGCAATGCGCGATGCCGCATCCGGCGTTACGTCGAGCACCAGGCGCGGGCCGCCGGCGGCTTTGCGATAATCCGAGCGGATCGCCATGTCGCGCCGATAGCGCGTTATGTCGATCGCCCCCAGTTTGCCGCCGCACAGATGCACGACATAGGCGACGAACGCGCCGAACAGCGCCGTTGCCACACGCTGGATGCGCTGGCCGCGCGGGCTTGCGCGCGCCTCCAAGCGCAAAGCGGCAAGGCTTGGCATCAGACGCAGCTGGATCGGCGAGCCGTCGCCGAGCGGGGCCGCATCGAGGCCTTGCGTGCACGCGTCGATCTGCGCCAGCACGCGGCCGAGCACGGCAAGCCCCGCCCGACCCGGAGCGACCGGATCGGCGATCACGCACAGCACCACGCCGTTACGCGCGGCGACCGGCTGCCAGCGGCACGACAAGCCCTCGAGGCCAGCAAGCGGCCCTTCGGCAGGCGTCACTTGCCAATGCGGATCCTGTTTGACCCATGCGTCGGCAGCGACGATGCCGTCGCCCAAAAACAGGCCGAACGCATTGCGATTGCCGAAATCCTGGAGCGCCACGAATGCGTCGAAGCCCTTTGCGTAGAGAGCCGCAACGGGCACGAGGCCCACGCGCAGTGCAATGCCGTATTCGGCGTCTGCCCAATGCGCGAGGGCGGCCAACGCCGTGCGCGTATCGGCAAGGCGGGCGGGCGGTACGGCCGCGATCGCCCCGTCGCCGCCAAATTGGCAGGCGACTTGGCTGCCAGCGTCGCGCACGGCTTCGCTCAAGACGGCAACGGCGGCCCCGGCGACGAAATTGACGTCTTTGTCGCGCCCGGCGGCCGCGAGCTTCGTGCTGCCGACGATGTCGGCCACCGCCAGCGCCCAATCGTCGGCCAGCCGCGCGTAGTGCGCAGGATCGGCACCTTCGCGCGCGAAGTCGGCGATCAGGGGCAGTTCGACGGATGCCATGGCGACACCCCTTTCTTCCGCGGCAGTGTTGCACGATCCGTGCGGCATGTTAAATCGACGGCATGGACAGTCCCATTCTCGTCGTCGGCGGCAGCGGCTTCATCGGCCTCAATATCGTCGAAACTCTGCTCGCCAAAGGCGAGGCCGTGGTGCTGCACGCGCTCGACGCGCCGCCGGCATCGGCCCTTACCGACTTTTCGAAATTGCCGGGCCGCCTCATCTGTGCGACCGGCGACGCCGCCGACACAAAAAGCCTCGTCGAATTGGTGCGCGAACACAAAATGCGCCGCGTCGTCTACGGGGCGGCGATCACGGCCGGGCCGCAGCGCGAGCGGCAAAGTGCGGCGCGCATTTTGAGCGTCAATGCGGTTGCGGCCGTTGCCCTTTACCAAGCGCTCGCAGGTGCTGCACTTGCGCGCTTTGTCTATCTCTCGTCGGTCGCCGTCTACGGCTCGGCCGGCTATGGGACGGTGCCGACGGCCGAAACGGTCGAGCCAATCCCCGACTCGCTCTACGCGATCAGCAAATACACGACCGAGCGCAGCCTTGCGCGCTTGCGCGACGCGGCGCGCGGCGATGCCGTGTGCCTGCGCGTGGGCCCCGCCTTCGGGCCGTGGGAATACAGCACAGGCCTGCGCGACACGCTGTCGCCGCCCTTCGAGCTGCTGCGCCACGCGCGCCAGGGGCGGACCTGCCTGCTGCCGCGTGCCGGCATTCGCGACTGGACCTACGCGCCGGATATCGGTGCGGCGGTTGCGCGCGTGTTGGCTGCACCCCAGCCGCTCGCACCTGTCTACAATGTGGCGGCGGGCCGCGCGGCAAGCCTGCTCGAATTCGCACAGGCCTTGCAGCAGCGCTATCCGCAATTCGCGGCACGGCTGGCCGACGCTCCGCAGGACGCCACACTCGATCTCTACGCGCCGCACGACCGCGCAATGCTCGATGCCACGCGGCTTGGCACCGATATCGGCTTTGCAGCGTCGCGCGACGTTTCGGCGACGGTCGCCGCGTGGCTTGAATGGCTCGATCGCCATCCGGATTTCGCACCCGCCTAAGTTTCTGCAAACGCATCGATTTACTCGTACGCTCAGATGCGCTATCGAACGGCGCTTGTTACTCTGTTGTTGTCGGTAGCTTCCATGAACAGCGGTTTCGATCCCAGCGTGTTGGCCGAGCTTCGCACCCATATCGGCGACGAGGCGGTCGGACGCGTGGTTGCGCAATTCAAAAGCGATGTGGCGCGGCGCGTCGATCTTTTGCCGGGGCTGTTGGGACAAGATCTCGCGCGTGCCGCCCATGCGCTCAAAGGCTCGGCGCTCGAAGTGGGGGCAGTCGCAATGGCCGAGGCCGCCCGCATTCTCGAACAGACCGGGGCGACTCTCTCGGCGGATGCGGCCGCCAGCCGGATCGAAACGCTGCGCCGCCTCGTCGCCGAGACTTTCGACGCCCTCGACAGGATCGTCGTACCCCGTGTCTGATCGCGTTTTTTCGGCGCTTCCAGGCGTCATTCGCGCCAAGAGAAACGCCCCAAAATGGTTAATGTCGATTTAACCATATGATATATATTTGATATTCGCATTCTTGGAAAATCATTCGAAATTCTAATTCAATTCTCACAAAAAAGATTGATCTTTAGCTAAAATTTGATACAAATGCTGTCAGGACCAATCAATCAAGGACCCGCAGCCATGATCAACCGCGCCACCGACAGCAATATCGACCCGCTTCTCGTCTCTTCCGAAGACGCGATCGTCCTGTCGTTCGATGGCGAAAAGGAAGCTGCCGAGGCCCCGCAGGACGAAAAGATCCTCTCCGCC
Source organism: Magnetospirillum sp. (assembly GCA_027532905.1). NCBI lineage: Bacteria > Pseudomonadati > Pseudomonadota > Alphaproteobacteria > Rhodospirillales > Rhodospirillaceae > Magnetospirillum > Magnetospirillum sp. Next base: position 786,622 of record JAPZUA010000001.1, read on the forward strand.
GAAGAGGCCGAAAAGCTCGATGCCGAATGGCTGCGCACGGCGAGCGTGCTCAACGTCAAAGGCGGCGAAAGCGTGGAAGCGGGCGACAAAAACGACCTGATCGTCGTGCATGACGGCGACAGGGCTTACGACAGCAAAATTTTTGCGGGCGGCGGCGACGACCGGGTCCACGCAGGTGCGGGCAACGACCATATCGATGCAGGGGCCGGCAACGACACGATCCATACCGGTGCGGGCAAGGACACCGTGATCGCGGGCGAAGGCAACGACGCGGTGTGGGCCAGCTTCGACAGCGACTCGCTCGAAGGCGGCAGCGGCGACGACCGCCTGGGCGGCGACGAAGGCGACGACAGCGTCATCGGCGGCGAAGGCAACGACACGCTGGCAGGATGGTCGGGCGACGACTATCTCGACGGCGGCGAAGGCGACGACACGCTGGTGGGCGACGCAGGCTTCAAGGACCGCATGTTCGGCGGCGACGGCAACGACCGCATTTTCGACAATGACGGCGTGCTCGGCGCCCATGGCGGGGCCGGCGACGATCTGATCGCGGTTTCGTTTGCCGCCGACAGCACGACGCGTTCGGACGGCAAGATCTCGGGCGGCTACGGCAACGACGCGATCTTCGTGGCCATGGACAACGCCAACCTCTTCTTGAACATGCGCGCCGACGAGATTTCGGCGAGCGACCAGGACGGCAACGACTATGTCGAACTCTCCGGCATCTACGGCAACTCCGTCGTGTCGATGGGCGGCGGCGACGACTATTTCGTGGGCGGCCAGGGCGGCGACAACGTCAACGGCGGCACGGGCTCGGACTGGCTCGCCGGCGGCGCGGGCAACGACCTGCTGACCGGCGGCGAAGGGGCCGACCGCTTCATTTTCGCCAACGGTACGGGCCGCGACACGGTCGCGGATTTCACCGTCGGCAGCGACCTGCTCGACCTGCAGGGCTATCTGGGTGCGAAGGACGAGGCCCTTTCCTTCGAGAGCCTGGCGATCGTCCAGCAGGGCAACAATACGGTCATCACGCTCGGCTCGACAGACTCGATCACGCTCTCGAACGTCTCGGCCAAGTCGATCGGAGCCGGCGACTTCTTCTTCGGCTAAACCCGATTTCCCGCAAAAGTCCGCTCTTTCCAAATTCGGGAAAAGAGGACTTTCTCTTTTTTATTCAGATATTTAGAATTTTCTACAGCATACCAATAAATTTCTATTGTCTTTTATCTAAAATTAGATATAAATCCACCCATCTTCTTTCCACAAAGGACCAAAGCACATGACGACGTCCCCGACCCCGACCTTCAACCAAGCGATCTGGCAGCAAACCGCGGCGCGCGTGACCGGCACCTTGGGTGCGGACACGCTGTACGGCAGCAATGGCAACGACCTCATCAACGGCCGCGAAGGCGACAACCTGATTGGCGCCAATGCCGGCGACGACCAGATCCGCACGGGCGGCGGCAAAGACACGATCTATGCCGGCGAAGGCAACGACACGATTTGGTCCGGGGCTGGCGACGATCTGATCAACGCAGGCGAAGGCGACGACCGCATCGATGCCGGTGCGGGCAACGACGCGATCTACGCGGGCGAAGGCAACGATTCGGTGTGGGCAGGCTCGGGCAACGACTTTGTGCTGGCCGGTGCGGGCAACGACCGCGTGGATGCAGGCTCGGGCGACGACACGGTGTGGGGCGGCCTTGGCGACGATACGATCCACGGCGGCGACGGCAACGATTGGCTCGGCGGCGACGAAGGCGACGACAAGGTCTATGGCGGCGACGGCAACGACACGCTCCATGGCTGGACAGGCAACGACTATCTGCACGGCGGCGAAGGCGACGACCGCCTCAGCGGCGACGAAGGCAACGACACGCTCCATGGCGGCGACGGCAACGACACGCTGGCCGGCGGCCTCGGCAACGACACGCTCGGCGGCGGCAACGGCGACGATCTGCTGCTCGGCGACGACGGCGACGATCGCCTCGCGGGCGACGACGGCAACGACACGCTCGCAGGCGGCCTCGGCAACGACTGGCTGCATGGCGGCGACGGCGCCGACCTGCTGAACGCCGGCGAAGGCGACGACACGGTTCACGGCGGCAACGACGACGACACGATCTTCGGCTCGACCGGCAACGACTATCTGCACGGCAGCGACGGCAACGACCGCGTCAGCGGCGACGAAGGCGACGACAAGGTCTATGGCGGCAACGGCGAAGACGTGCTGGCCGGCGGCCTCGGCAACGACACGCTCGGCGGCGGCAACGGCAACGACCTCATCGGCGGCGACGAAGGCGACGACCGCCTCGCGGGCGACGACGGCAACGACACGCTGACCGGCGGCGTCGGCAACGACTATCTGCACGGCGGCAACGGCGACGACACGCTGGTCGGCGACGCAGGGCTGATGGACACGATGCATGGCGGCAACGGCAACGACCGCATCTTCGATGCCGACGGGGTCGCCGAAGCGCGCGGCGGGGCAGGCGACGACACGATCGCGATTTCGTTCGGCGCAGCCTGGGACAACGACAGCAACGAAGCGACCGGCCCGCTCTCGCACTTCAGGATTTCGGGCGGTGCGGGCAACGACACGATCCTCGTCGAAATGGCGCATGCGGGCTTCGTGCTCGGCATGAACGCCGACGACGGCGGGGCGCGCGAGTCCGACGGCAACGATACGGTCGAGCTGCGCGGCCTTTACGCTGCGTCGAACATCACGCTTGGCAACGGCAACGACCAGTTCGTCGGCGGTATGGGCAACGACAGCGTCAACGGCGGAGCGGGCAACGACTGGCTCGTCGGCAACGCGGGCAACGACACGCTGACCGGCGGCACGGGCGACGACCGCTTTGCCTTCACGGCCGGTTCGGGCCGCGACACGATCCGCGATTTCAACAACGGCAACGACGCGATCGACCTGTCGGGCTACTGGAAGGCCGACAACCAGCCGCTCGCCTTCGCCGACGTGTCGATCGCCCAGCAGGGCCAAAACACGGTCATCACGCTCGGCACGAACGACTCGATCGTGCTCGAAAGATTCTCGGCCGGGAACCTGACGTCGCAAGACTTCATCTTCGGCTGATCGCGACAAGACAAAGCGGGCGCGCTCTTGAAAAAGGGCGCGCCCGTTTTGCGTTTTAAAGTGCGGCGTCCACTTCCGCGCGCGTGGGGCAGCCCAAGCGGCCGCCGAAATGCCGGCATTTGAGCGAGGCGGCCACGCACGCAAAGCGCGCTGCCTGCGCCATCGCCATGCCTTCGGCCAAACCCAGCGCCAAAGCGCCGTGGAACACGTCGCCCGCCGAAAGCGTGTCGACGACCTCGACCGCCAAAGCCGGCACATGGCGCATCGCACCGTCTTCGAGCCAGAAATAGCCGTCCGCCCCGCAGCTCGCACCGACATGGCCCGTATGCGTCGCCGCGACCGCGCGCAACGCAGGCTCGAGCGCATCGAGGCCCGTATAGGCGAACAGCCCGGCATCCGAAAAAACCGCGTAGGCGGCAAGCGGCACCAAGCGCGCCAGGATCTCGCGCGGGCCCACATCGGCATCGAGCATGGCGGGAACGCCTTGCGCGCGCGCGGCCGCAAGTGCTGTCTCCGCCCCTTCGACCCAGCGCACGTCGGCCAAAACAAAATCGGCGGCCTTGAGATTCTGCGTCGGCAGCCATGCGGGCGACGGATCGAGCCCTTTGTCGTGGAACGGGACTACGAGGCGCTTGCCGTCGGCATCGACGATCACGCAAGCATGCGACGAGCGCCCGACCGCGACGGGGCGGATCTCCGACACGTCGAGCCCGGCTTGCCCGAGCTCGGTGCGGATCGAGTCCCCGCGCGCATCGTTGCCGACCCGTGCCCAGACTGCCGCCGCCCCGCCGAGCTTGGCGAAGCTGTAGGCGGCCGAGATCGCCATGCCATCGGCCACGCGCGCGGCGTCGCTTGCAAGCGCTTTGGCCGGCGGGGCGGGTACCGCATCGACACGATAGATCGACGTTTCGCACACCGCACCCACGGCAACCAAACGCTTCTTAGGCGACATCGTCATTTGTTTTTTTCCAGCTCGCGACTCCAAAACGGGCCCTATGATGGCTCCAAATCTTGCACGCGGAAAGGTCCCCTCATGTCGCGCTTCACGTTCGGTCTGCCGGAAGATTTGCGCGGTTATATCCACGCCGTGTCGCTGCGCGAAACGGCCCTGCAGAAGCGCTTGCGCGATGAGACGGCGCAGCTGCCGCAAGGCGGCATGCAGATCAGCCCCGAGCAGGGCCAATTGATGGCGCTGCTGGCGCGCCTCATCGGCGCCAAATTCTATCTCGAAATCGGCACGTTCACGGGCTACAGCGCGCTCAGCGTGGCCGCTGCCTTGCCCGAAGACGGGCGTGCCGTCTGCTGCGACGTGTCGGCCGAGTGGACGGCGATCGCACGGCGCTATTGGCAGGAGGCGGGGCTTGCAGCGCGCATCGAGCTGCGCCTGGCTCCGGCGCTCGAAACGCTCGACGCGTTGCTGGCAAGCGGCCATGCGGGTGCGGTCGATCTTGCCTTCATCGACGCCGACAAGACCGGCTATGCCGCCTATCTCGAACGCGTGTTCGCGCTGCTGCGCCCGAACGGCCTCTTGCTGGTCGACAATGTGCTGTGGGGCGGCAAGGTTGCCGATCCGGCCGCATCAAGCCCCGATACGGATGCCTTGCGCGCCTTCAATTTGCGGCTCAAGGACGATGCGCGCTTCGACATTTCGCTGTTGCCGGTCGGCGACGGCCTCACGCTCGCGCGCAAGCTCTAGGCGGTACCCGCTTTTAAGTGCGTGCCGCACCGCGCTGGTTGTTGAAATTGCCGAACACCTTGTCGGCGACCCGCTTCTGCGCGTCGGGCATCGCGTCATAGAGCGTCGTGAACGACGCCGTCAGATCGACAAGGCCGTCGAGATGCGCCTTGGCGAATTCCTGGTCGATCTTGATATCTTCAAGCGCCGTCGGATATTGCGTCCCGCGGACACGCCGGGCAGCAACGCGCTTTTCCATGTTGGCCGCATTGGCGCGCATCGTGCGCGCGACCGGCTCCCAGAGAGGCTGCTGGGCGGGCGTGATCTGCAGATCGGCGTGCAGCCGCACGAGGCGCGCATCGATCGTTTCGCGCTTGGGACGCGGCGGTGTCGTCTGCACAGCCGGGGGCACGAGCTGCGTGACGGTAAGGCCCGTCGATTGCGCCTGCGACGGGCTCGCCTGCCAAGCGACCAGCGTTGCACCCAGAATGGCGGCTAGGACGAGAGGGCGTACGACGGGGCGTTTCATGGCGGGGCTCGTTTTGTTGGAGACGATTGCGAGCCGCAAGATTGCGCGCAGCACCGTCCCGGTCGAAGCCCCGGAAACTACGTAGAACCGAAGATGTGGCGAAAAATGGTGCCGCAGGAGGGAATTGAACCCCCGACCCGCGCATTACGAATGCGCTGCTCTACCCCTGAGCTACTGCGGCACTGGGGTCTTGGAATCGGCGGCAAACTACAGGAAGCCCCCTGCGCTGGCAAGTGACGGGAAACGCCGGATTTAAACCCGGCCGATTTGGCCGTCCGGGGCCATTTGTGCGAGACTTTGCCTGGCATGCGGATTTGGCTCGCACTGGCAGCTTTGAACGGGCTGGTCGCCGTCGCCTTCGGGGCGGCGGGCAGCCATATTCTGTCGGGCCAACTCGAGGCGGCCGATCTCGCCCGCGTGCGCCTGGCCGCCGACTACCAGCTCTTCCACGCCCTTGCCCTGCTGGGCGTTGCTGCCCTGGCCGAGCGGCGCGGCAATCTGCGCCTGTTCCTGGCCGGGCTCTGTTTTGCGCTCGGTATTGCCGGATTTGCGGGCGGACTCTACGCGCGGGCCCTCGCCGGCATCGCGGCCGGGCCCATCGTGCCGATCGGCGGCAGCTTGCTGATGCTGGGCTGGTTCTGGCTGTTCGCGGCCGCTTTCGGGCACAGGCGCTGAAGCGCTAGTTCGGACGCGATCCTGGATCGCCGGAATCGGGGTCGGCCTCGGGCGGCGGCGGCGGGGCGGGCCCGGCTTGGTGGAAGACCATGCGCCAGACGCCGTCTTCCTGCGCAAAGGCGTTGGTCGCTGCGAGCCAGTCGCGCCCGACCCTTTCGCTGCAGCTTACGAATGCAACCGCGCCTACAAAATGAATGCGCGGATGCGACATTTCGAGCCCGATCGCCGCCCCGCCGAGCAGCCGCTTCCAGCTGTCGAGCACGGCTTCCCGGCCGACCAGTGCCGGCCAGCCCGGATGCAGGCACAGGATCGGCAGGGTATGGGCCCATAGGGCCGACATACCTTCGTAATCGCGATCGGCGAAGGCCTGGTAGAACGCTTCGTTCGCGAAAAGTGCCGCACTGCGTGCGCGCCACGGATCGAAACCCGACATTTATCGCCATACCGTTTCTTGCATTTGCCTGCAATTCGAGGCCCGTCGGGGCCTCGGACCTGCAAAATGCCTATGTTGCGGGGCCTCCCGCGTATCTCTGGCACGAAATCTTGCCCTTCTGTTAAGGTACACAGTCAAAGAGCCGATTCCCACGGCTTTGCGTGGCGCACCCACGAAACGTTGCAGAAGGTTCAGGCCCAGGCATGGATGCGGCCGTATCGAAGTCATTTTGGGCCCCGCCGACATTCGCGGAGCGCGGCGCGTCCGTGCCCTTCACCACGCCGATCATCGTGGGCGCGCGCGTGCGCGGGCGCAACAAGGACCTCGAGCTCGTCGTCCCCAACCCGTCGGGGGCGAAGGGCAACTACATTCTGCAATGGAAGAGCCTGCCCGAAGTCTTCACGCTGTCGGTCCACGATCGCGTGCTGCACCGTGCGATCGGCGAGGCGATGGCCTCGAACCCGAGTGCGGTGCGCAAAGCGACCTTGAAGACCGCCGCGACTGGCCTTGCCGGGCCTGCCGCCGCCAAGCAAGCCAAGGCAGTCCTCAAGGAAGAAGAAGATTTCAAGCTGCTGATCCAGTTCTCGCTGCTGTCCGAGACGGTCGCCCAGCTTTCGGGCGGGCAGCTGCAGATCACGCTCGCGCACGTGCAGAGCGACACCGGCCGCCAGCAGGCAAAGCTCATCCTGGCGCGCGTCGCGCACAAGGTGAAGCTCGAGGGCAACGAGCTTTACGCGATGATCGAGACCTGGGCCGACCATATCGGAGCCCTCGGCACGCCGAAGCTGCCCAAAGCGCCGCGCTTGCGCAAGATGCGCAACCGCATCGACGAATTCGCCAACTCGATCGGCAGCTGGGCGGAAATCGACCGTTCGGAATCGGCGCAGCTCGGCGGGCTTGCGAGCCTCGTCGCGCGCGAAACCGCGTCGCTTGCGAGCGAACATTTCGCCACGGTCGACGCGATGCTCGACAATTTCGAATCGACCCTCGGCAAGTGGGAGAAGAACCAGGCCGAGCTCGCGCGCATCGCCGACCGCATCTCCTGGATGCTCGACGGCTGGGACCTGCTCGTCGCGATGTGGGAAGACGCGGTGCTGAAGCCGCCCTACGAGCAGCAGGCGACGGTGCAGGAACTCGCGCGCATTCTGCCGATCGTGCCCGAAGAAGAAGTGTCGGGTGCGCGGCGCGAAAAGGCGCGCGACATCGGCGTGCAGCGCCGCAAGATGGTCAAGCCGATGGAAGACTGGATCAGCGGCTCGATCGATCCCGAACTGCGCACGCGGCTTGAGCGCTACAAGGCGAAGGCCGCATGACCGATACCGGCAAAGCCTTGGGCGATCTGTCGCAGCGCCTGTCGCAGATTCCGGAAGCGACGCTCGTCGAGCTCGTCTGGACGCTCGAAGGCAAGCGCATCGGCAACCACACCGACCACACAGCCGTAACCCTGCTCGGCCAGTTCCGGCCGCGCCTGCAGCTCGTGCGCCCGATGCGCCGCATGTCGGCCAAGCGCCTGTTCGCCCTGCCCTTCGAGGACATGCTGACCAACGCGCCGCCGGGCAAGGAAAAGATCATCGGCAAGATCAGCCGTGCGGTGATCAACCCGGCCTGGGACCTGCTCGTCGACAAGATCGGCCGCACCGAAATCGAGCAGATCGAAGAAGAAATCCGCAAGGTCGGACGCGGCACGATCAGCTGGACCGCACTCGGCCACCGGCTGTGGCCGCAATGCGCGCAAGCGCTGCGCGAGACGATCGTGCGCGGCGAAAAGACCGTCGCCTTCCGCGCCGAACTGATCCCGAAGCTCGGCGGACCGGAAATGTGGCTCGATCTGCAGGACATCGCCGACGTCATGGAGATCGCTGAAGAAATCCAGATGATGCGCGACAATCTGCCGCCCAAGCCCATCGTGGCGCTGACCGACCAGGACATCGCGGCGATCGGCAATGTCGTGATGGCGGTCGACGCCAAGATGAAGGCGCGCGCGCCCGTCGTCGTCTATGCGCTGGTCGCACGCCTCGACCAGCCAACCGAAATTCTGTCGATTTTCGTGCGCGTCGCGGAAAAGGGCATGGCCGGCTCGACCGGCGAGCTTGCCTCGATCACGACCGAAGTGATGGTGACCGACATGGAGCAGCGTTTCGAGGACGTGCGCCGATCGCTCTCAGCCGGCGACGGCGAGCGCAAGACGAGCGTGCGCGAGGATCTGGCCAAAGAGGTCGAGCACCATCTGGTCGGCATCCAGAAGGGCAAGGACTTGCTGAAGGGCACGTCGGGTGCGGCCGCCGCCAAGCGCCTCGACCGCGTGCGCATGAAGCTCAAAGACATGATCGCGGCCAACATCATCGAGAACACGAGCAAGGAAATCGCCTCGGTCCTTTCCGATCTCAAGCGGCTTGCGCCCATGGCGGCGGGCGAAGGCGACATCGCCGAGATCCAGCAGATGGAAGACCGCCTGCTCGCCCTGCAGCTCGCCTCCAAATTCGCGGGCGATCTCGGCCTCACGCAAGAGGTCAAGGACGAGCTCAAGCGCGTAGAAACGCAGATCGAAGGCCACACGGGCAAGATGTTCGGCGATCTGCGCTTGAACGGCCTCACGCCCGAGCAGCGCGACGCGATCGAAGCCGATCTATTCTCGAGCGTGCGCATGCTCGAACTCGTGTCGGGCGCCGAGCGCGCCGAAAAGACGCTGCTCGAAGGCCTCGACATCATCGACATCAAAATCGCCGAAGCCGCCAACGCCGCCCGCTGAGCCGGGCGGGGCGGGCGTCGGCTTCAGCGCGCTTCGATCTGCGCAGGCCCTGCGTGGACTGGCCGTGCCTGCAAGCGCGCCGGGGCGCGCCATTCCATGCGGTCAAAAGCGCCGCAATGCGTGCATAGGGCCAGCCACGTCTCGTGCGGCTGGCCGCACGAAGCACACGTCCAAGCAGGATCGGGGTTCGCGTCGGCCGCACGCGCCAGCCAATGGCGCACGCCGTCCGCGTCGTCGCCTTGCGCCTCGGCAATGCGCTGCATCAGGCGGCAGAGGCCGAGGCTGGGGGCGGGCCCGTTTGGCACGCCTTCAACCACGCCCTCGGCCGCAAGGGCCGCTTGCGCATGGCGCTTGGCCTCGCCCCACAAATCGGCCGCAAGGGCCGCCTCGGCAAGGGCGATATGGGTTTCGCGATGCAAGGGCGCGAGCTTGGCGAGCCGTTCGACCTGCTTCACCCATTGCAGCGCATTGGCCACGGGCCGAGCCAAACGATATGCCGCCAGCAGATCGGGATGCGGATGGCGCGCCCATTCTTTTTCGACGAGATTGCCCGCCGCACGCGCGCGCGCATCGCGCGCATAGAGGGTCGCAAGCGTTGCCGCCACTTCCGGCCGGTCGGGTGCAAGCCGCCAGGCGCGCTCGGCGGCGGCGATGGCACTGCGCAGATCGCCTGCCGCACTGAGTGCGCGGGCATGCGCATGCAAGGCCGCTGCCGCCTGTCCGTCGGCGACGGCAGGCTCGAGCAGTCTGTTGCGGCGGGCCTGGATGAGCGTTTCGCCCGCTTGTGCCCAGGCACCGCTCTTGGTTTCAAGCTCGACGAGGGCGGCCGACACCCAAGTCGCATCGGGCCGCAGCGCGCGCGCGCGCCGTGCAAGTTCGAGCGCCTGGTCGGTCTCGCCGCGCTTGATCGCCGCCGCCACGAGCCCACGCAAAGCCGCAAACTCGGTTTCGGGCAAGGCGCGCATCGCTTCGAGATATTTGTTCGCATCGGCCTCGTCGCCGGCAAGTTGCGCTGCCTGTGCGGCCAGCAAGTGCACGACCGGGGCGGCCCCGAGCTTGCCTTGCGCCGACCGCGCTTGGCGCCGCGCCTCGCTTGCGTCGCCCGACGCGATCGCGACGAGCCCGCGCGTGACGGCTTCGTAGCCTTTGCGCGTGCGCCGCGCCTGGCGCCAATCGGCAAAGCGCTTGGGCGTGCCCATCGTCGCCCGCCACACGCGATCCAACAGGATCAGCACGAAGCCGATCGCGGCCACGAGCACGGCGAGACCGCCGAACGAGGTGTCGAGCCGCCAGCCCGCGAACTCGACGCTCGCACTGCCCGGTGCGCCCGCAAGCCACGCGACCACGAGCATCGCAAATGCGGCAACCAGCATCAAAGAAAGGGTGCGGCGCATGGTTCTGCGGCCCCGCTCAGCCGCCGCCCGCAGCGGCAAGAGCGGCAATTTCGCGCTCGACCGCCAGGCGCAGACGCACCGCTTCGATCCAGTCGCGCGCCGGTGCAATCCACGCCGCCCCTTGCACGCCGTCGAACGCGGCAATTGCACCCGCAAGGTCGCCCGCATTCGCCATCACTTCGGCGCGCGCCACGCGCGCACTTGCATCGTCGCCTGCGATTTCGCCCACGCGCCGGATCGACAACAGCCCCTGAACGCGTTCGAGCAATTCGCCCCAGCGCCCGGCAACGTCGCCCGTGCGCGCCGCGGCGACCATCGCGTTTGCAAGGGCCGGAAAGCGCCGGGACAGGCTCGCGCGCGTCTCGATCCCGCGCTCGGCCGCCTGGGCCAGTGCGAGAAAATCTTCAGGCCGACGCGCCTCGCCCGCCATCTCGCGCACAAGTGCGAGCTCGGCGGCAAAGGGCCGGCCGACCATCGCAGCATCGCGCAACTGCCCCACAGCCAAGCGAAACTCGGCGCGCCGCACGGCCGCGCGATCGGCCGTCTGCTCGACAATGCCGCCTTGCAGGCGTTCGACCTCGGCCTGGATACGCGCAAGTTCGCCCGCCAAGCGGCGATTCTCGGCCATCATCGCGGCCAAGGCCGATTGCGTGCCTGGATCGACCGTCGCACGCGCCTCGAGCGCTTCGAGCCGCGTTTCGAGCGGACCAAGATCGACGGCGGCGCTTGGCGCCGCAGATGCAACTGTCGGCGCCGGTCGCTGTTCGATCTGCGCCAAGCGCCGATCGACGGCGGCCAGGCGCTGTTCGAGCGCACCGGTTGCCGGCGGCACGGCGACCGTCGCCGATACGCCGCTCTTGGGCGCCCCCATCGTGTTTTGCCAATAGAGCGCACCACCCGCCCCGATGCCGCCGGCGAGCAATGCCATCACGAACGGCAGCAATACGCCGCGCGACGCTGCCGGCGGTGCGACGGGCGGACCGCCGGACGCCGCCGCCGCCGCAGGCTTTGCAGCAGCGGGGCGCGGCTCTGGCCCAATTGCAGGCGCATCCGCTGTCTCGGCCAAGCGGTCGATCGCTTCGAGTAGGGAAGCTTCGTTGGGCTGTTCGGCGGCGATCGCGGCTTTGAAGCGGCAGCCTTGCTCGCGCGCGATTTCAAGCGCGCTGGGGGCAAGGGCAAGGGCCGTCACGCGCGCCAACGAATCGCCAAGCCCGGCATCGTGGACGAGGCGCGCGAAAATTTCGGCCGTGCGCGGCGAGAAAAAAGTGACCACGTCGATGCGTCCACTGCGCAACGCCTCGGCCGCATCGTCGGGCAGTTTGGTGGCCGTGTCGGCGCGATAGAGCTGCACGCGGCGCACGGTGAAACCTTCCGCGCCCAGCACGCCCGCAAGATCGCCCGCAACGGCCGTACCCGTTGCGTGGATCAGCGTGCCGTCTTTGGGGTCGAGGCGCTTTTGCACCAACGCCGCCAAAGTTTCGACGTCGCCCGAAGCGCTTTCGACCGTGCCGAAACCGGCATTGCGTGCTGCCGCCGCCGTCGCATCGCCCACGCAGAACGCTTTGAGGTCGCGGTTCTTCTGCGTATGCGCAAAAGCGCGCACGCCGTTGGCCGAGGTGAACAGCACCGCCTGCACGCCCGCAAGATCGAGCGGCGGCGCATCGTCCACGACGATGTCGAGCAAAGGCGCCACCACCGCGTCGTGCCCGCGCATGGCAAGGGCGACCGCAAACAGATCAGCCTCGCCGCGTGGCCGCGTGACCAGGATCTGCAGGCGGCGCTTGGGCCCCGTCATTGGAAATAGCCGGGGCCAGCCCGGCCCTTGAGTTCTTCGCCCGCGTCTTCCCCCATCGCCAGCGCGTCGCTCTTGGGGCCTTCGCGCGAAGTGGTCAGCAGCCCGCTGCCGTCGGGGCGCACAACGAGACCGTCGAGCCGCAGACGGTCGCCCGCAAGCCCAACCGCAAGTGCGCCGATCGGCGTGCGGCACGAACCGTCGAGCCGCTCAAGCAGTCCGCGTTCGGCCGTGACGGCCACATGCGTGGGCGCATCGTCGAGGGCGGCGAGGTAGCTGCGCGTCTGCGCGTCGTCGAGACGGCATTCGATGCCGATCGCTCCTTGCGCTACGGCCGGCAGCATGTCGGAAGTGGACAAAACGGCACTCACGTCAGCCAAGCGCCCAAGGCGCTTCAAGCCCGCATAGGCGAGGAACGTGGCCCCGACCGTGCCATTGCGGACCTTTTCAAGCCGCGTATCCACATTGCCGCGCAAGGGCACGACGACGATATCCGGACGGCGGGCACGCAATTGCGCCCCGCGCCGCAAGCTCGCCGTCCCCACGACCGTGCCCTTTGGCAGGTCGTCGAGGCCTGCCACGCCGGGGCCGGCAATCAGCGCGTCGCGCGGATCTTCGCGTTTCAGCATGGTGACGATGCCAAGCCCTGCCGGCAGGAAGGTCGGCACGTCCTTCATGGAATGGACGGCAAGATCGATTTCGCACGCCAACAGCGCTTCCTCGATCTCTTTGGTGAACAAGCCCTTGCCGCCCGCTTCCGCGAGCGTACGGTCCTGAATCCGGTCGCCGGTGGTCTTGATCACCGTGATGGCGATCGCCCCTTCGGCCGCCAACGCCGGATGGGCTGCTGCCAGCAACCGCTTGGTTTCGTTGGCCTGCCACAGCGCCAGCGGCGAGCCGCGCGTTCCGATCCGCAATAAAGCCGTCATGGTTCCCCTGTCCTTGTCGCCCTTTATCGCGTGCCGTGCGGGGTTGCTGCAAGCGCGCTTTCAGGTGCGCCCCGGATCGGCTAAAGCTGGCGCCGATGAAGCCGATTCTGGGTCTCGAAACCAGCTGCGACGAAACCGCCGCCGCCCTTGTGGCGCCGGACGGGCGCATCTTGGCGCAGCGCCTGCTCTCGCAGACGCGCGAGCACGCGCCATTCGGCGGCATCGTGCCCGAGATCGCAGCGCGCTCGCACCTTGCGCACTTGCCGCGCCTTGTGGACGAGACCTTCGCCGCCGCCGGCCTCGGCTGGAGCGATATCGAAGCGGTGGCGGCCACCACGGGGCCAGGCCTCATCGGCGGCGTGATTGTCGGGGCAACCTTCGGCAAGGCGGCTTCCCTCGCGCGCGGGCTGCCCTTCGTGGCGGTCAACCATCTCGAAGGGCATGCGCTGTCGGCGCGCATGGGCGCGGATGTGCGGTTTCCGTATCTGCTGCTGCTGGTCTCGGGCGGGCATTGCCAATTGCTCGGCGTGCTCGGCGTCGGGCGCTATCGCCTGCTCGGCAGCACGCTCGACGATGCGGTCGGCGAAGCGTTCGACAAGGTCGCCAAATTGCTGGGCCTGCCCTATCCGGGCGGACCCGAGATCGAGCGGCTGGCGCACAGCGGCCACGCCAAACGTTTCGATCTGCCGCGTCCGCTTGCGGGCCGGGCCGGCTGCGATTTTTCGTTCGCCGGTCTCAAGACCGCCGTGCGCTTGCTCGTCGAAAAAGTCGGCCCGCTCGACGAAAACGCCCGCGCCGACATTGCCGCGTCGTTCCAGGCGGCCGTTGCCGACACGCTCGCCGACCGAACGACCAATGCTGCGCGCATGTTCGTTGCGGAACTTCCGGCAGCATCCCATTTGGTCGTCGCCGGCGGGGTTGCCGCCAACCGCACCTTGGGCCAGCGTTTGGCAAAGACGGCCGAACGCTTCGGCCTCGCCTTCGTGGCGCCGCCGCCAGCCTTGTGCACCGACAATGCCGCCATGATCGCCTGGGCCGGGATCGAACGGCTGCAGCTCGGGCTTGTCGACGGACTCGGCATTGCCTGCCGGCCGCGCTGGCCGCTCGAAGAACTCGCGCGCGTGCCCGCCGCATGAGCCGCAATTTCAAAACCATTGCCGTGATCGGCGCAGGCGCTTGGGGAACGGCGCTAGCGCAAACGGCGGCGCGCGCGGGCCTCAAACCCACCTTGTGGGCGTACGAGCCCGCGACCGTTGCCGAAATCGCCGAGCGCCACACCAACAGCGTCTTTCTGCCGGGAGTGGCCCTCGATCCCACGATCGCAGCGACGGCCGATCTCGCTGCGGCCGTCGCCGATGCCGATATCGTGCTGGCGGCGACACCCGCCCAGCATCTGCGCGCGACCTTGCAGCGCTTGAAGCTGCCAACGGACGTGCCGCTGATCCTCGCCACCAAAGGGATCGAGCTTGGCACCGGCGCCTTGATGAGCACGGTGGCGCAAGCGGCGGCCCCCGGCCATCCGATTGCGATCCTGACCGGACCTACCTTCGCGCGCGAAGTGGCCCTCGCCCAGCCCACGGCCGTGACGCTCGCCGCAAGCGACGCCACACTCGGCCGAGCGCTCGCACAGGCTTTGGCGACACCGCATTTTCGCATCTACCGCAACGACGACGTGGTCGGCGCCCAAGTCGGCGGGGCCGTCAAAAACGTCGTCGCCCTTGGCTGCGGCATCGTCGCGGGCCTCGCCCTTGGCGACAATGCGCGCGCGGCCTTGATGACGCGAGGGCTGGCCGAAATGGTACGCCTGGGTGTGGCCCTCGGCGGCCGGGCCGAAACCTTGATGGGGCTCTCGGGCCTCGGCGACCTCGCACTCACCTGCAACAACGACCAGTCGCGCAACATGCGCTTCGGGCGCGCACTCGGGCGCGGCCTCACGCCTGCCCAAGCGCTCGCCGACCCGGCCTTGGGCTTGGCGCATGCCGTGATCGAGGGGGTGGAGGGTGCCGCCTCGGTCGGCGCCCTTGCCCGCGAGCGGCGCGTGGACATGCCGATCGTCGCCGCCCTCGACGCGATTTTGCACCACGGTGCGAGCGTGGCGCAGACCGTCGATGCGCTGCTCAATCGCCCGCTCAAAGAGGAATGAGAGATGGCTTTCTGGCTGATGAAAAGCGAACCCGACGTCTATCCGTGGTCGAAACTCGTCGCCGACAAGCGCGGCTCTTGGGATGGTGTTCGCAACCATCTTGCCAAGCTCAATCTCAAAGCCATGAAAAAGGGTGATCGCGCCTTTTTCTACCATTCCAACATCGGCAAGGAGATCGTCGGCACGATGGAAATCGTGCGCGAAGCCTATCCCGATCCGAGTGCGGAAAAGGGCGAATGGTTCATGGTCGACGTGGCCCCGCTCACGGCCGCCGCAACCCCGCTTGGCCTTGCGACGATCAAGACGCTGCCCGAGCTTGCCGAAATGTCGCTCCTCAAAATGTCGCGCCTGTCGGTGCAGCCGGTGCGCCCGGCGGAGTGGAAATTCATCTGCAAGCGCCTTGGCATTGCCCCATGACGGTGCTGTGCCGCCTCGACGAGATCCCCGATCCGGGCGGCAAAGGGTTTGTGTTCGGCGAGGCCGAGAAACGCGAAGAAATTTTTGTCATGCGCAAGGGTGACAAGGTCTACGGCTATCGCAATCGCTGCCCGCATGCGCTGGTCCCGCTCGACTGGACGAGCGACCAGTTTCTCGACCCCTCGCGCACCATGATCATGTGCGCAATGCACGGCGCGCTCTTCGCGATCGAAGACGGGCGCTGCATTGCCGGGCCGACGCGCGGGCGCGGGCTTGCCGCCATCGCCGTGCGGCTGGTCGAGGACGGCGCGGCAAGCCCCGTTCTGGTATGGGACAAATCGACCGATTGACGGCCAAAATGGGCCTCGAACGGCTTGCAACCGGACGGACGGCGCCCTAAAACCGACGTTAATAGTCGTTCTACGACGGCCGCCCGAGCGGCCGCGCCAACAGGGAGTCCCCCCAGATGTCCAACGAGTTGTTCCCGGTCCCGGCCAACATCGCCAAATCGGCGCTGATCGACGCTGCCAAGTACAAGTCGATGTACGACCGGTCGGTGGCCGACCCGGCAGGCTTCTGGGGCGAGGCGGGCAAGCGCATCGACTGGATCAAGCCCTATACGAAGGTCAAGAACACGAGCTTCACGGGCGACGTGCCGATCAAATGGTACGAGGACGGCACGCTCAACGTGTCGGCCAACTGCCTCGACCGGCACTTGGCCAAACGCGGCGACCAGGTTGCGATCATCTGGGAAGGCGACGACCCGAACGAGCACAAGCACATCACCTACCGCCAGGCCTACGAAGAGACGTGCCGCATGGCCAACGTGCTCAAGAAGCACGGCGTGAAAAAGGGCGACCGCGTCACGATCTATCTGCCGATGATCCCGGAAGCGGCCTACGCGATGCTCGCGTGCGCGCGCATCGGCGCCATCCATTCGATCGTGTTCGGCGGCTTCTCGCCCGACTCGCTCGTGAACCGCATCCAGGACTGCGATTCGAATTTCGTGATCACGGCCGACGAAGGCCTGCGCGGCGGGCGCAAAGTGCCGCTCAAGGTGAATGCCGACGCCGCCCTCAAGAGCTGCCCCTCGGTCAAGAAGATGCTGGTCGTCAAGCGCACGGGCGGCAAGGTTGATTGGGACCCGGCGCGCGACCTTTGGTACCACGAGGAAGCGGCCGGCGTTGCGGCCGAATGCGCGCCAGCCGAAATGGCGGCCGAAGATCCGCTCTTCATCCTCTACACGTCGGGCTCGACCGGCAAACCCAAGGGTGTCTTGCACACATCCGGCGGCTATCTCGTCTATGCGTCGATGACTCACCAATACGTTTTCGACTACCACGATGGCGACATCTACTGGTGCACGGCCGACGTGGGCTGGGTCACGGGCCACAGCTACATCGTCTACGGGCCGATGGCCAACGGGGCCACGACGCTGATGTTCGAGGGCGTGCCGAACTATCCGGACAGCTCGCGCTTCTGGCAGGTGGTGGACAAGCACAAGGTCAATATCTTCTACACGGCCCCGACCGCGATCCGCGCGCTGATGCGCGAAGGCGAAGCGCCGGTCAAGAAGACGAGCCGTGCCTCCTTGCGCATCCTCGGCTCGGTCGGCGAGCCGATCAATCCGGAAGCCTGGCTCTGGTACCACAACGTGGTCGGCGACGGCCGTTGCCCGATCGTCGATACGTGGTGGCAGACGGAAACCGGCGGCATTCTGATCACGCCGCTGCCGGGTGCGATCGCGACCAAGCCCGGTTCGGCCACCAAGCCGTTTTTCGGCGTGCAGCCCTTGCTCGTCGACAACGACGGTAAGCTGCTCGAAGGGGCGACCGACGGCAATCTGTGCATTGCCGACAGCTGGCCAGGCCAAGCGCGCACCGTGTTCGGCGACCACAAGCGCTTCATCGAGACCTATTTCTCGACCTTCAAGGGCTACTATTTCACCGGCGACGGCTGCCGGCGCGACGAAGACGGCTATTACTGGATCACCGGCCGCGTCGACGACGTCATCAACGTCTCGGGCCATCGCATGGGCACGGCCGAAATCGAGTCGGCCCTCGTCGCACACCCGAAGGTCGCCGAAGCGGCGGTCGTGGGCTATCCGCACGACATCAAGGGCCAGGGCATCTACGCCTACGTGACGCTGAAAGCGGGCCTCGCGACGTCCGAAGAGCTGCGCAAAGAGCTGGTCGGCTGGGTGCGCAAGCAGATCGGCCCCATCGCCTCGCCCGATCTGATCCAATGGGCGCCGGGCCTGCCCAAGACACGTTCGGGCAAGATCATGCGCCGCATCCTGCGCAAGATCGCCGCCAACGAACATTCGGCTCTCGGCGACACTTCGACGCTCGCCGATCCGAGCGTGGTGGACGAACTCGTCAACAACCGCATGAACAAGGGCTGACGGCGCGGTCGATGGCTTGTGGCGCGGGCAGGGTTTGCATTCCCTGCCCGCCCGCCCCTATATACCGGGCATGGTCGGACGCATTTTCACGGGCTTTGCCTGGCTCGGTTTCCTGTTTTGGTCGCTGCTTTGCTTGGGCGGCTGGGCCGTAATCGCGCTGGGCGGCGACATGCTGCGCTGGATCGCAGGCGCTGCCCTTGCCCCCGGTGCCGGCGGCACGGTTGCGTCCGTACTGACCTTCATCGAGGCGTTCGGCACGATCGTGCTGACCTGGATCTGGATTGCGGGCTCGGTGCTGATCCTCGTCGTCGGCACCATCCTGCGGCGGGCGGCTGCGAACGCGACCGTGGTGCGCTTCGAGCAGCGAACAACGAACTTTGGCGACATCGATCCTTCGCGTATGAAGGACGTCACGCCGCCTTCCGAAATGCAGCCCACGGAAGCCCGGCCGCCGGCACTCAAGCGCCTGCCGCCGGCCTAGCTATCCGCCCGCGAAGGATTGCACGAGCGAGCCCGCGACGAGATACCAGCCGTCGACGAGCACGAAGAAAATCAATTTGAACGGCAAGGCGACGATAGCCGGCGGCATCATCATCATGCCCATCGACATCAACACGGCCGCCACGACCATGTCGATGATCACAAACGGAATGAACAGCAGAAAGCCGATCTCGAAGGCACGCCGCAATTCCGAGATCATGAAAGCGGGGATGAGCACGCGATAGGGGGTCGCCTCCGCCGTTTCGGGGGGCGGAATTTTTGCAATGTCGATGAACAGGGCGAGATCGGTCTCGCGCGTCTGGCGCATCATGAAATCATGGAACGGTTTGGCCGTGCGTTCGATCGCCTGGACTTCCGTGATGCGGTTTTCGATCAGCGGCGAAATGCCTTCGCGCCAAGCCTGCTCGCCGGTCGGCAGCATGATGAAGAAGGTCAAGAACAGGGCAAGCGACGTGAGCACGGCGTTGGGCGGGGCTTGCTGCGTGCCAAGGGCGGTGCGCAGCAGCGACAGCACCACGATGATGCGCACAAAGCTCGTCGTCATCATCAGTACCGAGGGGGCAAGTGTGAGCACCGTCATCAGCAGGATGAGCTGGACGATGCGCCCCGTGGTCGAGCTGCCGTCGCCGAGATCGAGCGTGAAGCTTTGTGCCGCCGCCGCATGCGGCAGCGCCAGCACGACGAGCAGCGCCAGAGCGGGCATCAGGAGTTTGCGCAAAGAAACCTTCACGGGACGGGGCTCACGGGACTTGGGGCTGGCGGATCGTTTCGACGACGGCCAGCGAATCGGGGCCGATTACGACGAGGTGCTCAGTGTCGTCCCGGCGCAGCAGAACTGCACGCGTTTTCGAATCGAGCGGCAATATCTCGACCGTCTGCAGGCGCCGCTTGCGCCCGGCCGAAGACATGGCCCCCGCTCCCGGCACGAAGCGCTTGGCAATCCAAGCCACACCTGCGATCAGCGCCACGACGAAGGCGAGGGCGGCCGCGAATTTGAGCAGGCTTTCGGGATCGAGCGTCATGGATGCAGCCCCGGTGCCGTTTGCGGGCGCTTGGCGAACGCGAGCAGCATCTGCTGCAGTCGGTCGAGCGCTTGCAGGAGATTGTCGAGGGCACCGGCGCACGCAAGCCCCTCGGCGCGCGGCAAGGCCGACGTCGACAGGCACAGCTCGCGCACGCGGCCGTCGAGGCCGAGGAGATCGACCGACTTGCCGTCCTTGCAGGCGGCGTGGGCGGCATCGATCTCGCCGATCGTCGAAACAATGTCTTTCAGAACTTCGACGGCTCTCATTTCGCGTTTCCTTGCGGCTTGGCCCCTGGTGTGTCGGCGGCTTGCGGTTTGCCGGCAAGAGCCCCTTGCCTGCGATAGATGTAGCTCAATATCTCCGCGACAGCCTGGAACGCCTCGACCGGGATCGGACTGTCGACGTCGACCGTCGCCAGCAACCGGATGAGATCGCGGTCCTCGCGGACTTCGACGCCGTTGGCATGCGCGATCTCGATCATGCGCAACGCCAACAGCCCCTCGCCCTTGGCCGTTACGCGCGGGGCCGGATCCTGCTCGCGCGCATATTCAAGTGCCACGGCGCGCTTGGCGCCTTCGCGGCTCGGCTTCTCGGGAGGACGGTTGAAACGACGAACCAAAACTTCATGCCTTTTCGCGAGCGACGCGGACGGAGGACGATGACGATCTCGGGTTTACGCTAAACTCGCTAAAACTTTCTTAAAAATTACTTTTTATGCTCATTTTCAAGCGCTTAGCCCCTTCGGTAGCTTATGTAAGAAGAGGGATTCGTCGGACAAACACATGAGTCCATTCAGAGTTTTTCGTGTTGCAATTTCTCTAAAATTCGAGTTAATTTACACATTATTAACCCTTCCGACCTATCCTGCGGGCCATGGACATTTCGAAGCTTCCGCTGTTTGGCATGATTTCGCGCCGGATGGACTGGCTCAGCCAGCGCCAGACCGTGCTGTCGCAGAACGTCGCCAATGCCGATACGCCGAACTACCAGCCGCGCGACTTGAAAGCGCTCGATTTTCGCGCCGAGCTGCGCGGCCAGATGTCGCGCTTGGCGCCAGCCACGACAAGCCAGTCGCATCTGACGAGCCGTACCATCTCGGGCCCCAACCGCGAAGAAAAGCAGCGCCCGACCGAAACCACCTTGTCGGGCAACTCGGTGCAGCTCGACACCGAAATGATCAAGGTCGCCGACACGGCGATCGACTATCAGATGACGACCAACATCTACCGCCGCCAGCTTGCGATGCTGCGCACGGCCATCGGCCGCACGCAATAGACCCCGTTCCGGAAAGGCCTCCCCAATGGATCTGCAAAAAGCGATGCGCGTTTCGGCCTCCGGCATGGCGGCCCAATCGACCCGCATGCGCGTTATCGCCGAGAACCTCGCGAACTCGGATTCGCTCGGCGAAACGCCGGGTGCCGAGCCCTATCGGCGCAAGACCGTGAGCTTCCGCAACGTGCTCGACCGCCAGCTCGGCACCGACACAGTGCGCACCTCGCGGATCGGCACCGACAAGAGCGCGCTTGCGCGGCGCTACGAGCCGAACCATCCGGCCGCTGACGGCGAAGGCTACGTGCTCGCCCCCAACGTCAACAATCTGATCGAAGCCATGGACATGCGCCAGGCCCAGCGTTCGTACGATGCGAACATCAACGTCATCGAAACCTCGAAGAGCATGATCACGCGCACGATCGACTTGCTGCGCAGCTGATCCGTCACGCGAGAGTCCACCCCGATTAAGGAGTTCCATTGATGGCCATCACCTCGCCCTCGCTTGCCGCCGCCGCCTACCAAGGAGCCGCGCGCATCGCGCGCCCGGGAAGCGGCGAGGCAGCCGGCGAAGCGGCGCCCGCCGGTGCCGATTTCGGCTCGATCCTCGCCCAGGCATCTCAAAGCGCGATGCAGAGCCTGAAAGCGGGCGAGCAGGCAAGCTTGCGCGCCCTTGCGGGCAAAGCCGACATCGGCCAGGTCGTGCAGGCGATTTCGGCGGCGGAAACCACCCTGCAGGCGACCATTGCAGTGCGCGACCGCGTCGTGCAGGCTTACCAGGAAATCATCCGCATGCCGATCTGACGTTCGGCAGCGCGTTCCAAAGGCCAAGGTCCATGAACGCCACCGACGTGCTCGAGATTTCGCGCGACGCGATTTGGGTCATGCTCAAGATCTCGGCGCCGCTGATGCTCGTGGCCCTCGTGGTCGGCCTTGCGATCAGCCTCGTGCAAGCACTCACGCAGATCCAGGAGCAGACGCTCACCTTCGTGCCGAAGATACTGCTGCTGTTCGTTGTGTTCGTGCTGACGATCCCGTTCATGTCCACGACCTTGGTCGAATTCACGCGCGAGCTGATGGCCAAGGCTGTCGGCATCGGTGCGAGCGGCTAGGCGATGGAAGCGCTGGCCCAGAGCCTTGCGGCAGCTTTGCCTGCCGAAATCTTCGCCTATTTCCTCGTGTTCGTGCGCGTCGGCGCGGCCTTGCAATCGATGCCGGGCCTCGGTGAAATCTCGATCCCGCAGCGCATTCGCTTGGCCGTCGGCCTGCTGTTGACGGTCGTCGTGGCGCCCGTCGTCGGCCCCACCTTGCCGCCTTTGCCCGAATCCGCGATCTTGATGGCCGGTCTTGTCCTCGGCGAAACGCTGATCGGCATCTTCATCGGTCTCGCCGGGCGATTCGCGATGTCAGCGCTCATCGTCGCAGGCTCGATCATCTCGCAGCAGATCGCCCTCTCCTCGGCAACGTTGTTCGACCCGAGCTTCGGCCAGCAGGGTGCGGCCGTCTCGGCTTGGCTCGTGGCCGTCGCACTTACGATCGTGTTCGTGACCGACCTCCACCATCTGATGCTGCGCGCAGTGGCGGACTCCTACGCGCTGTTTCCGGCCGGCCAATTGGCCCCGCTCGGCAGCTATGCCGAGGCTTTGGTGCGCTGGACCGCGCACAGCTTCCTCATCGGCGTGCAGATGTCGGCGCCGTTCCTGGTGTTCGGCCTCGTGATCAACCTCGCCCTCGGACTCATCGCGCGCCTGCAACCCGCCATCCAGGTGTTTTTCATCGCCCAGCCTGCCTTGATCGCGGTCGGCTTGCTCGCGATGGGCTTGACGATCGTGGCCACGATGCAGGCCTTCGAGCGCGGGCTGCTCGACAAACTCGAACCGCTGCTGCTGGTCCCGTAGGGAGCCGCCATGGCCGAAGAAGCCGAAGACGATGCGTCAAAAACAGAAGAGCCAACAGCCAAAAGGCTGGAAGACGCGCGCGAAAAAGGCCAGGTCGTCGCCAGCCGCGAGATCAATCACTGGATGATCTTTTCGGGTGCGACATTGGCGGCCGTCTTTCTCGGCACGTCGATGTGGCAGAACCTGTCCAAAAGCCTGCGCCCCTTCCTCGACCGGCCGCACGAATTTTCATTCGAAGGGGCGGGCCTGCAGCGCGTGATCGCAAGCGCCTTGTTCGATCCGCTGCTGGCGATCCTGCCGCTGCTGGCGATCCTGATGGTGGCTGCCCTTGCAGCCCAGCTCCTGCAGAACGGGCTGCTGTTTTCGGCCGAACCGCTCATTCCAAAATTCAGCAAGATTTCGCCGTTCGCCGGATTCAAGCGCCTCTTCTCGAGCCATTCGATCGTCGAGTTCCTCAAAGGCCTCGCCAAAATCACGATCGTCAGCATCGTGTGCTGGTACGCGCTCGAAGGCGAGATTGCCAACGTCTCGCGCTTCATCGACATGGAGCCGCTCGAACTCATGCGCGTGATCGGCAGCCTGTCGCTGGTCGTAATGGTCGCCGTGATCGCCGTCATGACGTTGATCGCGGGCGGCGACTATTTCTACCAACGCTTCCAGCACTACAAGCGCCTGCGCATGTCCAAGCAGGAGATCAAGGACGAGTACAAACAGTCCGAAGGCGACCCCGTCGTCAAAGGCCGCATCAAGCAGCTGCGTATGGAACGCGCGCGCCGGCGCATGATGAGTGCGATCCCCAAGGCCACGGTCGTGGTCACCAACCCGACCCACTTCGCGGTCGCTCTGCAGTACGACGACAGCACGCCAGCACCGATCTGCATCGCCAAGGGCAGCGACCTTATCGCCCTCAAGATCCGCGAACTTGCAGCCAAACACCAGGTGCCGGTCGTCGAAAACAAGCCGCTGGCGCGGGCCCTCTACGCCACGGTCGAGATCGACGCCGAAATTCCGCAGGAGCACTACAAGGCGGTGGCCGAAGTGATCAGCTACGTGCTGAATCTGAAAAAGCGCTTGGCGCCGAAATCGGCACCGGCAAACGCACCGCGCTGAGACTCAATTCGACGCCGGATTGGGTGCCGTGTCGTAGGTCGGCACCGAGGACGAAAAACTGTTGAGCAAACGCGCAAACCAGCCCGGCTGCTCGCCTGCGGCGGGTGCCGACTGTGCCGGCGTGGAAGGTGCCGCATTCACCAACAGCGGCGCTTCGTCCGGCAGGACCGAGCCGGGCACGGCACGCGCGGGCAAACCGCGATGGGCTTCGACCATCACCGCCTTCCACAGGCGTGCGGGCAGCGAGCCGCCGGTCGTGCGTTCCATCTCCTCGCCGTCGTCGTTGCCGAACCAGGCCCCGCCCACGAAATCGGCCGTGAACCCCACGAACCACGCATCGCGATAGTCGTTGGTCGTGCCGGTTTTGCCGGCTGCCGGATGGTCGAACGCGGCTGCGCGCCCGGTGCCCGAGGCGACGACGGCCTGCATGAGATCGTTCATCGTCGCCAGCGCGGCACGGCTCATCACAGGGCCGGGGCCTGAGCCTTGGCGGCGATAGAGCACGTTGCCCGACGTGTCGCGGATTTCCGCGATCGCGTGGGGCAGCACGCCGTTGCCGCCGTTGGCAAAGGCCGCGTAGGCGCCGGTGAGTTCGAGCAGATTGACTTCGGACGAGCCCAACGCGGTCGAAAGGTTGCGCTGGATGGGCGACGCAATGCCGAGGCTGCGCGCGGTGCGCACGACATTGTCGATGCCGGCCTGCTGGGCGATGCGCACGGCTGAGGTATTGACCGAACGCGCGAACGCCTCGCGTACCGATATTTCGCCCGACACGCGATTGTCGAAATTGCGCGGCCGCCACGTTCCGATCTGCACCGGCGTGTCGGCGATGCGCGCGTCCGCCCGCAAACCCTGCTCGGCGGCAGCCAGATATACGAACGCCTTGAAGGCGGAACCCGGCTGGCGGCGCGCATCGACGGCGCGGTTGAACGCGCTCTGCGCGTAGCTGCGCC
Source organism: Magnetospirillum sp. (assembly GCA_027532905.1). Taxonomy (NCBI): domain Bacteria; kingdom Pseudomonadati; phylum Pseudomonadota; class Alphaproteobacteria; order Rhodospirillales; family Rhodospirillaceae; genus Magnetospirillum; species Magnetospirillum sp. The sequence goes on from JAPZUA010000001.1 coordinate 811,609, forward strand.
CGCCGACCATCGCCAGCACGGCACCGTCGGGACGCATCAGCACGAAAGCGCCTTGGCTGACTTCCACCTTCGGCCCTTCGCGCGCCAGAATATCTTCGAGTGCGGTTTCGGCCGCGCGCTGCAGGCGGCTGTCGAGCGTGGTCACGACCACGAGATCGCGCGTCTGCGTGCCGACGAAGCCCTGCACCTTGTCGGCAAGCCAATCGCTGAAATAGCGCCCGCTGCGCAAGGCCGTCGCGTTGGCAACCGCGATCGTACCCAGCGGCAATTCGCCGGCTGCGAGGCGCTGCGCCGGCGTGAGGAAACCGGCTTCGACCATGTTGTCGAGTACTTCGGCCGCACGATTGCGCGCGCGCGCAACGTTCGCCGTCGGCGCCAAGCGCGAGGGCGCTTTGAGCAGCCCTGCGATCACGGCGGCCTCGTGCGCGTTCACAGTGCGCGCCGATTTGCCGAAATAGCGCTGGGCTGCCGCCTCCACACCGTAGGTGCCCGCACCCAAATAAACACGGTTGAGATAGACCGTCAGAATCTCTTCTTTAGAAAAACGCCGCTCGATCGCAAACGCGAGCAGCATTTCCTGGATCTTGCGTGCAGCACTGCGCTCGTTCGTAAGGAACACGTTTTTGGCGAGTTGCTGGGTAATCGTCGACCCGCCCTGCACCACACGGCCTGCGCGGAAATTTGCGAGGGCGGCACGCGCAAGCCCCTGCGGATCGATGCCGAAATGGCTGTAGAAGCGCCTGTCCTCGGTCGCCAATACGGCCATCGGCAGCCAGGGCGGCATTTCCTCGAGCTTCACAAGCCCGCCGAACAGATCGCCGTATGTCGCGATCGTCTCGCCGGCGGGATCGACGAAGACGAGGCTCGGACGGCGCTCGAACACGTTGATGCGCTCGAACGGCGGCAGCGTGAACCAGAAGAACGCCAGCACGCAGGCGCCGGCTGCACCCGTCCACAGCCCGGCAACGAATCCCCATTTGAGCGCAACGGCGAGGACGCGCCGCAGCAGGCTCGGACCTTTTCGTGCGCGCGCGGGCTTGGCGCGGCCGGGCTTGGCGCTGCGGGGTGAAGTTTGCGCGCGCGCATCCGGATCGGCGTGCAGGCCGTCGCCGGACGAGGCTTTCGGCGCCGAACCCGCGAGGCGCGGCTCGCGCCGCTCGCGACCTTGCTGTTTGCGAATCGACATCGACGCGATTTTACACGCGATTGCGGCGAAGTTGCGTCGTGCGCCCGCGCTTCGTGCGCGCCACGAACGCGACCAACCCGCCGCCCGGCGGCCCCTGATGCTCGGCCCCGCCCGAGACGAAGGCGAAGGGCACGCCCGTCGCCGCCACGATCGTACCGGCCAACGCCCCGCGCACACGCCGGAAGGCGGGCTGCGAGGGGTCGGCTGCAAGCCCGAGGGGCACGCCGCGCAGGATTTCGTCCGCCGGCGGCCCGCCTTTGGCGATCGTCGCAACAAGGCGCTTGGCGTGCACGCGCGATAATTGCGGGCGGGCGCGCAAACCAAGATCGCCCAACGCCGCGACTACGGAAGGCAGATCGACCCAATCGGCCATCGCACGATGGGCGATGCGCAGATCGCCGACCCAGGCCGCGCTGTGGCCGAGTGCGACGACCTCGAAGCTCGGGAATTCCGCGGCCGACGACACGGCGACGCGCGCACTCCAACGGCCCATATCGCGGCGGCGCCACGCGCGTGTTGCAGCCGCAAGGCTAAACTCGCCAAGCGCCACGGATGCGCCAAGGGCCGTTGCCGCCCGTGCGCGCGATATGCCCTCGGCCCCTTCGCCGGCAGGCCCTTTGATCAGCACAAGATGCGTGTCGCGCGCGCGAAGCTTCGCCTCGCGCAAAGCAGCACGCACGCTGGCGGCCGCAGCCGAAATGAGCCGCGCATCGCCCAGCATCGTTGCGGCGATCGGCTGCGACACGTGATGTGCAATCGCCAAAGCAGGGCTGTTCGCCGTCTTGCCGGCGACCGTGCGGCGCGACAACACAATCATATGCGGTGCTGCCGACGCCTCGATGCCGCCCGAAACGACAAACGCCACGCGGGCCGCAACCGCACTGCCCGCAACGCCCAGATGGCGCGCCAGAATGCGCGTCGCGGCTGCAACGAACGTCTTGCGCGACCGATCTTTGGGACCGCCATCGCCCTGAGTCTTGGCGAGAATGGCGACGACGTCGCGCGCTGCCGGCTGTGCTGCAGTCAACGCTGCTTCAAGGGCACTCAAATCGTCGAGCCGCGGCAAGGCGAGTGCCAGCAGATCGGCTTTGCGGAATTGGGCTGTCATGGTTTTTGCAAAGCTCGCCCGTACAATTTTCGCGCCCATCGAACGGAGAGCCCGATGCCTGTCTCGAAAACGATTCTAACGGCCGCCACCCCCCTCGCCAAGCCCTTGTCGCGGCGGCATGTTCTGCTGGCGGCGGCGGCTGCCAGTGTGGCGCTGGCAAGCCCCGCCGTGCATGCGCAAACCCGCACGCCGATCCGGATTACGCTGAATGCGCCGCGCGATGGCTCCAACGCTGCCTTCTTTTACGCCGCCGCCAAAGGCTACTTCGCCGAAGCGGGCGTGGAAGCGACCCTCGATCCGTCACGCGGGGCCGGCGATTCGATCCAGCGCGTGGCCAGCGACACCTACGATTTCGGCTTCAGCGACTTCACGGTGCTGGTTCAGTTCGCCGCGCGCAATCCGGACGTGACGCCGATGGCAGTTGCCGCCCTCTATACGCGCTCGCCGATCTCGATCATCAGCCTTGCCAAGTCCGGCATCTCGGCGCCGAAGGATCTCGAAGGCAAAAAGCTCGGGGCACCGGCGACCGATGCGGGCTTCCTGCTGTTGCCCGCCTTCGTGCAATCGACTGGCATCGACCGCTCGAAGATCCAGATCGAGACGATCGACCTCACCTTGCGCGAAGCGGCCTTGGCGCAAGGGCGCGTCGATGCGGTGACGGGGTTCGATTCGACGACGTTGTTCAACTTGGCGCGCGTCGGCATTCGCAAGGAAGACGTACGCTTCCTCTATTTCTCGGACTACAAGCTCGATTTCTATTCGAACGGCCTCATCGTTTCGCGCAAGTTCCTGCGCGAGCGCGAGCCGTTGATTGCGGGCGTGGTCGCCGCCTTCGTCAAAGCCTGGCGCGAGACGGTCGCCAACCCGGCCGCAACCGTGGCGGCTCTTGCAGCATCCGATGCGCTCGTCGATGTGCCGCTCGAGGTCGAACGCCTCACTTGGCTGCTGTCGCACCAGGTCGTCAACGAAGAGAGCAAGCGCCTCGGCATCGGCACGCTCGATCCCGCACGCTTCGCCCGCGGTATCGACCAGGTTGCGGGTGCGATGGAACTGCCGCGCAAACCCACGGTCGCCGAGTTGTGGACCGACAAATACTTGCCGGCTCCTGCCGCCCGCCAGATCTAGGGCGGCAGGGTCGGCATCGCACGACGCAGTGCTGCGGCGGCGCGTCTGGGTCTAGACGCGCTTGCCGCTGGCCGCGTCGAACACGTGCAAAAGGCCCGCTTTGGGGGCGAGCGAGATCGCCGCACCCGGCGTGAAAGCGTGGCGCTCTGTGAACACGGCCGTTGCCTCCGTGCCGACGATATCGACCAGCACCAGCGTTTCGGCCCCGGTCGGCTCGATGACCTTGACGGTCGCAGGCAAGCCAGCACCCGTGGCGTCAAGATCGAGATGCTCGGGCCGAATGCCGACGCGCACGGCCGCACCTGCGGCGGCGTTCGTCGTCGCCGGAAGGGCAATGCCGCCGGGCAGTTCGACGGCGGCATCGGCCCCGGAGCGGCGCACTTTGCCGTCGACGAAATTCATCGCGGGCGACCCGATGAAGCCGGCCACGAAGATATTGGCCGGATTATCGTAGAGTTCGAGCGGTGTGCCGATCTGCTCGACGATGCCGTCATGCATCACGACGATGCGGTCGGCCATCGTCATCGCTTCGATCTGGTCGTGCGTGACGTAGACGGTCGTGGTCTTGAGGCGCTGGTGCAGCGCTTTGATCTCGGCGCGCATCGCCACGCGCAATTTGGCGTCAAGGTTCGACAAGGGTTCGTCGAACAGGAACACCTGCGGGTCGCGCACGATGGCGCGGCCCATCGCCACGCGCTGGCGCTGGCCGCCGGATAGCTGCTTGGGGAAACGCTGCAGATAGGGCTTGAGATTGAGGATGTCGGCGGCACGCTGCACGCGCTTGTCAATCTCGGCCTTGTCGGCCTTCTTGAGCAGCAGCGAGAAGGCCATGTTGTCGTAGACGGTCATGTGCGGATAGAGCGCGTAGTTCTGGAACACCATCGCCACGTCGCGCTCTTTGGGCGGCAGGTCGTTGACCACGCGGGCACCGATCGCGATCTCTCCGCCCGAGATTTCCTCGAGCCCTGCGATCATGCGCAGCAAGGTCGACTTGCCGCAGCCCGAAGGACCGACAAGCACCACGAACTCGCCGTCCGCGATTTCGACGTCAACGCCGTGGATCACGGCTGTGTTTTGATAGGCTTTGCGCACATTGCGCACCGATACGCCGGCCATGTTTCGCTCCCTAATGTGCCCGCCTGTCCCTGACGATCAGGCCGGGGGCGTTCGGGATCGGCTGCGGTGTGCCCGCAGTCCGCCCGACGCCAGGAGCGAACTTTAGTCGGTATCGCGGCGGGGCTGCAATGCATTATCAGTCCGCCCCAAACGCACGAAGGGCGCGGGGCAGATCTGCCCCACGCCCTTCGATATCGCGAAAGACTCTCGCGCAGGAAGCGTTAGACGGCTTCCTTGAGGTCCTTGGCGGCGCGGAAGGCGATCTTCTTCGACGCCTTGATCTTGATCGCTTCGCCCGTGGCCGGGTTGCGGCCCATGCGCGCGGGGCGCTTGCGCACCTGGAAGATGCCGAGGCCCGGAATGCGGATCTTGGCGCCCTTCTTCAGGCTCTTGGTCAACGCCGCGACGAACGCGTCGAGGACTTCCACAGCCTGCTTCTTGGGCATCTCGTGCTTCTCGGCGAGCTCATAAGCAATCGCCTTCAGCGTCACAACTTCTTGTTTCTCGGCCATCTGCGGATAGGCCTCCTCTTAAGGGTTCTTGGTTGTCGAGGATTTTCGGCGTTGCGCGGGCTTTGAAAGCCGCGCGCGTGGCTTGAATCCCAGCTCCATGACGTCGCGCGTGCAGTCGGGGAACGACCCCTTCTTGCGTTCGCGCCGCCGCCCGACCGACCGCCCCCCGTGCCGCTAAACGGCGACTCGACTGCGAATCGAACAAGCAAACGTAAGCCCGGTATGCCGTCTCGCCCGATTCTTGGCAAGCAGGAAAATTGCGGAAATGCTTATGGAATCGACATTGCAGCGCTGCCACCATGCAACAAAGGTAGGTTTATCAGCAACTTCTTGGCGTCGCCGTGCGTCAGCTTACGGGCCTTGCGCAGCGCGTCCAGGTTTGCGCCGATGCCGTTCCTTGCGGGCGAAACAGCATTGCGTGCTCGCCCATCAGACGCATTTCGATTTCGAGTCCCGCTTCGACTTCGCCTGCCGGCGCCTTGTAGGTGAAACCGTGGCGCGTGTAACTTCCCTCAATGCGTGCACCGGCCGGCGTGGTCAAACGCGGGCCGTCGATCATGAGGCGCCGCTGGCCGACGGGAGCACACCATTCGCCGTCGATCGCATCAGCAACGGCCGGTACAGCCCCGACAAGCGCCAATACTGCACCGCAAAAAATCGCCATTTTCCGCATGAGGCCGCTCCCGCAGGTCAAGGGTCGAGGGGGCCTTCATTGTCGGACTCGAAATGGCGCTTGTCTAGAATGCGCGCGTCGCAACCTCGCAGTTTTTGAACGCGACGCCCGTGAGCCGGTTTAGGAACGTGCCGTGGCCCACGACCGCGATTTCGTTTTCGGGGCGGGCCGCAAGCCATTGGCGGAACGCGGCAACGCGGCCCTGCAGCAGCGGCTCGGGCTCTTGCACGATCGCGGTCGGGCGCACGGGATCGTGGTGCCACCACGGATCGTCGAGATGGTCGAAGGCAAGGTCGGGGAAGTCGGCCTTCAAGGCGGCCGTCGGCCGACCGATATCGCCCGAATGCTCGCATTTCTCGCGGTGCAAGGCTTCCACGTGCCAGCGTGCCGCATGGCCCGCAAACGCGTGCCGCGCCGTCTGGATCGCGCGCGTGAGCGGCGAGACGACGACGAGTTCCACACGCGCCCAGCGCACCGGATCGGCAAGCGCTTGGGCTTGCGTGCGGCCAAGCTCGGTCAGATGCGGATCGAAAATCATCGGATCGACGCGCGCGATCGAATCGAAGGCGGCGTTGAATTCGGATTGGCCGTGGCGGATGAGATGGACTGTTTTGGGCATAGGCGGTTCGATAAGGCAAAGTGCGGCCCGGCGCAACGACCGTTTCCGCCCAGCGAATGCTGCGTTCGCAAAAGCCCCCTTCCCTTTGCCGCGCAAAAACCCCACATCTTCCCTTGAGCAACCAAGCAACGGAACGTCCGATGACAGCCTCCGAAAGAAACGTCGAAAAAATCGTGCGCGGCCAGGCCACCAGCGACGGGGCCGGCGTCAAACTCACGCGCGTAATCGGCACGCACCGGCTACCCGATCTCGACCCGTTTTTGATGCTCGACGAATTCGGCTCGGACGATCCGCAAGCCTATCTCGCGGGCTTTCCCGACCATCCGCATCGCGGCTTCGAAACCGTGACCTACATGCTCGCGGGCCGCATGCGCCACGGCGACAACAAGGGCAATGTCGGCCTGCTCGAGCCGGGCTCGGTGCAGTGGATGACCGCCGGACGCGGCATCGTGCATTCCGAAATGCCCGAACAGGAAGAAGGGCTGATGCGCGGCTTCCAGCTGTGGGTCAATCTGCCCGCGCGCGACAAAATGTGCGCGCCGCGCTACCAGGACATCCCGCCCGCCGCGATCCCGGTTTTCGAGCCCGGCGACGGCAACCGGGTCAAAATCATCGCGGGCCGCTATGCGGGCATTGAAGGCCCGGTTTCGGCGGTCGCGACTGAGCCGCTTTATCTCGACGTGCATCTTGTCGCGCAGACCGCGCTCGCCGTGCCGGTGGCGGCCGACCATGCAGGCTTTGTCTATGTCTACGAGGGGGGCGCGGTCGCAGGCGACAAGCCGCTCGCCAAGGGCGAGCTCGGCGTGTTGGGCGCAGGCGACCGGCTCACGCTGCGCACCGGCGACGAGCCCGCACGGTTGCTGGTCGTCGCCGGCAAAAAACTCGACGAGCCCGTCGCCAAATACGGCCCCTTCGTGATGAACACGCAGGCCGAATTGCACCAGGCCGTCGCCGACTATCGCGCGGGGCGTTTCTAGCCTATGCGATCGCGTGGGCGGCCGTCTGCTCAATCGAGCAGAACGATCGCCTCCACTTCGAAGCGCATCGCATCGACCGCGAGTTTCGGTACCGGCACCAGCGTCTGTGCCGGCAATGTCGCACCGAACATCCGCACAACATTTTCGGTGAGGATGCCGAGCTTCGACATGTCGTGGTCGACGACGAACACCGTCAGCTTCACGACCTTGTCCGGGCGTGCACCGAGTGCTTCGAGGACTGCGCCAAGATTCGCATAGGCCTGCTCCACTTGGCCGGCGAAATCGGGCGCGAGAGTCCCGGTTCGGTCCTGTCCGCCTTGCCCCGAGATGAAGGCCAGCCGCCCGGCGGCGGGTACGACAACTGCCGTGCTGTAGCCATTTGGCGTCGGGTCGTGCAGGTGGGAGGGGTTGACGATCGTCGGCGCTGTACCGCTTGCGACTGTTCGTTCCTTGGAAATCATGGTCGTTCTCCTTGCTGAATTGACCAAGATCCGTCTAAAACAAAACGGTGCCAAAAACTGGCACCAAATAGGCTAGAGTTCGGGCATGAACGTCCGCCTCCGACACGACGCCATCGTGCGCCTGCTGCGACGCCGCGGAACGGCGACGATCGGCGATTTGGCCGCAGCGGTCGGAGCATCGCGGCGCACGCTCTTGCGCGACATCGCGGCATTGCGCGACCAGGGCTTCGTCATACATTCCGAATGCGGGCGCGGCGGCGGCCTGCAGCTCGACCCGCAATCGGTGCAGACGACGGCACGGCTGTCGGTGACGGAGGTGTTCGCGCTACTGATCAGCGTTGCCGCAATGCGGGCTGCACGCGCGTTGCCCTTCTCGGATCTTGCCGATATCGGGCTCGCAAAAATCGAAAAGGCTTTGCCACCCGACAAAGCGCGGGATCTGCGCCGCTTCCTCGATTGCCTGCATGTCGGGCGATTGTCGCCCAAGCAGGACATCTCGAACCTTGGCTCGATCGACCCAGAACTCTTGCCGGCGTTCGAAACGGCGTTCCTCCAGCGGCTGCGGCTGCGGTTCGGCTACCGCGATGCGAAGGGGGCGCAGACGCACCGAACAGTCGAACCGCAGGCCATGCTGATCCTGCCGCCAATCTGGTACCTCGTGGCGTGGGATCCCGCGCGCGCCGATTTCCGCCATTTCCGCATGGACCGAATCGATCGACCCGAAACGGTTGAAGGCATGCCGTTTCGACGACGGCACGTGCCGTTCGAAGACGACGTGTGCCCCTTCAGGGATTTGAACCGCTAACCGCCTTCGATTTCCGCGCGCAGCATCTCGAGCTCGAGCCATTCGTCTTCGGCGGCGACAAGGCCTGCCTGCACGGCCTCAAGCTCGGCCGAGATGCGCGCAAAGCCGGCCGCATCGCGCGCATAGAAGCCCGCGTCGGCAAGGGTCGCTTCGAGGGACGATATCTTGGCGCGCATCTCGTCCATGCGCCCCGGCAGGTTTTCAAGCGCGTGCTTCTGCTTGAAGCTGAGTTTACGCTTGGGCGGTGCTGCGGCGGATGAAGCGGCCGGTCCGGCGGCGCGCTTGGTTTGTTTGGCTTGAGAGCCTGCCAGCGCCTCGACGCCGCGCCCGCGCTGGGCCACCATGTCGGAATAGCCGCCCGCATATTCCTGCCACACGCCCTCGCCTTCGGCGACGAGCGTAGACGTCGCAACGCGGTCGAGGAAGTCGCGGTCGTGGCTGACCAGCAGCACGGTGCCCGCATAGTCGGCCAGAAGTTCCTGCAAAAGATCGAGCGTTTCGATATCGAGATCGTTAGTCGGCTCGTCGAGCACCAAAAGGTTCGAAGGCTTGGCGAAGGCGCGCGCCAGCATGGCACGTCCGCGTTCCCCGCCCGACAAAGCGGCCACGCGCGTGCGCGCTTGCTGCGGCAAAAACAGAAAGTCCTTGAGATAGGCGAGCACGTGGCGCGTACCGCCGCCGAGCGACACGGTTTCGCCGTGCCCGCCGGTGAGCGTATCGGCAAGCGTCGCGTCGGGATCGAGCGATTCGCGGCGCTGATCGAGCGTCACCATCGCAAGGCCCGTGCCGATGCGCGATTCGCCCGTGTCGGGTGCCAAAGCGCCGGTCAGCAGATTGAGCAACGTCGTCTTGCCTGCCCCATTCGGGCCGACGATGCCAACACGGTCGCCGCGCAGAATGCGCACCGAAAAATCGGCGACGACCTTGCGCTGCCCGTAGCTTTTGGAAATCCCATCGGCCGCAATCACGAGCGTGCCCGAGCCGTCGGCGGCGAAGCTCGACATTTTGAGCGTGCCGGGGGCGGCCACACGCGCGCGGCGCTGGGCGCGCAGCGCTTGCAATTCGCCCACACGGCGCACATTGCGCTTGCGCCGTGCGGTCACACCGTAGCGCAGCCAGTCTTCCTCGCGCGCGATCTGGCGCGACAGCTTGTGCGCTTCGAGCTCTTCTTGCGCCAGAATTTCGTCGCGCCACGCTTCGAAATGCGCGAAGCCCCGGCCCAAGCGCCGCGTGCGGCCGCGGTCGAGCCACACCATGTCGCGCGACAACGCTTCGAGAAAGCGCCGGTCGTGGCTGATCAGCACGAGCGCACCACGCGACGAAGCAAGCTCGCGCTCGAGCCAGGCGATGGCCGGCAGATCGAGATGGTTGGTCGGTTCGTCGAGCAGCAGAATATCGGGCGAAGGGGCGAGCAGGCGTGCCAAGGCCGCACGCCGCGCTTCCCCGCCCGACAGGCGTTGCGGGTCTTCCGCTCCGCTCAAGCCGAGAGATTCCAGCAGATAGCGGGCGCGATGGATGTCGCGATCGGCCCCGAGTTCGGCCGTTGCAAAGTCGAAAACCGTAGCATAACCACTCAGATCGGGCTCCTGAGCCAAATAGGCGCAAGTGGTGCCGGGCTGCAGAAAGCGCGAACCGCCGTCCGGCTCGAGCGAACCTGCCGCAATCTTGAGCAAAGTCGACTTGCCGGAGCCGTTGCGCCCGACCAAAGCAAGCCGTTCGCCTGCACCAACGGCGAGTTCGGCGCCGTCGAGCAGGGAAGGCCCGCCAAAAGAGAGGCGAATGTCCTGTAAATTGAGCAGCGGCGACGCCATCGCAATAAAGTCCGATTCCGACCGAATAAAACGCGGGGCCGAAGACTTATCCCAAGTGCTGGCTTGTTGCGAAGGTTTCCGGATGTTAATTTTTCCGAAATGTCTGCCCGTGCAGACTTGCGGGCTTACGAGTCTCCTCCCTCTTTGGCCCCTCTCATCGACCGGCCGCCGAGCAAAAGATGCAAGAGCTTATCCGCAAATACCATTCGGGCGCCTACGTGTTTCGCGAAAACGAGGACGGGGACTACGCCTTCATCGTGCGCACGGGCAAGATCCGCCTGTGCTGCCAGCGCGGCTACGACCTCAACACGCTCGAAGATCTGCACGAGGGCCGTCTGTTCGGCGAGCAGGCCTTCGTCGAGCGCACGCCGCGCCCGTCGGCGGCCGTGGCGATCGCCGAAAGCGAATGCTATGCGATCAATCGCCGCGAGTTTCTGACCAAGCTGCAGCAGCTCGACGGCGAGCGCATGCGCGCCCTGCGCAATCTTCTACTGTTCGTGGTGCGCGTGCCGATGTTCGACGCGCGCGGCGTGCGCGTGAAGCCAGAACTCGCGGCCGACATTCTGAAGCAAATCGCCGCTTTGTGCGTGTCGGACCTTGCTTTGTCGCTGACACGCACCAAAGAGCCGCTGATCAACCTTGTGGCCGAACAGCTGCGCTTCGAGGTCGAACGGCGCTTACCGCGCGAATTGCGCGCCGAACCGCCCCCACCACCCCCCTCGCCGCTGCGCGACAAGCTCGCTGCCAAAAACGCCGCACCGGCAACGCGGGTCGCACCAGCAGCTGCGCCAGCACCCGTGCCGCGCGCAACCGCTCCATCGGCTGCCCCGGCATCGACCGCCAAAGCGAAGAGTGCCTATCCCAGCTTCGACATGCGCAAGATTTAGGGTGCCCGCCAGCGCGCTTGGCGCGTGCCGCCCGTGTGCGTGAACAGAAGCCGACGATGGCCCTCAGCGCGCAGATAAAGCCATTCGATCGACACGACCTCGATCTCGACCACGACAAAACGCGCGAACGAATGTTCCGAATCGGCCGAGAAAGCCGCGTCGTCGGGTCCTTCCAGAAAAATGCCCGGCCCCGGTTCGATCGCATAGGTGCGGCGCGCACTCAAGCCTGCCGCCTGCCACGCGGCTTGCGCTATCGCGTCGGCACAATGCAGCACGGCACGGCCTTCGAGGCGCAGCTGCAGCTTGGCGTCGGCATCGTAGAAATGCAGCGCTGCGCGCCCGTCTGCGCCAAGCTCTGCGCATTTGGCCGAGCGCATGTCGCTGTGGAAGCGCGCGCGCGCGCAGGCCGCATCGGCGCCGCGCAGCACGACCGTGCGCGCACGCGGTGCGCCGTCGAGGCCGATGGTGGCAAGCGTGGGCGTGCGCCAGGCGTGGCGGCGGTCGCCGACGGCGGCGGCGAGCCTTGCCGCGATGTCAGAGAAAATTTCGTCGGGGTCTGCGGAGTTCACGCGCGGTTCCTCTGGCTTGAAACGCCCGCATGAGTATAACCATGCCACGCCACGCAAGACATCGGGAGATCGTGCAATGAAATGGGTCCGCGCCCGCCACGCCACACGCGAAATCTTCGGCACGCTAGAAGGCGACCGGCTGCTGGTGCATGCGGGCGACATGTTCGCCGGAGCCGCACCGACGGACGAAAGCCTCGCTTTGGCCGATCTCGTCTATCTGCCGCCGGTGCGGCCAGGCAAATTCATCGGTCTGTGGAACAATTTCCACGCGGCGGCCGCCAAAAACGGCTGGGCCATCCCGGCCGAGCCGCTTTATTTTCTCAAAGGGGCGAACGCGCTTGCGGCCCACCAGAGCGAGATCGCGATGCCCGGAGAAGATGTCGGGCGCATCTTCTACGAAGGCGAACTCGGCATCGTGATCGGCAAGACCGCGAAAGCGGCGACACCCGAACAGGCGGCAGCTTCGATCTTCGGCTACACATGCGTGAACGACGTGACGGCGTTCGAACTGCTCGCGCGCGATGCAAGCTTCGCGCAATGGACGCGCGCCAAGAGCTTCGACGGGTTCGGTCCGCTGGGCCCGGTCATGGCAACCGGCCTCGATCCGCAGTCGCTCGTCGTGCGCACGCGCGTCAATGGGCGCGAGCGCCAGAACTATCCGGTCGCCGACATGATCTTCAGCCCCGTCTCCTTGGTCGAACGGCTCAGCCGCGACATGACGCTCGAACCCGGCGACGTAATTGCCTGCGGCACGTCGCTCGGCGCCCTGCCGGTCAAGGCTGGCACGCTGGTCGAAATCGAGATCGACGGGGTCGGCGTGCTCGCCAACCGCTTCGTGTGAGAGGGGCTCAAGGGCGGTAGTGGATCGCGATCATTAGATGCGTGACGCGCGCGCCCTCGCCCAGCGGCAGCAGCAGGCGCGACCAGCCGAAATCCGTGCCGCGATGGCGCGCGATCTCGGTGTACAGATAGACGGGAGCTGCCGCCGCGATCGTTCTGTGATAGCCCGCCGCCGCTTTCGTGCCGACTTCGGGAACTTGGCTCACAATGTCCGACAAGCGTCGGCCGGTATAATCGTGACCGAGCCACGCCGCCACGGCAGAGCCGAAAATGCGGAACTGGAAATCGTCGTCGACCAGTTCGAGCAGATGCAGATAGCCGAGCCACGGCACGATGTCATCGAAGCTGAAATGGGCGCGCGGCGGCAGCGGATTGGAACCGCGCTTTTCGTTCCAGATTTCGGCCAGGCGCAGCAGCGACGGCGGCGCCTCGGTCAAGGGCAGCTCGATTTCGCCCCCTTCAAAGGCAAAACGCAGCTTGTCAGGAGAATTCATCTCACTCAGATGCCACAAAATGGTTAGACGTAGGTTAACGCGTCAGCGGATGAACTGATCGACATAGTCCGCCCCCAAGCCGATCGCGGCGTAGTGCGCGCGGCATTTTTCGATGCGCGTGAACACGTCGTCGTAGCCGGTGTTTTTGCCGTCGGGATCGACATAGATCATCGCCCCGTTGACCTGGAAAAATGTGATCATTTCGGGCACGTGCGCATCGACGACGAGCGTGTGCGTCTCGCCCGGCGCTTCGTACACGTAGCCGCCTTCGCGCGCGATCCAATCGTGTTCGAGATAGCGCCATTCGCCCTTCAGCACGAAGCCGTGCACGGGCTGAGGATGGCGATGGCGCGACAGCACGCCCGATTTGCGCACGCGTAAGAGATTGGTCCAGTAGCCGGCCGAAGCCGACAGCAGCAGCGGCCGGAAATCGACATTCGGCTCGAGCGGCACCCAGACGCGTTCGTCGGTCGGGATCGCGGGCGCGATCACGAGCTCGGGCGGCGAGTCCTTGGGCTGCTTATGGCGGTAGGGCTCCCACTTTTTGGCGATCGCGGCATCGTCCATGGTCTTCGCTCCTCTCGGGTCAGACGGCAGCATAGCCGCCATCGACCGGCAACACGGCGCCGGTCACGAACCCGGCCTCCTTCGACAGCAGAAAGGCAACCGGCCCGCCGAGTTCGGCCGGCTGGCCCCAGCGCCCCATCGGCGTGCGCGCCAGGATGGGGGCGGCGCGCGCGGGATCGCCGACGAGCGGGGCCGTGAGCTTCGTGTCGATCCAGCCGGGTGCGATCGCGTTCACGCGAATGCCATCGGCCGCCCACGCGGCGGCTAAGCTCTTCGTCAATTGCACGATGCCGCCTTTGGAGGCCGAATAGCCGGGCACATAAGGCGAGCCGAAATAGCTCAGCATCGAGGCCGTGTTGACGATCGCACCCTGTCCGCGCGCCAAAGCTGCGCGTGCCGCCACGCAACAGCGCATCGTGCCCACAAGATTGACCTCGAGCGTGCGGCGAAACCCATCGACATCGAACTCCACGCCGCCGCGCTGGATGGTACCCGCACAATTGACGAGGCCCGCGAGCGCTTCGAAGCGGCCCATCAAGGCAGCGACGGCCGCATCGTCGGTCACGTCGAGCAGAAGGGCGTCGATGCCGGTTTGCGGCTCGAACGCCGCAATCTCGGCCGCCGACACCCCGGTCGCCGTCACGCTGTAGCCGCGCATCGCAAGATGGCGCGCAATCCCGGCACCGATGCCGCTTGTTCCGCCGGTTACGACGATATGCCCAGCACTGATGGAGGCGGCGCTCATGCGGCCACCCCCGCGCGCGCGGCAGCGACTTCGGCCGCATTCGGAATTGGGGCGACGGCCCCGTAGCCTTGCGTCGATAGGGCTGCTGCAACGGCGGCATAGCGTGCCGCCTCGACTGGGTCGGCACCACGCGCAAGGCACGCCACGAAAGCGCCGCCAAACGTGTCGCCAGCCCCTGTCGCGTCCACGGGCTTGCACGGGTGCGGGGCAATGCGCACGCGCTTTTCGGGCAAGGCCAGCAGCGTGCCTTCGGCACCGAGCTTGAGGGCGACGATGCCGGGCCCCTTGGCGAGCAGAAGGTCGGCAAGGCGGTCGGGGTCGCGCTCGTCGTAGATCGCGGCCACGTCGTCGTAGCTCGGCAGGCAGATGTCGCATTGGAAGACGGCCGCATCGATGGCGATGCGCGCTTGCGCAAGCGGCCACAATTTCAGACGCAGATTCGTATCGAACGAAACCTTGACGCCGGCGCTACGTGCCGCCGCGATCGCGGCAAAGCAGGCATCGTGGGCACTCTTTGAGATCGCCAGAGAAATGCCGGAGAGGTGGAGAATTTTGGCTTCGGCGATCGCCTCAAGTGGCAGATCTGCAGGCGCATAGCGGCTCGCGGCCGAGCCTTTGCGGAAAAACGAAAAATGATGGCCGCCTGCATCGTGCGTGACGAAATAGACGGCCGTGAACGCGTCCGCACGTTTGCGCACATGCGCGTCGTCCACGCCCTCTTCGCGCCACAGATCGCGCAGCATGCCGCCATAGATGTCGTCGCCCAGCGCCGAGACGTAGCCGACCGACGCTCCTTGGCGGGCGGCTGCGATCGCGAAGTTCGACGAGTCGCCGCCGAAACCTTGCAGATAGGTGCGGCTGCCGGGTCCGCCGGTCTGATTGAACTCGACCATCGGCTCGCCCATGGCAAGAATTTCGCGCGTCATCTCCCTCCCCTTCGTCTTCTTTGGTGCGGCAGCTAGTGTCGCAAGGCCAAGCACCGAGCGCAAGATCGCGGCAAGAAGCGGGTGGGTCGGCGCGAACGCTCGCGCCATGTTCTTGCCACAACCGCAGACGGAGAGGCACGATGCCCCAAACGATACGCTACGCAACGGCGGCGGCCGACATCGGCTGCGTGCTGATTGCGGCAACCGACAAAGGCCTGTGCTGGATTGCCATTGGCGACAGCGACGACGAATTGCTGGCCGCCTTGTGCGCGCAATACCCGGCCGCCGAACTGCGCACCGCCGATGCGGAGTTCGCGCGCTGGTTCGGGTCCGCCCTTGCCGCACTCGAACAGCCGCATGTGGCGTGCAACGCACCGCTGGCGCTTGAAGGTTCGGCCTTCCAGCAACAGGTGTGGCAGGCCTTGCGCAACATTCCCGCGGGGCAAACCACAAGCTACAGCCGACTTGCCGCCAAGCTCGGCGAGCCACAGGCGACACGCGCGGTCGCCCGTGCTTGTGCCGCCAACCGTTTGGCGGTGCTCGTCCCCTGCCATCGCGTGGTGGCCGCCGACGGTTCGCTTGCAGGCTATCGCTGGGGGCTTGCCCGCAAAAAGACGTTGCTCGCCCGCGAGCGCGCGGCATGAGGCTCGATACGCTCGACTGGGCGGCCCTTGGCGCCGAACTCGACGCCAAGGGCTTTGCCGCCACACGGCCGATTCTGTCGGCGGCCCAATGCAAGGCGGCCGCCGCAAGCTACGACGACGACGCCTTGTTCCGCTCCACCATCGTCATGGCGCGGCACGGGTTCGGGCGCGGCGAATATCGCTATTTCGCCTATCCGCTGCCCGAACCCGTCGCTGGGCTGCGCGAGGCGCTCTATGCGCGACTCGCCCCCATCGCCAATGCGTGGCACGAAAAGCTCGGCAAGCCTGAGCGCCTCCCGGCAACGCATGCAGCGTTTCTGGCGACCTGTGCAGCTGCGGGCCAGACGCGGCCCACGCCCTTGCTGCTGCGCTATGGTACCGGCGACTATAATTGCATGCATCAGGACCTCTACGGGGTCGTGCATTTCCCGATCCAAGCGGCATTTTTGCTGTCGCGACCTGAGGCCGATTTTTCGGGCGGCGCGTTCGTGCTGGTCGAACAGCGCCCGCGCCAGCAGAGCCGCGCGCATGTGGTCCCACTTGCGCAAGGGGCATGCGTGCTGTTTGCGGTGAACGAACGCCCGGCGACCGGCACACGCGGCATTCATCGCGTGAAGTTGCGCCACGGTGTCGCCGAGATAAGCAGCGGCCAACGCCACACGCTGGGCGTGATCCTGCACGACGCGGCGTAAAGCGTTATGTGCCGCAGAAGGTCGCTTCGACGATCTCGTGCGGCAAAGGCGGGGCGGCATAGCGTGCGGCATGGACTTGCGGCGCATAGGGTGCCGTGACCACGCGCAGCAATGCATCGAGCGGTTCGAGATCGCCGTTGATCTCGGCCGCCGCCAGCGCTTCTCCGACGAGATGGTTGCGCGGGATGTAGAGCGGATTGCCCGCATCCATGCTGGCGCGCACATCGGCCAAGCCCCGGCCTTCGGCGGCGAGGCGTTTGCGCCATTCGCCGACCCACGCTTCAAGCCCTTCGGGAACCGGCCCGCCGCCAAGATGGGCTGCCAGATGCCGGAAGGTCAGCGTGAAATCGGCTTTATGGTTGGCCATCGCAGCCAACAGCCCGTCGATCAGCGACGCGTCGTCGGGCAGCGCCGTTGCGAGGCCGATCTTGGCGCGCATGCGCGCGAGATACGCGTCTTCGAACAGGCCCGCAAACGCGTCGATCGCGGCTTGGGCGCTAGCAACTGCCGCGTCTTCGTCCTCGCCCAAGAGTGGGGCCAAAGCTTGCGCCAATCGCGCCATGTTCCAATGCGCGATGCGCGGCTGGTTGGCGTAGGCGTAGCGGCCCTGATGGTCGATCGAGCTGAACACGGTCGCGGGATGGTAGTCGTCCATGAAGGCGCACGGGCCGTAATCGATCGTCTCGCCGGCGATCGACATATTGTCGGTGTTCATCACGCCGTGGATGAAACCCACCGCCATCCAGCGCGCGATGAGGTCGGCAGTGCGCGCGACGACGCCGTCCAGAAACGCGCGATAGGGCTGGGCCGCGTTCGCCGCAGCCGGATCGTGGCGTTGGATTGCGTAGTCGGCGAGCGCTTTGACCGCCTCGCCGTCGCCGCGTGCCGCAAAAAACTCGAACGTACCTACGCGGATATGGCTCTTGGCGACGCGTGCCAGCACCGCCCCCGGCAGGATCTGTTCGCGAAACACGCGCTCGCCCGTCGCCACAGCCGCAAGCGTGCGCGTGGTGGGGATGCCCAAAGCCGCCATGGCTTCGCTCACCACATATTCGCGCAAGACCGGCCCCATTGCCGCACGTCCGTCGCCGCCGCGCGAATAGGGCGTGCGGCCCGAGCCTTTCAAATGCAGATCGTAGCGCTGCCCATCGGGCGCTTTGAATTCGCCGACCAGCAACGCGCGTCCGTCGCCGAGCTGCGGCGAGAAATGCCCGAACTGATGGCCCGCATAGACGAGAGCCATCGACGCGGCCCCCTCGGGCATCGCGGCCCCGGCAAGCATCGCGACCCCGGCAGGGCTTGCAAGCCACTCGGGATCGAGCCCGAGTTTCAGCGCTAACGGCATGTTGAGGCGCAAGAGCTTAGGGGCCGCCACACGCGCAGGGTCCATGCGCGTGTAGAAACGTTCGGGTAGACGGGCGTAGCTGTTGTCGAAAGCAAGCATGGATCGAGTTTGCCCGAGCTGTCGGCAAAACGCCAAGGGGTCTCTCGCGGGCTAGCCCGCTTCAAAAGCCTTGGCCGTTCGGATAGTTTTGTCGATCTTCGCGAAAGGGAAAACGATGCGGAACTACCCCGAAACGCGCGCACCGGCCGATGCAGACGCGCGCCGCGCCATCGCACCTGTGGTCTGCTATCCGGTCGAAACCTTGCCGCAGCCCGACATGGCGCTCTATCACGCGGCACGGGCCGCGCTCGAGACCGTCGAGACGCGGCGCATCGAACCAAGGCAAGGCGGTTGCTTCAAAGTGCCGGCCGGCCATTTCTTCCGCATCCGCAGCGTCGAGGGGCCGCAGGTCGGCGATCTCAATCTGTGGAGTGCAGCCGACCTCGCCGAGCGCTTCTATTCCGGCAAGACGCGCGCCTTGCACGCCACGCATCTCAGCACCGGCGACCGGCTGTGGTCGTGCTTTCCCTATCTACGGCCCATGGCCACGATCACGCACGATACGCTCGACTGGTACGGTGTGGACGACTATGGCGGACGCATCCACGACGTGATCGGCACGCGCTGCGATCCCTACACGCACAATCTTCTGTCGGGCGGCGGCCAGTATCACCATTGCTGCCATTCCAATCTCAGTCGAGCGCTTGCGGCACTGCTGCAAAAGCCCGTGCGCGACGTCGAAAACCACGTGCACGACGTTTTCAATGTGTTCATGTGCACGGGCTTCGCGAGAGACACCGGTCAGTATTTCACCAAAGCAACGCCGGTACGGCCGGGCGACTTCATCGAGTTTTTCGCTGAGATCGATCTGATCGGCGCGCTCTCGGCATGCCCTGGCGGCGATTGTTCGACCGTGCAGGCCTGCGGCGAGGCCGCGTGCCATCCGCTCGATGTGGAAATTTTGCGCCCCGTGCCAGATGCTTTGCGGGGCTGGATACCGCCTGCGGCAAACGGCTACGCGCGCGATCATGCGTCTTAGCCGTTTTGCGTCGCGAATCGCAAAGTGTCCTTGCGGGGGTGCCCGCTTCCCGGCAGAGTTTCGGCCCCATACCCCCCCCGAACGGAGGACCTTGGCCATGACAACCGACATTCTCGACGTCGCCGCCGCGCAGGCAAAGCCCGCGGCGTTGACGCAAGCCGACATCGACAGCCGCATTTTCGAACTCTACGACGAGTACTGCCATGGCGGCATCGACCGACGCACCTTCCTGCAGCGCGCTGCGGTCGTGACCGTTGGCGGGCTTGCAATGGCGCAGGCTTTGTTCCCGCGCTACGCCGATGCGCAGACGATCTCGTTCACCGATCCGCGCATCAAGGCAAGCTACGTGACCTATCCTTCGCCCGGCGGCTCGTCGGGCACGATGCGCGGCTATCTCGTGCAGCCGACCGGAGCCGGCCCTTTCCCGAGCGTGCTGGTGATCCACGAAAATCGTGGCCTCAATCCCTATATCGAAGACGTGGCGCGCCGTGCGGCGGCCGACGGGTTCCTCGCCCTCGCCCCGGACGGGCTTTCGCCGGTCGGCGGCTATCCCGGCAACGACGACGACGGCCGCACGCTGCAAGCGAGCCTCGATCCGGCCAAGCTGCGCACCGACATGCTGAACAGTGCGCGCTTCGTGAAGGCGCACGCGCTTTCCAACCGCAAACTCGGCGTCACGGGCTTCTGCTGGGGCGGCGGGGCGACCAACTTCCTCGCGGCCACAATGGGCGCCGACATGCAGGCGGCCGTACCCTATTACGGGGCTGCCCCCGAAACGTCGTCGGTCGCGTCGATCAAGGCGGCGGTCCAGGTGCACAATGCCGAGAACGATCCGGGCATCAACAATCTGTGGCCGGGCTACGAGGCAGCACTGAAGGCGGCCGGCGTTTCGTACGAGCACCATTCCTATCCGGGCACGATGCACGGCTTCCACAACAACTCCACACCGCGCTTCAACGAAGCGATGGCGAAGCTCGCCTGGGACCGCACCGTGGCGCATTTCAAGAAGCACCTCGCCTGACGAAACGCCGGAAGGCTTCGAGAGGGGGGGCGTCTGCGGGCGCCCCCTTTTTTTCAGCCGGGGCTGAAAATCGGGAAACTCACGCCGACCGCCCAGGCGAGGACGAGACCGAGCGCAAGACCTGTCGCACCCGGCGACTGCGTGCGCCGCCCGACCCAGCCCGCCATCGTTCCGAACACGGCGAAGAACAGCACGATGACCGGAATAATGATGAGCAGGAAAAACAGGCGCTCGAAATCGAGCGCCACCGCGGCACCCAGCGACGCCAGAAACGCAAGCCGTGCCGCGACGACCCGCCACACGCGCGCGCGTCCGCCTTCGGTCGCAAGGCTGTCGGCAAGCATATAAGGGATCGCACCAACAGCGATCGCCGCAACGATCGGCAGGCGTTCGGCATTCGGCATGAACGAGGCTGCGTAGCGGTCGAGCGCGCCCCCGAAAACAAAAATGCCGTAGGCGGCAAAAGCAGTAGCCGCCGCCCACGCGACGTGCCCGATGCGCACGCCGTTCCACGCCAGGATCGCCAAAGACAGAAGCCCGTACACAAACAGATGCACGGCCAGATAATCGGCCACGAGCACAGGCAGGAAACGCGTGTCGAACAGCGTGAGCAGCGGCGGTGTGGCCACCGCCGGCGCGAAGATCGCGACGAGAAACACGCGCAACTTCACAGCTTCGGCATGCCGCTCACGTCGTGGCAGCAAACTTGCCAAGGGCCAGGCCAGCAACACGAGCCCCGCCATTAGCAGCAGGATCGGGAGGCCTGTGGCGGCGACGGGCCCAGCGCTCGTACGGCCGAAAACGGCATCGAGCCAGTCGCGCGACTCCTGCAACGCCGCCGCCGAATAAAGCACGCCGACATGCTCGACATTCGGCGCTGATGCCGCACGCCGACCGCTGCCAGAGGCCGGATCGCCGGTCGTTGTCCCTTCCGCCGCCGTCGGATCGGCGAGCTTGGCATTGGCAAGCGCATTGGCGCGCAGAAAGCCTTCGAATTCGCCCGAGACCATTAGGAGATTGCGCGGTTCGCTCGGCGTGACGGCTTCAGAGAACATCGAGATCGCGACCGTGGCGCGCACACGCGGATCTTCGAGCGCCAGGCGCACGATGATGTCCGACGCCATCGAATGGCCGAGCAGGGCCACGCGCCCATCGACGAAGGGCAAAGCAAGGGCAGCATCGACCACGCGGCCGGTTTCGCGCATCAGCAATTGCGTGGTGCCGTCGATGCGCGACACGTCGCCCGACATCGGCACGGGATTGCGGCCGTGCCCTTCGAAATCGAATGACACCGCGACATAGCCGGCCTTTGCAAGCGTCAGCGCGTAGGCCTCCATCAATTGCCGCGAGCCCGCAAAGCCGTGCGCGATGACGACAACAGGCGCCGGGGCCGCATCGGCCTGCCGATAGACCGTCGCGGGCGTGGTGCCGACGGCAAGCGGCGTTATCGCCAGGCCCAAACGCGCGGCTTCGAGGTGCCAGACGCCCGTGCCGCACAGCACGAGCCCCACGATCGCCGCCGCCAAGTGCCGCAAGCGCATGGCTTTCAAACCGCGACTGCGCTCGCCATCATGCCAAGCACGTAGAGCGGCACGCCGAAGCCGCTATACCAATAGGCTTGGCCGACCGGATCACGCAGCAGCCGCTGCATCATCAATATCTGCCCGCCGAGCAGCGCGATCACGATCGAGGCCTCGATCGGCCGCCCCCAGCTCAACAGCATCAAGATTACGACGATCTGCGGCAGCGCCATGATGGCGCACGCTGCCATGGCGGCACGCGTCGGTCCCAGCATTACAGGCAGCGAGTTGATGCCCATCTCTCGGTCGCCCTTGATGGCTTTGAAGTCGTTGAGCGTCATGATGCCGTGCGCACCGGCTCCGTAGAGCAGTGCCAGCGCCAGGATCTCGGGTTTCGGCAAGGCGCCGCCGAGCATCGCGGCCGCCCCTGTGATCCAGGCAAGGCTTTCGTAGGAAAAGCCGCATGCGGCATTGCCGAGCCAGCCATTGCGCTTCAAGCGCAGCGGCGGGGCACTATAGGCCCACGCGAAGAAGAGACCTGCCACCGTCGCGATGACCACCCAGGTGCCGAGGGTTGCCGCCACAAGCAGCGACAGCACCGACCAGATACCCGCGATATAGAGCCCCCATTTGCCCGGAATGCGGCCTGACGGGATCGGCCGGTGCGGCTCATTGATCGCGTCGACGTCACGGTCGTACCAATCGTTGATGGCCTGGCTCATGGCGCAGACGAGCGGCCCTGCGAGCACGATGCCGGCGAGGGCGATGTACCAATTCGCCAGAATCGGCGCGCCCGACGACACGACGCCGCACGTGAACGCCCACATCGGCGGAAACCACGTGATCGGCTTCAGCAGCTCGAGCACGGCCGAAGGAGCCGGATAGGTCGGGCGCTGGGCGGTGGCGTTCGGCATGTCGGCGCTTGGCCGCTGTCACGAGCCAGAGAAATTGAGATTCATCACAAGGCAACCCTTTGTTCTTACTGTACGGCGAAAACAGAAATCCACCTATGCCTTTCAAGATAAGTGAGATTCGAAGTCGTTTGCATCAAAGAAATCGAGGCTCGATATCTGGACGCCCGAAGTTCAATGGCTTATCGCCTTTGGCCTGAGCCCATGAACTTAACCTTTTGTGTGTAGAGTCTGTTGCGTATTGCTCTGATACTAAACATTGGACCGCTGACTGCTAGAGTCTTCGACATCATGCTCCAAGACTGATTATCATGCACTCAACCGAGTAAGCTCACATGCTCAGGCTACGTTGGATAAACAATTCTGCTCAGCGGCATAGCTCGTGGGAAACCGACAAGCGCGGACCGGCTTGGTCCTCTTTAGTCGCCGCGACCTTGGGCACAAGAAGTCTCGCGATTAATCAAAGATTGGAAAACTTTCTGGCAAGTCAGCATGAAAACTAGGAACGACAAATTTTTGTGCCGCGCGACTCTTGCAGTTAGCACAAGCGACGAAACCCTTGCGAGGAAACACTTCGTTTCGGCAAGCGATGCCGCAGACTGGGCTCTCTTGACGGCCCAGCACATGAAACTCTCACTGGGGCCCTCGGCCTACGACAAAATCGACGACGAACTCACAATCGAGATCGGCGGTCACTTTGCAGACGACCCCACATTGGAGCGACTGACTGTTTTTGTCGGTTCTTTGGCGACCGCGAGTGCCCAACTTGCAAAGAGCGTTGCCGAATTTGAGCAGGACAAACTGCCAAAATTTCGTATTGAAGTCGTAAAGCGAGCCGCATCGCGCGCCAAACGAAGATATTGGGTGGCCGCAATGGGGGCAGGTACGCTGGCAGTTGCCGTGATCGGTGTATTGCTGGTGCCGCCCATTCTGGATCCCGAGCGCGTTGCGGAAGCAATCTTGTCTGGTCCGCCCCCTGCGTTTGCCGGACGCTGGGCAATCGGCGACCCAGCAGCGAATTGTCAGACCAACTTCATCGATCTGAGCCGCAGGCGATACGAAGCAGTGGTCGGAAGCAGTCGGCAGAGTTTCGTTGCGGCGTACTCCCAGACGAGTTCCGATGTATTGCGGGTTGAATACGCCCAAGGCGGAATAAAGCTTGCGCAGTTGTTTCGACTGTCACCTCAAACCGGACTTTTGACGATCGTCAATGTCGAGTCTAGCGAGCCTGAGATCGCAACGGCGGCGCGACGTGTAATTGGTACAGTTCTGACCAAATGCCCCGCTTGAATCGATCACAAACGCTCAGTTAACCAAGGTTAAGATTCGATAAAGAGAGTCTTTAGGATAGTCTGAGTAAGTTGCGCACAAGATTGTATGCAATGCATCATCAACGTGAATGAAGTATGGATGAGATCGATAAAGTAGGCCTCCTGCCGAAGGGCGACTCGTACGCGAGATCCACCAGAGATCTGAAAAGAACCCAAAACGGCACGCGCATGACAAACATCGCAATCGGTATCATTGGAGCGGGGTTGATTGGCCGCAAGCATCTGGCGGAGATCGCGACGCATCCAGATTTCGACCTTGTCGGGATCGCGGACATCAATGCCGAACAGGTCGCTGCCGAAAATCCTGCAGCACGTGTCTTCGCCGATTTCCGGCAGATGCTGGACGAAGCCCGGCCCAACGCCGTAGTCATCGCATCGCCGAACCAGATGCATGCGGAGAACGGCGTGGAATGCGCCCGCCGCGGCATCCATATCCTGATCGAGAAACCGGTCACGGATACGCTCGAGTCAGCCGCCAAATTGGTCGCCGCGGTCCGCAAAACGGGTATCCGGACACTTGTCGGACACCATCGTCGTCACCATCAGCAGGTCGCGGCGCTGCGTTCGCTGATCGCCGAGGGTCGAATCGGAAACATTGTTGGCGTCTCCGCCATTTGGGCAACCTATAAGCCCGATTCTTATTTCAAGGCTGCTCCTTGGCGGACGCAAGCCGGCGGCGGACCAGTTCTGATCAATCTCATCCACGAGATCGATTTCCTTCGTTTCGCTGTTGGCGAAATCTCCGCCGTCAGCGCAACGCTCTCGAACCGCCAGCGCGGCTTCGCAGTCGAAGATACGGCCGCCATCCTGATCGAATTCGAGAATGGAGCGGTCGGGACCTTTCTCCTCAGCGACAGCGCCGTCTCGCCATGGACGATGGAGCAAGGGCTCGGCGAGTCACCGGCGTTCCCGTCGAGCGGCGAGAGCAGCTATCGTCTCGTTGGCAGTCGCGGCGCGCTCGAATTTCCGAATCTGGTCGAGTGGACGCAGGCTGGGGGCGAACCGAACTGGAATCGACCAACCCATGCGCAGCGCATCAATGTCCCAACGATCAACCCCTACGCGGCACAGCTCGATCATTTCCGCGATGTGATCCGCGGCGTGGTGCCGTCTATTCTATCTGTCGAAGATGGTGCTCGCACACTGGTCGCGACGCTCGCCGTCAACGAAGCGTCGCTGGCAGGCAAGCGGATCGACTTGCGCGATCGCTATGCGGACTTTGTGCGGTGACCACCAAATGATCTTGACCTCTTATTCCAGTCGAAAACTTTAGTACGATTTGGCTACAACCGCCCTGGCCTGAGCCCGTGAACCCACCCATTTGAAGGTAGAGTCTGTTCCTTGGTTTGACCCTGTCTGGGTGGCTGTGGCAACGGGGCGAGGCGCGAAGCCCGGTGGACAGCGCAGCGTCTCGCTCCGCTGCATGGCGAAGACGCTTGCCGCTGCGAAGGCTGCCGGCGTTTGGGTGCCGATCGAACTGTGCGGACGTGTCGTGTTGTAGTCGATCCGCCAGGCTTCGATCTTCTCGATAGCATCGACGAGCGAGCCGAACAGTCACTCGTTCAAGCACTCATCGCGTCGCTTTCTGTTGACGCTTTTGATCGCCGCGTTCTCCGTCGGCCTGCCGGGCGCCATGTAATGCCATTCGATGCCAGTCTCCATCGTGTGCTGCACCGCCCGTGGCCGTGCCGCAGGCCTCAGAAGTTTCCCGACGCGCGTGAACGTATACGTTCACGCCTTCAAAGCGGCGTTGTCCAGCATCACCTTGGCCATCAGATTTTACAACTTCCGGTTCTCCGCCTCTAGAACCTTCAGCCCTCGGGCCTCAGACACCGTCATCGCCCCGTACTTGACTCTCCAGTGGTAGAGGGTCGCCTCGCTGCTTCCGTGCTGGCGGCACAGCTCCCCGACTTTCCCGCCGGACGCATGCAGCTTCACGATCTCGATGATCTACTCTTCCGTGAACGGCTCTTCTTCATAGTCCGCTCCTCTTATTGGGCGGACTCTACACTTCTCAGTGGGCGGGTTTTACGGGCTCAGGCCACAATTCCTCTAGAAGGAAGCTAGGGCTTGAGGCAACCACCCCGCTCTCTCGTCCAGAAACTTGCAATCCTATTACAAGATCACACACATCAATCAACAGCGACGTTAGAATCGTTAGGTTAACGCCTGCGCCGTGGTCGACGTCTATCGGCCCATGCTTTGTCATGATGCACCTCCTTAGGCGACCATTGCTGCCGACGCTTCGCGGACCTCTTTCGTCGATCGGTCGGCCGAACTCGCCGCTTCGGCGATCTCGCGAACGCTATTTGTGATTTCTTCCACAGCCTGTGCTGCCGTTTGCATGTTCTGCGACATGTCACGCGTCACGGCACTCTGCTCTTCGACCGCGCCTGCAGTTGAACTCACATACTCGCGGACAGCTTCAATCGACTGTTTGATATTGCCGAGGCCGGTCACTACGTCACGGGTTACAGCCTGAATGCCGTCGATCTCGGCAGCGATTTTTTCTGTCGCGTCAGCCGCCTGGCGCGCAAGGCTTTTGACTTCTGTCGCGACCACAGCGAATCCGCGACCTGCTTCACCTGCGCGAGCTGATTCGATCGTCGCGTTGAGCGCCAGAAGGTTGATCTGACCCGCAATGTTCTGAATCAGCGAAACTATGCCACCCATCGCAGTTGCAGCAGCGGACAGACGCTGTGTACTCGAGTCGGCCTCACCCACGCGTTGGAACGCCTTGTCTGCTTCAACCCGCGACTTCGACATACTTTGCGCAATCTCGGCCACCGAAGCGTTGAGTTGTTCGGCACCGGCCGCGACGGCTTGAACATTTGCGGTCGTTTGACTCGATGCAGCCGAGGCAGCCGTTGCACGAGTGCTTGCCTGAGATACCGCTTGATCGATCGACGAGAGGCTTTCGTCAATCATATGGCGAGCTTGCTCGTTCTTCTTGCGCGCCAAAACAGCCGCCGTCACATCAATTGCGAATTTGACGACTTTAAACGGGCGACCCGACATGTCGAGAATTGGATTATAGGATGCTTGAATCCAGACCTCCCGACCACCTTTCCCGAGACGCTTGAATTCAGCAGCCTGGAACTCTCCGCGTCGCAGCGAATCCCAGAATGCTCGGTACTCGCTGCTGGAGCGCGATTCCGGTTCAACGAACATACTGTGGTGCTTGCCGCGAATTTCGTCGGGCGCGTAGCCCATTGCGCTGCAAAAGTTCTGGTTCGCATCGAGAATCTTGCCGTCGAGATCAAATTCGATCACCGCCGAGGACTTCCCGATCGCGGCTAGTTGGCCTTGATAATCAGCGTTTCGTAGCTTGTCCGCTGTAACGTCAGTCGCAAATTTCACGACCTTGTAGGGTTTGCCGCTCGCATCAATGATTGGATTGTAGCTCGCGCGAATCCAAACCTCCTTTCCGTTCTTTCCGATTCGCCTGTACTCAGCCGATTGGTACTCACCTCGATTAAGCCGAGCCCAGAACTCATTGTAAGCCGGAGAGGCGGCTTCTGCCGCATCGACAAACATTCGATGATGTTTTCCGCGCACCTCTTCGAGTGTGTATCCAAGTGTATCGAGAAAATTTTTGTTGGCCGTGCGAATTGTGCCATCGAGACCGAACTCGATTACAGCCTGAGACTTATGGAGCGCGGTGAGTTGGTCCTGCATCTCCGACTTTGCGGAATGGAGGTTCAATCCAAACATTGGCGTCTCCCATTTTGTTTTGATCGCAGTTGCCGACTTAGAATCACCAATCTTCTTTTACATATGGTTAACGTAAACTACTTTACGCTTTAACACAGTATATCTTAGATAGTATCTATATATTTTTTTGTCAGAGGTGAATTTCCGAAATGCTTGCATGAGCTTCTATTGAGAAGTTCGATAAATGAACGATTAGTGCGCAATAAGTTTCGCGATCGATGATCGTAGCTATCAGGCAATGACGATACGCCAGAATCGATATTTCGATCGGCACCTGGTTTATTGCGATAGCGCGAGCCTGAACGTGGTCAAACTGTCTGCAACAGCACACGTCATTGAAATCGAATGCATAGGATCGATGCAATGATTGAAGATGACGTTCAATTGCACAGACGCGCAAAAGTCACGATTGGATCGCTTTTAACTAGCTTGGACCTTGTCTCTGACAGAAACCGCGATAGTCGACTCCGCCAACCGCATAGGCAATTCGACCGGTTGAGTCGGCCAACGGCATCAGCACCTGCTCAACTTCACGATAACTATCTGTGTACCGAAACGGCGTTGTACCAAAAAAGTATTGTGGCTTACCACTCAGCTGCAGTTTTGGAAGCAGCCGATATGTCGCTGATTGGGTTATTCGTGGAATTTCGTCGTCGTCTAGGCGGCAGCCTTTGAAGTCCTGGCCATAGGCATCGACAAGGTAAGTTCCTAGAAGCCGAACTCGATAGTTCCTGAGTCCTTCAAGAATATCGATCATGAATATTCGTGGCCAAACCAAGCCGGGAATATCGATTGGATTGAAACTTAGTTTCTCGGGAATGCCGGCGCGGGAGTTAAGACTCTCCCAGTAACCGAACAACGTCTCAAGAAGTTGGCATTTTATTTCAGGCCGAGGGTACCGAGCTGGGCTCGACACTTTTTGACTTAGATGCATGTTTCTTGATTACGGTGATTCGACTCACGCTGCCTTGATCTACATCAGAGCAGCAGAATAAATCGCGGAGGTAGCTTAGGATGCTGCAGTTGCGAACACAGACAAACATTTATTGTGTAAGTGTTTACGAATTTGAAACGAAGATTAGGCAGTCTTTGTATGTGGAACATTTTCGCGCCAAGCTTCTATCACCATCGGTAAGAGTCGGTAAACCTGACTTCATTGACGGCGCTGCGCTGCTTTCCGCGTGCAGTCCGCGCTTTGCCCAGTTCTACGGGCTTTGGGACAGTAAACGCGCGGGCCGCGTTATGCCGTCGCGAAGTGACTTTGAAATCAGCGACCTTAAGCCGTGGCTGGGGTGGATTGCGCTACTCGGTGTTTTGCCTGGCGCGCTACCGGAAGGACACGATTTCGTCTATCGGCTCGTTGGAACAAACTTTACGCGCTACTACGAAGCGGACCCGACACAGCAACGGGTATCCGAGGCATCTGTACTTGTTGAGCGCGACCTCACACTCCAAAACCTTCGGGTTATCTGCGATACCAGAACGCCGAGATATCGGTCCGACTCGATTATGTGCGCCAGATTTGAGGCATACAGACAGCCACGCTTGTACGTGCCGCTCGGCGAGGACGGTAGCTCGGTTGATGTCATTATGCTTCTCGGTTGCGACCCCCAT
Organism: Magnetospirillum sp.; assembly: GCA_027532905.1. Classification (NCBI taxonomy): domain Bacteria; kingdom Pseudomonadati; phylum Pseudomonadota; class Alphaproteobacteria; order Rhodospirillales; family Rhodospirillaceae; genus Magnetospirillum; species Magnetospirillum sp. Next base: position 840,900 of record JAPZUA010000001.1, read on the forward strand.
GATTCGATGGGGCGACCTGTTTTTGCGAATCGTTCTTTCGAAAGATGAAGCCGCTTCCAACTTTGATCGATGATCCAGCATTCACCAATACGCGATACGCCATCTACGCCGTTTCAGACTTGCCATCCCTTTTGACGTCTACGCCTTCTCCGACCTTTCTGCGATTTCCATCGCAAAGCTGTTTGTGCATCGGATGAAAAGCCGAGCATTGCGGTACCGTATCAATCAGTCCGATTTGGTATTTGTCAGCCGAAACATCTTGGTTGGTTGATGAATGTCGAGAGTGACGACGCTTTTTGACCTCAATCAATTCATTTTCAGGGAGCGCGCATTAACTTCATCGAGCAATCGGCGAAAGTGTTGGTGGTCATACATTAGTAGTCTCTTAAGGTAACGTGTTCTAAGATTCCAATGCGTCATACCCCCTAAGAAAGAAGAGGCATCAACTATGCCCCACATCTTCCGGAGACTAATCGACGCCAAAATTGGCACAAAGATTTCAGCGGCAGTCGGCATCTTGCTTCTAGCAATTGCACTGATAAGTAGCTTAGCCGTTCGCGGAATTGACCGCGTTTACTATGCTTCCGAAGACGTCGCGAAAAACTGGCTTCCGGGCATTCAAGAGGCCGGATATTTACGTTTTGCCATTTCGCGCCATCGTACGCTCGCTGCACGGCACATACTTGTGAGCGAGCCGGCGCAGAAAACACAAACCGAGGCGGACATCAACGCAATACTGGAGCAAATCGCCAAGCACCGAATCGCGTATGAACCATTGATATCATCAGCTCAAGAAAAAGCGCTGTATGACGCTTTTGTCGGACAATGGGGCACTTATCTTGCGTCCATTCCGTCAGTTCTTGATGAGTCGCGGGCCAACAATCAGCAATCTGCAGCAACGATATGGGGGAACGTTACCGTACCCTTTACCTCAGCGGACAAAGCGCTAAGTGACATTATCGATCTAAATGAGGCAGGGGCTGTTGCGTCAAATAGAAGCGCCTATGCAATAGAACAGGCCGTGCTCTTGCAGGTCATCCTCATGGTCTGCTTTGCCATAGTGTTCGCGATCGCGGCGGCTGTATTTTTGGTCACTTCAGTCAGTAAGCCAATTGTAGCTATGACGGCTGCTATGAAGGGACTCTCTGAAAAGAACTTGGCGGTCGATATTCCAGCCGTCGGTCGCGGGGATGAGGTCGGCGCCATGGCTACCGCCGTCCAGGTGTTTAGAGACAACATGATGCGCGCCGACCGGCTTGAAGCCGAAGCCGCAAAAGACCGGGCGGTACGGGAGACCCGTGCTGCCGCAATCCTGAAGCTCACACAAAAATTTGACACAAGCGCAGGGAACGTCGTGAGCAAGCTGTCCAGCTCTGCTGAAGCGCTCCAGAAGAGTGCAGCCGAAATGACCCAAACAGCCGAAAGCGCCAGCCAACAAGCGACTGCAGTGGCGGCGGCGTCCGAGGAGGCATCAACGAATGTGCAAACGGTCGCATCGTCGGCCGAGGAGCTATCGGCTTCGATTCAGGAGATCTCTCGTCGGGTCAGCGAATCAGCCACCATTACCAAAACGGCGGTTGAACAAGCGGACAGAACGAGCGAGACCGTACAGGGGCTGGTCACTGTTGCCGCAAAAATTGGCGACGTCACCAAGCTCATCAATGATATTGCCGGCCAGACAAACCTGCTTGCACTCAACGCCACGATTGAAGCGGCGCGTGCAGGCGACGCGGGCAAAGGATTCGCAGTCGTTGCGTCGGAAGTAAAAGGCCTTGCAACCCAAACAGCAAGAGCAACGGAGGAAATCTCTGGTCAGGTTACGGCGATTCAAAAGGCGTCTGCGGAAACCGTCGTTGCAATTCAGGGGATCTCCGAAACCATTCGCTCGATTAGCGAGATAGCTGCCGCAATCGCGTCGGCCGTCGAAGAACAAGGCGCTGCGACGCAAGAAATCGCCCGAAATGTTCAGCAAGCTGCAGCGGGAACTTCGGAAGTTTCGTCGAATATCGCAGGGGTCACAAAAGCCGCATCGGACACTGGGCACGTGGCAACGCGGGTCAGTGGGGGAGCAGCTCAGATTACCGACCAAGCCGGGTTTCTGAAGCGTGAGGTCGAAAGCTTTCTTGACGGTGTGCGTGCAGCTTGAAAATGCGACTGGGAAAACGAGAAGTCTTGCGAATCGTTATTTCTGCAGCAGTTCTAGCTGCAGCAGCTTTTACATCTTATCGCGAGATCGCGAACGCAGAACTCATAGCGAAAAACCAAGTTTCGACCAATGCCTTCTCCGCCAACCGCAATGTTCATATCCTTCTGGATAGTGGAAGAACGGTACTCGACTCGGTCGCTTACAATGTCGATATCGTAGATGGCAAGATAGCGCCGAGCGCCAGATTAAACGTAGCGCTTGACCTGGCGAACAAGAGCAAGCTCTTTGTGATCGGAATAATCATATTGGACAAAGAAGGGACCGCAATTGCGACAGCGCATCCACGGACTGGGCTGGGGGTAAGTTATTCGTCCGGAGACTACTTCAATGCTTTGAAGAACGATCCCAGCAAACAATTCGCATTTGGCACGCCGCGATATTCTCGAGTCTTCAATGAAGTTCTAGTGCCACTTGCGCGATCGATCCGAGATGTGAATGGCGAGTTCTTAGGCGTTATCGCGGTCGGCATTTCCTTTCCGGAAATACAGAAAGCGCTCAAGCCGGCATCTGAGATTGGCGACGCAAAATCGCGACTATGGCGAGAAGACGGGTTGCTACTGGCAAGTTCGGAGAATGACCAAACAGAAGTTGGCATTTTCTATCCAAATATCCCCCTGTTCAGAGAAAGACATTCAGACGCTGATACAGGCATTTTCGTAGCGTACTCGCCCTTAAACAATGAAACGCGCATCTCTGCATGGCGGAATAACTTTTCATACCCGGTCTTTGTCTCCTCGGGCACGAACCGTACCCCTGCAATGTTTCGGGCCTACTACACCGCGGCCGCAGTTATGTTTGCCTCTTTCTGCCTGTTGGCGATGATCTGGGTGATCGCCTATCTCGCAGATCGTGAAATTCGTCAAAGAGAACGTTCAATCGAAGAACTGCGCATATCGCGCGACAAGGCTCAACGTAGTGAGGATGGCCTGCGTCGAGTTCTTGAATCTGCGAGTGACGGAATCGTCATTCTGGATTCAGAAATGAAAATACGCAGCTTCAATGATGCGGCCGAACGTATCTTTGGACGACGTGAAGCCGAGTTGCTCGGGCGACCACTGGACCTATTATTGCCGAACGAGATCCGGGAGAAGCATTCTAGCCTAATTGAAGGTTTTGCCGCAGGTAACGAGCAGGGGCGGCAGATGGGCAGTCGGCGCGGTGTGCATGGGCAGCATAGTGATGGATATGCTATTCCGCTCACAGTAACGATCAGTAAAGCCGGCTCGCTAAACGACGAAGTATACCTCGCCGTTGTTCGGGATATGAGCGAGACAATAGCTTACGAGAATCAACTCGTCGAGAATGCTCAAGAGCAGGAGCAGCTCCGGATCAAGGCCGAACAGGCGAACAAAGCAAAATCGCTCTTTTTGGCGACAATGAGCCATGAACTCCGTACGCCCTTGAACGCAATTATTGGCTTTTCCGAAGCGCTCCTTTCCGGCGTAGCTGGCCCGGTTCTGCCCGAGAGACAGCGGGAGTATCTTGGCTATGTTCTGCAGAGCGGGCGCCATTTGCTCGAAATATTTAACGACATCATCGACATCAGCCGATTGCAGTCTTGCATGCACACAGCCCAGCTTGAGAATGTCAACATCGCTGAGGTCGTCGATATGGCCGGTACAATGCTTCGTGCGAAGCTCGAGCAGAAGCAGATCAAGCTTGTTCTGGAACCGGCGGAAGATGTCATCGAAGCTCGAGCCGACGTCCGCGCGCTTCGCCAGATCCTTATAAACATTCTGGGCAATGCCGTTAAGTTCTCGCCCGCAGGCGCAACAATCATGTGTACGTGGGAACGTGATGACAGCCACGTATTCATCCGTGTCTGCGACCAAGGGCCCGGCATCTCGCCGAACGTCGCGCAGAACGTCGGGCTGCCCTTCAATCAGGATCGGCAAATGCATCAGGCAAACAATGATGGGCTTGGTTTGGGATTGGCAATTTCGACGGCACTCGCCCGGTCGATGAATGGGCGTATCGTTCTAAGGAATGGCGCAGACATCGGTCTTGAGGCGACGGTTGAACTCGAGTGTTTTGGCGTTGTTGGAAAGTCGGAACAGACGTTGCCGGCAGAGTAGAAATCATGCCGTCTTATGCTCGACAGAGTGCACCAATGCGAGACCTCCAATGAATACGCACACGAATTCGTCGGAAGCAAACCAGCGGAATCTCTATTCGCCTGAAGCGAGATCCAAACCGTTCCCGCTTACTTTTGCGGCAGCTTTTGTTGTTCTGTTGACCATATCGATGGGCTCCTACTCTCTTTATTGGGCACGAGAAGTCTCTGTGGAGGCGCGTCTTGAAGATGCAAAGCGTGTTCTTTATTCAGCAAGCCGCCATGTCCGCGAACAGTATGATCTGCTTAACGATGTTGCCAACGAAGTAGCTGAAACTGTCAACGGCCGCGATTTGACGTCCATATCCGCGTCAGAGCTGCGGGAGATCAAGACCCGCATTGAGCGACCACTCGTCAGCAAACAAATTGAGTTTTTCATATTCGATAAGACCGGACAGAATATCTACGCCTCCGGTCCGGGAACGAACGTTTCTGATCGTGAGTACTTCAGATTCCATGCGTTTCCGAGCGAATTTGAGCAAAGAGCGGATAGCATCGTCAACGCAGCCAATGGCTTGGTGATTAGCGTGCCGTATGTGGCGCGATTGCGACAAAGGGAGCTTCTGGCTGGCTCGAAGAAACTCAGTAATGCGTCGGGAGATTTTCAAGGCGTTGTCGCTGTATCTATTCCGACGTCGGCATTCCTCGAAATTTTTAGCTTGCTGCGGCGTGAAGCCGACGACACTATCTTCATGGCGCGCAATGACAGAATTGGGATGGTCCGCGAACCTGCGCACGAACGGTTCGCTGGTCAAAGCATTCCAAATGCACTGGTCTTCCAGAACTATCCGAGATTCCAAGAGGGGCGCTTTCGTGGTTCCGCTTCTACAGACGGAATTCGACGCGTCGGTGTTCACCTAAGTTTAGCGCCACTGCCGCTGGTTCTCGGAAATTCACTCGAGGTTCGCGGACTCGATTGGGAAGGCCTCAATCTTGTGCAGCCTCTTCTCGCCACGTCCCTTGCGACGGTATTCGTGGTTCTGGCGTTTTCTCTGGTAGCGGTTCTATTCCAACGAAACGCCGTTAAAGCCGAGGCGAGGCTCCGGGGTTCCCTCAAGGAACAGGAAGATTTGAGGATAGCCGCTGAAGCTGCAAATGTCGCAAAATCGAATTTTCTAGCAACCATGAGCCACGAGTTGCGGTCTCCGCTCAATGCGATCATTGGGTTCGCCGAAATGATCTACCATGGTCATATCGACGCAGCTAAGCGAGAGAAAGTGATCGAATATCAAGGATACATTCTCAAGAGTGGCCGCCATTTGCTCGCTTTGATTAACGACGTGCTTGATCTCAGCCGTGTGCAGAAACTTGGTCACACGCCGGAGATTTCTGCAGTCGAAATCAGGTCGCTGATCGAAGAGAGTGTTCTAATGGCCAGCGATCGCGCCGAGAAAAAGCAAGTTCATATCGTCGTTCAGTTCGAGACCGATGCCATTTGCTTTCAAACTGATCGCCGATTGCTATTTCAAGTCTTGGTAAATCTTATTGTAAACGCCATCAAGTTCTCGCCGCCGGGCAAGGATGTTCGGATTCGGGGGGTTCAGAAGAATGATACACTTGAAATCTCAATCTCCGACGAAGGGCCGGGGATGAGCCAAACAGCAATTGATTCGATTGGTAAGCCGTTTCTGCGTGAGCAAAGTGCGCATTTGGCAAACGAAGAGGGAATAGGTCTCGGTCTTGCGATCTGCGTTGAATCCTTAAATGCCATCGGAGGGAACTTACGCATTCAGAATAGGAGCCCCTCGGGGCTTCAAGCAGAAGTCAAGATCCCACAGCCAGAACAAACGTTGCAGTAACGATTTTTTGTATCGACGGGATCTATGTCGTCTCTAACAGGCCTCGCGCAAGTTTACGAATCAACGTTCAGCCAACTTCTTAACGCCCGCAAAATCTCATTTTCGACACCGGTGTCGGAGGCGGGCGAGACAGAGGGGATTTACAATTTAGACAGCGACGGAGTTACCTACTAGCGCGGATTTCGCAATAGCCACTCGCGCATCTCGGCGATTTCGCGCTCCTGGGCGGCAATGATCTCGTTGGCCCATTTTTTGGTTTGTTCGTTGGTTCCAAACTGCAGAACAACTCGCGCCATATCGATAGCACCCTGATGGTGCGGGATCATTCCGCGCACGAAGTCGATGTCGGCGTTCCCGGTAAACGCGATCCCCATGTCGCGATGCATCTTCGCATTTGCTTCTTCGAACGCGCGCGTGGAAGGTGTCACCGCGGCTGAAGCCTGCCCATGCTCCTGATGGCCCTGACCGCTCGCGGCACCCGCCCCCATGCCTTGCCCGCCCATCATGCCCTGCATCATCGGCATCATGTCCCGCATCATCGGGGCCATGCGCTCCATCATCTGTGCACGTTCCTCCGGCGACCCCGCACGCATCCGCTCCATCATGGGCATCATTTCGCGCATGGTTCGCATCATACGCTCCATATCGGCTGGTGGAGCGGCCGTCTGTCCTTGAGGCTGACCCGCGCCGTGACCGGCATGAGGATTCTGTGCAAAACTGCCGATGCTTGCGGTAGTAGCCAACACCATCACCAGTGCAGAGCGTTGTGCGATGGACTTGATCGACATGTTGAGGCCTCCGTTTGGGTCTTGGTTATTTCGGAGGTTGGACCGGGTTCATTGCAACACCATCTCCAACGTGTAACGGAATGTTGCGGCTCAGAACCGTGCCTGCGCGGTTGCACCGTCCGGCCCCGTGATTCGAACAGCGCCTTTGGTTCCCGGCGGCACCGGAACTGGTGCTGCGCCGACCAGACGGTTCGACTCGCCTGGCTGCAAAGGGAATCGTTGCGTTGCGCCGCCGACGACCAGGATCGCGTCGGCACGGTATCCTTGCGCTGACACCGGCCGGTCATTGGCGTCGTAGAGGAACACCACGACATGCGTCGTGCCGTTCGCCACGAGTTCGGCATGATGGCGTACTCCGGCATCGACCTTTAGGCCGCCATTCGGACCAGGGCGTGGATCATGCGCGAAGGCAGGTCCGGCGATCGACAAGCCAATCAGAGCGGCAGAAAGAAGGCGGGTCATGGAGATCTCCATTTCGGGGTCAGAAGGATTCCAGGGACTTCGAGGCGCTGGGTGTGCCGGCGGCTGCCGTATCCGTATCGCGGACCTGTGCCAAGAGACGTTCCAATGGCTTACGGCCGTAGCGCAGAAACAATGTTGGGGTCAGGAACGTGTCGAGCACCGTGGCAGTTACAAGGCCCCCAAAAATGGTGACGGCAACCGGATGCAGGATCTCCTTGCCAGGCGCGTAGGGGCCAATCATCAGCGGCAAGAGTGCGACGCCGGCCGAGAGGGCCGTCATCAGCACGGGCGTAAGCCGCTCCAGCGAACCGCGCATCACAAGTTCGTGCCCGAAGGGCACACCCTCGTGGATCGCCAGATTGATGTAGTGGCTGATCTTCAAGATGCCGTTGCGAGTGGCGATACCGGTCAGCGTGATAAAGCCGACCATTGAGGCGACGGACAATGGCTGTCCTGCCACCCAAAGAGCAGCCACAGCGCCGATCAATGCCAGCGGTACGCTTGCCATTATGATTGCCACGAACAGGATCGAGCGATAGCGCGAGTAGAGAATAGCGAAGATCATCGCCAACGAGATGAGGCTCAAGAGCCCGATCGTCCGCATGGATTCTTCCTGTGCCTGGAACGTCCCTTCGAGACTGATGAAGAAACCAGGCGACAGTTGTTGGGTCGCGAGCAACTGACGGATCTGCGCGACCACGGAAGCCATGTCGGCAGTGCCGTCCGTGTTCGCCATGACGACAATTCGCCGCTTGCCATTTTCGCGAAGTATTTGGTTGGGCCCATCGGTTTCGACGATGTCCGCGATCTGTCGTACAGGAATCCAACCAAGCGGGGTTTCAATAAGCAGATCGGCGAGGCCCTGGGTCGTCCGTCGTTCGTCCTGCAGACGGACCACCACGTCGAAGCGACGATTGCCATCGAGGATACGCGATACGATCCGTCCGTTCGACAGTCGCTCGAGTTGCTCGGTGATCTCGGCTGGCTGCAGTCCGTAAAGGGCAGCGCGCCGATAGTCGACGATGACTTCGAGCTGCGGAATCCGAACTTGCTTTTCGACTTGCAGATCGACAATACCCGGCACGCCAGCAAGCTTCTGGCGGAGTTCTTCGGACAGCGCTCGGATGCTGTCGAGGTCCTCGCCGAACACCTTGATCGCAATCTGCGCACGAACGCCTGAGAGCATGTGATCGAGACGGTGTGAGATTGGTTGCCCCATATTGGTACTGACCGGCAATACGGAAAGCCTGGCGCGGATGTCGTTGACGATCTCGTTCTTCGAACGTCCGCTCGGATGCAAATCGACATCGATCTCCGAGGAATGAACGCCTTCAGCATGTTCGTCGAGTTCGGCGCGGCCTGTACGTCTGCCGACCAGCTTCACTTTAGGCACCTCCATGATGAGACGCTCGGCGATCAATCCGACTCGATGGCTTTCGGCGAGCGAGATGCCAGGATTCAACAGCATCGAGATCGTCAGAGTCCCCTCGTTGAAAGGCGGCAAGAACGAGCGCGGCAAGTGCGTGGCGAAAGCGCCGGCGGCAACGACTCCGACGAGTGCACCCGACATCAACGTGCGCGGATGACGAAACGACCAGCCAAGGAGGCGGCGATTGCCGCCTTTCAAGACGCGGACGATCAGGCCGTCATGCGCGTCGAGGCGCTTCAGACCGGGCAGCATGTAGTACGCCAGGACCGGCGTAAGCGTGATCGAAACCACGAGACTCGCGAGGATCGAGATGATGTAGGCCTGCCCCAGAGGCGCGAAGAGCCGCCCCTCGATTCCCGTGAGTGCGAAGAGAGGGACAAAAACCAGGACAATGATCATCGTGGCGTAAACGATGCCCGATCGCACCTCCTGGCTTGCTGAAACGACGACTTCAAAGACCGAACGCGGGTTCCCTTTCTCGCGATTCTCACGTAGCCGCCGGAAGATGTTCTCGACATCCACCACCGCGTCATCGACCAGTTCTCCGATGGCGATGGCGAGGCCACCCAATGTCATGGTGTTGATGGAAAGGCCCATCAAATGGAAAATGATCGCAGTGACCAGGATCGAAAGCGGAATAGCCGTCAGCGAAATCGCAGTGGTGCGGGCGTTCATCAAGAAGACGAATAGAATGATCGCGACGACCCCGATCGCTTCCAGGAGCACCTTTTTCACGTTGCCAATCGACGTCTCGATGAAGCTTGCCTGCCGGAACAGCAACTGATCCGCGCGTATGCCATTCGGCAAGGTCGCGGTTATATCGCGAATGGCTTGCTCAACTTGAGCGGTCAGGCGGATCGTGTCGATGTTGGGCTGCTTCTCAACAGACACAATGACGGCGGAACGCCCCTGGAACCCCGCGTCGCCTCGCTTGATGCGCGGCGCGAAGGATACATCGGCGATCTGCCGCAATGCGACGGGCTGCCCTGCGACCGTAGCCACAACGACACTGCGGAGGTCATCCAGGCTGTGGGTACGGCCGATGTTCCGGATCAGGAACTCGCGGCTGTATTGGTCCGTGAAGCCCCCGCCGGTATTTGCGCCGAACTGAGCGAGTGCCGCTTCGACTTGCGACTGATTGACGCCCAGCGCGCGCATGGCGGCGGGATTGGGCGACACGCGGTATTGCCGAACTTCGCCGCCGATCGGAATGACCTGCGCAACGCCGGGGATGGCGAGCAGGCGCGGCCGGATCGTAAAGTCGGCCAACTCGCGCAGGTCCATTGCCGAGACGTGATCCGGGCCGGTAACGGCGATCAACATGATCTGGCCCATGATCGAATTGATTGGCCCCATTTGCGGGACGACGTTAGCCGGAAGCTGGGCTTGGACGAGCGACAAGCGTTCCGCGATCTGCTGGCGATTTCTGTAGATGTCCGTGCCCCAGTCGAACTCCACATAGATGATCGACAGCCCGACTCCGGACGTCGAGCGCACGCGGGTTACGCCGGGAAGCCCGTTCATCTGCGCTTCGAGGAGGACAGTGACGAGTTGCTCGACCTCAGGCGGTGCCAGCCCCTCGGCCTCCGTCATGATCGTTACCGTCGGCCGGTTCAAGTCCGGAAAGACATCAACCGGGAGCTTGGTGACGGTGAAGGCGCCATAAAGAACCAGCACGGCCGCAAAGGCCAGCACGAAGAGCCGGTTGCGCAGCGATTGCGTGACGAGAAAGTTGAACATCGCCTGCGCCTCAACGAATCTGGTTCAGGAGCTCGGCACCTTGTGTGACGATGCGTTTGCCGGCTTCGATCCCCGAGACGATCAGCAATCGACTTCCGTCAAGCGATTCGAACCGCACCTCGCGCGGCAAGAAGCGTTCGGCGTTCGTGTGCTCGTAGACGATCGATTGGCCGTTCGGGCCTCGAATGACGCTGGGGCGCGGAACCGCTATGCCCGTCCGTTCATCGCTGGTGGATGCGAGAACGGTCAGCAGTTGGCCGGCTCGAAGGCCGCCTACCGCCCCCTCCACGCTGAACTGGATCGGGATCGCCTGATTGCGCTCAGCCAGCCCCGAACCGCGGTAAGAGAGCGGCAAGGTACGTCCATCCCCCAAGCGCCCGTTTGCTGACCCGTTGATGGCATGAACTTCGAAACTCAACGCCTCCACCCAGAAACGCGAAGGATCGACGATCTGGAAGATGATCGCGTTCGGTTCGGCGATTTGACCCGCGATCGCCTGAACAGCCGCAATGACTCCCGAAACCGGGGCGACTAGCCTCTCGGCTTGCCGCTGAGCCCGCTCGAGATTGGCTCGCCGCGCGCGTAGCCCTTGCAGTTCTAACTCCGCATCTTCGAGCTGAGATCGGGCAATTACACTCTGGAGTTGCCGAAACCGCTCGAGACGGCGCTCCACAATAGAGATCTGCTGGTCGAGTTCCCGCGACTGCTGCTGTTGGCTGGTGACGTCTGCGGCCCCGACGGCCGGTTGAACTAGGGCAAGAACGTCACCGGCCGTAACGCGAGTTCCAAGCCGGGGGAAGCCGCCCGGCGGGGGAGCAAGCCGTCCGGCCACGGATGCCTGGACATAGCCCGCTGCGTTCGGGTCTGAAATGACGCGCCCAGGGAGTTCCACAGTTCCCGAAAATGTCCGAACCTCCGTGAAGACGGTCCTGATGGCGAGAATGCGCTGGGTCGTTTTCGGAACAAAGATTGCGCCGTCGGCAAATCGCTGTGCCACATCCCGCTCTGCGATCGCGGGAACGGAAGTCGATGGCTCGGCAGCGTCGGAAGGCGTTGCATTCATAAGGATCAGTGCCGCAAGCGCAACCATGGCCGTCTTGCGCGACAGTCGGCGGAACATTGCGGCCACAACGAGACCCGCAACAAATGCCAGACCGCCGACTATCCAAAGGCTGGCGTCTCTGTTTGCAAGCCGTGTCTGGATGACCTCTGCCCACAGGCCCCCAAAGATTGCATTCAACAGACCGCCACTTGCCCCCTGGCGTGCCGGAGGCTCGGGAATGGCAAGCGTAGCCGTGAGAACCTCGATTGTATCCTTGGCTTGGACAGTGAATGCGATATCGTAACTGCCGGGCCGAGCCAGCCACGGCGCGTCGACCATATAGGCGCCATCCGGCGTCGCCGACGCCTTGATCGTCCCAGCCGGGCCGTCTAGTTCGATCTCGGCATCGTGGATGGGCTCGTTGCCTCGAAATGTGTCGAGATAGATTCTCAGATTTGGGCCACGTGCAATAGCGACCAACTCGAAATCCGCCGACGACGCGTCTGCGCGCGGCGCAATCGTCAAAGACACCGGCGGCGGCGGCGCGCCGTGGTCATGCCCTTCGTGAGCCGCAGTTGGCAACGCGCCGAAAAGCATCGCCGACACCAACAGAAAAAACAGTTTATTCAAGGATTTGGAGATCATATCGGCCCTGTCGATGAAATGGTCCGACAATGACCGTAGTGAACGCTCTGCCAGAAATGATTTCGGCTCTGTAACCGATTATTTCAGGCCGAGGGCTGCGCCTTGGGGAGACTGACAGAAGCGACCAGCCCGCCATCAACGTGATTTTCGAACGTCACGGTGCCACCATGTCCCTCGATAATCGTATGCGCGATCGTGAGGCCAAGTCCGAACCCGCCGGTTTCCTGATTGCGTGATGGTTCGAGGCGGACAAAAGGCGCAAGGGCACGCTTAACATCATCCGGCGCGATGCCTGGCCCCCTATCTCGGATGCTGACGACGACGGTCTTGGGTCGATCCTCGACAACTACTTGTGCGAGGCGGCCATACTTGATCGCGTTGTCGACTAGATTGCCGAATGCGCGCTTCAATGCGAGACGTCTGCCGGAAACGCTGACGTTGGCGGCGCCTTCAAGCGTGACGGAACGCCCGCGATCGGTCGCGTCGTCCATAATCGTTTTAAGGATTGCGACGATGTCGATTTGCTTGATTTCCTCGTCGGCTCGATCACCGCGCAGATAGGCAAGCGTCTGGTCAAGCATCCTTTCCATCTCATCGAGGTCAGCCGCAATTGCTGCCCGCGTTTCTTGCTCCGCAACGTCCTCGATCCTGAAACGCAGCCGTGTGATCGGCGTCTTGAGATCATGCGAGACAGCCGCCAGCGCCTGGGTACGATCATCAATCAGTCTGCCGATGCGGCGCTGCATTTCGTTGAAGGCGACCGCGAGTGCTCGGACCTCGCGCGGCCCGTCTTCCGGCACGAGGACAGCGACCTTGCTTCTGTAGAGTTCTTTAGATGCAGCAGAAAAGCCCGTCAGCGGTCGCGTGAGCCAACGGACCAGCAGCACCGAGACGATGATCGCGCCTATCGCCATCAACGTCGTGGACAGAAGCGTCCCATGCACGACAGGCACCCGCGGGTTCCAGGCCACAAGGCTAACGTTGATCCATGACTGATCCGGCAGCCGGATCGAAAAAAGGGCGAGATGAGGATCGTCGACGGCGCGCCGGTTCGCCCCGATCACAAGGCCGTCTTCTGCGATTTCCGGGGCGACCTCCCGAAGACGCCGCCCCAAAGCCTCCCACTGGCCAGCCCCAGGCCCACCCGCGATTGCGTGCTCGGTACGGCTCCAATGCGCTTCTATCGGCCCCCCGGACATATCATGGGCGATCGGCTCCCGTTCGCGCTCGGGCGCCCTCATTACCGCCCGTTTGATCGCGAGGAGTTGGTCGGCCAATCGGGCTTCGTTTGCCAGATCCAATTCGCGCGTCAGGGAGTTCTGGTACGTCCAGAGGCTCGCAAGGTGCACGACGCCAATGCCGACCAACACAACTATCGCTGTGCGCAGTGCAAGACTGTCAAAGCGCCGCCAGAGACCAATGATCCCGTCCGCTCGTCCTTCACCCACGGATCACGTCCGCTGCAAAAAGATAGCCTGCTCCCCGGACCGTCTTGATGAGATCTTCGACGCCGTTGAGCTTGCGCCGAAGGCGGCTGACCTGAACATCGATGGATCGGTCGAATGCGTCGATCGATCGGTTTCGGGCCGCATCGAGCAGGAACTCCCGCGTGAGAACGCGCTGAGGCGCTTCCAAAAACGCGAGCAAGAGGTCGTATTCGCCAGTCGACAAGTCGACGACGACGCCGCGGGGATCTGTCAGCTCGCGCTTTAGGGTGTCGAGGCGCCAGCCCGCGAATTGCATCGCCCGTCCGCCTCGCTCGAAAGGTTGCTGATCCTGGGGCCGCATGCGCCGCAAGACGGCGTTTATCCGGGCGAGCAGTTCGCGTGGATTGAATGGCTTCGGCAAGTAATCGTCTGCACCGACTTCAAGCCCGATGATGCGGTCGGTTTCCTCGCCCTTTGCCGTCAACATGATGACGGGAATCGAAGATGTCCGACGCAGATCGCGGCACAGATCGAGGCCACTCCGCCCGGGCAACATCAGATCCAGAACGATCAAATCGACAGCTGTATGTTTAAGAGCCTCGTTCATTTCCGGGCCGCTGCGCGCTGTATGAACCCGAAATCCGTTCGTGCGAAGAAATTTGGCGACGAGGGAAAGCGTTTCGCCGTCATCATCGACGACAAGAACTTCGAACGACAGGGGCAATGGTCCCTTGTTGGTCTGCGCTTCTCGAACGATATCCCGACTCATCATTCAACCCGCAAAAACGTTCTGCCTCGACCGCGCGATGGGTTCGATTAAATTGACAAACTTTCCCAAAGTAACCTCCGAGCAATCTGATCGACCTTATCACAGGTCTGGTTCAACTTTCCTCCGGCGTGCAGAAGCGAACGTCGGTGGGTATCCTTCGTCCGAGAACAGCATAACCATGTAGTCGACAGGTACCAATGCGGCTCGCCGTCTGATCATTGCCGGCTCAGATCCTCGATAGCATCGAGGATGAGACCGGTCCCGGCCGCAATCAAAAGGATGTCGGCACCGACTCGCACATATTGGGAACCGCTCGGAATGTTCAGTCGGGCGCTAAGGCCTGCCGGCAGACCGTGATAGATTACGTCGCCGGGCAGACGCCGTCCCATCACCCACTTCTTCGCCTGGCCGGGCGGCATGCAGCCATTGTTCTTCTTAGAAAGCCCCGGCGGGCATCGCCCGCTGCTGAATTCGCTTCCGTAGTAGGCCCGAATGGTTTCGCGATCTGAATCGCCGATGCGGATGCTGATCGAAGCGCCGGCTTCATCTCCGGGCCCGGAGCGGCTCTTGTTGCGGCCGGGCGGATCGGCCAAGGCGGTACCCGAAACAAGCAAGCCCGCCAGAAACACTGCTGCGACCGATTTCAGCATCGAGCCCTCCGCTGTCGTGGGGTCGATGAACGTGACTGGGAAATGCGCCGTTTGTATGTCTGAGCCGCCTCAGAATTCGTTGAAACGAATATTCCAAGCTGCCGAGTTTTCAGAGCGGCTTTGCATTCCAACAGTGAATGGTAACGTCGTGGGCAAGTCGCTCTCGGTCTGGAAAGCCGCGGCAAGCGGCGTTCGCCCCGATCGCAACTTCAGAAATTCCGAACCGCTTTTTCTGCCCTTCGCCGGATCGGATAAAGCCTCTGAAATTTTGGCGATATTCATGGTTTTTCGTTGCACCCGAGGCTCGTCTGGATACGCACGACGGTGCGGCTACGGCTTCTTATCCGCCTTGCCCTGACTCTTCTTGGCGTCGCCTTTCGGGGATCTCTGGTCGTTCAGTTGCTTGACCTGGTCTGCGCGCTCCCTGCCGCGGACCTCGCCGCTCTTGTTGTCGCGCTCGGGCTTGGCTGGCTGCTGCGCGCCGGCAGAACCGAGCGAGAGGAAGATTGCCGCTGCGACGGCTGCGATTGCTATCTTCTTCATTTGGATCCCCTCTTGTGATTTGATAATTCGTATTGGAGATAAGTCGTCGATTACGGACTTGCCAAGCTAAAGAGCTCTAGTTTTTCCGAAAGTTTGAGACTGAAAAAGCGCGTAGCATCGCCGTTTTGAGCCACTTTCTAGTCTCAAACTTTCTGAGATCCTAGAGCCTCTCACACGTCGAGATTGGCCACTTTGAGCGCGTTCTCGACAATGAAGTCGCGACGCGGCTCGACGACGTCGCCCATCAATGTGGTGAACACGCCGTCGGCGTCGGCCGTGTCGGCGACTTTTACCTGCAGGAGATGGCGCGCCTGAGGGTCGAGCGTCGTCTGCCAAAGCTGCTCGGGATTCATTTCGCCAAGACCCTTGTAGCGCTGGAAGGTGAGGCCTTTTTTGCCCGCCTCCAGCACCGTGTCGATGAGCTTGATCGGCCCGACGACGTCGACCGCGCTGCGGTCTTTGGTTTCGAGGCGCGCGCGTTTGGCGTAGAGCGACTGCAATTCGGCCGCCATCTCGACAAGTCGGCGGGCTTCGATCGAATTGATCGTGACGGCGTCGATCGAAGCGCGGTCGGTTTCGCCGCGCAGCTTGCGCTCGAAATGCAAAGCGCCGTCCTTCGCACTGCCGACCCAGCCTCGCTCGGTTTCCGGTGCCAGCACGTTGAGACGCTTCGCGATTACGTCGGCGATCTGCTGGGCCTGGTTCGCATCGGCGAGGAAGCTCGGATCGAGGGCGCCCAGGATCGCAGCCTGCTCGACCGCATCGCGCGAGCCCACACGGCGCGCAAGGGCCAGGATCATCGATTTGGCCGCGCGCGCGCGTTCGACCGCCGCACGCAGATCGGGGCCGGCGCGCATCGCACCGTCGGCCCCGGTCAAGGTCATGCCTTCGATGCCGCCCGCGATCAGATGGTCTTCCATCGCGCGCTCGTCCTTGAGATAGACCTCGGACGAACCCTTCTTGACCTTGTAGAGCGGCGGTTGGGCGATATAGACGTAGCCCTTCTCGATGAGGTCGCGCATCTGGCGATAGAAGAATGTCAGCAGAAGCGTGCGGATATGGCTGCCGTCCACGTCGGCGTCGGTCATGATGACGATCTTGTGGTAGCGCGCCTTGGCGACGTCGAATTCCTCGGTGCCGATGCCCGTCCCGATCGCGGTGACGAGCGTGCCGATTTCGGCCGAAGACAGCATCTTGTCGAGCCGTGCGCGCTCCACGTTGAGGATTTTGCCTTTGATCGGCAGGATCGCCTGGTAGGCGCGGTTGCGCCCCTGCTTCGCCGAGCCGCCGGCGGAATCGCCCTCGACGATGAACAGCTCGGACTTGGCCGGGTCGCGCTCCTGGCAGTCGGCAAGCTTGCCGGGCAGCGACGCCATGTCGAGCGCGCCCTTGCGGCGCGTGAGTTCGCGCGCCTTGCGGGCGGCCTCGCGCGCGGTCGCGGCCTCGACGATCTTCTGCACGATGCGCTTGGCGTCGGCAGGGTGCTCGTCGAACCATTGCGTGAGCTTGTCGTTGCAGATCTGCTCGACGACGGGCCGCACTTCGGAGGAGACGAGCTTGTCCTTGGTTTGCGACGAGAATTTGGGGTCGGGCACTTTGACCGACAGCACGCAGGTGAGCCCCTCGCGCGCATCGTCGCCGGTCAGAGAGACTTTTTCCTTCTTGCCCGCATTCTCGCCCGCCACGCGCGCGATGGTGCGCGTGAGCGCACCGCGGAAGCCCGCCAGATGCGTGCCGCCGTCCTTCTGCGGGATGTTGTTGGTGAAGCACAGCATCGTCTCGTGGTAGGCGTCGGTCCATTCCATCGCCACTTCGACAGTGATGCCGTCCTTCTCGCCCTTCATCGTGACGGGCGCGTGGATCGCCTGTTTCGAGCGGTCGAGATAGCGCACGAACGCCTCGATGCCGCCTTCGTAGTGCAGCTCGACGCGCTTGGGCTCGACGCCGCGCGCATCCGACAGCACGAGCCGCACGCCGGAATTGAGGAACGCCAACTCGCGCAAGCGATGCTCGAGCGTGTCGAAATCGAACACGGTCTTGGTGAAGGTTTCAACCGACGGCAGGAACGTGACTTCCGTGCCGCGTTCAGCACCGGCCGGCCCCGTTTCGGCGAGCGGAGCCACGGCCACGCCGTGGCGGAACTCCATCGCATAGGCCTTGCCGCCGCGCCAGATGCGAAGGGTAAGCACCTGCGACAGCGCGTTCACGACCGACACGCCCACGCCGTGCAGACCGCCCGAAACCTTGTAGGAGTTCTGGTCGAATTTGCCGCCCGCATGCAGCTGCGTCATGATGACTTCGGCCGCCGACACGCCTTCTTCCGTGTGGATGTCGGTCGGGATGCCGCGCCCGTTGTCGCGCACCGTGACCGAGCCGTCTGCATTGAGCGTGACGCCGATCGAATCGCACCAGCCCGCCAGCGCTTCGTCGATCGCGTTGTCGACCACCTCGTAGACCATGTGGTGAAGGCCCGTTCCGTCGTCGGTATCGCCGATATACATGCCCGGGCGCTTGCGCACGGCATCGAGGCCGCGCAGCACTTTGATGGAATCGGCGCCGTAGGCGGCGGAAGCGTCTTCGATGTTCTTGGCGGGTTCGGTCATTTTCGCGTGTCTCGCAGTCTTTCAGGCAGCAACAATGCCGCCCGCCTCGACGCGCAGCAGATGCGCGCGTCCGGCGAGCGGGGCAAAAGCTTCGGGATCCGCACCGCTCGCCCAGAACTGCGCGCCCAGAGCGAGCAGTTCGTCGAACAGATGGGTGCGGCGGGCGGGATCGAGATGGGCGGCGATTTCGTCGAGCAGCAGCAAGGGCGGAGCCCCGTGCTCGGCGGCCAGCTCGCGCGCATGCGCAAGCACAAGCGAGACGAGCAGCGCCTTCTGCTCGCCCGTCGAAAGCTGGGCAGCGGGCGCATTCTTCTCGCGCCAAGTAACGGCCAGATCGCCGCGATGCGGGCCGAAGGCGGTGGTGCCGCTCTGCGCGTCGCGCGCGCGGTCGGAAGCCAGGCGCGCACGCGCGAAATCTTCGAGCGCCAAAGCGGGCATGGTTGCGCACAGCGTTTCGATTTCGCCGGCAAGCCCCAAAGACGGCGTGGGGAACGGGCCCACATTGGCACACGCCGCACGGTCGAGCCGCGCCACGAGCTGGGCACGCGCGATCGCGATGGCGACACCGTGGCGCGCCAGCGAATCTTCGAGGGCTGCGAGCCAATCGCTGTCGGCGCTGCCGTCGGCCAGCAGACGGGCGCGCTCGCGCAACGCGTGCTCGTAGGAGGCGACTTGCGTGGCGTGTTCGGGATCGAACGCATAGGCGAGCCGGTCGAGAAAGCGGCGGCGCGCCCCCGCCCCTTCGGCAAACAGCCGGTCCATCTCGGGCGTGAGCCACACGACGGCAAGGTGTGCGGCCAAGCCCGCCTGCCCGCGCATCGGCTTGCCGTCCACGCGCACGACGCGTTTTTCGCCGTCGCCGCGCCCTGTGCCGATACGAACCGTGTCGCCTTGCGTGACAAGCTCGGCCGAAACCGCCCACGGGTTTTGCGAACCGTGGCACTCGACCTCGCGCCCGCGCGCCCGACGCAATCCCTTGCCGGGGGCAAGAAACGACAAGGCTTCGAGCAGATTGGTTTTGCCGGCCCCATTCGGCCCCACAAGGGCCACGGGGCCAGCCGGGACCTGCAGATGCAGTTCGCGGTAGCTTCGAAACGCGACGAGATCGAGCCGCGTGACGGCCAAGGACGCACGCGAAAGCCCGGCCTGCGCCGGAAAAGCCACGATGCGGGCGGGTGCCGCCGTCACATCAAACGCGCATCGGCATGAGGACGTAGAGGGCACTCGCATCGGCCGAATCGCCGAGGATCGTGGGCGAGGCCGCATCGGCCATCTTGAACGCCGCGTTCTCGCCCTCGAGCTGCTCGGCAATATCGAGCAGATAGCGCGCGTTGAAGCCGATCTCGAGTGCTGCGCCCTGGTAGGCGATTTCGATTTCTTCGCTGGCAGTACCCGCATCGGGGCTGTTGGCGGTCAAGGTCAGCAGATTCTTCGACAGCGCCAGTTTCACCGCACGCGACTTCTCGGTCGAGATCGTCGCCACGCGGTCGACCGCAGCGGCGAACAGACGCCGATCGACTTCCATCGCCTTGTCGTTGCCCGACGGGATCACGCGCTCGTAGTCAGGGAAGGCGCCGTCGATGAGCTTCGATACGAGCACGGCCTCGCCGAAAGCAAAGCGTACGCGCGTGTCGGACAGCGTAACCTGCACCGCCCCTTGCGCCTCGTCGATGAGCTTGCGCAGTTCCATCACGGTCTTGCGTGGCAGGATAACGCCGGGGATGTTTTCGGCCCCTTCGGGCAACGGCATTTCGATGCGCGCCAGGCGATGGCCGTCGGTCGCGACTGCGCGCAGCACCTTGACGCCGTTCGAACTGGCCGCATGCAGATAGATGCCGTTGAGATAGTAGCGCGTCTCTTCGGTCGAGATCGCAAAGCGCGTCTTGTCGATTAGCGTCTTGAGGTCGCCTGCCCCGATCTCGAACGCGTGCGGCAATTCGCCCGCCGCCATTTTCGGGAAATCGTCGGCCGGCAACGCGGCAAGGCCGAAGCTCGAGCGACCGGCGCGCAACGCGACCTGGCCCTTTTCGGCCGACCATTCGAGCCCGACCTGGGCCCCTTCGGGCAGCTTGCGCACGATTTCGTAGAGCGTGTGCGCCTGCACGGTCGCGGAACCCGGCTTGGCAATTTCGGCCGCCACGGTTTCGACGAAAGCCACGTCCATGTCGGTTGCCGTCAGCGCGAGCTTGCCCGCACCGCCCTTGGCCGCCGAGGCTTCGAGCAGCACGTTCGACAGAATCGGGATCGTGTTGCGGCGTTCGACGACGCTCTGGACATGGCCCAGCGCCTTCAGCAAAGCGGCGCGCTCGATCGTGATTTTCATAGCGGGAACAATCTCGGCAAAAGGGTTGTCGCGCGAATCGATTTTTCAGCGCCTGAGTATAGCAGAACCGTATGCCGACAAAAGCCCCGCAATTGCCGAGGGAGGCCGCGAAAAGCTGCTATTTCAGGGCTTTGCGCGCAAGCTCCGCCAGTGCGATGCGGATCGCCGCAAGCTGCAGACGCAAGCCCATCGAGGCGGCTTTTTCCGGCCCCGCAAGCGTGCCGCGGCGCAGGGCGTCGGCGACCATTTCAGGTGTGGCCGGCACATGCACGAAGCCGCACGGACGGACTTCGGCGCGCCCCACGAGATGGTAGAAAACGGCATTGCACAGATAGCGCCCGGCATCGTCCGACAGGCGCGCCGGAATGCCCGCCGCCAGCAGGCGCTTGAGGATCGCAGGATAGGGCAGGCTGCCGCTGCGCGCGGCAGGCCCGCCGCGCAGGATCTTGCCGGTCGGGCTCTTGCCGTCATTGTCCGGAAATGGAAATTTGAGCGCGTTTTGCGCCGTGCGCTCGAGCCGGATGCAGCTTTCGCCGCCCGCAAGCCCCAGGGCCAGGATCGCGGCTGGCTGGACCTCTTCGAGGAGTGCCTCGAGGGCGGTTTCGATCTTGCCGATCGAAACCGGCAGCACGCGCCCGACCACGCGCGCATCGCCGACCCAGTCGCCGTCAAGGCGCTTAGCGAGGCTTTCGGTCGGGTTGGTGCGGTGCGGCCCAAACGCCTCGAACCCGGTCAGCAGCAAGCGCGGGACACGCGCGGCCAATTCAGGCCTCCAGCATGCGCCGCAGCAATTCGACGTCTTCGCTGAACGCCGCGTCGGCCGCACGCAGCTCGTCGATCTTGCGCACCGCATGCATCACGGTCGTATGGTCGCGACCGCCGAATTTGCGGCCGATCTCGGGCAGCGAGCGGCTGGTCAATTGCTTGGCCAGATACATCGCGACCTGGCGCGGGCGGGCGACTTGGCGGGCCCGGCGCGGCGAGTGCATGTCGGCGAGGCGAATCGCAAAATGCTCGGCAACCTTCTTCTGGATCTCCTCGATCGTCACGCGGCGATCGGAGGCGCGCAGCAGATCGTGCAGCACTTCTTGCGCACTCTCGAGACCGATGGGCCGGCCCACGAGCGTGGAGTGCGCGACGATGCGGTTGAGCGCACCCTCGAGTTCGCGCACGTTTGCCACGATCTTGTGCGCAAGAAACTCGAGCACCTTGGGCGGCATCGGCGTGCCGAGCTTCTCGGCCTTCGACTGCAGAATGCCCAAGCGCAGCTCGTAGGTTGTGGGATGGATGTCGGCCACAAGCCCCCAACCGAGGCGCGAACGCACGCGGTCTTCGAGACCTTCGAGATCGGCCGGGCTCTTGTCGGCCGACAGCACGATCTGCTTGTTCTGGTCCACGAGCGCGTTGAAGGTGTGGAAGAATTCTTCCTGCGTGGCGTCCTTGCCGGAGATAAACTGCACGTCGTCCACGAGCAGCACATCGACCGAGCGGAACTGCTCCTTGAAGGACATCGTGTCCTTGAAGCGCATCGCGCGGATGAACTGGTACATGAATTTTTCGGCCGACAGATACACCACGCGGCGCTGCGGATTGCGCTTGCGGATGTGCCAGGCCATCGCATGCATGAGGTGCGTCTTGCCGAGACCCACGCCGCCATAGAGGAACAGCGGGTTGAACGGCACCTTGCCCTCGTCGGCCACGCGGCGGGCGGCTGCAGCGGCGAACTCGTTCGACTTGCCTTGCACGAAAGTTTCGAAGGTGAAGCGCGGGTCAAGAGGTGCGCCGAAACTTTCGACGTCGTCCTGCGTGCGGCCGATCATCGCGGTCTGCAGGGCCGTCTGCGCCGAAGCATTGGCGGCCTGCGGCGAGGCGGCCATGCGGTTCGCCGCCTGGCCGTTGGCGCTCGCCGACGTGTTGGCACTGCCATAGACATTGCGGGACGCGGCCGACGCGGTCGGGCGCTGCGCCGTACCGGTGGCCTGGACCGGTGCGGGTGCTTGGTTGCCGGCGGCGGCCTGGACCAGGATCTCGACCGTGCGCACCATTTTGTTTTCCGCGCGCCACAAGGTCTTGATGCGGTCGGCGTAGTGCTGGCGCACCCAATCCTGCATGAAGCGCGTGGGCACTGCGATGCGAGCGACGCCGTCATCGATGCCGATCAGCGTCAGCGGCTTCAACCAGCTTTTGTAGGCGGCTTCGCCGAACTCGCCCTTGAGACGGGCGCGCACGCGCACCCATTGGGCTTCCAAGGAGGGGCCGAAATCTTGCGGACGCATGGCGGCTACTCCTGCGTCCAGGCGAGGCCGGCGGCTTTCCAGCCGCCCGACTGGCCGCGATGGCCGGCCGCATCGCGGTCGCCCTCGAAGCCGCCCGCAAGATTGTAGGCGCGGGTGAACCCGTTCGACGTCATCGCGATCGCGGCCGATTTCGAGCGTCCGCCGGAGCGGCACAGGAAAATCGCCGGCGCGTCTTTTTCGACCGCACTCGCGATCGCGGCCGCGAACTGCGGATTGGGTACCATCTGGGCGCGGCCGTCCAAACTCGTCGAATAGTTCTGCCACGAAACGTAGAGCGGCGCCTTGCCGAGCGCGGCGAGGCTGGCCACGCCCACGAACGTCCATTCCGCACGGCTGCGAACGTCGATCAAAACGGCGTTCTTCTCGCGCGCCAGCATGTCCCACGCTTCGCGCGGCGACAGATCGCCCGAATAGCCCAACTCGTGGCCGTCGCCTGCGGCCTGCTCTGCTGATTTCGCCGTATCGCCCATCGTACCCAACCGTTCTGTCGTCTCGTCGCCCGCTTGTCGTTCACGCAGAATGTAAACCGCGTGCTCGGGATCTCTCTCGTGTGCCAGTCATGTTTGCGCGCTGCAGAAGGCTCCGGGCCGAAAGGCTCGGCAGCTTCGCGCGCAATGGGGAACGTATGACGTTCCCCCGCTTGACCCGCGTCAGCTGAAGGCTGAGCGGCGCGTTCGCGCGCGATAGGCGATCAGGCGGCGATCGAAATACGAGCGACGGCGGGCGACAAGCGCATCGGAGTTGTTCACGGGAAAAGACCCCTGTCGTTGCGTCTGTTGGCGTTCAGACTTTTTGTGGTTGAGCGCGGCCGATGCGCGCGGCTTTTTGGCGAGAGCGAAACGTGACGAATTTTCGTACATGCAACCCATCGTCCCGTCCTGCTTTCCTCGCGCGCCCTTGCCGAGGGGGCGCAAAACTCGATCGGCATTTCGTTCGCGCTGCGAAGCACTCGACTACGCGCATTCGCGGCGTCACGAAGACGCAAAATAAAACACGGCGCTTGGCCGCAAGCAACAGGTCCGTTGTGCGAACAAGCGAATCGCATCGCATGTGGCACGGATACGACGCGTGGAAGTTTTGAAATTTTATTTGCGAAGAATGGAGAAAACTTCAGACGCGCTTTCGCACGCGGAGATTCAATGACTTGCACGACGATGCGCGTGCGGAGCGGCAACTTTGCGGACGGCGTTTGCGCATCCGCGAAGCTGTTGCCCAAAAAATCAAGCGCCGTCTTCGAGGTTTCGAAGACGGCGCTTTGTCGTCTGGAAGATTTTCGCGCGCAAGGAATTGCGAGCGAGGCGGATCTCGAAGCGTCAGGCCTTGATCGCCTTGATACGCGCCGACAGCCGCGAGATTTTGCGCGACACGGTATTCTTGTGCACGATGCCGACCTTGGCGGTGCGCATCAAAATCGGCTGTGCGGCCTTGAGGGCTGCAGCGGCCGCAGCCTTGTCGCCCGAGGCGATCGCTTCTTCGACCTTCGTCACGTAGGTGCGCATGCGGCTGATGCGCGTGCGGTTAACTTCCGTGCGGCGCAGCGTCTGGCGCGCGGCCTTCTTTGCGGACTTCGTATTCGCCATGGTCTTTCGATCTTTCGGTTGCGGCAGGTCTGTCGATCACCGACAGGTCTGCATTTCGTTCAAAGGGGTCTTCGCGGCAGCCGCCGGGACCGCCCAAAAAGGTCGCGCGTTATAGCCCCCCCGGGCAGGGGGCGTCAACCCCGGCCGATCAGCGGTTTTTCCAGACCGGCGGGCGCTTTTCGACAAAGGCGGCCATGCCTTCTTTTTGGTCTTCCGTCGCGAAGGTCGCGTGGAACACGCGCCGCTCGAATTTGATGCCCTCGGCAAGCGTGGTCTCGTAGGCGCGGTTGACCGCTTCTTTGGCCATCATGACGATGGGCTGCGACAGGCCCGCGATCTTTTCAGCCGTCTTGGCGGCCTCAGCGAGGAGGTCGGCCGCAGGTACCACGCGGCTAACAAGGCCCGCGCGCTCGGCCTCGGCCGCATCCATCATGCGGCCGGTGAGGCACATCTCCATCGCCTTGGATTTGCCCACAAAACGCGTCAGGCGCTGGCTGCCGCCAGCCCCCGGGATCGTGCCGATCGTGATTTCGGGCTGGCCGAATTTGGCTGTGTCGGCAGCAATGATAAAGTCGCACATCATGGCAAGCTCGCAGCCGCCGCCGAGTGCAAAGCCAGCCACCGCCGCCACGATCGGCTTGCGGCAGGTCGTGACCCGCTCCCAGCCCTTGGTGATGAAGTCGGCGAGATAAACGTCCATGTAGGACGACGTCGCCATCTCCTTGATGTCGGCCCCGGCGGCAAAGGCGCGCTCAGAGCCGGTCAGCACGATGCAGCCGATATTGGGATCGGCTTCGAACGCGTCGAGCGCCAAGCCCAGTTCGGCGATCAGGGCAGCACACAGCGCGTTCAGCGCCTTGGGCCGGTTCAGCGTGACAAAGCCGACCTTGCCCTTGGTTTCGACCAGGATGTTTTCGTAGGCCATCGGCGCAATCCTCATTCGGGTGTCAGAAAAAAGCGGACCTTGACGGTGCCGCGCGCGTCGGGCGGGTCGGCGTCGATCGCGAGTTTCTCGCCCTCGCGCACGAATACGTTGCCCGTCGTCGCGCGTCGCCAGCCGAGTTCGAGCAACGTGCGCGCATAGAACGTCGCGACGGCCCCCGCCGGCACGCGGCCTTCGGCGAGCGCCTCGACCACGCGCCCTTGCGGACTGTCGAACACGCTTGAGTCGCCGGTTTGCGCCAGGCCCGGCATTAGCGGCAGATCGTCGATGCCGTCCACGAAGCTTTGCGCGGCCACCGGCACAGCCAGCAGCAGCAACCCGAGCACCAGCGTGGCAAGCATGCGCATGGCGTCTTTCATACGTCAGCGCTGGCGCTTGGGACAATAGAAAGTCGAGCGCCCGGACTGCACGATGCGCTTGACGCTTTTGCCGCAATCGCAACCCGGGCACGGCTGGCCCTCGCGGTCGTAGACGCGCCATTGATGCTGGAACCAGCCAAGCTCGCCCGAGGCTTGCACGTAGTCGCGCGCCGACGAGCCGCCGGCTTTGATCGCGTCCTCGAGCGTGGCCTTGATGGCAGCGCACAAAGCAACCGCGCGGGGCCCCTTTACGGTCGAGGCTTTGCGAAGTGGGCTCAAGCCCGCCCGGAACAGTGCCTCGCACACATATATATTTCCGAGACCAGCCACATTGCGTTGGTCGAGCAAGGCCGACTTCAGCGGGCTCTTGGTGTGGGAAAGCGCTTGTTCGAGGCTGGCCGCATCGAACGCCGCATCGAGCGGCTCGGGGCCGAGTTCGGCAAAGCGCTTGTCGGCGGCAAGATCCGCCGTGTCGAGTGCGTCGACCACGCCGAAGCGGCGCGGATCGGTGAAGCGGATCGTGGCACCGGCATCGGTGACGAAATCGACATGGTCGTGCGGACCTGGCGCCGGGGCATCGCCGGGGAGCAGCACAAGCCGCCCCGACATGCCGAGATGCACAAGCACGCTTGTGCCGCGATCGAGGCCGAGCACAATCCATTTAGCGCGGCGCTCGACGCTCTGCACCACCGCCCCCACCACGCGCTGCACAAAGTCGGGGGCAATGGGCGTGCGTATGTCCGCGCGGCGCAAGACCACGCGTGCGAGGCGCTGCCCTTGCAGGTGCGGGCGCAGGCCGCGCACCACGGTTTCGACTTCGGGCAGTTCGGGCATGATCCTGCCACCCTGCCCAACTGTTCTCCCAATTTCCAGTGCGGCTTGCTATGGTGCGCCCCGCAAATGACCCAAGCTTCTGACGAAACGACCCATTTCGGCTTCCGCGAGGTGCCCAAGACCGCCAAAGCGGGCTTGGTGCGCGAGGTTTTCGATTCCGTCGCCGGGCGCTACGACCTTATGAACGACGTGATGTCGCTGGGCGTGCACCGGCTGTGGAAACAGGCGTTTGTGCACCAAGTGGCCCCGCGCACGCGCGAAAAATTCATCGATCTTGCCGGCGGGACTGGCGACATCGCGTTTGCGCTGGGCGAGGCCGGCGCCGACGTAACCGTGTGCGACTACAATGCGCAGATGCTCCAGCAGGGCCGCAAACGTGCTGCCGACAAGGGCGTGACCGACGGCCCGCTGTGGGTTGCGGGCGATGCGATGGCGCTGCCTTTCCCCTCCGCCTCGCGCGATGCGATCACGATCGCGTTCGGTCTGCGCAACGTTACCGAGCCCGCCAAAGCGCTTTCCGAAATTCGCCGCGTGCTGAAACCCGGCGGGCGCTTTTTCTGTCTCGAATTCAGCCAGGTCGCCGTCCCCGTGCTCGACCAGCTTTACGACGCCTATTCCTTCAATGTGCTGCCGCGCCTGGGCCAATGGATTGCCGGCGACGGCGATTCTTATCGCTATCTCGCCGAAAGCATTCGCCGCTTTCCAAGCCAGGATCGGCTGCTTGCAATGCTGGGCGAGGCCAAATTCGGCCAGACCGGCTATCGCAATCTTTCGGGCGGCATCGCCGCGATCCATTGGGGCTGGCGCACCTGATGCTGGGCTTCAATCTGCCCGGCCGTTTGGTGCGCATCGCAAAGATCGCGCGCACGCTCGTCGCCTACGACGCGTTCGAGGCGTTGCGCCTGCCGGAGCTTTCGCCGATGGCCGCCCGCTTGGCCGCACGGCTGCGGCGGCGCGATTTGCCGCAGCGCCCGGGCCAGCGCCTCGCACTCGCTTTGGCCGAGCTCGGGCCCGGCTTCGTCAAATTGGGTCAGGTGCTGTCCACGCGCGCCGATCTCGTTGGCGAAGCGGTCGCGGGCGATCTCACCAACCTGCAAGACCAAGTGCCGCCATTTCCCTTCGCCGAAATCGAAGCCACGCTTGAACGCGAGTTCGGCCGCCCGTTGGCCGAGCTCTACACCTCGATCGACCGCACCGCGATCGCCGCCGCCTCGATCGCGCAGGTGCATTTTGCGGTGGCGCTGGACGGGCGCGAAGTCGCGGTCAAGGTCTTGCGCCCGGGTGTGGAAGCAGCATTTGCGCGCGACGTCGATCTGCTCGCGTGGTTCGCAAGGCTTGCCGAGCGCTTTGCGCCGAGCCTGCGGCGCTTGAAGCCGCAGGCGGTGGTCGAGACCTTGGCGCAGACCGTGCGGCTCGAGATGGATCTGCGCCTGGAGGCGGCCGCCTGCGACGAGCTTGCGCAGAATTTCAAAGACGACGCCGAATTCCGCGTGCCCAAAGTCGATTGGACGCGCACCGCCAAGCGCGTGCTGACGACCGAGCGCGTGATCGGCATCCCCATCGACGAGCGTGAAAAACTGATCGAGGCGGGCCACGATCCGCAAGAAATCGTCGCCAAGGCCGCACGCGCCTTTTTCCGCCAGGTTTTCCGCGACGGCTATTTCCATGCCGACATGCATCCCGGCAACATGTTCGTGGCGGCCGACGGCGCTTTGGTCGCGGTCGATTTCGGCATCATGGGCCGCATCGACCGGCCGACGCGCATCGTGCTGGCCGACATGCTGGCGGGTTTCCTCAACCAGAATTACCGGCAGGTCGCCGAGGTGCATTTCCGCGCCGGATTCGTGCCCGCCTCGCAGGATATCGGCGCGTTTGCGCAAGCAGCGCGCGCCATCGCCGAGCCTATCCTGGGCCTGCCGCTCGAAGAGATTTCGCTCGCGCGCCTGCTCGCCCAATTGTTCGAAGTGACCGAGCAGTTCCAGATGGAAACCCAGCCGCAATTGCTGCTCCTGCAAAAGAGCATGCTGGTCTGCGAGGGCGTGGGCCGCGCCCTCGATCCACACATCAATATGTGGACGCTCGCCCGCCCCCTCATCGAAGACTGGATGCTTGCCAATCGCGGGCCTTTGGCGCGGCTTGGCTTCGGCAGCGAAGCGTTGCTGGCGCGCCTTGAAGACCTGCCCGGCCTCGTCGCCAATCTCGACCGCGCGGCAGCCCAGATCGCCGGCGGCGGCGTGCGCCTGCATCCCGACACGCTGGCCGCCTTCGGCGCCGGGCGCCAAGCCCCGCACTGGCCCTGGCTCGTGGCGGGTTTGGTTTTCGGCGGGTTGGCGGTCTGGCTTTTCCATTGAGCGATTCCCTGTTGCACGCAGTGTAGTTTGTGGTTAGATTTACCCCCTTGCTTTTGGGTAAATCAGCATGCTTGCCGGCAAACGCGTCCTTCTGATCATCGGCGGCGGGATCGCCGCCTATAAGTCGCTCGATCTCATTCGCCGCCTGCGCGAAGGCCTGGCATCGGTGCGCTGCGTGCTCACCCCGGCGGCCAAGCAGTTCGTCACACCCCTGTCGGTCGGCACGCTGTCGCACGAACGCGTCTACGACGATCTGTTCGACCTCACGGCCGAGCACGAGATCGGCCATATCCGCCTTGCCCGCGAATGCGATCTGGTGCTGGTCGCACCCGCGACAGCCGATCTTCTGGCCAAGATGGCGTTGGGGCTCGCCAACGATCTTGCCAGCACGGTGCTGCTCGCAACCGACCGACCGATTTTCGTGGCCCCCGCCATGAACCATGTGATGTGGGGCAACGCCGCCACGCAAGAAAACGTCGCGAAGCTGGCCGCACGCGGTGTTGCCATCCTCGGCCCCGACGCCGGCGAATTGGCCGAGGGCGAGATCGGCCTTGGCCGCATGCGCGAACCGGCCGCCCTCGTCGCTGCCATCGCCCAGCATCTGGCGGCGTACGCGCCGCTCGCCGGCAAGCGGGCTCTTGTCACCAGCGGCCCCACCTACGAGCCCATCGATCCCGTGCGCTACATCGCCAACCGCTCGTCGGGCAAACAGGGCCATGCGATCGCTGCCGCCCTTGCGAGCTTGGGGGCTGAGACCACGCTCGTGAGCGGGCCCACGCGCCTCGCCGATCCGCCGGGCTGCCGCGTGGTTCATATCGAAACCGCGCAAGAGATGCTGGCCGCAAGTTTGGCCGCGCTGCCCGCCGACATTGCCGTGTGTGCGGCTGCCGTCGCCGATTGGCGCCCGGCTCATGCGGCCGCCGCCAAGCTCAAGAAAGACGGCTCGGCCCCGCAGGCTTTGGCACTCGCCGAGAACCCCGACATTCTGGCGACCCTTGCGCAGAACGTGGCGCGCCCGCGCCTCGTGGTCGGGTTTGCCGCCGAGACCGACGATTTGCTCGCCCACGCCGCCGCCAAGCGCGTGCGCAAAGGCTGCGACTGGATCGTTGCCAACGATGTCTCGCCCGAAACGGGCACATTCGGCGGCGACGCCAACACGGTGCATATCCTCGATGCGGCCGGCACGGAAACCTGGGCGCCGATGTCCAAAAAAGACGTCGCAGCCCGCTTGGCCGCGCGCATCGCCAAGGCGCTCGCATGACCGCAGCGCCCGTCAAAATCCCACTTGTGCGGCTTCCGCATGCAGCCGACCTGCCGGTGCCGAGCTACGCGACGGCGGGGGCCGCCGGCCTCGATCTATTGGCTGCGATCGACAAACCGGTCGATCTGGCGCCGCGCCAATTCAAGCTGATCCCGACAGGTATATCGATCGCCTTGCCGCACGGGTTCGAGGCGCAAGTGCGCCCGCGCTCAGGCCTTGCCCTCAAACACGGGCTCACGATCCTCAATTCGCCGGGCACGGTCGATGCCGACTATCGCGGCGAGATCGGTGCCTTGCTCATCAATCATGGCGAAGCCGTCATTCGCCTCGAACGCGGCATGCGCATCGCCCAGCTGGTGATCGCCGCCGTCGCCCAAGCGCATTTCGTCGAATGCGCGTCTCTCCCCCCCACGGTGCGCGCCGAAGGCGGCTTCGGCTCGACAGGAACATAGGAACCTCAAACCGCCATGCTTCGCCTGACCAAAAAACTGCTGTTCGGCCTCGAAGCCGTGCTCGACATCGCCTACAACGCGAAGGCGCGTCCCGTGCAGGCCGCCGCCATCACGCGCCGCCAAGGCATTCCGAAACGCTATCTCGAACAGGTGCTGCAAGCGCTGGTGCGCGACGGCATGCTGATCGGCCAGCGCGGCCCCAAGGGCGGCTATCGCCTTGCCAAGGAAGCGAGCGCCATTTCGGTCGCCGACATCGTGCGCATCGTGCGCACCATCGAAGCCACCCCCGATCCGCTGATCGGCGCACCGGCCTCGGCCCTCGGCCATCGCATCGTGCGGCCGATCTGGCAGGATCTGCAGGCCCGCCAGATCGCAGCCCTTGAAGCCTTGTCGCTCGCCGATCTCATCGAGCGCGCCAAGTCGCAGGGCGTCGAGGCGGAGACGTAAAGCAGCGATGGACTCGGCGAATGGATCGGCGGGCGCCTTCAAGGAGCTCAGCGACGCGCAATTCACGCGCTATGCGCGCCATCTGATCCTCGACGAGGTCGGCGAGGAAGGCCAAGCCAAGCTTCTCGCCGCCCGCGTGCTGATCGTGGGTGCGGGCGGCCTCGGCTCGCCCGTCGCCCTCTATCTCGCGGCGGCCGGCGTGGGCACGCTCGGCCTCGTCGATTTCGACGTGGTGGATGCCACGAACCTACAGCGCCAGATCCTGCACGGTACCGCCGATATCGGACGCGCCAAGGTCGAGAGTGCGGCCGACACGCTGAAGCGCCTCGACGCCGACATTGCGATCGAAATCCACCGCACGCGGCTCGACAAAAGCAACGTCGACGCGCTCGTGCGCGGCTACGATCTCGTGGTCGACGGGTCGGACAATTTCGCCACGCGCTATCTCGTGCACGATGCCTGCTTTTTCGCGCGCAAGACGCTCGTGGCCGGCGCCTTGCTGCGCTTCGAGGGCCAGCTTTCGACCTACAAAGCATATGCGGGCGAAACGGCCTGCTATCGCTGCCTGTTCCCCACCCAGCCGCCTGCCGACCTCGTTCCGCGCTGCGAAGAGGCGGGCATTCTGGGTGCGGTTGCGGGCGTGATCGGCACGCTGCAGGCAACCGAAGTTCTCAAAGAGTTGCTGGGATTGGGCACGAGCCTTGCCGGGCGGCTGCTGATCTACGATGCGCTCGACACCAATTTCCGCAAGATCGCCGTCCCGCGCGATCCTGCCTGTGCGCTGTGCGGAACCCGGCCTACGATTCTGCCGCCCGCACCATAAGCGCACTTGCTCTTGCCCACCGCCTGCCCCGATAATCGCGCCGCTTTTGTCCTCCCCCCCCAAACTCGGGTCTTCGGCCATGCGCGTTTTCCGTTTTCTCGTCATCGCGTTTCTTCTCGTCGCATTCGGCGCACCCGTCCAGGCGCAAGCGCCCGCCGACCGCGAAAATCTCCTCTATATCGATCTCGACTACGGGCGCGTCGTGATCCGCCTGCGCCCCGATATTGCACCCCGCCATGTCGAGCGGGTGAAGGAGCTGGCGCGCGCCAAATTCTACGACGGCCAGGTTTTCCATCGCGTGATCGAAGGCTTCATGGCGCAAACGGGCGATCCCACGGGCACGGGGCGCGGTGGCTCGGGTCGCGGCAACGTCAATGCCGAGTTCAGCCGCGTGCCCTTCGAGCGCGGCGTCGTGGGAGCCGCGCGCTCGCAGAGCCCCAATTCGGCCGACAGCCAGTTTTTCATCATGTTCGCGCGCGCTTCGAGCCTCGACGGCCAGTACACCGTGTGGGGCCAGGTGATCTCCGGCATGGAACATGTCGACCGCATCCGCCGCGGCGAACCGCCCGCACGGCCCGACCGTATGCTGCGCGTGCAGGTCGCCGCCGACGCACCCAACTGATTTTCCAGCAGCGACACCTCTCGAAAACCACGCCTCAAAAAAAAGGACCACGACCATGACGGCCGATCTTGCGAACACGCTCTATCTCGATCTGGAATGGGGGCGTGTGACGATCGAACTGCGTCCGGACCTCGCCCCGGGCCATTGCGCGCGCATCCGCGAACTCGCCGGCGAAGGTTTCTACGACGGCATCGTGTTCCATCGCGTGATCGACGGCTTCATGGCCCAAACGGGCGATCCCACCGGGACCGGCATGGGCGGCTCGGACAAAGGCAATCTGCGCGCCGAATTCTCGAAAGCTCCCTTCGACCGCGGCGTGGTCGGGGCAGCGCGTTCGCAGAACCCAAACTCGGCCGACAGCCAGTTTTTCATCATGCTCGACGAGGGCCATTTCCTGAACGGCCAATACACGGTATGGGGCAAGGTCGTGGACGGCATGGACCATGTCGACCGCATCGCCAAGGGCGAGCCGCCCAAGAAGCCCGACAAGATCGTCAAGATGTCGCTGGCGGACGCCGCGAAGTAAACCTGCGGATCACGCGTCCGGCCAGCGGCGGTGCAGCCACAACCACTGGCCGGGACGCGCCCGGATCCATTTTTCGAGATCGTCGTTGATCGCCGCCAGAATCGCCATCTGGCGGCTTTTGTCGTCGGCGCCGGGCAGTGAAGCAAAATCCATTGGCGCACCCACCGTCACGGCAAAGCGTGCCGCTCGGCCCAGCCGTTCGATGCGCACCGGCAACAGCGCGCAATTGAAGCGCAAGGCGAGTGCTGCCACGGCCGGGGCCGTCATCGCGGGCACGCCGAAAAAGGGCACGGCCACGCCGTCGTTCATTTTCTGGTCGAGCAGCATGCCGAGCGCCTTGCCGGCCTTTAGCGCTTCGATGGCGAGCTTCGCCCCCTTCTTGCCCTTCGGGATCAAGCCCGCCGAGATGGCCCCGCGCCCGGCGTGGAACAGTTTTTCCACATAGGGGTTGTTGGCCTCGCGATAGACCAGCATCACGCGCGTGCCGAAACCGGCGGCCGTGACCGTGCCCATCTCCCAATTGGCGAGATGGCCCGCATAGAAAATGATCGGCCGGCCGGCGGCTTTGGCGGCATCGATAAATTCGCCCCCCGTCGCGGCAATGCGCGCATCGGCACCGTCAATCGCGAATTTGTGCAGATGCGGATATTCGGCCGCCGTTCGGCCGAGATTGTCCCACATCTCGACGATCGCAGCCTCGATCCCGTCGGGTCCAAGTTCCGGCATGAAGCGTTGGAGATTGCGCCTTGCGCGCCGCGTGAGCGGCAGCAGCGGCCCGACCGCGCGCCCGATCGCACCGCCGATCGCCGAGGCAACATCGAGCGGCAGCAGCCCAAGCAAACGATAGAGGCCGACCACGAAGATCGCCTCGCCGAAATAGCGCAGCCGCGCGAACGCGCTCATTTGAGCGCCCCCCCTGCGAGTCCCTGGGCGAGTCCCTGGGCCAGCAGACGCAGCAAAGCGGGCTGATCGGCAAAACGCAGTTCGACCGGCACGGTGCGGATCTGTGCGGCGAGATCGGCCGGCACCCGCACAAAATCCTTCTCGGTCGTGACAAGCACGGCGTGCTGCTCTTTGGCTATGATCAGCAGCCGTTCGATCTGGCGGCGCTTGTAGGCGTGGTGATCGGCAAACGGATAGGTGCCGCGCAGTGCCGCCCCTAGGCTCGCAAGCGTATCGAAGAATTTCTGCGGCCGGCCGATGCCGGCAAAGGCCACGACCGGCACGCCTGCCCACGCGGCCTTGTCCGTCGGCACCAGATCGGCGCGCAACACGGGGCCACCGAAGCCGAAGGCAGCGGCGTTTGCGTCCGCACCGATCATCACGAGGGCGTGCGCGCGTGCAAAGCCTGTCGCCACAGGCTCGCGCAACGGGCCTGCCGGGAAAACGGACCGATTGCCGAACCCCGCCGCCCCGTCGACCACGACCAGCGACAATGTCTTTTCGATCTGCGGATTCTGGAAGCCGTCATCCATCAACAGAAGATCGGCACCGTCGGCGATGGCGGCTTCAGCCCCCGCCTTGCGGTCGCGCGCGACATAGACGGGGGCGACCCGTGCGAGCAGCAGCGGCTCGTCGCCGACATCGCGTGCACCGTGCCGGGCCGGATCGACGCGCGAGGGCCCGCGCAGCCGCCCGCCATAGCCGCGGCTCAAGATGGCCACGCGCCGCCCTTGGCTGGTCAGCGTTCGGGCGAGCGCTGCGACCGTCGGCGTTTTGCCGGTCCCACCCACGGTGAGATTGCCCACACACACGACCGGAACGGGGGCGCGCCACGGCTCGGCAAAACGGCGGCGTAGATCGCCGCCGAGCGCATAGGCGGCACCGAGCGGTGCGAGGACGCGCGCAAGGCCGCCTTGCTTGGTCCAGAATTCAGGTGCGCGCATGGTCGAGCGCCTCCGGCCCGAGACCGATCAGCACTGGCCCGAGGGCCGCCAGCACACGCTCGACCGTTCCCGCCCCTTGGGCAGCAAACGCGGCTGCGGCAGCGCCTTCGCGCGCGACCAAGGCCGGATCGGCCAAGTGCCCTGCAACCCAAGCGGCGAGCGCATCTGCATCGGCAACGCGTGTGGCGGCACCGGCGGCGCACAAGGCGTCGGCGATTTCCGAAAAATTCTCCATCGACGGGCCGAAGGCGATGGCTGCACCCGCACGCGCGGGCTCAAGCGGATTGTGGCCGCCATGCGGCTCGAGCGAGCCGCCGACAAACGCGATCGGGCAGGCTTGGTAGAACAGTCCGAGCTCGCCCATCGTATCGGCGATATAGACGGCACCTGGTACGAACGCTTCGCCACGGCTGCGCAAGCGTGCGTCCAAGCCAAGCGCTTGGGCAGAAGCCGCCATTTCGGGCCCGCGTTCGGCATGGCGCGGGACGAGCACAAGGGCGGCCTGGCCGTTGAGCTTGCGCTGCGCTTCGAGAATGGCGCCGAGTTCGATGGGATGGATTTGGGCCGCAAGCCAACGCGGCGCCGTACCGGCTTCGGCCGTAAAGGCTGCGAGGGCAACCGAGTCGATCGCGAGTTTGGGCGCATCGTGTTTGAGATTGCCGATGGCGACCGTTTGGCCAAGGCCCAAGGTGCGCAAGCGTTCGGCGATTTCCTCGCTTTGCGCCAACGCCACGGCAAACGCCTCGAAGGGCGGGGCAAACACCCGGCGCGCCTGCATCCAGCGTTTGGCCGAGCGTGCGGTGATGCGCGCATTCACGAGAGCGGCAGGGATGCGCCTTGCAGCAACCTGCCCCAGCAGATTGGGCCACAATTCGCTTTCGAGCCACAGCACCGCATCGGGGCGCCAATGGTCGAGGAAGCTCGCGACCCAGCGCGGCACATCGAGCGGCACGAATTGGTGGAAGGCGCGCGCACCGTCGAGCTCGCGCGCGAGCATCTGCGCGGACGTAAGCGAGCCGGTCGTGACGAGGATCGACAAAGCCGGGCGCGATGCGAGCAGGCGGCGCAACAGCGGCAGCACCGAGCGCGCCTCGCCGAGCGAAGCCCCGTGGATCCACAAGAGTTTGCCCGCCGGGCGCGGCCGGCCGCCGCGGCCCTTGCGCTCGCCGAGCCGCGACGCGTCTTCCTTGCCGCGCGCGACGCGGCGGGCGAGCAGCAATTCAAGGGCCGGGATGCTCAATGCGGCGAGGCCCCGATAAAGGGCGCGCATCATGGCGCTTTGAGCCCGACGCGCCGGTCGGCGTCGACGCACAGCGCATCGAGCCGCGCTTCGAGTTCGAGGGAAAACGCCTCGATCTCGGCGCGCGTGGCGGGCGGGGCCATGGGCTCGCCCCAGATCATCACGCCGCGCGAGAACGGCAGCGGGATCAGCATGCGGTCCCACGAGCGCATGAAACGCGCGCGCGACACCGAATAGGCGACCGGAATCACCACGGCCTGTGCGAGCATCGCAACCGAGGCCACACCCGGGGCCGCTTTGCGCGCAGGCCCGCGCGGCCCATCGGGCGTGATGGCCACCTGCTCGCCCTGGCGCAATTTCTCCACCATCATGCGCAAGGCCGCCGCCGCCCCGCGATTGGTCGAGCCTTCGATCATCTTCACGCCGAAATGCGCGATCGCCTTGGCGATCAGGATACCGTCGGCATGGGTCGATGTCAGCATGTGCAGGTTGCGCCGATGCGCCCAGATCGGCGGCAGCATCAGCATGCGCTGATGCCAGAAACAGCCAATGAACGGCTTGCCGGCAGCCGCGCAGTTTTCCGGATGTTCGTTGCCCAGCGTCTGCCATCGCGTGGTGGCATGGACAAAACGCATGTAGCCGGCGGCAAGGGCCGCCAGCAGCGTCTGGCCAAAGGCCGAGCGGAAGAAGTTTTTGAGCAATTCCGTGCCGAATCGTGTTTTTCTGCCTCGAAGAGCCGGAAAGAACACGCTTCCGCCCCGCCGCGCAAGAGGCAGCCTTGTGCCGGTCACGGCGGCGGCGGCATACTCCGGCCAATGGTTTTTCCCGCCCCTACCGCAGACTGAGGCGAAAAAGAGCCCCCTTTGACCGCCGCACCCGAATTCAAAGAGCCCAAACTCGCCGAGTTGTTCGCCTTCTGGCAGGCGCGCCAGCGCGGGGGCCGCTATCCCGACCGCGCCGACTTCGACCCGGTCGACATGCGCGCATGGCTCGGGCACCTGATGCTGGTCGAGCTTGCCGAAGAGCGCTGGATCTACCGGCTCTACGGCACCTATTTCGTCGAAACGTTCCGCCGCGAAATGACCGGCAAAGCGATCGACGAATTGCCGCCCGAACAGGCCAAGTTGCTGCAGGAAGAATACGACCGCGTGCGCATCGGTGCCGCCCCGGTCGTGCGCACCTATTCGGCCCTGTTCGAATTCGGCACGCTCGACGGGCGCAAAAGCTGGCAACTCGACCAGACATGGGAACGCGTGTCGCTGCCTTTGTCCGACCGGTCCAAAGGCGACGACAGCGTGCGCCTCGTGCTCGTGGGTGCCTATATCGTCGCGGGCCACGAAAGCTGAAAACGAAGATGCATCCTGCCCTGTCCGAATTCGTCGACGGCGCCAAACGCGAAATCGACCGCCTTCCAGACGTTGCCGACCGCGTCGATGCGATCGCCCCTTTGATGCAGCGCCTGACGCAGCTTGCGCCCGAGTTTCTCGGACCCGAACATCGCCAGTCCGATCCCGCGCACTATCGGCGCAACGCGATCTATCTGTGCCCGGACGACAAGCTGTCGCTCTACGCGCTCGTGTGGCTGCCGGGCCAATGGACGCCCGTGCACGACCATGGCAGCTGGGGCGTGGTCGGCGTCGTGGAAGGGTTCCTCGAAGAGCGCGCCTATATGTGCCCGCACGGCGAAATCTGCGCCGATAGCGGTATTGCGCTCAAACGCGGCGGGGTCGTGCTCCTCAATCCGGGGGCGGTCACGAGCTTCGTGCCCAACCCCGACCATATCCATATGACCGGTGTCGCCGCCGGCAGGCCCACTTGCGTGTCCTTGCATCTCTACGGCCGCAACATGAGCTCGTTCCACATGTACGACGTCGCGGCCGGTACGCGCCGGCGCATCGATGTGGGCCACCACAAAACGACGGACTGAGCAGCCGCAGCAGCGCTCAAAAAATCGTATGCACGACTTTGTCGGGCGGGGTGTGGCCGTCGACGAAGCTTTTGATGTTCACGATGACCTTCTCGCCCATCGCGTCGCGGCCCTGGTGCGTGGCCGAGCCGATATGCGGCAGCAGCACGACGTTGTCGAGTTCGAGCAGGCGCGGATGCACCTGCGATTCGTGCTCGTACACGTCGAGCCCGGCCCCCGCGATCTCGCGCGCGTAAAGCGCACGCGCCAGCGCTTCTTCCTCGATCACCGAGCCGCGCGCCGTGTTGACCACGATCGCGCGCGGCTTGAGCAAGCGCAGGCGACGCGCCGACAGCAGATGGTACGTGGCCGGCGTGTGCGGGCAATTGACCGACAGCACGTCGATATGGCCCAGCATCTGGTCGAGGCTTTCCCAATATGTCGCCTCGACCTCGCTCTCGACGGCCGCGTCGATGCGGCGGCGATTATGGTAGTGGATCGACATGCCGAAAGCGCGCGCGCGCTTTGCGACCGCGAGACCGATGCGCCCCATGCCGACGATGCCGAGGCGCTTGCCGGCCAAGCGCATGCCGAGCATGGCGGTGGGCGCCCAACCGGTCCAGCGACCGCTGCGCACGAGACGCTCACCCTCGCCGATGCGGCGGGCGACCGCCAGGATCAGCGCCATCGTCATGTCGGCAGTGTCCTCGGTCAGCACGCCCGGCGTGTTGGTGACCGTGATGCCGCGCGCCTTGGCGGCGTCGAGTGCGATGTGGTTGATGCCCGTGCCGAACGAAGCGATGAGCTTGAGATCGGCCCCCGCGCCGTTGATCAGCACGGCGTCGAGATTGTCGGTCACGGTCGGGACCAGAATTTCGACCTCCGCCATCGCGCGCATGAGCTCGGCTTGGCTGAACGGATGGTCGTCGAGATTGAGCCTGCACTCGAACAGTTCCATCATGCGCGTCTCGATCTGGTCGGGCAGTTTGCGCGTGACGATCACAAGCGGGCGGCGACGGGTCATGGTTGGGCGATGTCCGGCTGCGGCTTAACGGGGAGATGCCCTTCGCGTAGCAGCCCATCCCCCCCTCTGTCCAGAACCGCCGGATCCACTATAATGGCGCCCATGATTCGCTTGCTCACCACGCTGCTGCTTCTCCCGGTTTTTGCCGCCCCGCTGGCGGCACAAGCCCAGCGCGAAAACCTGCCTGTACCCCGCTTCGTGTCGCTGCGCTCGGAAGAGGTCAATCTGCGCACCGGCCCCGGCGTACGCTATCCGGTCGAATGGGTGTTCGTGCGCCGCCAGATGCCGGTCGAGATCCTGCAGGAATTCGAGACGTGGCGGCGCATCCGCGACCGCGACGGCACCGAAGGCTGGGTGCATCAAAGCATGCTCACGGGCCGCCGCTCGGCCGTCGTCGAAGGCGAGATGCGCAATCTGCGCCGCCGCCCGGAAACGGACGCGCCCGTGGTGGCGCGCGTCGAGCCCGGCGTGATCGCGGCCATTCTCGAATGCCGCGACGCGTGGTGCCGGCTCGAGACGGCGGGTTTCCGCGGCTGGGTCCAACGCGGCGAGATTTGGGGCGTCTATCCGAACGAGGCGATAAAATGAGCGACCAAACGGTTTACGTCGAACCTGGCGACATCGTCGCCGTGCGGCGTGCGGCCTATTGGCATGTCGGCATTGCCGACGGACGCGGCCACGCGATCAGCCGCCTGCCGCACCAGGGTGTGGTGCGCCTTCCGCTCGAGACCTTCGCCAAAGGCCGCGCCCTCTATGTGGTGCCGATTGACCGGCCGAGCTTTCCGCCCGCCGAGATCGTGGCGCGCGCGCAGGAACGGCTCGGCGAAGCGGGCTACGATTGGCTCGAAAAGAACTGCGAGCATTTTGTGGGCGAATGCGCGTTCGGCGAAGCGCGCAGCCGCCAAGTGCGGCTCGCCGGTGCCATCGGCACGCTTGCCGGCCTCGCGCTCAATTTCGTCGGACCGAACTGGATTGCCGCAGGGGCCGTGGGCCTCGTGTCGGCCGCAACCTTTGCGCTCACGGCAAAGCCGCCGCGCGCAGTTGCCGCCGACGACGCGGCTCTGGGCCACGCCGCCGACGCAAACAGGATCGCTTAAGCCGAGAAATCCTCGGCCAGAGCCGCGCGCACGTCTTCGCCGAGCACGGCCATGTGGCCGTAATTCGGATGGTCGATGCCGAGCAGCACGCGCGCACCCGGCTTGCAAAACGCCGCGATCGAAGCTGTGTCGAACGCAAAGCGCAGGAAATGCACGGACGAGGTCTTGCCGTCGTCCTTGGTGCGCTCGACGTCGGTTTCTCCTGCGGCGGCAATGCGCTTGCCGCCCACTTCGAACGCGATGTGGCGCTCGATATGGCCGAGCTTGTTGAGCGTGGCCGCACGGCGCACCGCATCGTCGATTTCGATCATCATCGTGGCGACGAGTTCGGCACCCTGCGGGATCAGCGGGTTGAACGCGGCAAGCTCGTCGGCGATCTGCGCTTCGCCGCCCTTTTCGATGAACAGCATCTCGTGCACCTGATGCCACATCGTCTGGTAATTCTCGAAATAGAAGGTGGCGTCGGGGCCGACGGAAACACGACGCAGGCGCTTGGCCGCGACCACGCTTTCGCGCAACGCCTTGCGCTCAAGCGCATAGGCTTCGATAGGCAGAATGTCGGCGCGCGAGATTTCGCGCTTCACGGCGAGAGCCATAATCGTCACTCCTTCAATTCGAGCCCGTGGGGGATACGAGCCCGTAGGCTTTGGCAAAAAGTTCGATGGGATGCAGCGAATGGTCGATCTGCGGCTTGTCCGCCATGTCGAGCCGCTCCAGCCCTTGCACCAAATGCTCGCCCGCAAGCGGGCATTCGGAAGAGAGATAGGTCTTTTTGTTGGCGGCGACAGCCTTGATCGCGGGTTTTCCGACTTTAAGAGCCGTCTCGAAATTGTTTTTCATGACCCCCCACGAGCCGCCGTGGCCCGAGCAGCGCTCGATGATGGCCACGCTCACTTTGGGGATCAGGCGCAGCATTTCGGCGGCCTTCGGGCCCATATTCTGGGCGCGTGCATGGCAGGCGAAATGCATCGATACGCCGCCGTCGAGCTCGCTCAAGCCCGGTGCAAGCCCGTGCTTCTTGTGGATGTCGACGACGTATTCGGACGCGTCGAACGTCGCCTTGGCGAGCTTGGCCACGAACGGATCGTCGGGCAGAATCAGCGGCCATTCGAATTTGAGCATGAGCGCGCACGACGGGATCAACGCAACGATGTCGTAGCCCTCGTCGATCAGCGGGCTCAATTCGCGCGCCACGAGGGCCGCATTCGCCGCGACCTTGTCGATCTCGCCATGCTCAAGCTGCGGCATGCCGCAGCATTTGGGATACACGACCTTGCTGTCGACGCCGTTTTTGGCCAGCACGGCGCGCATCGCCATGCCGATATTCGGGTTGTTGTAGTTCACGAAGCACGTCGCGTAGAGCGCTGCCTTGCGTTTGCCGAAGGCGGGGGCCTCGGGGTTCGGCACGAGTGTTTCGCGCTTGGCACGCACTTCGAACGTCGCCCCGTGGAATTTCGGCAAGGCCGCTTCGCGATCCACGCCCGCGACGTTTTCGAGGAGTGCACGCGTCGTTGTGTTCTTGGTGTCGGTCGCCCAATTGGCAACGCCCGACACGAGGCCGGCCAAGCGGCCGTTGCGGTCGGTCTTGGTGAGTTCCTTCTCCGCGAACGGCACCTTGCCCTTTTTGGCTTCGATGGCGCGGTAGCGCAGCATCAGATGCGGGAAATCGAGATTGAATTCGTGCGGCGGCACGTAGGGGCATTTGGTGAGGAAGCACATGTCGCACAGCGTGCATGCGTCCACGACGCCCTTGAATTCGCTCGACGGCACTTCTTCGAGCACTTCGCCCGGTGTGGCATCGACAAGGTCGAACAGCTTGGGGAACGAGTCGCACAGATTGAAGCAGCGCCGGCAGCCGT
This sequence comes from Magnetospirillum sp., assembly GCA_027532905.1. Taxonomy (NCBI): domain Bacteria; kingdom Pseudomonadati; phylum Pseudomonadota; class Alphaproteobacteria; order Rhodospirillales; family Rhodospirillaceae; genus Magnetospirillum; species Magnetospirillum sp. The sequence goes on from JAPZUA010000001.1 coordinate 882,946, forward strand.
GGCAGATGTCGAACACGCGGCGCAATTCGGCGTCGAGCTTTTCTTCGTTCCAGAAATCCGGATTGGTCCAGTCGAGCTTGTGCCTTGTCGGCGCTTCGAGACTGCCTTCGCGCATGGAACGGACTTCCCTGTGAGATATCGGAATAAAGAAACGGCCCCCTCGCGGCGGCACGAAGAAGCGCCGCCGGAGGGAGCCGCTTGGGGTCTTAGGCCGAAGCCTTCATCGCTTCGAGCGTCTTGGAGAACTTGCCGGCATGCGACTTCTCGGCCTTGGCCAAGGTCTCGAACCAGTCAGCAATTTCGTCGAAGCCTTCTTCGCGCGCAGCCTTCGCCATGCCCGGATACATGTCGGTGTATTCGTGCGTTTCGCCGGCGATCGAAGCCTTCAGGTTCTGCTCGGTCGTGCCGATCGGCTCGCCCGTGGCCGGGTCGCCGACTTCCTCGAGGAACTCGAGGTGGCCGTGCGCGTGGCCCGTTTCGCCTTCGGCCGTCGAGCGGAACACGGCGGCGACGTCATTGTAGCCTTCAACGTCGGCCTTTTGCGCGAAATAGAGATAGCGGCGATTGGCCTGGCTTTCGCCGGCAAAGGCTTCCTTCAGATGCTTTTCGGTCTTGGTCCCTTTGAGTGCGGGCATGGGCAGGCTCCCTCTGGCGCAAATAAAAAACGGCGGGGCGTCAAAGCACCCCGAAAGCGGGCCGACGGACCCGCTCGGCGTCTTATATGGACCTGGGAGGGTGCTTCGTCAATAGCCTGGAATCGTTCCAAATTTATTTTGAACGATTTGTTATGTTTTGGCTATTTCCGCTCGGATTCGAGGCGAATAACGACCTCGACGCGCGCCACTTTGGTGCCCATCGGGGCCGGCGGCAGGTCGGAAACCGATACTGCATCGACCGGGATGTCCTGCAGGCGGCGTTCTTCTTCGAAATAGAAATGGTGGTGCGGCCCGATATTGGTGTCGAAATAAGAAATACCAGGGGCGATCACCACTTCGCGCAGCAAACCGCTTTGCGTGAATTGGTTCAATGCGTTGTAGACGGTGGCGAGCGACACCGACAGGCCGATTTTTTTGGCTTCGCGCGCCAGATCGTCGGCACTCAAATGGCGATTGCCGCCCGCACGCAGCAAATGCAGGAGCTGCACGCGCTGGCGCGTGGGGCGCAAGCCAGCTTCTTTGAGGGCGTCGACCGCCAGGGTGAATGTCCGATCGCGAGTCATAATCATTTAAATAGGGCAAACCCTTGCGAAAGGGAAGAGGCGGTATCGAGAAACCTAAATCCCGCCCGTGCGGTCGGGAAAACCGCACGGGCAGGACCGGCCTTACTTCAAGTCGAAGCGGTCGAGTTCCATGACCTTGGTCCAGGCTGCCACAAAATCCTCGACGAACTTGGTCTTGGCGTCGTTGGCGGCATAGACCTCGGCCAAAGCACGCAGCTGCGCGTTCGAGCCGAACACGAGATCGGCAATCGTGCCGGTCCATTTGCGGGCACCCGAGGTGCGATCCACACCTTCGAACACGCCTGCCGTGTCGGTCTTTTTCCACTGCGTGCGCATGTCGAGCAGATTGACGAAGAAGTCGTTGCTGAGCACGCCCGGCTTGGCCGTGAACACGCCGTGCGCCGCCCCGCCCGCATTGGCGCCGAGCACGCGCAAGCCGCCGACCAGCACGGTCATTTCAGGCGCACTCAGCGTCAGCAGCTGCGCCTTGTCGAGCAGCAATTCGCCCGCAAGCGCTTCGAGGCCCGGCCGCACAAAGTTGCGGAAGCCATCCGCCGTGGGTTCGAGCACGGCGAAGGACTCGACGTCCGTATCGGCCTGGCTTGCGTCCATGCGGCCGGGTGCGAACGGCACGCTTGCCGCCACGCCGGCCTTCTTGGCCGCCTCTTCGACCGCCGCGTTGCCTGCGAGCACGATCAGATCGGCAAGCGAGATCTTCTTGCCGTCCTTCTGCTTGGCATTGAAGCCTTGCTGGATCGCCTCGAGCTTCGCCAGCACGCTCGCCAGCTGTGCGGGCTGGTTGACCGCCCAATCCTTCTGCGGTGCCAAACGAATGCGAGCACCATTGGCCCCACCGCGCTTGTCGCTGCCGCGGAACGTCGCGGCCGAGGCCCATGCCGTCTGCACGAGCTGCGCAGCCGGAACGCCCGAAGCCAACACCTGTGCTTTCAGGGCCGCAATGTCCGCCGCATCGACGAGCTTGTGGTCGACTTGCGGGATCGGGTCCTGCCAGATCAGCGTTTCCTTCGGCACGAGCTTGCCGAGATAGCGCGCGCGCGGCCCCATGTCGCGATGCGTGAGCTTGAACCAAGCGCGCGCAAACGCGTCGGCAAACAGCGCCGGATTCTGGTGGTAGCGGCGCGAGATCTTCTCGTAGGCCGGATCCATGCGCAGCGACATGTCGGCCGTCGTCATCATCGGCGGGTGCTTTTTGCTGGGATCGTGCGCATCCGGGATCATGTGCTCGGGCTTCACGTTCTGGGCGACCCACTGGTGGGCGCCGGCCGGGCTCTTGGTGAGCGCCCATTCGTAGCCGAACAGCATGTCGAAATAGCCGTTGTCCCACTTGGTGGGATTGGGCTTCCACGCACCTTCGATGCCGCTCGTTGTGGCGTGCACGCCCTTGCCGGTGCCGAATTTGTTGGCCCAGCCGAGGCCCTGCTCTTCGATTCCCGCACCCTCGGGCTCACGGCCGACGAGCGACGTGTCGCCCGCCCCATGCGCCTTGCCGAACGTGTGGCCGCCGGCCACCAGCGCGACGGTCTCTTCGTCGTTCATCGCCATGCGCGCGAAGGTTTCGCGCACGTCGCGGCCCGAGGCGACCGGATCGGGCTTGCCGTTCGGGCCTTCCGGGTTCACGTAGATGAGGCCCATCTGCACGGCCGCGAGCGGGCTTTCGAGCACGCGATCGCCTGTGTAGCGCTCGTCGCCGAGCCAGGTCTTCTCCGAACCCCAATAGATGTCCTGCTCGGGTTCGTAGATGTCCGGGCGGCCACCCGCGAAGCCGAACGTCTTGAAACCCATCGATTCGAGGGCGACGTTGCCCGCGAGCACGAACAGATCCGCCCACGACAATTTGCGGCCGTATTTCTGCTTGATCGGCCAAAGCAAGCGCCGCGCCTTGTCGAGATTGCCGTTGTCGGGCCAGCTGTTCAGCGGCGCGAAGCGCTGGTCGCCGGAGCCGGCCCCGCCGCGCCCGTCGCTGGTGCGATAGGTGCCCGCCGCGTGCCACGCCATGCGCACCATGAGGCCACCGTAATGACCCCAGTCGGCGGGCCACCAATCTTGCGAGTCCGTCATCAGCGCCGTGAGATCCTTCACGACCGCGTCGAGATCGAGCGTCTTGAATTCGGCCGCATAGTCGAAATCTTCGCCCATCGGGTTCGAAGCCGGGGCGTGCTGGTGCAGCATGCCAAGCTTCAATTGGTTGGGCCACCAATCGGCATTCGAGGGGGCGGCCGCAACGGCGTTTTTGCCGACGACATGGTGGAAGGGGCACTTGGCTTCAGTGGACATCTTGCATCTCCGATTTCGGGTTGGCGCGGCCAAATGCCTCGCTTTCAAGTTCCTATATGGACCCGTCCCCGGACGTCGTCAATAGTTTAGAATTATTCTAAACTAAAATTCAGATAACTGAAATATTTCGAAAAGTTCTCAAAATTTTGCAGAAGTTTGCATGCGTCGACACGGCAAACGCAACCAAACGCCCGAACGACACGGTCCGGCGTCCTAAAAACTAAAGTTGAATATGTTCCGATATTGTCAGCGATGCCGTGGGACAAACGGGGTCAGCCCGGCACGCCCTTCGTGGTCGAGTATTCGAAATGCAGCACCTCGCCCGGATGCACGAGCTTGTGTGCGGCATGCGCGGCCATGGCGGCTTCGGCAAAGCCTTGCAGGATGAGCTTGAGCTTGCCCGGATAGTCTGCGATGTCGCCGATCGCGAAAATGCCGGGCACGGACGTGGCGAGCGTGGCCGCTTCGACCGCGATGTTGCCCTTGTGCAAGGCGAGGCCCCAGCCCGCGATGGGACCGAGATTCATCGCAAGACCAAAGAAAGCGAGCAGCGCATCGGCCTCGAGCTTGCGGATATTGCCGTCGAGATCCTTGAGCACCACATGCGTAAGCGCCCCCGGCTCGCCTTCCAGCCCTTCGAGCTGGTAGGGCGTGACAAGATCGATTTTTCCGGCTTTGGCGAGATCCATGACTTTGGCGACCGTGTCGGGCGCACCGCGGAATTTGTCGCGGCGGTGGATCACCATCACGCGCGCGGCGACGTCGGCCAAAGACAGCGTCCAGTCCAAAGCGGAATCGCCGCCGCCGGCGATGGCGACGCGCTTGCCGCGGAAATCCTCGCGCCGCTGCACGAAATAATGCACGCCCTTGTTCTCGAAATCGTCGATGCGGGCGAGCGGCGGCTTGTTGGGACCGAAGGCACCCACGCCCGCCGCTAGGATCACAGCCTTGGCGCGGATCTTGGTACCCTTGGCGGTTTCGAGATCGAGCCAGCCATCCTCGCCGCGCACCAATTTCTCCACGCGCTGGCCCAGATGGTAGACCGGGTTGAACGGGGCCGCCTGGGCCTGCAGATTTTCGATGAGCTCGAGCGCCCCCACTTTGGGATAGCCGGGAATGTCGTAGATCGGCTTCTCGGGATAAAGCGCCGCACACTGGCCGCCCGCCATGTCGAGCGCGTCGACCACATGCGTCTTCATCTTGAGCATGCCGCATTCGAAGACGGCAAACAGCCCCACGGGGCCTGCACCGATAATCGCAACGTCGGTCGTGTGGATCGGCTGTTCGGACATGGGGGATGGGCTTTCATCAAGGAGACAAGACGGCAACATTGATAGCGTGCGGCCCGCCGATTTCAATGAGTTTTGCCGGGGAATTCGCCGGGCTCCGGCTTCCCAAGCCTTGGCGGCACGCGCTAGAAAGGGGCGATGGAAACGCAAGGTGCGAGTCGCGCAACGACGCTCGAAAATCCAGCCGCGACCGCTGCCCTGGCGGCGCAGTTGGCAGGACTCGCGCGCGTGGGCGATGTGCTCGCTTTGTGGGGCGATCTCGGCATGGGCAAGACCGCCTTTGCGCGTGCTTTCATCGCGGCACGCGCCGGCGAAGCGCTCGTCGTACCCAGCCCCACTTTCACGCTGCTGCAGACCTACGATCTGCCGAACGGGCCTGTCTGGCATTTCGATCTCTACCGGCTGGCGAGCCCCGACGATGTGTGGGAACTCGGCTGGGAGCAGGGGCTCAGCGAGGCGATTTTGCTCGTCGAATGGCCGCAGCGCCTGGGCGATTTTCTGCCCGCCGACAGGCTCGACGTTTCGTTCGCGCAAGGCGACGGGCCGGAGCAGCGCCTTGTGCGGCTCGCTGCGTCGGGTGCTTGGGAAACGCGCCTGGATGCTTGCCATGTTTGAACCGCGTGCCGCCGCACGGCCGTTTCTCGATGCGCATGGCTGGGCCGGGATAGCACCCGCCCCGCTTGCGGGCGACGCCAGCTTCCGCCGCTATTTTCGGCTCGCCGACGGCAAGCGCCGCGCCGTGCTGATGGACGCACCCCCGTTGCACGAAGACGTCCGGCCGTTTGTGGCGGTGGGCGAGCATCTCGCCGCCCTCGGCTTTTCGGCCCCGCGCATCGAAGCCAAAAATCCGCATGACGGGTTTCTGCTGCTCGAGGATCTCGGCGACGCGACGTTTACCCGCGTGCTGCGCGAAGGGGCAAACGAAGCCGAGCTCTACGCGCTTGCGGCCGACACGCTGGTCGCACTCCACAAGCACCCGGCCCAGACAAACGTCGACGTGCCGCCTTACGACGCCGCAACGCTCGACCGCGAGGCGGCCTTGCTGGTCGATTGGTTCCTGCCGGCCTGGACGGGTGCCGCCCCTTCGCCTGCCTTGCGTCGCGATTATCTCGAATTGTGGCGCAAGCTCTATGCGCTTGCCGACATCGGAACCCCCTGCCTCGTGCTGCGCGACTATCATGTGGACAATCTGGTGCTGCTGGCCGATCGCCCCGGCATTGCCGCCTGCGGCCTGCTCGATTTCCAGGACGCGCGGCTGGGGAGTTGCGTCTACGATCTGGCGAGCCTCGTCGAAGACGCGCGCCGCGACGTGTCGCCCGACGTGCGGGCTGCGTGCGTCGCGCGCTATCTGGCGGCGTTCCCGCAAATCGACAAAGCGGCGTTCGACGCAGGCCTTGCCGTTTTGGGCGCCCAGCGCAGCGCCAAGATCATCGGCATTTTCGTGCGCTTGGCCCTTCGCGACGGCAAGCCGCAATATCTCGGCCACATCGCGCGCGTATGGCGCCTGCTCGAGGCAAGCTTGACGCACCCGGCGTTGGCCTATCTCGAGCACTGGTTCGCCGCAAACGTGCCGAACGAATGGCGCACCGCCCCCAAGATCGAGACCGCTGCATGAGCAAAATCCGTACGGCGATGGTGCTCGCGGCAGGCTTGGGCAAGCGCATGCGTCCGCTTACCGACACGCTGCCCAAGCCTCTTGTCGAAGTCGCCGGGCGCAGCCTCATCGACCGCGTGTTCGACCGGCTGATCGCGGCGGGCGTCACGCGCATCGTCGTCAATCTCCATCACCATCGCGCCATCCTCGAAGCGCATATCGCCAAGCGCAGCGACGCCGAATTCGCGCTGTCGCCGGAGGCCGAGCTACTTGAAACCGGCGGTGGCGTTTTGAACGCGCTGCCGCTGCTGGGATCCGAGCCCTTCTATTGCGTGAATGCCGACGTGCTGTGGTTCGACGGCGCCACACCCGCTCTCGTGCGCATGGCCCAAGCCTGGAACGCCCAGCGACCGAACGCGTTGTTGCTGATGAATTCGGCCGCCAGTGCGCGCGGCTACGAGGGGCGCGGCGACTATTTCATGGACGGGTTCGGCCGTGCCCGTCGCCGCCAAGGCAATCAGATCGCGCCCTTCGTCTATGCGGGCGTGCAAATCCTCAAGGCTTCGTGTTTTGCGGGCCAAGCACCCGGCCGCTTCTCGCTGAACCGCGTCTACGATGCGCTCGAAGCGGCCGAAGGGCTGGTCGGCATTGCGCATGACGGTCTGTGGTTCCATGTCGGCACGCCCGAAAGTGTTGCCGAGACCGAATTCGAACTGGGCTGGTCGCACGCGCGGCCCTATCCGCCCGCGCGATGAATGCGGCCACGCCGAAACTTTTCGACATTCCGGCCGGAACGCCGTTCCTGGCGGCCCTGGCCAACGGCATTCGCAAACAACTCGGGTCCGATCCGCTTGCGTTGTCGCGCGCCACGGTGCTGCTGCCCAATCGCCGCGCGGTGCGCGCCCTTGGCGAAGCGTTTCTGGCGGCAGGCGACGGGGCCGCACTCTTGTTGCCGCGCATCGCGGCCATCGGCGACGTCGACGAAGATGAGCTGACGCTCGCGGCCGAGACCGCGGCGCTTGCCGCCGAATTGCCGCCGGCGATCGACGCGCTCGCGCGCCATATGCTGCTCGCCCGCCTCGTGGCCGCACGCGGCGATCTTGTGCCCTCGCCCGCTGCCGCCTTCAAACTCGCCGAAGCGCTGGCGGCCCTGCTCGACGAAATGCAGATCGAAGAGGTCGGCTTCGAACGTTTTGCCGATCTCGTCCCGGCCGATTATGCCGCCCATTGGGGCGAGACCTTGGCCTTCCTCGACATTCTGCGCGAGGCATGGCCCAAGATCCTCGCATCGCGCGGCGAGATGGATGGCCAAGCGCGACGCGCCAAATTGATCCGGGCACTTGCCGCACATTGGGCCCGCACGCCGCCGCCGGGCCCGATCTGGGCGGCAGGCTCCACGGGCTCGGTGCCCGCGACTGCCCATCTGCTCGCCACCATCGCGCGCCTTGAGCACGGGGCTGTCGTGCTGCCGGGGCTCGATCGCACGGCCGACGCCGCGACGTGGGAAGCGATCGGCGAGGACCCGAGCCATCCGCAATACGGGCTCAATCTGCTGCTGCGCCGCATGGAGGCCACGCGCGCCGATGTGCGCGACTGGCCCGACACAGCACCGGGGTCGCGCGCGCGCCTCATCGCCGCCGTTCTGCTGCCTGCCCCTGCCACCGAAAGTTGGCGCGATATGCCCGCTTTCGCGCCCGAGGCGTTTGCAGGCTTGCGTCGGCTTGAGGCCCCCGACGCCGACAGCGAAGCCGGTGCTATAGCACTCCTGTTGCGCGAAACGCTCGAAACGCCGGGCCGCACGGCAGCGCTCGTCACCGCCGACCGAAACTTGGCGCGCCGCGTCGCGGCCGAACTCAAACGCTGGAACATCACGGCCGACGACACGGCCGGCCTGCCGCTTAGCCGCACGGCACCGGCGACGTTGCTGCGCTTGGCCGCCCACGCAGCCAATGAAGATTTCGCCCCCGTTGCGCTGCTGGCCTTGCTCAAACATCCGCTTGTGCAGCTCGGCCAGACGCGCGAGCGCCATCTTGCCCGCACGCGCAGCTTCGAGCGCGACTTCTTGCGCGGACCGCGCCCCGCCCCGGGCCTTGCGGGCCTGCAAACGCTCGATGCCGACAATCCGCTGCTTGCCGCATTGGCCGCCGCCTTTGCCGACGCTGCAAACGCAGGCGAAACCTTGGCCGAATTGCTGCCCGCGTTCCTTGGTGCGGCCGAAGCAATGGCAAAGGACGAAACCGGCCAGACGAGGCTGTGGGACGGCGATGCCGGCGAGGCCGTGGCCGCGTTTGCAGCGCGCCTTGCCGAGGCGGCCGACGCGTTCGGCCCGCTCAAGCGCCGTCATTTTGCCGATTTTCTCGACACGGTGCTGGCAACCGAAGCCTATCGCCCGCCTTACGGCGGTCATCCGCGCTTGGCCATTCGCGGCACGCTCGAAGCGCGCCTCGTGGCGGCCGACCGCGTGGTGCTGGGCGGCCTCAACGAGGGTGTGTGGCCCGGTGAGGCGCGCGAAGATCCGTGGCTGTCGCGCCCGATGCGCAAAGCCGCCGGCCTGCCGCCGCCCGAACGCCAGATCGGACTTGCCGCGCACGACTTTGCGCAAGCGCTTGCCGGGGCCGACGTGGTGCTGTCGCGCGCGCGCAAAACCGACGGCACGCCGACCTTGCCCGCACGCTGGCTGCTGCGCTTCGAAGCGCTTGTCGGCAAAGACAATCCGCAATGGCAGAGGCTGCTGTGGCAGAAGCCGCTCGGCTGGGCGCGACTGCTCGCGGGCACGGACGAAAAAGGCCGCACGCTGCCCAAACCCCGCCCGACCCCGCCCGTCGCCGCACGGCCCGCAAAACTCGCCGTCACCGGCATCGAAAAACTCGTGCGCGATCCCTACGCGATCTTCGCGCGCTATGTGCTGCGCTTGGCCCCCCTCGATCCGATCGACGCGGATGTGGATGCGCGCGACCGCGGCAACATGATCCACGCCGCCCTCGAGACTTTCGTGCGGCGCTTTCCGGGCGATCTGCCGAAGCGGCCCGAGGCCGAGCTCCTGGAAATCGGCCGGCGGATTTTCGCCGAACACATGGATCGCCCAGCCGTCGCGGCCTTCTGGTGGCCGCGCTTCGCGCGTATCGCCGAATGGTTTGCCGCCCTCCAGACCGAACGCCAGGCCGACGGCTTGCGCATTGCCGGCGTGGAGTGTGCGGGCGAGCTTGATCTCGGCGGCTTCACGCTGACCGCACGCGCCGACCGCATCGATATGGGCCCCGACGGCCGCCTCGAAGTGATCGACTACAAAACCGGGGCCGTGCCCACGGCCCGCCAAGCGCTGTCGGGCATGGCGCCGCAATTGCCGCTGACGGCTGCCCTCGCCAAGGCAGGCGCCTTCGAAGGCATTCCCGCCGCCGCGATCGGTGCCCTCGTCTACGCCAAACTCGGCGGGGCCAAACAGGCCGGCGACTGGAAAACGCTTGCACCGGGAAAAGAAATCGCCGACGCCGATGTGTTTTCCGACGAAGCGCTTGAAGGCTTGCGCCGCTTGCTCAAGCGCTACGGCGATCCCAATCAGGCTTATCTTTCGCGTCCGCGCCCGCAATTCGTGTCGCATGCGGGCGACTACGACCACCTGGCGCGCTGGCTCGAATGGTCGCGCGACGGGGACAGCGAATGACCGCACCCGTTCCCGCCGCAAGCGTCGATCCAAACGCAAACCAGCTCGCCGCCGCCAATCCGGCCAGGTCGGTTTGGGTGGTGGCCAATGCGGGCTCGGGCAAAACCCACGTGCTGACCACGCGCATCGTGCGCCTGCTGCTGGCGGGTGCCCGGCCCGGCGCCATTCTGTGCCTGACCTTCACCAAAGCGGCAGCAGCCGAAATGCATGCGCGCTTGAGCGGCTTGTTGGCCAACTGGGCGACGGCCGACGACAAGAGGCTCGACGAAGAACTGAACAAGCGCCTGGGCCAAAGCCCGAGCGAAGAAACGAAGCGTGCGGCGCGCACGCTGTTTGCGCGCGTGATCGACGCACCCGGCGCTTTGCGCATCCAGACCATCCATGCGTTCTGCGAGTCGCTGCTGAAGCGCTTTCCGGTCGAAGCGCGCGTACCGCCGCATTTCGCCGTCGCCGACGAAGGGGTTGCCGCCGAACTGATGGCGCAGGCGCGCAACCAACTGCTCGCCGACGCGATGCACGACACGCCATTGCGCGACGCGCTCGCGGTTGCGGTCGGGCGTGCGGACGAGCGTATGTTCGCCGAGGCGATCGACTATCTTTTGGCCGGGCGACGGCGGCTGCGCAGTGCGATCGGACCGACGGGCGAAGGGCTCGAGACCGCGATCGCCGATCTGTGGCGCGAATTCGGCGTCGCACCCGGCGACAGCCCGCAGCTTGCCGTGCGCCGCTGCTTCGAAAGCGTGGACCGCGCAGGCTTCGCTGCCGCGATTGCAGCGCTGGCTGCGGGCGGCAAAACCGACATCGCCCGTGCCGACCGCCTCAGAACAGCGCTTGCTGCACCGACCGCGCCGGAATTCTACGCGCTGTGGCGGCGCGCGTTTTTGACGGCCGAAGGCACGCCAAACAAAAGCCTCGCAACCAAGGCCGTGCAAGCCGCAAGCCCCGCGAGCTTTACTCTGTTGCAGGAAGAGCAGGCGCGCATCGTCGCCCTCGACGCATCGCTGAACAGCATTGCGGCAGCGAGTGCTTCGGCCGCCTTGCTGCGCTTGGGGCACGCGCTGCTGCAGCGCTACGACCGCCTCAAACAGGCGCGCGCCTTGCTCGACTACGACGATTTGATCTTGCGCGCCGTCGCCCTGCTGCAAGGGGCGGCACCCTGGGTGCTCTACAAGCTCGACGGCGGCATCGACCATCTGCTCGTCGACGAAGCGCAAGATACCGCCCCCGAACAATGGCAGGCGGTGGCGGCCCTCGTGGACGAGTTTTTTGCGGGCGACGGTGCGCGCGAAACGCGGCCGCAGCGTAGCGTGTTCGTCGTCGGCGACGAAAAACAGTCGATCTTCAGTTTCCAGGGTGCCGATCTTGCGGCGTTCGAGCGCATGCGCAGCACGCTTGCCGCCAAAGCGCGCGAAGCGTGGCACGAAGTGCCGCTCGAAGTTTCGTTCCGCTCGTCGCAATTGGTGCTCGATCTTGTGGACCGCACCTTTGCGGAACCGGACCTGGCGGCGGGCGTGGTCAGCGGCGGCAAGACCGTGGCGCATCGCGCCGCACGTCTTGGGGCCGCGGGCCATGTCGAATTGTGGCCGCCGCTGCTGCCGGACCAAGCCGCCGATCCAGTCGCGTGGGATGCCCCGCTCGACTATGTGTCGATCGAACATCCGTCGGTGAAGCTTGCAACCCGCATTGCGCGCACGGTCAAAGGTTGGATCGGCACCGAATATCTGCCTGCCCTCGGCCGAATGGTGCGCGCGGGCGACGTGCTCGTGCTGGTGCGACGACGCAACCGGTTTTTCGACGCCTGCGTGCGCGCCTTCAAGGATGCGGGCGTGCCGGTCGCGGGGGCCGACCGCATGCAGCTGCTCGACCAGATCGCGATCATGGATCTGCTGGCGCTTGCGCGCTTCAGCCTGCTGCCCGGCGACGATCTGGCCTTGGCCGAGCTGCTCAAATCGCCGCTCTACGGCTTCGACGACGACGATCTGTTCAAGCTTGCGCATCTGCGCGAGGGGCGGCTGTGGCAGGCCTTGCGTACGCGCGCAGCCGAGAATCCCAAATGGCAGGCGGCGGCCGACGAAATTTCCGAGCTGCTCGCGCGCGCCGACTATGTGCCGCCCTACGAGTTCTATGCCGATCTCTTGCATGCGCGCAGCGGGCGAAAGCGCATGCTCGCCCGCCTCGGCCCCGACGCCGCCGATCCGATCGACGAGTTTCTGGCCAAGTGCCTTTCCTTCGAACGGCTGTCGGCCCCGAGCCTGCAAGGCTTCGTGCAGTGGTTCCAGTCGGGTGCGACCGACATCAAGCGCGACATGGAGCAGGGGCGCGACGAAGTGCGCGTGATGACCGTGCACGGCGCCAAAGGCCTCGAGGCCGAAATCGTGTTCCTGCCCGACACGTGCGCCGTGCCGACGATCAAAGACCGCGTTCTGTGGCGCAGCACAGGCACGTCGCTGCCGCTGTGGCCGCCTTCGGGCGCCAAAGGGCTTGGCCCCATCGAGACCGCGCGCAGTGCCGCCAACGAAGCCGCGATGGCCGAATATCGCCGCCTGCTCTATGTCGCGATGACACGCACGCGCGACCGGCTTTACGTGTGCGGATGGACAAGCAAAGCCCCCAGCCCCAATTCCTGGTACGCAGGCATCGCAAAAGGGTTCGACAAGCTCGCGGCGGAGCATGAGAGCTTGGGCACGGCGGACGAACCGCCCGCACCGCACGTGATCGATGCCGATATCGACGGCCTGAAGGTGCGCGCAATCCGCACGCCGCAAACGGGCAAGATCGACAAAAAGGGCGTCGCGGTCCCGGCTGCGGCTTCCGTGCCATTGCCCGCATGGGCGCCGACGCGCGAAGCCCCGCTTGAGCCGCAGCCCCCGCGCCCGCTCGTCCCTTCGCAGCCGCAGATCGCCCCCCGCGTGGCAAGCCCCTTGGCTGCCAAAAATCGCGATGCGTTTTTGCGCGGTAAGCTCATCCATCGGCTGCTGCAGAGCTTGCCAGATCTTGCACCGGCCGCGCGCGAAGCGGCCGCACGCCGCCTACTCGCGCGCAACGCCTACGGGCTCGACACCGCACAGATCGACGAGATCGCGGCCGAGACGTTGCGCGTGTTGGCCGATCCCGGCTTTGCCGCGGCTTTCGCACCCGGCAGCTTGGCCGAAGCACCCATCGTGGCGCGCATCGGCACACGTGCTTTGGCAGGGCGCATCGACCGGTTGGCGATCGAGCCTGCGCGCGTGCTCGTCGTCGATTTCAAAACCAACCGCCCGCCGCCGGCGGACGCGGCCGACGTCGATCCCGTCTATCTTGCCCAGCTTGCCGCCTATCGCGCGGCGTTGCGGCCGCTGTTTCCCGGCCGCGCAATCGCGTGCGCGCTGCTATGGACCTATGCGCCGCGCTTGATGGCGATCGACGATGCGCTGCTCGACCGCCATGCGCCGCTTGGCTGAAGGCAGCAAACCGCTGGAAAGCTTTGCAAAAGAGTGCCCAGCCAGACGCAGCTTGACCGGACCCTTGCGGCTTCCTACGTTTCATGTCCGTCGAATCGAGAGGAACGTCCCATGAGCGCCACCACGACCAAAGTAACCGATGCCAGTTTCCAAGCCGACGTGCTGCAATCCGGCACGCCTGTGCTCGTGGATTTCTGGGCCGAATGGTGCGGGCCGTGCAAACAGATCGCCCCTGCCCTCGACGAGCTCGCCAAGGAAATGGGCGACAAGCTGACGGTCGCCAAAATCAACATCGACGAAAACCCAATGACGCCGTCCAAATACGGCGTGCGCGGCATCCCAACTTTGATGCTGTTCAAGGGCGGCGAAGTGGCCGCCACGAAAATCGGCTCGCTGCCCAAGAGCAAGCTCTACGAATGGGTGCAAGCCAACGTGTGAGCCGCAGCGCCTGATTATGCATGACGCGAAAACCCCGCCCTCGTGGCGGGGTTTTTCATTGAGGTGTCCTAATTCAGCTGTGCGTGGAGCCAAGCCGAAAGACGGTCGCCGTAATGCGCCCAGGTAAACTCTTCGGCGCGCTTGCGCGCGGCCGCACCCATGCGGGCGCGCAAATCGGGATCGCGCGCAAGCTGGCGCAAACGTTCGACGAGCGCGTCCACGTCGCGGATCGGGACCAAGAACCCTTCCACGCCGTCCTGCACCACGCTGCCGGTGTTGGGCGTGCACACGACCGGCAGGCCCGAGGCCAGCGCTTCGTAGCTCGCAAATGCCGAGCCTTCGTGCAAGGACGGGTACGCAAACGCATCGGCCGTCTGGTAGAGGCGGTGCACCTCGTGGAATGGCACGTGCGGCACGTGGCGGAAGAAATCGGCGTAGGGGGCGAAGGCTGCGTCGCTGCCCAGTTTCTTGCCCACGCACACGAGCTCAAGATTGGGGATCGCCGCACGCTTGGCGGCTTCGAGCAGATATTTGATGCCCTTGCGCTGCGTGAGGCCGCCCACGAACAACACACGGAATTTGCCGTCGTCGGCGCGCGGACTCGGGGCCGGGCAAAAGCGCTTGGTGTCCACGCCATACGGCAGCACGAAGATACGCGTAGGGTCGGTGCCGTTCGCGACCATCGTGTCGGCCACGTATGTTGAGGGCACGATCACGCGGTCGGCTTCGATCGCTTCGGTCGCGCATTGCGCGATTACGCGCTTGGGCGGCAGCGGCAGCGTTTCGGCGAATTCGGGTGCCAAGGCTGCTTCTTGCGCAAACAGCTCGAGGCCCGTGGCGATATGGCCGATGACTTGGTTGAGGATCGCAAGACCCCCGTAGCGTTGCGCCGCACGCTGGGCGGCCAGGGCCGAGCTGTCGTGGCCGACGACAAAATCCGGGCGTTCGTCGGAAACGCGCGCGGCAAACTGCGCGTCGAAGAGATCGTTGCGCCACGCGATCGCGGCAAGCTGCGTTTCGGGGGCGAGCTTTAGGCGCGTCGTCGCGATGTAGAGAAGTTCGGCGAGCGGGCGCTGCGCCACGCTTGCGGCGGCGACACCCGCATGCGAACGGCGTTTGAGTTCGCGCTCGAGTTTGGCGCGCGAGGCTTCAGGCAGCAGTGCTGTGACCTTCGGCACGAGGCCTTTGCCGGTCCAGAACACGCCGGTTTCGAAACCGACGTCGAACCCATGGCGCTGCAAGGCCGCAACAAGCTGATACGCCAGGTGATTCGAGCCCGGATGGCCGACGAGGCCCCTTGCAGGCGAACTCATCGGCGGACCTTTGCGAGCACGGCCGTGACCTGCGCCCAATCGTCGGGCGTGGGCTTGAACATCGCGAGCACGGGTGCACCGATCTGGCGGTTGAGCGAACCCGCCATCGCACCCAGGGCCGCGATGTTCGCGACTACGAGCGCCCACGCAGCGCCCTCGATGCCGAGCCACGGCAGCAGCACGAACAAGGCGGCAAGGGCGGCGGCAAGGCCGAACGCCTCGGCCCAGCCGATCGCAAGCGATCGGTCGAACGCGTTGAGGGCCTGGATGAACATGAGCTTGGCCGCGAAAAAGGGCAGGCCCAGCAGCATGATCTGGCACAGGGTCGCACTCTGGTCGAAGGCCTGGCCGAAGATCAGCGGCACCACCCATTCGGCCAGGATGGCGAGGCCCACGGCACTTGCGATGGACATCGCCATGGCAAGGCGCAGATAGATGCCGAAGATCCGCAGCTTCTCCTGGGCACTGGGTGCTCCGCTGATCTTCGGGAACGCCACACCCGCGACCGTGTTCACGAGGATCATCGGGCCGTTCGCCACGGTCAGCGCCACCACGTAAAGGCCCATGTCGTGCGAGGTGAGGAAGGCTGCGACGGCGATCTGGTCCACGCGCTGGCGCAGGCTGTTGATCATCTCGCCCAGATGCACGCGTGCCCCGTAGCCGAGCATCGCCTTCGCCACGCCGAAATCCGGGCGCCAGCCGGTCCACCCTTTTCGGTAGAGCCAGACGACGCCGACAATCCCCGAGAGTGCCGTGCCCGCCACGTACGCCATCGCGAAATGGCCGACATCGTCGAAGCCGGCGGCAAGGAACAGCCCGATGAAGGCGAGATATCCAAGGCCGACGATGGCGCGCACGACGTTCCAGCCGAACAGGTCGAGATGGCCCTGGAACATCACCGCCACGAACAGCGAAAACAGATAGATTGGCACGAA
This sequence comes from Magnetospirillum sp., assembly GCA_027532905.1. Lineage (NCBI taxonomy): Bacteria > Pseudomonadati > Pseudomonadota > Alphaproteobacteria > Rhodospirillales > Rhodospirillaceae > Magnetospirillum > Magnetospirillum sp. The sequence goes on from JAPZUA010000001.1 coordinate 899,130, forward strand.
GGCGGCCAAGTACCAGCTTTCGACCATGCGCACGGTCGCCGTCTCGGACGCGAGGACCAGCGGCATCAGGAGATAGCCCGCCACCACGAGAATCACCGCCATCGCGGCACCGATCCACATTACGGTCGCGAACAGCACCTTGGGCGGGGCAAGGCGCGTGGCCGCGCGATAGAGCAGCGCATCCGACATTGCGAGGATGCCGAACTCGAGCAGCAGACCCGGCCACAGCATGATCTCGGCAAGCTCGCCGCGCCCTTCGGGCAGCAGGATGCGGGCGGCAAGCAGACCTGTGAGGATATTCACGATCTGGATCAGGATCGTGGTCGCGAAGGACGTCGACATGTCCTTCATGGCGCGATCCTTCCGGGCAGCACATGCGCCAACGCCGCGCGCAGGCCCGCCACGTCTTCGGCGAAGCTCCAGCGTTCGATGATGGCGCGCGATTCTTCGCCCATCTTCGCGAGTTTTGCTTCGTCGCCGATTACGTCGGAGAGAGCGCGCGCAAGATCGGCTTCGTCGTCGGTGCGGAAGATGGCCCCGTTGCGGCCCGGATGCACAAGATCGGGGGCCGCGCCGATCTGGTCGGAGCAGATCACGGCTTTGCCCGCACACATGACCTCGTTGACGACGAGGCCCCAAGCTTCCTGGCCCGAGGGCAGCACGAAAACGTCGGCCAGATCGTAGCAGGCCGGCAAGTCGTTCTGCGTCTTGAAGCCGAGGAAGCGCACGGCATCGGGCCCCAGCGCTGCGGCGGCCGCCTCAAGCTCGGCGCGCTGCGGCCCGTCGCCGACGAACGCGAGCACGGGGTTGCGCATGCGCGGATCGGCGGCGATGCGCGCGAAAGCCCGCATCAGCAGGGCCGGACGCTTGCGCTCGATGAGCTTGGCGCAGAACAGCACCACGGGCCGGCCCGGTGCGATCCCGAGTTGCTGCTTGAACGCATCGCGCGAAGCCGAAGCGGTCGCCGCTTGGGCCGCGAACCGCGCATTGTCGACCGCGTAGGGCACGGTGAAGATGTCGGAATCGGCGATGCCGTAGCCGCGATAGTAAGCGCGGTTCAACGAACCGATCGCGAGATACGCGTCCACGCCCTGTTTGAGGGCTGCGAAGAAAGCGCGTTTGGCGAGCTGCTTGGCGGGCGAGCGCGTGGCCGAGATCGCGTGCGCTTCGTCGCGCAGCAGCACTTTGATGCCGCGGCGTTTGGCGCTCAGCATCGCGGCCCAGTGGCTTGCATGCGCGTAGCCGTGGATCCACAGCGCATCGAATGCGCCTTCATCGAGCGCTTTGGCAAGCCCGCGCGAAAACGGCCGCCACAGATCGAGCGGTTCGAGAATGCCGGGCGGCGGCTGCGGATCGAGGCGCGGCAGAACGTGGCTGCGATAGCCTTCGAGCAGCGGCACGTCCCACACGATTTTCTGGCCGAACTCGCCGGCCACGAACGGCCTCGTGGTGAAGTCGGTGCCGAAAAACGCCGTGAAATCGATGTCAGGCTGCTGTGCCACCAGGCGCAAAAGCGGTGCTTGGTAGGGGATCGGATGCGTCACGAGATAGGCGAGTTTGAGCTTCGCCATCGCTCAAGCATCCACGAAGGTGCTGTAGACATGGTTGGCCCAGCCGCGCAGCCCGCGCAGATGCCCATGGCGGTCGCCCGCCCCCACGAGCCATTCGCGCACCGGCACGACGAAGCCGGTCTTGGGCCGATCGCGTAACGCGTCGGGCAAAGGCGGCTTGGGTGTCGCGGCCAGATCGCGTTTGCCGGCGTGTGCCAAATGCGGCAAGGCGTTTGCGAGGAACACCGGATCGACGAACGGCACGCGGATCTCGACTGAATGCGCCATGCCGGCCCAGTCGCTGTCGCGCAGAAGCCGGTCGCGCATATAGTTCGCGATCTCGAGCGCCGACACTTTGAGCCGATCGCTGGAGGCGGCACCCAAGCCGCGATCGAGCGTGTCGGGATATCCCAACTCGGCCAAACCTTCTTCGGCCATGCCGCGCGGCAAGAGCTTGGCGATTTCCCACGGCATGTAGAGCGCACGACGCAGCAGATACGCGCCCTCGAACGTGCCGCCATATTCGAGCAGGCCCGCATATTTCGGCGAGGCGATGCGGCCGATCCAGTCTTGCGTGGCAAGCCGCACGGCCGGGCCCATGAAGCCGAAGGGGGCCGCTTGGCGCACGAGCTTCGGGATCTGCGCGAAGCTCGGGTAGCCCGCAAAAATCTCGTCGCCGCCGAGGCCCGAGAGCGCCACTTTGAGGCCAACCTGTTTGGCGGCTTCGGCCACGAAGTAGGTGTTGATGCCGTCCACGGTCGGCTGGTCCATCGCCGCGAACAAAGCGTCGCGGGCGGCCGAAAAATGCGCGCGGTCAATCCACACCGTGTGCTGGCGCGTTCCGCGCGCGGCCGCGAATTCTTCAGCAAGCGCGGTCTCGTCGTTCGCCGAGCCGCGGAACGTATCGAAGCCGAGTGTCACCGTGTCGAGCTGGCTTGCGTTGGTTTCGGCGGCGATGCCTGCGAGCACGGTCGAATCAATGCCGGCCGACAGGAACACGCCGACAGGAACGTCGGCGATCATGTGGTGGCGCACCGTATCGACGACCGCTGCGCGCAGATCCATCGCGGGTGCGCCGCGCGCCGACAACGCCGCGCACAGATCGAAAAACGGCGCAGGTTTGCGCATGCCGCGCGCATCGACGATCGCGAAATGGCCGGCGGGCAAAGCGGAAATGCCGCGATAGAGCGTGTGCGGATCGGGCACATGGCCCCACAGGAAGAAGCCCGCATGACCGGCCGGATTGGGCCGCCGGTCGACTCGGTCGCTTGCCAGCAGCGCCTTGACCTGGCTTGCAAAGCGCAGCGTGCCGCCGTCGTCGGCGATGTAGAGCGGCTTGATGCCGAACGCATCGCGCGCGAGGAACATCTCGCCCTTGGCCGCATCGTGGATCGCAAACGCGAACATGCCGCGCAGGCGGCCGAGCATGGCGACCCCGTCGCGCGCATAAAGATGCAGCAGCACTTCGGTATCGGATGCGGTTTCGAACACGGCACCTTGTGCGGTCAACTCGTCGCGCAAGGCTTGGTAGTTGAAGATCTCGCCGTTGAAAACGATGTGGAGGCCGCTGCCGGCCAGGCGCATCGGCTGGTCGGCCACGCTGCGCAGATCGACGATGGCCAAGCGCCGATGGCCGAGGGCGAGGCGCCCGTCGATCGAGAAATACTCGCCCGTGCCGTCGGGTCCGCGCAGGGCCATCGCATCGCGCATCGCGCGCAGCTCGGCTTCGCGCAGTGCCGGCGCATTCGCCCCGTACGCAAAAGCCCCGGCAATGCCGCACATCTATTTCACCGCCACGGCGTAGAGATTCTGCGTCAGCACGCGATGTTCGCGCGAGCCGGTCTCGGCCAGCAGATAGAAGCGCAGCAAGGCACGGATCATGCGCCACGCCGCATAGCGCATGGCACTCTTGAGGCCGTGCACTGCCGGCGGATCTTCGTAGCTGGCCACGCTGGTCCAGCCCGAGGCGAGGAAAAGCTGGGCGAGGCTCTCGGGCGTGAAGGCCACCTCGTGCGTAAAGTCGGAATAGATCATCAGCGTGCCGAAGGGCGAAGCGCCGTTTGGCACATGCAGGATCAAGCGCCCGCCGGGTTTGAGCACGCGTGCGATTTCGTCGACCGCCGCCACGATCTCGTCGCGCGTGAGATGCTCGAGCACGTCGAACGCCACCACGGCATCGAGGCTTGCGGGTACCGTCTTGGCCAAAGCTTCCATGAGCTGGCCTTCGCGCACGCCTGCAATGCCGAGGCGCGCTGCAGCGGCGACTTGGGCGCTTGAGCCGTCGATGCCCTCGATGTTTTTGTAGCCTGCGATTTGCGCAAAATGCAGCAAGGCGCCGTGGCCGCAGCCGAGCTCGAGAATGCGCGCCTGCCGATCGGCCGGAAAATGCGCGGCAATCAACCGGCGCAGATTGGCCGCACGCGGGGCCAGGCCCGCCACGGTTTCGGGTGCGAGCGGTGCATTGGTCGCCGAGGTGTATTTGGCGTAGATGCGCGCGCGATAGGCGGTCTCGGTCATGCCGCCCTCGCCGAGGTCGCCGCCACAAAACGCGCAAGAAGGCGCTCCTGCTGCTCGACATAGCGCTCGAACGCAAAGAGTTTTTCGACCGTGCGCACGCCCGCATCGCCCATGCGCATGCACAAGGCCGGATCGTCGCGCAAATTGCGCAGCGCTGCCGCGATCGCGTCCACGTCGAGCGGGCCGAGTGCGATGCCGCACGGGTCGGCCGCGTCGATCGCTTCGGGCGAGCCGTCCTCGTTGCCGCACAGAAACGCCGTACCGCACGCCGCCGCTTCGATGAGGCCGAGCGGAACGGCCTCGCCCCAGCCAGGCCCGCCGCGCGCGATCAAGGTCGCAACGTCGGCGGCGGCATAGAGGATCGGCAGATGCTCTTGCGGGGCGCGGCCCGTGAAGCGCACGCGCCCGTCGAGGCCTTTGGCATGCGCGTAAGCTTCGAGATCGGCACGGTCCGGGCCCGATCCCACAACGATATAGACGATGCGCGGATCGTCGAGCTTGGCGATCGCGTCCATCGTCTGGCGCTGGCCCTTGTTGGGCGGCAGCAGCATCGCGGCAACGGTCGTCGTCACGAATTTTCCCGCAAGATCGTCCCACCCGTAGTCGGCGGCAAGCCTTGCACGCGCAGCGCCCTTGGCAAGCGGCTTGAAGAAACCGACATCGACCGGATCGTAGAGCAAGCCCGTGGGCGGCACGTAGCGCCGGTATTTGGGCATCCAATCGATCGTGTATTGGCAATCGGCGATCACGAGGTCGGCCGAAGCGAACGCCGCCTCGCGCAAGGCCGGCAGCTTCGCCAGAATGTCGATGTTGTAGACATTGACCGTAAACGGCGTGCCCGACGTTTTTTTGACGAGCCAACCGAGGCCCGCGAGATAAACGTGGTTCAGCATCACGAGGTCGTAGCGCCCGCGCGCAGCCGCCGCCTCGCGCACCAGCGTCGCCACCGCCGCAAAGCGGTTGCCGAAGGCGATCTTGCGGTCGGCTATACCCTGCGCCAAACCGGGGCCGGTCTGCTTGTCGATCGATACGACCGTCGCCGTGTGGCCAAGCCGCTTCAGCGCGGCGATCTGGTAGCGACTATAGGTCGCAATGCCGCCATAGCCTTCGATGTCGAAGCCCAGATAGAGGATGCGCATCGGTGCGGGGCCTATTTGTGCGCCACGGCGACGAAGGTCTGGCTGAAGATGGCGTCGCCGCCAGTTTCGCCGGTTTCCGCCGCCAGCGCCAGCCGCAGCACGAAGCGCACGCAACGCCACAACACGCCGCGCACCGCACTCTTGAGGCCGTGCACAACGGGCTTGTCTTCGAAGCACGCCACGTTCTTGAAGTCGCACACGAGCAGCAGCTGCTCGATCGAACGGCGCGTGAAGGAGCCGGTCGCCATGATGTCCCAATAGCGCACGCGGCCCGAAAACAACGCCTCGCCGTTGGGCAGATGCAGGATGAAGCGTCCGCCCGGCTTCAGCACGCGGCGCACCTCGTCGGCCAGGCGCAGCTGCGTGGCCGGATCGAAGTAATGGTAGAGGTCGAACAGCACGATCGCATCAAGGCTGTCGCCCGGCATCGCGCGCAGTTCGGCCATCAAATCGCCTTGGCGCACGCCGGATATCTTCAGCGTGGCCGCCATCGCGACCTGCTCGGGGCTTGCATCCACGCCCGAAACGGCGGTGTAGCCCAAGCGCTGGGCGGCCCACACGATCGCCCCATGCCCGCAGCCCAGATCGACGATCTTGGCGCTTTTGTCGGGCGGGAAATGCGCGCCCACGAATTGCTGCAGGAACGGCCAGCGCCGGTCGAGATTGCCGGCCGCATCCGAAACGGCGGCATGGGTCGAGACGTAGCGGGCGAGGAAACGCTGGCGCCAGTCGGTCGCGGGATTCTGTTCGTGTTCCATCCGATTCTCTTCTTCGCCGTTTCAACGGCTCAGCCGCCAAAGCATTCCCGCCGCACGACCAGCTGTTCGGGCTCGCGCATCATGGCGGCATCGCCTTGCTGGTCGTTCAGTAGCATGACAAAGCGGTCCGACACCGCCCGAATCCGCCCTTCGGCCGCGATCAGCCAGTCGAACCTTACGATCCGGCGGCGGCGATCGGCCGGATCGCTGTCGATCGCGGTGATGCGCGCATGCGGCCCCACCCCGTCCAGCAGGATCGGGTCGGTCGCCATTTCCGACGCCCCGAACGTGCCGGGCTCCAGGAGCTTCAGATCGAGCTTCTCGAGGCATTCGGGCACTGGATCGGGCAGCCGCCAGCCCGCAAGTTCAAGGGTCAAAAAATCGAGTGCGAGCGCCATTTCGCCGCCGCGCGAGTCGCGCTGAGCCTGTGCGGGTGCGGCGCACAGCAGGGCCGCCAGGGCAGCCGACACGAAAATGGCAGAAAAAGACCGCATTGGGCCCTCGGGGCGGCGGGATGCAGGCGCTAGGTAGCGCGTTCGCTGGCCTCGCGGCAAGCGGCCTTTGCACCGCAACGGCTCCAAATACCGCCGAAGCGATGCTAATACTTGTCGCACGCAGGCAATCCGGGCTACCACGCTCGCCCGTCTTCCCCGATTGCCCGGTCCATGAAAAAAACCGCCACCCCAGACGAATTCAAGCGCGCCATGCGCCGCTTTGCCGCCGGCGTTACGCTGGTGACCACGGCCGGGCGCGGCGGGCGGGCGGGCCTCACCGCCACCGCCATGTGCTCGCTGTCGGCAGATCCGCCGCGCCTGCTGGTCTGCGTCAACCGCGATTCGGCCCCCAACCGCGCCATCGCCGCATCCAAGCGTTTCTGCGTGAACATCCTGGGCCAGAAACACCGTGCGCTTGCCTTGCGCTTTGCAGGTGCCACCGGCGTGCAGGGCGAGGAGCGCTTTGCGCAAGGGCGCTGGGGCAAGGCCGCGACCGGCGCACCCGTGCTCGAAGACGCGCTCGCCAGTTTCGACTGCACGCTTGCCGACGCCATCGAGTCCGGCACGCACACGATCTTCGTAGGCGACGTGCGTGCGGCCTCGGTTGCTGCACGCGGGTCGCCGCTCGTCTACGAAGGTGGCGGCTTCCATGGGCTGGCGGCACCCAAGCCTGCGCGCGCGACGAAAAAGACCAAACCCCGAAAATGAGAGCCTTCGCACCGCTGCGCGATCCGATCGTCGCACGGCTGTGGAGTGCCTTGTCTGTTTTCACCATGGGCGACGAACTCTATCGCGTCGCACTCGTGTGGCTTGCGATCGAGCTTGTCGGCCGCCAAGCGGGCTATCTGGGCGCCGTGCAATCGGGCTGCATGCTGGCGGGCGCCATGTTCGGCGGGGCGGTCGCAAGCGCCATCGATCCGCGCCGTGCGATGTCGATCCTGCTCGCGGCAGGCGCCGTCGCAGCCCTCGTGCCGGCGCTTGCGTGGGATTTCGGCGCGCCGAGCATACTTGCGCTTGCGATCCCGGCCGTCGGCATCTCTTTGATGCGCGCGCAGCTCGAGCCCGCGATCCAAGGCCATCTGCCGCAGCTCGTCGCCGACCGCGACGTGCTTTTTGCGGCCAACAGCCTCATCGACGGCGTGCGGCGCATGGCGCGCCTGTCGGGCCCGGCTTTGGCGGCGGGGCTGGCACTGCTGATGCCGGTGCACGAACTTTTCTACGTCTATGCGCTCGCACTCGTACTTTCGGCCTATCTGCTGCTGCGCGTGGGCGACGCATTGCCGAGCCGCGAAAAAAGCGGTAGCAGCAGCTTTCTCGTCGGCTGGAAGATCGTGCGCGCCGCCCCGGTTTTGCGCCGCCTGCTGGCGCTCAAATTTTTCACCGACGGCAGCTGGGGCCTTGTGATCGGCTACGGGCTGCCTTTGATCGTCGAGCAGCGCAACGCGACTTGGGGCCCGCTTGTCGGCATCGGCGCCTACGGGGGCGGGCTTGCGACCTACGGCGTGTGCAACCTCGCCGCCTCGATCGTCGTCGGCTCGATGAAACCCTCGCTCGGCCTCAACCGCATGCTGGCGGGATTGACGCTGACCGGGCTTGGCTTGGCCGTAACCGGTGCTGCGGCCATCTACGCACCCGATGCGTGGCTGCTGCCCGGCCTCTATCTGGGACTTGGCCTCACCGCGTTGGGGCCGCCGTTCTTCGAAGTGCCGCTCACCTTGCGCGTCCAGCTCGCCGGTTCCGCACAGTCGCAAGCGGCGGCGGCGAGCGTGCATCGCGTGCGCATCGTTGCCGTGTTCGGCGGCATCATGATGGCGGGCCTCTTGTCGCCGACCTTGTTCGGCCTGTTCGGCACAGCCGTCGCCATGACTGCGGCCGGGGCTGCGAGTGCGCTTGCGACCCTCGCCGTGTGGTACTGGCTGCCGCCCGAAAAGCTTGCCGCCGACTGATTTGCCGTTAAAATCCAAGCCCTGCGACATCACCGGAAAGAAAAGAGAAAACAATGAAGCTCGCCAGCATTCGCGTCGGAAAAAAAGAAACCTACGGAGCCGTGGTGGCGGGCGGGATCGTCGATCTCGGCAAGAAATTCGGCAAAAAATGGCCCACGCTGCGCTTGGCTCTGCTGGGTGCGGGTCTGCCGACGCTGAAGGCCTACGCCAAGGGCCGCAAGCCCGACATCAAGGACGGCAAATTCGCTTGGGCGCCGGTCATTCCCGACGCCACGCGCATTTTTTGCGCGGGCGTGAACTACCGCGAGCACCGCGCCGAAACCGGCCGCCCCGACACGCAGCACCCGACGATCTTCACGCGCTTTGCCTACACGCAGATGGGCCACGAGCAGCCGATGCTGAAGCCCCTTGAGAGCGAGCGGCTCGACTGGGAAGGCGAGCTTGCGATCGTGATCGGCAAGAAGGGCCGGCGCATTGCGCGCGAGAAGGCGATGAGCCATGTGGCGGGCTACGCCTGCTACAACGACGGCTCTGTGCGCGACTACCAGCGCCACACCTCGCAATTCACGCCCGGCAAGAACTTCGTCGCCACCGGCGGCTTCGGCCCGTGGATGGTGACGTCGGACGAGATGAAAAACATCACGGCCCAGACGCTGACCACGCGCGTGAACGGCGTGGTGAAGCAGCAGGCCACGGTCGACATGCTGATCCACGACATCCCGCAGCTGATCGCCTACATCTCGACCTTCTGCCCGCTCGAACCCGGCGACGTGATCGTGACCGGCACGCCCGGCGGCGTGGGTGCGGCACGCACCCCGCCCGAATTCATGTTCCCGGGCGACACGGTCGAGATCGAAATCACCGGCGTGGGCCTGCTGCGCAACACGATCAAAGCGGGCTAAACCGCACTCGACACGCAAGGATGCGCGGCAATCTCACACATTGCCGCGCATTTCGCGCCACAGGCCGAGTTTTTCCTGGGCCGGGCGATCCGAAAAAGCGAACAGCACACAGTCGCTCGTCGCCTCGAAGCGGCGCCATTGCCACGACGGCACCACGAAGATATCGCGCGGGCCGAATTCGAAGCTTTCGAGCTTGCCGCCCGGTGCGAACACGTAGACGCGGCCCGCACCTTCGACGCAACTGAAAACGGTTGCGTCCGTCGCCCGGTAGGGTGCCCCCGAAAAATCCTTGGGCAGCAGATGTAGCCACGTGCCGATGGTCGGCATCGCCCAGCCGCCGTCGAGCGGGTTGGCGTAGCGCATCGCAAGCCCGTGGCACGCATCGAGCGGGCCGTTGCGATGCAGTTTTTCGAGCGCTTCGCGCGACCGCGCATAGGGATAGTTGAAGACCGGGCTTGCCGCGTTCGAGCGTGCGTAGCCCAGCGGCAGCAAACCTTCGCCGAAGCGCGCTTGCGAGTCTCCCACCGGTTTGGCTTGCGTCTGCAATTCGGACTCGAACCCTTCGGCGAATGAGGCTTCGAAGAACCCGACGATCGGGATGTCGAGCCCGTCGAGCCACACCATCGGCTCTTGGCTGTCGTTGCCGTGGTCGTGCCACGCCCAGGACGGCGTAATCACGAAATCGCCGGGGCGCATTATGGTGCGCTCGCCGTCGACGGCCGTGTAGGCCCCGCTGCCTTCGACCACGAAGCGCAAGGCCGATTGGGTGTGGCGGTGCGCGCGCGCGACTTCGCCCGGCAGGATCAGTTGCAGGCCCGCATAAAGCGAGTTCGTGATGCGCGACTGGCCGGGGAGGCCCGGATTTTCGAGGATCAGCACGCGCCGCTCGGCCTCCGCCGCGGAAATCACGGACCCGGCTTCGAGCACGAAGGGCCGCACATCCGCCCAGCGCCAGCAATGGGCGACAGCGGCCGATTTGGGCTCTTTGGCGACGAGACTTTTCATGACCTCCCACAGCGGCGTCAGCGACGACGTCGCGATGCGGTCGTAGAAAGCTTGGCGGGCCGGATCTGGGCTGGGATTGGGGCTGGGGTCGGACATGAACAAAGTCTAGCGCCGCGCTTGCAGTTACGCCATGCCGCGCGCGACGCAATTGGACTATGATCGGCATTATGCAGGCTGGTTCCGCAAGTCCCGGTTTCGTCGATCTGTTTACGCCCAAGCTGTTGACGGTGCTGCGCGAGGGCTACGGCTTCGCCCAGTTGCGTGCCGATGCGCTCGCCGGCCTCACGGTCGCCATCGTGGCGTTGCCGCTGTCGATGGCGATCGCGATCGCCTCGGGTGCCACACCCGCGCAAGGGCTCTACACGGCGATCGTCGGCGGCTTTCTTGTGTCGGCCCTTGGCGGCAGCCGCTTCCAGATCGGCGGACCTGCGGGGGCTTTCATCGTGCTCGTCGCCGCCACCGTCGCCGTCCACGGCATGGACGGGCTCATCCTGGCCACGATCCTGTCGGGGCTGATCCTCGCGGCGATGGGGTTCTTGCGCGTCGGTACCTACGTGAAATTCGTGCCCTATCCGGTCACGGTCGGGTTCACGGCCGGCATCGCGGTCATCATCTTCGCCAGCCAAATCAAAGAAATCTTCGGCCTCACGCTGGCAGTGCCCGAGCCCGGCGCTTTGGTCGCCAAGCTTGCGGTGCTGTGGCATGCGCTGCCGAGCGTCAATGCGGCGGCCGCGTGCGTTGCAGCCGCGACGATCGCGACGATCCTCGGGCTTCGGCGCTGGCGCCCGCATTGGCCGGGCTTGCTGATTGCGGTCGCAGGCTCCGCCGTCGCGACCTTTGCGTTCGGCTTGCCGGTCGAAACGATCGGCACGCGCTTTGGCGGCATCCCGGCGGGCTTCCCAATGCCGGCCCTGCCCGAATTGAGCTGGGCCAAGATCGTGGTGGTGCTGCCGAGTGCCGTCTCGTTTGCGATGTTGGGAGCCATCGAATCGCTGCTATCGGCCGTGGTGGCCGACGGCATGACCGGGCGGCGCCATCGCTCGAACTGCGAATTGGTCGCTCAAGGGATCGCCAATGTGGGCTCCGGCCTGTTCGGCGGCATGTGCGTGACGGGCACCATTGCGCGCACGGCAACGAATGTGCGCAGCGGCGCGCACGGCCCCGTGGCTGGCATGCTGCATGCGCTTTTCTTGCTGCTGTTCGTGCTGCTTGCTGCATCGGCCGCCGACCACATCCCGCTGGCAGCACTTGCGGGCGTGCTTGCCGTGGTCGCGTGGAACATGGTCGAGCGCCAGGCGGTCGCGACGTTGCTGCGCGTCTCGCGCGGCGACGCGGCCGTCTTGGCGACGACATTCTTCCTCACGATCTTCCGCGATCTTACCGAGGCGATCGTCGTCGGCTTCGCGATGGGGGCGATGCTGTTCATCCACCGCATGTCGACGAGCGTTGCGGTGAGCGGCGAGCGCGGCCTCGGGCTCGAAGACCGTGCCGACACGCATGGCGAAGACCGCATCCCCTATCGCGACGAATCCGCCGGTGACCGCGACATTGCGGTCTACCGCATCAGCGGTGCTTTCTTTTTCGGAGCTGCCGCTTCGATCGGCTCGGTGCTCGAGGATATCGGCGAGGCGCCCAAGGCGCTGGTCGTGGATTTTGCGGCTGTCCCGCTGCTCGATTCGACGGCCGCGCACATCATCGAGGGTCTCGCGCACAAATGCGCGCGCGATGGCGTGCGCCTATGCCTGACGGGGACAAACCACGACATGCGCCAGACGCTGTTCGCGCTCGGCGTCAAACCGCCGCTGGCGCGGTATGAAAAGTCGGTCGAAAAAGCGGTGGCCGACTTGCGCCGGCCATCCGAAGCAAGTTAGCGCGCGGCTGCGACCGACATCATGTCGGGGTTGGTCACAAGCAGCGAGTCGCTGGCGGAATCGTGGGCCAGAGCCAACGCCGTCACCACTGCAACCATCGCCGCCAAAGCCAAAAACGCAAACATTTGTATCTCCAAAGCCGACGGTCATGTCCGTCGTGCGAAGACACTATGCAGCGGTACCGTCGGAAGTTTCATTGCTAAGGCGACAGTCAAGCTATGCACTTTACTCATGTATCGATACATGATTTCGGCGTTTTTCACATATCTGAGCACCAAAATTCACTGTTTGGCCATAAAGCGGCCCGAATAAAGCCTTGGAAGCCTCGTTATATGGGTAGATCGACGGAAGCGTTTTTGCGATCGCGCACGCGAAGGATCCGTTGGACGGCCGCACGAGGGACACCCGGACTCCACCCTTGCTGCGGCAACTTGCGCGAAGGCGGGTGCGAGCCCGGATGTACGGTTCGCATCCGCCCTTTTTTTTTCGCTAAGCTCCTTTCCATGATGGGCGAATCGGCAGCAGGCCTCTCGGGGCGCGAATTGGCGTGCATGCGCGGCGGCAGAACCGTGTTCGCCAAGCTCGATTTCGGCTTCGCCCCCGGCGATCTCGTGGTGCTGCGCGGTCCCAACGGGGCCGGCAAATCGAGCCTGCTGCGCGTGCTGGCGGGGCTTGTGGCCCCAGCCGCCGGCACGCTTGCCTGGCACGGGGCCGACATCGCCGACGATCCGGCCGGCCATCGCGCGCGCCTGCAATATGTCGGGCACCTCGACGCGCTCAAAGCCAACCTCACCGCGCGCGAACATCTGCGCTTCCACGCCGCCTTGCGCGAAGTGGGCGGGCGCGACGTCGAAGGCCACCACATTGCGCATGCGCTCGATGTTTTCGGCCTTGCCAAACTCGCCGACCGCCCGGCGCGTTTTTTGAGCCAGGGCCAAAAGCGGCGCGTGGCGTTGGCGCGCCTGTGCGTGGCCCCCGCCGCTTTGTGGCTGCTCGACGAACCCACCAACGGGCTCGATGTCGAAGGCGTTGCGTGCCTCGCATCCGCCATCGCCGACAAGCGCGAGGGCGGCGGCATTGTGATCGCGGCCACGCATCTCGATTTTCCGGGCAGCCAAGCGCGCACGCTGACGCTGCGTGCGGCCCAATGAGCGCTGCTTTTGCCCTGCTGCGGCGCGATCTGTCGCTCGGCCTACGCAATGTCGGCGAAACGCTGACCGTGCTCGCATTCTTCGTGATCGCCGCCACGCTGTTTCCGTTTGGCATCGGGCCCGAGCCGCAGATCCTCGCACGCGTTGCGACCGGCATCGTGTGGGTCGTGGCGTTGCTCGCAAGCCTGTTGCCGCTCGAGCGACTGTTCCAGGCGGAGGCCGACGAAGGCGGGCTCGACCAGCTCTTGCTCGCCCCCGCCCCACTCGAAGCGCTTGTGCTGGCCAAATGTGCCGCGCTATGGCTCGGCAGTGCCGTGCCGTTGATCGCCGTGTCGCCGATCGTGGCCGCGATGCTGCAACTGCCGAGCGAGGCTTTCGGCACGTTGCTCGCCTCGCTGCTGCTCGGCACGCCGAGCCTTGCCCTGCTTGGCGGCATTGGGGCAGCCCTCGCCGTGGGGGCGCGCAAAGGCTCGGCCTTGCTCGCCTTGATCGTGCTGCCGCTCGCAATTCCGGTGCTGATTTTCGCGGTCGCGGCTGTAGAAGCGCAGATCGCCGGCCTCAGCGTGCGGCCGCATTTGTTCTTGCTGGCGGGGTTTGCGGTGTTCTGGCTCACGGTTGCCCCGTTCGCCATGGCAGCCGCCTTGCGCCAAGCGGCGTCTTAACGCCATATTCCCGCCGCGAATGGGTTGGAAATTGACGCCGATCCGACCATTATATCTGCCAGGGGAAACGACAACGCCGATGGGACCGCCGAGGGGACTGTCTTGAACTGGCAAGCTCTTGCAAATCCGGCGCGCTTCAAGCGTCTGTCGAACCTGCTGCTGCCGTGGTTTGCGGGCGGTGCTGCCGTCTGCCTCGCCGTCGGACTCTATCTCGGGCTCGTGGCCTCGCCGCCGGACTACCAGCAAGGCGACAGCGTGCGCATCATGTATGTGCATGTGCCCGCCGCGTGGATGGCGATGTTCGTCTACGCCAATCTCGCGATTGCGGCCGCCGCCTCGCTCGTGTGGCGCCATCCGTTGGCCGACGTTGCGGGCCGAGCCATGGCGCCCATCGGGGCGGCCTTCACCTTCCTGTGCCTTGCCACCGGCTCGCTGTGGGGCAAGCCGATGTGGGGCACATGGTGGGTGTGGGATGCGCGCCTCACCTCGGTGCTGATTCTGTTTTTCGTCTATATCGCCTACATGGCGCTCAACTCGGCCTTCGACGACGACACGCGCGGGGCGCGCAGCTCGGCGATCCTTGCCCTCGTGGGTGCGATCAATCTGCCGATCATCAAATTCTCGGTCGATTGGTGGAACACGCTGCACCAGCCCGCCTCCGTGTCGCGCCTCGACGGGCCCAGCATCCACGCTTCGATGCTCACACCGCTGCTGCTGATGGCGGTCGGGTTCACGCTGCTCTTCTTTGCACTCGCCCTAGTGCGCATGCGCGCAGGCCTCATCGAGCGGCGGCTTGCCGCCCTCTCCTATTCGCGCAGCGCCGAAGCGGGCGTGGCGAGTTTCCGCTGATGGCAGAATTTTTCGCGATGGGCGGCTACGCCGATTTTGTGTGGGCAGCCTACGGCCTCACAGCCGCCGTGCTGACCGTGCTGGTCGTGGCGAGCGTGCGGCGCCTCAAAACGCTCGAGCGCGATTTGGCCGCCGCCGACGGGGACGAGCAAAGCCCATGAAACTGCCCAAAGCCCGTACGGCGCGCCGCCGCCGTCTTGCCGTGTTGCTGCTGGCAGGCCTCGGCCTCGGCACGGCCGCCGCCCTCACGCTGACGGCATTCGACGACCATCTCGTGTTCTTCCACACGCCCACCGACGTCGCCGACAAAAAAGTGCCGCTCGACCGGCAAATGCGCATCGGCGGCCTCGTCGAAGTGGGCTCGCTCGAGCGCGTGCAGGGTACGGCCGAAGTGCGCTTCCGCGTGACCGACCTCGAACATGCCGTCCCTGTTGCCTATGTGGGCGTGCTGCCCGACCTGTTCCGCGAGGGCCAAGGCGTGGTCGCCAACGGCAAGCTTGCCGCCGACGGCACATTCCGCGCGCGCGAAGTGCTGGCCCGCCACGACGAAAACTACATGCCGCCGGAAGCGGCCGAAGCGCTGAAACGCTCGGGCCGATGGAACGAAACGATGGGTGCCGGTACGGCTCCCCCCCCTGCCCCCGCAGCACAGAGGTAGCCCCGACCATGACCGCCGAAATCGGCCATTACGCGCTTGTGCTGGCGCTGTGCGTCGCCCTCGTGCAGGCAAGCCTGCCGCTTGTGGGCGCCCAGAAAAACGACGCCGCCCTGATGGCGCTTGCCAAGCCCTCCGCGTTTGCGCAGTTCGGGCTCGTGACGCTTTCGTTCGGCTGCCTCGTCTACGCGTTCATCGTTTCGGATTTCACCGTCAGCAACGTCGTCGCCAACTCGCATTCCGACAAGCCGATGCTCTACAAAATCTCGGGCTCGTGGGGCAACCACGAAGGCTCGATGGTGCTGTGGGCCTTGATTCTGGCGCTTTTCGGCGCGCTGGTGGCGGGCTTCGGGCGTAACCTGCCCGACGGGCTGAAGGCGCGCACGCTTGCCGTGCAGGGCATGGTGTGCGTCGCGTTCCTCGCCTTCATCGTCTTCACCTCGAACCCGTTTTTGCGCGTGCTTCCCCCGCCGCTCGACGGCAACGGCCTCAACCCGCTGCTTCAGGACCCCGGCCTCGCCTTCCATCCGCCGCTGCTTTACGTTGGCTATGTCGGCTTCTCGATCGTGTTCGCGTTTGCGATGGCCGCCCTCATCGAAGGCCGCGTGGATGCCGCGTGGGCGCGCTGGGTGCGGCCCTGGACTCTGGCCGCGTGGTCGGCTCTCACGCTCGGCATCGCACTCGGCTCGTGGTGGGCCTATTACGAACTCGGCTGGGGCGGCTGGTGGTTTTGGGACCCGGTCGAAAATGCGAGCTTCATGCCGTGGCTTGTGGGTACGGCGTTGCTGCATTCGGCTATCGTCGCCGAAAAGCGCGACGCGCTGAAGACCTGGACCATTCTGCTCGCGATCCTTGCTTTTGCACTCTCGCTGCTCGGCACGTTCCTGGTGCGCTCGGGCGTGCTTACTTCCGTGCACGCCTTTGCGGTCGATCCGGCGCGCGGCGTGTTCATCTTGGCGATCCTCGTGATCGCGGTTGGCGGCTCGCTCGCGATGTATGCGTGGCGGGCGCCCATGCTGCGCGGCGGCGGCCTCTTCCAGCCGATCAGCCGCGAAGGCGGGCTCGTTCTCAACAACGTGCTGCTCGCAACCTCGGCCGCAACGGTGCTGATCGGCACACTCTATCCGCTGTTCCTTGAAGCGGTCGGCGGCGCCAAGGTTTCGGTGGGCCCGCCCTTCTTCAACGCGACCTTCGTGCCGCTGATGGTGCCGCTTCTGCTCGCGGTCAGCTTCGGCCCGTTGCTGGGCTGGAAGCGCGGCGATTTGGCCGCCGCCGCCCAGCGCCTGTCGTTCGCGATCGCGGCTTCGATCGCCGTGATCGTCGTCGTCTATTGGGCCGATGCAGGGCGCAAGATTTTCGCGGCCCTGGCGATGGGTTTGGCCGCGTGGCTCATCGCGGGGGCTGCCGTCGAATGGAGCGAACGCGTGGCGTTGTTCCGCGCACCGGCCGGCACCGTGTGGTCGCGCATGCGCAATCTGCCGCGCGCGAGCTGGGGCATGACGATCGCGCATGCGGGCGTGGGCCTCATGGTGATGGGCATTGCGGGTGTGACCGCCTGGCAGACCGAAGTGATCCGCCTCGTGCGCGCGGGCGATGCGTTCGACGTGGCGGGCTATCGCTTTGTGTTCAAGGGTGTCACGCAGCGCGAGGGGCCGAATTTCTTTGCCACGCAAGCCACGTTCGAGGTCTACGAAAACGACCGGCTCTATGCCGTGCTGATGCCCGCCCGCCGCTTCTTCCCCGTGGCCGGCACCTCGACGACCGAAACCGCGATCAAAACGAACCTGCTGGCCGATCTCTACGCCACGATCGGCGATCCGGAATTGGGCACGCCCGCACTCAACATGCCGGCCTTCCTTGCCCCCACCGACGCCAACACGCAATGGACCGCGCGCATCTACCACAATCCGCTCGTCCCCTGGATCTGGATCGGCGCATGCGTGATGGCGTTCGGCGGCATTGTGTCGCTGACCGACCGGCGCCATCGCGTGGGTGCCCCTCGGCGTGCGGCCGTCCCGCTCGGTGCTGCACAGGCGGCCGAATGAAGCGCCTGCTGTTTCTGGTTCCGCTCGCGGCGTTTCTGGTTCTGGCGGGCTATCTCGGTTTCGGGCTCACGCGCGATCCGCAGAAAGTTCCGAGTGCCCTTATCGACCGCCCGGCTCCTGCCTTCGATCTGCCGGCGGTACCGGGCCTCGCCCTTGCGGGCCTGTCGAACGAGACGCTCAAAGGCCAAGTCTCGATCGTCAACGTATTCGCCTCGTGGTGCCAGCCTTGCCGCGTCGAGCATCCGATTTTCATGCGCCTTGCGCGCGAAAGCGACGTGCCGATCCTCGGCCTCAACTACAAAGACAAAGCCGAAGACGCGCGCAAATGGCTGGGCGATCTCGGCAACCCCTATCGCGCCATCGGCTACGATATCGAGGGCCGTGTGGCGATCGATTGGGGCGTGTACGGCGTGCCCGAAACCTTCGTCGTCGATCGCAGCGGCACAATCCGCTTCAAACATGTGGGGCCGGTCACGCCTGCCGTGCTCGACGACATGCTGAAACTCATCGCGCAATTGAAGAGGGCGGCATGAGGGCGCGTCGTTTCGCATTCGCGTTCCTGTGCGCCTTTCTTCCTTCAGCGGCCGGTGCCGTGTTGCCGAGCGAGCGCTTGGCCGATCCCGCCCTCGAGGCGCGCGCGCGCGTGATCAGCCAGGATCTGCGCTGCCAGGTCTGCCAGAACCAGTCGATCGACGATTCGAACGCCTCGCTTGCGGCCGATCTGCGCCGCCTTGTGCGCGAGCGGTTGACGGCCGGCGACAGCAACGAAGCCGTGCTGTCGTATGTCACGCAGCGCTACGGCGACTATGTGCTGCTGCGCCCGCCGCTGCGCACCGACACGATTCTGCTGTGGTACGGGCCCTTCGGCCTGCTCGCGGCAGGGCTCCTCGGCGCGGCCATCTATATCCGGCGCCGCAATCCCAAAGCGGCACCGTCCGTCGCTTCCTTGAGTGCCGAAGAAGAGCAGCGCTTGGCCAAATTGCTGGCGCCAGAGGAACGCAAATGATTTTCGCCGTTCTGGCGCTGCTGACAGCACTCGTCGTGGCCATGATGGTGTGGCCGATGCTGCGCAAGGCCAAGGCCCCGCCCACGCGTGCGGCCTTCGACATGGAAGTGCATCGCGACCAGCTCGAAGAGATCGCGCGCGATTTGGCGCGCGGCACCATCGATGCGCGCGAAGCCCAGGCCGCCCGCGCCGAAATCGGCCGCCGCATGCTGACGCTTGCCGCCGAACCTGCGTTGGAACCTGCGCATACCGGCGGCTCGCGCCTGCTGGCGGTCGCGTTGGCGGTCGCACTTCCGGCGGCAGCGTTCGCACTTTACATCGACCGGGGTGCGCCGGGCGCACCCGGCGTGCCGTTTGCCGAACAGCGCGCGACGGGCACCAACCAGGATCCGCAGCTCGTGGAATTCGCACGCGCTTTGCGCGCGCGCGTGGCGAACAACCCGAACGATATCGAAGCCTGGGTGCGTCTTGCCCAAGTCTCGGCCGCATTCAACCTGGCCGAAGACGCGCTCGATGCCTGGCGCGCCGCCGACAAGCTTGCAGGCGAGCGGCCCGAACTTGCAGGCTCGCTCGGCGAAGCGGCCGTGCTTGCCGCCAACGGCCAAGTGACACCCGAGGCGCAGCGCGCCTTTGCGCGCGTGCTCGCCGCAGACCCCGGCGATCCGCGCGCGCGCTACTATATGGGCCAAGCGCTGGCGCAAGCAGGCGACCTCAACGCCGCCGTGCGCATGTGGTTCGATCTCGCTGCCGCCTCGCCGCCCGACGCGCCGTGGCTGGCGACCGTGCGCGAGGCGTTGGCGCAAGCCGCACGCGAAGCGCGCATCGATCTTTCGCGCCTGCGCCCCTCGCCCGACAATCGCCCGGCCATATCGAGTTTGGCGCCGCCGCAAAGCGTTTTTGCTTCGGCCGCTCCGCCGCAGGGCGCACCGCAAGGCGTGCCGCCGGGTGGCCAAGCCTTGCTCGCGTTGCCCGAAGCCGAGCGTGCAGAAGCCATTCGCGGCATGGTCGAAGGGCTTGCGGCCCGGCTCGAAGCGCAGCCCGACGATCTCGAAGGCTGGCAGCGCCTCGCCCGTTCGTGGCAAGCGCTCGACGAGCCCGAGAAGGCGCTTGCCGCCTATGCGCGCACGGCCGAAATCGCGCCCGACCAGATCCCCGTGCTCGACGCCTATGCCGATGCGCTGCTCGCACTCCACGATCCCGACACGCGCCTCGACGATTCCGCGCGCAAAGCAATGGCGAATCTGCTCGAGCGCTCGCCCAACAACGCATTGGCGCTTTGGCTCGTCGGGCTCGACGAAGTCGTCGCCGGCAACCAACTCGCCGCCACGGCCTTGTGGCAGCGTCTGTTGGCCTTGTTGCCCGAAGGAACGCCCGCGCGCGCCGAACTCGTCGAGCGCATCGAAAAGCTCAAAGCCGGAAACTAGCGCTTCAAGCGCCGATCAAAGCGCGGCCCACATCGGCGCGATAGGCGGCGGCGAGGATGAAGGCGACGTCGCCTTTTTGCCCGAGCAGCGGCAGCGACAGGCGCTCCCAGGTCTGCGGCTCTTCTTTGGGGCCAAACCAGCCGGCATAGACGCGCCAATAGGGGCGCTGCGTGCGCCGAACCATCCGATACTCGGCCGTCAGAATGCCGGATTGGGCAGCCGGCAAATCCTCGACGATCGCCCCCGTCATATCGACGCCGAAGGCTTTGCGAAACGTGGTGCCGTAGAAGCCGTAGCGGAAGCGCGCTTGCGGGCGCACCTCGATCACGATCAGGTTGCGCGCCCATTCGGCCAAGCCCTGCACGTCGAGATCGCGCGCACGCGGCGGGCCCCCGGCCGCCGGCGACTGGCGAATCCAGAACCGGTAAAGCTGCCGCAATTTGTCGCTTTGGATGCTGCGCAGAAATTCGTCGCTCATTCCGATACCGCTTGTTGCCCCAAGAATCATAAGCTGCGACGCGCCGCAGGCGCGAATTATATCGATATTGCCTCATTCGGCATGTAGATTCGCAAATTGTATGGACATGAAAACCAAGACAAAAAAGACCCAGATCGTCGTGATCGGCGGCGGTGCGGGCGGACTCGAGCTGATGGCGCGGCTCGGCGCCAAGTTCGCAGGCAAGCATTACGACCTCATTCTGGTCGATCGCAACCGCGCGCATATCTGGAAGCCGCTGCTGCACGAGGTGGCGGCAGGCTCGCTCGACGCCAATCTCGACGAGGTCGGGTATCGCAGCCACGCCTATCGCTGGGGCTACCGGTTTTTCGACGGCACGCTCGAGGCGATCGACCGCGACAGCCGCGAGGTCGTGATCGCCCCCATGTTCGACGAAAAGGGCCTCGAGATCGTGGCCCGCCATCGCATCCGCTACGACTATCTCGTCGTCGCGGTGGGTTCGGTCTCCAACGATTTCGGTACGCCCGGCGTGCGCGAGAACTGCATCTTCCTCGACGAACGGGCCCAAGCCGACCGCTTTCGCCAGCGTCTGCTCAATGCGTGTCTGCGCGTGTCGCGCGGCATGACGATCGATCCGTCGGCCAATCTCACCGTCAATGTCGCGATCGTCGGCGGCGGGGCGACTGGCGTGGAGCTTGCGGCCGAGCTCTACAGTGCTGCTGCCGCCTTGCGCGTCTACGGCCTCGAAGTGTTCGACGAAAGCCGCCTTAAGATCACGTTGATCGAAGCAGGCCCGCGCATCCTGCCGGCCTTGCCCGAGAAGCTTGCGGCCGCCGCGCACAAAGAGCTTGAAGCGCTTGGCGTGCGCGTGCTCACGGGCACGCAAGTTACGCAAGCGACGCCCGAGGGGATCGTCACCAAAAGCGGCGAGACCGTCGCGGCCGATCTGCGCGTATGGGCGGCCGGCGTCAAAGGCGGGGAATTTCTCAAAGAGATCGGCGGGCTCGAGACCAATCGCACGAACCAGCTCGTGGTGCTGCCGACCCTGCAGACCACGCGCGACGAACGCATCTTTGCGATCGGCGATTGCTGTGCGTGTCCCGTCGAAGGCAGTCCGCGCCCGGTTCCGCCGCGCGCGCAAGCCGCCCATCAGATGGCCGCGACCGCGTTCAAGAATCTCTGCCGCCTCGTCGAGGGCAAAGCGCCCGTGCCCTTCGTCTACAAAGACCACGGCTCGCTCGTGAGCCTCGCGCGCTACACGACCGTGGGCAGCCTCATGGGCAATCTCATCGGCGGGCGCATGGCGGTCGAAGGCAGGCTTGCGCGCTTCGTCTATGTGTCGCTCTACCGCATGCACATTCTGGCCGTGCATGGCTGGCTCAAGGGCCTGATCATGATCGGCATCGGGCACGTGAATCAGGTGATTCGTCCGAAACTCAAACTGCACTGAATTAGGGACCTATCGATTGCCGGAGCGGGGATGGTGGAGCCGATCGGGATCGAACCGACGACCTCCTCATTGCGAACGAGGCGCTCTCCCAGCTGAGCTACGGCCCCCTGCTCCGGCATCGAAAGGTGCGGGATAATGCTGGCCCGCCCCGCCCCTGTCAAGGGAGCGATTTTCCAAGACCTTGCAAGCGTTTGACGGCTTCGAGTACGATCCGCCCGCACGCTTTTTCCGGGGAAATGGGGCCACCATGCAGTCGTTGGGCGTTTTGCTGTCGTCGGTCATCCAGATCTATATTTGGGTTCTGATCGGCTCTGCCGTGCTGTCGTGGCTCCTGGCCTTCAACGTGCTCAATGCGCGCAACCAGGTCGTCTACACGATCGCCGATTTTCTCTACCGCATCACCGAGCCCGCCTTGCGCCCGATCCGCCGCTTCATGCCCAATATCGGCGGCATCGACATTTCGCCGGTGGTGCTGATCCTGCTGCTGATCTTCGCGCAGAACCTGATCTACGAATATTGGCTCTGACAAGATGGGCGGCTATTTGGAGCTCGCGGCGGACGGCGTGTATCTCGCCGTGCGCGTGACGCCCAAATCGCGCCGCCCCGGTATCGGCGGCATTGGCGACGGCACCAACCTCGCGGTCGCGGTCAACGCCGCCCCCGAAGACGGCAAAGCCAACGACGCGACCATCGCCGCCCTCGCCGAATTTTTCGGCGTTCCGAAGCGCCAGTTCGCGTTGGTCAAAGGGGCCACGTCGCGCCTCAAACGCTTCAAGATCGCCGGCATGCCCGAAGCGTTGCGCAAAACCATCGAAGGAAAACTCGCATGACCGCCCGCATCATCGACGGCAAAACCATCGCCGCGGATTTGCGTGCCGATGTCGGCCGCGAGGTTGCAAGCCTGCCCTTCCAGCCGGGCCTTGCAGTCGTGCTCGTGGGCGAGGACCCGGCCAGTGCCGTCTATGTGCGCAACAAACACAAGGCCACGCTCGAAGCTGGCATGGCGAGCTTCGAACATCGCTTGGCGGCCACGACAAGCGAAGCCGATCTGCTGGCCCTCGTCGCCAAACTCAACGAAGACGAAAAAGTCGACGGCATCCTCGTGCAATTGCCGCTGCCCAAACATATCGACGCCACGAAGGTGCTGGACGCAATCGCGCCGGCCAAAGACGTCGACGGCTTCCACGCGGTCAATGCGGGCCTGCTCGCGAGTGGCCGGCCGGGCTTGGTGCCGTGCACGCCCGCCGGTTCGATGCGCTTGATCGCGAGCCTCGGCACGAACATCGCCGGCAAACACGCCGTGATCGTCGGCCGCTCGAACATCGTCGGCAAGCCGATGGCGCATCTGCTGCTGGCCGCCGACTGCACGGTCACGGTCGCGCACTCGAAGACGGCGAACCTTTCCGCCGTTTGCCGCAGTGCGGACATTCTCGTCGCCGCCGTCGGCCGACCCGAAATGGTCAAAGGCGATTGGATCAAGCCGGGGGCGATCGTGATCGACGTCGGTATCAACCGCGTGGCAACGCCGGACGGCAAAGGCCGCCTCGTCGGCGACGTGGACTACGCGGCCGCGCTGCCGATCGCAGGCGCCATCACGCCCGTCCCCGGCGGTGTCGGCCCCATGACGATCGCCTGCCTGCTCGCCAACACGCTCATGGCGGCAAAGGCACGCCGCGCAGCCTGACCACACCGCGCATGTCGGCGGCATCGGCAATCGGCTTGCCCTTGCGCAATATCTCGATCTTGCCCTCGCCCATCAGCACCAGGGCGCGCGCCCGGATCTTCGGCAACAACCCCTGCCAAGCCTTCCCAGGCCCGGCGAGAACCACGGCCACATCCGAAGGACTGACCGACCGCCCCGCCGTGACGGCCGCGAGGATCGCCGCGTCGAGAGCTTCGTTGTCGGGCGGTGCTTGCGTCACCCTTTGCGCTTCGCCGCCGCCAGGCGCAGGCGCAGCGCGTTCAGCTTGATGAAGCCTTCCGCGTCGCGCTGGTTGTAGGCACCGGCGTCTTCTTCAAAGGTCACGTGCGCCAAGCTGTAGAGGCTGTTGGGGCTCTTGCGGCCCGCGACGGTGGCCTGACCCTTGTAGCACTTGATGCGCACGGTGCCCGAGACGTTGGCTTGGCTCTTGTCGATCGCAGCCTGCAGCATTTCGCGCTCGGGCGCGAACCAGAAGCCGTAATAGACCAGCTCGGCATAGCGCGGCATCAACTCGTCCTTGAGGTGGGCGGCACCGCGGTCGAGCGTGATCGATTCGATCCCGCGATGGGCCACATGCCAGATCGTCCCACCGGGCGTTTCGTACACGCCACGGCTCTTCATGCCGACGAAGCGGTTCTCGACGAGATCGAGGCGGCCAATGCCGTGGCGGCCGCCGATCGCGTTGAGCTCGGTGAGCAAAGCGGCCGGCGACAGACGCTTGCCGTTGACCGCGACCGGGTCGCCCTTTTCGAATTCGATCTCGAGATATTCGGGCTTGTCGGGGGCGGCTTCGGGCGAGACGGTGCGCGAATAGACGAATTCTTCGGGCTCCTGCCACGGATCTTCCAGCACTTTGCCTTCGGCCGAAATGTGCAAGAGGTTCGCGTCGACCGAGAAGGGCGCTTCGCCGCGCTTGTCCTTGGCGATCGGGATCTGGTTCTTTTCGGCGTAGTCGAGCAGCTTCGTGCGGCTGTCGAGCTTCCATTCGCGCCAGGGCGCGATCACGCGGATGTTGGGTTCGAGCGCGTAGTAGGTGAGCTCGAAGCGCACCTGATCGTTGCCCTTGCCGGTGGCACCGTGGCACACGGCATCCGCCCCGACCTGGCGCGCGATTTCGATCTGGCGCTTGGCAATGAGCGGGCGCGCGATCGACGTGCCCAGCAGATACTGGCCCTCGTAGAGCGCGTTGGCGCGGAACATCGGCATCACGAAGTCGCGCACGAATTCCTCGCGCAGATCTTCGATGAAGATTTCCTTGATGCCGAGCATCTGCGCCTTTTTGCGCGCGGGCTCGAGCTCTTCGCCCTGGCCGAGATCGGCCGTGAAGGTCACGACCTCGCAGCCGTAGGTGTCCTGCAGCCATTTGAGAATGATCGAGGTGTCGAGGCCGCCCGAATAGGCGAGGACGACTTTTTTGACTTTCTTTTCCATGGGACGGACCGTTTCGAGCTTGGACTGGGGATGCGGCAAAATCGGCGCGGAGTATAGGTATTGCACGGGCCGGGGCAAGGGCGGTCTCGTGCTTTTTGGCAAAGTGCGGGGTAGAATCGAGACACCCGATTCGACGCGTTCTGTACAAAAAGGGACGAAAAATGCTGTTCGTCAAACTCGTCGAGCTTTATGGCCGCTACGGCTTCACGATCCGCTCGAGCATTTCGCCGTTCCTGCTGACCAAATTGTCGCTGAACAGTGCCGAAGACGGCACCTTCACCTACGCGTTCCGCAAGGGCACGAACATCGGCAATCTCGGCGGCGGCATCAACATGTCGGAGGTGGCGCTGATCGAGGATATCGGCCAGGTGCTCGCCCCCAAACGTATCTTCGCGATCGGCTGTTCGTTCGGCTGGAGCACACTCGCTTTGGCGCTGGCGATGCCCAAGGCCAAGATCGTGGCGATCGATATCGGCATGGGCAACGGCAAAGAGGGCTTGGCGCTGACGAACCAAATCGCCAAGGAAAACGGCTTCGACGTGACCGGCGTGCTGGGTGCGTCACCCGACGATTTGGCCGCCACGGTCGCCGCCCATTTCGACGCCCCCATCGACATGGTGTTCATCGACGCCGACCACACGAACGAAGCGCAGAGCAAAGACTATTTCGGCATCCGCCCGCATTGCACGACCGACGCCGTCTACATGTTCCACGACGTGATGGTCTGCCAGATGCTGCCGTCGTTCAAAGAAATCGCGGCCGCCACGCCCTCGCACAAAGCGCGCGTGCTCACGCGCACGGCGTCGGGTATTGGCATCTTGGCGCCCAAAGACAGCCACGCGGAATTGCACCGCGTGCTCGACGCTTATTGCGATCCTTACGGTGCCGTCCCGGTCTAGGACGCGTCGCCGCTGCTCGCTGCGGCTGCGGCATCGAGCAGGCTGCGGCGGATTTTCTGGCTTTCGCTTTTAAGCTGGCCGCAGGCGGCCGAAATGTCGCGCCCGCGCGGCGTGCGCACCGGGCTCGAATAGCCGGCGTCGAACACGATCTGCGAAAACTTCTCGATGGCTTCGTTTGTCGAGCACTCGAACGGAGCACCCGGCCAGGCGTTGAACGGGATCAGATTGACCTTGGCCGGAATGCCCGAAATGAGCTTCACCAACGCGCGCGCATCGGCCGGGCTGTCGTTGACGCCCTTCAGCATCACGTATTCGAACGTGATACGCCGC
This sequence comes from Magnetospirillum sp., assembly GCA_027532905.1. Taxonomy (NCBI): domain Bacteria; kingdom Pseudomonadati; phylum Pseudomonadota; class Alphaproteobacteria; order Rhodospirillales; family Rhodospirillaceae; genus Magnetospirillum; species Magnetospirillum sp. The sequence continues at coordinate 925,373 of JAPZUA010000001.1, forward strand.
GCGTTCGACAGGCTCGGGTAGTTGCGGCACGCCTCCATGAGTTCGGCGATCGGATACTTCTTGTTGAGCGGGACGAGCACGTCGCGAAGCTCGTCCGTGACCGCATGCAAGGAGATCGCCAGCATCACGCGCAATTCTTCGCCGCAGCGCTTGATCATGGGGGCAACGCCCGAGGTCGACAGCGTGATCTTGCGCTTGGAGATCGCAAGGCCTTCTTCGTCCATCGCGATCTTCATCGCCTTGGCGACGTTGGCGTAGTTGAACAAAGGCTCGCCCATGCCCATCAAAACGATGTTCGTGAGTTTGCGGTTGCCTTCGGGGCCGGGCCATTCGTCGAACGTGTCTTTGGCCAGCATGATCTGGCCGACGATTTCGGCGGGCGTGAGGTCGCGCACAAGGCGCTGCGTGCCCGTGTGGCAGAATTTGCAGGTGAGCGTGCAGCCGACCTGGCTCGAGATGCAAAGCGTGCCGCGGTCTTCTTCGGGGATATGGACGGTTTCGATTTCTTGCCCGTCGGGGAAGCGCAGCAGCCATTTTTTGGTGCCGTCGATCGAATCCTGCAGGCGGCTGATCTCGGGCCGGTGCACGGCGTAGCGTTCGGCCAATTTGGCGCGCAGCTTCTTCGACATGTCGGTCATGTCGTCGAAATCGCGGGCACCCTTGGCGTAGATCCAGCCCCACAATTGGCGCGCGCGGAATGCCGGCTCGCCGAGCTCTTTGAAAAGCTCGGCCAGCTCCTGGCGCGTGAGCCCCACAAGGTTGCTGCGCCCGTCCGGACTTTGCGGGGCGGGCAGGCTTTCCTTGAAGGGCGCCAAGGCGGGGGCTGGGACGATGGGCTCGAGCATGCCCGCTATATAAGGGTGCCCGGCAGTTCTGGCTAGCGGCGCACGTTGCAGGCGCGGTCGATATCGGCCAAAGCGCGGGCAAAGCCCGTGAGATTGTAGGTGTCGGTCGTCTCGGTGCCGCGTGCGGACACGCCGCGTACGATTGCCGTTGCGCGCGGGGCGGCGGCGCGCATCGCGTCGATGGCCGTGCGGTTGGCGGCGTCTTCGCGCGTCCAGGCACGGTCGGAGCCTGGCTGGTCGAGATTGGAAAGCGGCACTTTGACGCGCCCGATTTCGATTTCCATGGCCCCGCCGTCGCGCAGCGGATATCCGGCAAACCACGTGATCTCGTTGGATTTGTTGACGCCCGGATAATGCGCCACGCTCAAGGTCGGATCGGCGCGGCGCGCCCCCGCAGGCTTGCTCTCGACCTTGACCGGGCGGCCGATCACGTAGCACACGCGCGTGGCCCCGCTGCCTGCTTCGGCCGCGAGCCAGCCGTCGTAATTGCCGAGCTGGCGCGGGCCCGCATTTGCGGGTGCGGCCGGGGCGGGGGCAGCCGGGCGCGGCTGCGTTTGGGCCCCCGCCTCGACGGCGAGGAACAAACCAAATACAGAGAGCCAGAGAGCGGTTTTCATGGGCGAATCGTGATCCGATGGGCCATAGCTTGCGTATCGCACTGGACATGATGCTCGTCAACCGCGCAGAAACCCTCGCCCCACGCCCCGGCCGCCCCAGCGCGGTCGCGACGGCGTTTGCGGGCGCGCTTGCGCCGTTCTTGAACCGCTCTATACAAGGCGCCATGGCCAACGACAGCGACCCGCTTTTGCCGGCAACCCCGACGCTCGAAGCGCTGGTGCGCGATCTGGGGGCGGTGGCCAATCGCCAGGACCGGGCGGCTTTCGCCCGTCTGTTCGCGCATTTCGCCCCGCGCGTGAAGGGCTATCTGATGCGCCTGGGGGCCGAGCGCGCGCAGGCGGACGACCTGATGCAAGACGTGATGCTGACCGTCTGGCGCAAGGCGCCCGGCTACGATCCGCAGATGGCGAGCCCCGGCACCTGGATATTCGCGATCGCGCGCAATCGGCGCATCGACGCACTCCGCCGCGACAAGCGCGCCGATCTCGACCCCGACGATCCGGGCCTAATGCCCGATACCGCCGCCCTGCCCGACCGCGTGCTCGATGCCCGCATGTGGGAGACGCGGCTGGCGGGGGCGATCGCCGATCTGCCGCCCGAACAGGCGCAGATGCTGCGCCTTGCCTATTACGAAGACCGCTCGCACGGCGACATCGCTTCGAGCCTGCGGCTGCCGCTCGGCACGGTCAAGTCGCGCCTGCGGCTTGCCGTGGCGCGGCTTCGCACTATGTTTGAGAGCGACACATGAAAGCGCACAGCATGACAAACTTGGCCCATATTCCGGACGAATGGCTGCTCGACCACGCCGCCGGCGCCACGCCCGAGCCGGTGGCGGTGCTCGTCGAAGCGCATCTTGCACTGTCCGCACCTGCGCGCGCGACCTATGCGCGCCTCGCTTCCGTGGGCGGCGTTCTGCTCGAACAGCAGGCACCGGCCGAACTCGCCGCCGACGCGCTCACCTGCATGATGGCGCGCATCGATGCGAGCCCCGCAACCTTGCGCCACACCGCACCGGCCGCCGCTTCCGCCCTGCTGCCCGCCGCCGTCAGCGCCTATACGGGCCCGTCGATCGACGCCCTTGACTGGCGGCGCGTGGTGCGCGGCGTGGAACAGGCCACGCTGAAGCTCGGCACGACAAGCCCCTACGAATTGAGCCTGCTGCGCATTGCGGCCGGCAAGTCGATCCCGCAGCACACGCACGAGGGCGACGAACTGCTGCTCGTGCTCGCCGGTTCGTTCGAAGACGGGCGTGCCGGCTATGCGCGCGGCGACGTGTGTGCGGCCGACGCAAGCGTGGACCACGCCCCCGTGGCCGACCGCGCGACGGACTGCCTGTGCCTACATGTGGCCAATGCGCCCATCAAGCTCACGGGTCCGTTCGGGCGCCTTCTCAATCCGCTGCTGAAACTCGCGCGCCGCTAGACGTCGCCGTCAAGGTGTTCCGCCCGGCAGGATCGGGCGCGCGTCGTGCGTGCGCATCGACAGCACGCGGTCGTACATCACAAGTGCGCCCGCGAGCGACACGTTGATGCAGAATTTCGTCGGGATCTTGATCACGAATTTGCACAAGGCCTGCATGGCGGGCGACAGCGAGCCGCGCTCGGGCCCCAGCACGTAGGCGGCCGCGCGCGGGTGGCGGAAGCGCGGCAGATCGATCGCGTCGTCGGTAAGCTCGATGCCCACAAGCGTGCAGCCGAGCGGCAATTGCATCGCGTCGATCGTCGGCCAATCGTAGATCGGCACGCTCTGCGAGGCGTCGGACGTATCGGCCAAATTGGCTTGGTGCCGGTCGAACGCGGCCGCGACCGTGAACACAAACGCCGCGTCGAACGCGTGCGCGGTGCGCGCGAGAGCGCCCAGATTCATGGGTTTCGAAATACCCTCGACGCCGATGCCGAAATAACCCTTCATGATCGGCGGACCTTGCCCTTTGGCGCGCGGCAAGGCAAGTTTCCCCGCATCATGAATGCTCCCTTGATCGTCGAAGTCACGCGCGGCAATGCGGTCGAAAGCCGCCACCGCACGCATGTCGCAATCGCCACGCCCGACGGCACAATCCTCGAAGCGTACGGCGATATCGATCTGCCCGTATTCCCGCGCTCGGCGATCAAGCCGATCCAGTCGCTGGGCTTGCTCGAAAGCGGGGCGGCGGACGCGTTCGGCTGCTCGAATGCCGAGATCGCGATTTCGGCCGCCAGCCACGGCGGCGAGCCCATGCACACGCAGACGGTCGCCGCATGGCTCAATCGCATGGGTCTCGATGCGAGCGATCTCGAATGCGGGGCGCATCTGCCCACGCACGCCCCCAGCGCCGAGGGCCTGATCCGCGCCTTCGAAGCGCCCACCGCACTCCACAATAATTGTTCGGGCAAACACACCGGCATGCTCGCCGTGTGCCGCCATCTTGGTTGGCCCACCAAGGGCTATATCGACCCGTCGCACCCGCTCCAAAAAGAGATCGTGGCGCGCTTCGAGGCGATGCTGGGGCTCGATCTTGCGGCGGCCGCCACCGGCTTCGACGGCTGCTCGCTGCCGCAGATCGCCATCCCGGTGCGCAATCTCGCGATCGGCATCGCGCGCCTCGGGAGCCCCGATGGGCTCGAACCCATGCGCGCCGCCGCGTGCAAGCGCATGGCGGCTGCCATCGTCGAAAACCCATTCATGCTGGCGGGCTCGGGCCGCTTCTGCACGCGCACCTTGCAGGCGGCCCGCGGCCGCGTGGTGCTGAAGACCGGGGCCGAGGGCGTTTACATGGCCGCGATTCCGGAACGGCGCATCGGCATTGCGCTTAAAGTGGAAGACGGGGCGGGCCGTGCGGCCGAAGTCGCGATGGCGCGCCTGCTCGACCGGCTCGGCGGTTTTGCCGACACGCCAAGCACCGAGGTCGAGGCTCTCGTCAATCCGAAACTCGTCAATGCCAACGGTTGGACGGTCGGCGAGATTCGCCCCGCGCCGAATTGGTGATGCGCGCGATCGGCTGCAGCGCTTTTGCCGATCCGCCCGTGCTGCGGCTGGGCGATTTGCCGATCCCGTCGCCCGGCCCCGGCGAAGTGCGGCTGCGCGTGCGCGCGGCGGGCGTGAATTTCGCCGACACGCTGATGGTGCGCGGCAAGTACCAGGCCAAGCCCGAATTCCCGTTTGTGCCCGGCATGGAAATGGCCGGCGAAATCGACGGGCTGGGTGCGGGCGTGACCGGCTTTGCCATCGGCACACGCGTGCTCGCCACCGCCGAACACGGGGCTTTCGCCGAGTTCGCGATCGCGCGCGCGGCCGACACGGTCGCAATTCCGGACGCGATGGATTACGCGACCGCCGCCGCCTTTCCCATCGTCTACGGCACGGCGCATGGCGGCTTGCTTTGGCGCGCAAACCTGCAGGCGGGCGAAACGCTGCTCGTCCTCGGGGCGGCAGGCGGCGTGGGGCTCGCGGCCGTCGAAGTCGGCAAGGCGATGGGCGCCATCGTCTATGCCGGAACCAGCGACGATGCGCGCGGGCGCCTGGCGATGGCGCACGGGGCGGACACGGCCATCAACTACGCGACCGAAGATCTGCGCGCCGTGGTGCGCACCCTCACGCGCGACAAGGGCATCGACGTCGTATTCGATCCAGTGGGCGGCCCCGCCTTCGATGCGGCCTTGCGCGCGGTCGCGTGGGAAGGGCGCATCGTCGTGGTGGGGTTCGCGGCCGGTGCCGTGCCGCAGATCCCGGCCAATCTGCTGCTCGTCAAGAATGCGGCAGCGCTCGGCTTTTTCTGGGGCAGCTATCGGCGCCACGATCCGGCGCGCCTGCAGGCCTCGCTTTCCACGCTGATCGGCTGGTGGCAGCAAGGGCTCTTGAAGCCGCATGTCGATGCGCGTTTCAAACTCGCCGATGCCGTCACGGCCTTGGCTCATCTCACCGAGCGCAAGGGGACAGGCAAAGCTGTGATCGAAATCGCATGACCGACCCCGACGACATCCGCATCGCCAAGCTCCTGCATGCGCGCGCCGATCTCGCCCCCGGCGACCCCATTGCCCCGCCCATCGTGCTCGCAAGTTCATTTCACATTCCGGGGCTGCCGGCCGATGCGCCGTTCCAATACGGCCGCTTCCACAATCCGAGCTGGGATGCGGTCGAGCATGCGCTGGCGCTGCTCGAAGACGCGCCGGTCGTTGGCTTCCCCTCGGGCATGGCCGCGATTGCTGCCGTGCTCTATTCCACGTTGCGCAGCGGCGACCGCATCCTGCTGCCGTCCGACGGCTACTACACCACGCGCGCCTTGAGCGAACGTTTCCTTGCACCGCTCGGCGTTGCGTTCGACACGCGCGCCACGGCGAAATTCCTCGAAGGGGGTTTTGCGGGCTACCGGCTCGTCTGGATCGAAACCCCGTCCAATCCGGGCCTCGACGTGTGCGACATTGCCGAGGTCTGTGCTGCAGCGCACGCCGCCGGTGCGATCGTATGCGTCGACAACACCACGCTCACCCCGCTTGGCCAGCGCCCGCTCGATCTGGGTGCCGATCTCGTGGTCGCGGCCGACACCAAAGCGCCCGCGGGCCATTCGGACGTGCTGTTCGGCCACGTCGCCTCGCGCGACGAAAAGCAGCTGGCGGCCGTGCGCGACTGGCGCAAACTCGGCGGGGCGATCCCCGGCCCGTTCGAAGCGTGGCTCGTGCATCGCGGCCTCGAGACGCTCGAGCTGCGCTATGCCCGCCAATGCGAAAACGCGCTCGCAATCGCCCAGCGCCTGGCCGTGCACAAGGCGACGGTCTCGGTGCGCTATCCCGGCCTTGGCAACGATCCCTCGCACACGATCGCGCGCAAACAGATGCGCCGCTTCGGCGGGCTCGTGGGCGTTACCTTCGCCGACGAAGCTGCCGCCGAAACCTTCATCGCATGCCCCTTCATCCGCCCGAGTACGAGCTTCGGCAGCGTGCACACAAGTGCCGAGCGACGCGCCCGCTGGGGCGACGCGGTGGCACCCGGCTATGTGCGCCTGTCGGTCGGCTGCGAACCGCTCGAAGCTTTGTGGGGCGCGATGGACGAAAGCCTTTCCCAACTCTAGCGCCAGTATTCGGGGCGCTGCAGCGTGCGTTCGACGTCGCCGCGCGTGAGGCCCATATCCTTGAGCTCATCCGGCCCCAACTCGGCGAGGCGCGCGCGCTGCTGGGCGCGCTCTTGGGCTGCCATCAAAAAGCGCGCGCTGGCGCCGAGTGCTCCGCCAAGGGCCACAAATACCGCGATCCAAGCGCGGCGAACATCCACGCTGTCGTGCTGGACCAAGCTTGCCATGCCACAATCTCCTTCATGTGTGTTTTCTGGCTTGGCAAACAATTTGACCCTATAATTGGCATTCGACAAACGACCTCTTCTCGCCCTTCTCATTAGGAAATCTAGGGTATGGCCGTTCCGCGCCACACGCCCCGCCTGCCGCCGCTCAATGCGCTGCGCGCCTTCGAGGCGGCCGCCCGCCATCTGTCGCTGACGAAGGCGGCGGAGGAACTGGGCGTCACGCAAGCGGCGGTGAGCCACCAGGTCAAAGCGCTCGAAGAAGATCTCGGCACGCCTTTGTTCCGGCGCCTGACGCGTGCGCTTGCCTTGACCGACACGGGCGCTCTGCTCGCACCCGAACTTGGCGTCGCCTTTGCGCGCATTGCGGCAGCCGCCCAGCGTGCGCGCGAGCGCGAAGCCAAAGGCACGCTCACGATCAGCCTGCTCTATACGTTTGCGCTGCGGCTCGTCCCCCGGCTCGGCGTGTTCGCAGCCCGCCATCCCGAGATCGTGCTGCGGCTCGACAATTCGAAGCACAAGATCGATTTCGACCGCGAGCCGCACGACGCCGCGATTCGCTACACGGCAGACGCGAACGCGCCGGGCCTCTACGCCGTCAAACTTTTCGACGATGCGTTGACCCCGCTTTGCGCGCCCGAGATCGCCAAAAAGATCCGCAAGCCTGCCGACCTGTTCCAGTTCGAAATGCCGGACGACCACAATTTTTGGGACGATTGGAAAACTTGGCTCGAAGCGGCGGGCTTGGATGCTGCCCCGCGACGGCGGGCGACCGTCTACGATTCGACGCGCCTTGCGGTCGAAGCGGCGATGGAAGGGCTTGGCCTCGCCTTGGGCGCGCCCTATCTGTTCGAAAGCCAGATCGCGTCGGGCCGCCTCGTGCAGCCGCTCGACCTCATCGTGCCGGCGGGCAAAGCCTATTGGTTCGTGTGCCGCAAAGCGGACGCGGACCGCCCGACGCTCAAAGCTTTTCGGGATTGGCTGTTGGAAGAAACCGCGCCGCAGCGTGCCGCCTTCGCGCGCATCGGCAAAGCCAAGCGGCGGCGATAGGTGGGCGCTTTTGCGGAAGCCGGAGCATAGGATTGGTTGAGGTCGTCCAAATCCATTGAAAGGAAAATATATTTTTATAGAGGTAATTATCTTTGTTCTTGAAATAAACCTTCGTTTATGCTCCAATCAATCATCGTCGCCGGGGTCGCCGCCGGCCGCGTGCGCTATTTGAAATGTGAAGAAAGACGAGCGGGATTCCGCCCAAAAGTGGGTCTTGCAACATGTAACCTCGAATCGTCGTCGCGGTTACATTTCTGAAATATCAATAGCTTAAACCGGCGACCGTCGCGATTTGTCGCGCTTGGTAACCTATTCTTTGGGGTAGTCGACGCGGGCCAGATACAGCCCCTCGGGCGGGGCGGTGGGGCCGGCCGCACGGCGGTCGCGCGCGTCAAGCGCTTTGGCGACGTGGTTCGCGGTCCAGGACCCGTTGCCGACCAGTTTGAGCGTGCCCATCATGTTGCGCACCTGGTGGTGCAGGAACGAGCGCGCTTCGACCCAGGTGACGATCTCGTCGCCCTCGCGGCGTATGTCGAGCCGGTCGAGCGTTTTGAGCGGGCTTTTGGCCTGGCAATCGCCCGCGCGGAAGCTCGAAAAATCGTGGTGGCCGACGAGAAGCTGCGCGGCATCGTGCATCGCAGCAGCGTCGAGGCGATGGTTGATGTGCCACACGCGGCCCCAATCGAGCACGGGGCGTGCGCGCCGGTCGCAGATGCGGAACAGATAGACGCGCCGGATCGCCGAAAAACGCGCGTGGAAATCGGCCGGTGCGGGCGTCACCTCGAGCGCTTGAACCTTCTGTGGTTTGAGGTGCCAGTTCAGCGCATCGCGGATTTTGAGCGGGTCCCAGTCACGCTCGAGATCGACATGCGCCACCTGCCCCAGCGCATGCACACCCGAATCCGTGCGCCCCGCCCCTGCGACCGCCACCGCATGGCCGCAGAATTTGGCGAAGGCGGTTTCGAGCGCTTCCTGCACGCTCGGCCCGCCGGCCTGGCGCTGCCAGCCCAGAAAATCGCTGCCGTCGTATTCGAGCGTCAGCCGGTAGCGGGTCATGAGGACGGCGGATCGATCTGGGGCAGATCGAGCCGCGTGCCGGGCGGCAAGGCAAGGCCGCGCAGCAGCTCTTCGGCCGACATCGGGCTGCGGCCCGCACGCTGCACGCGCTCGATCGCAAGCGCGCCCTCACCGCACGCCACCGTCAACGGTGCAGCCACGATGGTGCCGGGTTCGGCTTTTGCGGATGCCGCCACGACGCGGGCGGCCAGCACTTTGAAGCGTTCGCCCGACCACGCGAACCACGTGCCCGGAACCGGATCGAACGCGCGAATGCGGCGTTCGAGTTCGACGGCCGGGCGGCGCCAATCGAGGCGCGCTTCCTCCTTGGTGAGTTTACGCGCGTAGGTGGCATCGTCGGGCTGCTTGATCGCCACCAGCGTTTCGAGACTCTCGAGCGCTTCGACGATGGCTTTGGCACCCGCGCCCATCAGCGCATCGTGCAGAAGGCCGCCGGTAGTGTGCGATTCGATGGCGATTTTATGCACAAGGAGCGTGGGGCCGGTGTCGAGCCCGGCTTCCATCTGCATGATGGCAATGCCGGTCTCGGCGTCGCCCGCTTCGATCGCGCGCTGGATGGGGGCGGCCCCGCGCCAGCGCGGCAGCAACGAGGCGTGGATGTTGAGGCAGCCGCGCTTGGGCGCATCGAGGATCGCCTGCGGCAGCAAAAGCCCGTAGGCCGCCACGACCGCCACTTCGAGATCGAGGGCCGCGAATTCAGCGCGGCTCGCCTCGTCCTTGAAGTTCGCGGGATGGCGCACGGGCAGGCCCAATTCGAGGGCGCGCAGATGCACGGGGCTTTGTTGGATGCCGTGGCCGCGGCCCTTCGGGCGCGGCGGCTGGGTGTAGACGCAAGCGATCTCGTGGCCCGCTGCGGCGATCGCATCGAGGGCAGCAGCGGCAAATGCCGGCGTGCCCATGAAGCAGACGCGCCGCCGTTTGGCGCTCACGCATCCGCCTTGATGCGTTTGGCCTTCTGCAGCTTGCGCAAGATCATCGAGCGCTTGAGGGAGGAGATGTGGTCGACGAACAAGGTGCCTTCGAGATGGTCGATCTCGTGCTGGATGCATACCGACAGCAGCCCCTCGCACTCGATCTCCTGCACGGCGTCGTTTTCGTCGCGGTAGCGCACGCGCACCTTGGCCGCGCGCTCGACGTCGGCATAGTGCTCAGGCACGGACAGGCAGCCCTCTTCGCCGGGCACGCGCTCGTCGGACATCCAGACGATCTCGGGATCGACGAAGCGCATCGGGCGCGGCGGGGCACCCTCTTTTTCGCGCGCGAGATCCATCACGATTACGCGTTTGGAAACGCCGATCTGCGGGGCCGCAAGGCCAATACCATTGGCCGCGTACATGGTCTCGAACATGTCGTCCATGAGGTCGCGGATCTGCTGGTCGACCCGGCCGACCGGCTGGGCCTTGATTTTGAGGCGTGGATCGGGGGCCACGAGAATTTCGCGCAGTGCCATAAAACGTTAGTTATGATGACTTGCGGGCTTGGTCAAGCCTTGGCCCGCATACCCGTTTGCCCGAAGGAATACGCCCATGAACGCCGCCCAACGCCTGCGCCGCCGCCTCGAAGAAAAACGCCTGTGCGTGATGCCCGGCGTGTTCGACGCGCTCTCGGCCAAACTGGCGGCTGAAGCCGGGCACGAGGTGCTGTTCATGACCGGCTTCGGCGTCTCGGCCGTGCGCCTTGCTTCCCCCGATGCGGGCCTCATCTCGATGGGCGAGATGCTCGACCAGTTGCGCTCCTGCATCGCCGCCGCAGGCGATATTCCCGTGGTCGGGGACGGCGATACGGGCTGGGGCAACGCGCTCAATGTGCAGCGCACGGTGCGCGAATATGCGCGTGCAGGTGCCGCCGCCATCATGCTCGAAGACCAAGTCACGCCCAAAAAATGCGGCCACACGAAGGGCAAGCAAGTGATCTCGCGCCAGGAAGCGCGCCTCAAGATCCGCGCTGCGTGCGAGGCGCGCGATGCGCTGCGCGCCACGGGGGCGGGCGATATCCTGGTGCTGGCGCGCACCGATGCGCGCGCCGTGAACGGCTTCGACGATGCTTTGGCGCGCTGCCAGGATTTCGCCGACGAAGGGGCCGATATTCTGTTTCTCGAAGCGCCTGAGAATATCGACGAGATGCGCCGTTTTTGCGCATCGGTGAAGCGCCCGTGCCTCGCCAACATGGTGTTCCAGGGCAAAACGCCGGTCCTGCCGCCGGCCGAATTGCAGGAAGTGGGCTATCGCCTCGCGGTCTATCCGATCGCCGCACTCGCGGGCCTCATCGCATCGCTGCGCCAGACCTACGCGGCCCTCGTACCGGGCGCCGGCGTCGCCCATCCGCCGCAGCTCGATTTTGCGGCCCTGCAAGAGGCCGTCGGCTTCCCCGCCTATTGGGACGCGGAGAAAAAATACGCGGCCGAATAGCGGCGATCAGAGCAGTTCGCCCTTCGTGAAGGGCTTGGTCGCCACTTCGACGGGGGGCAGCAGAATGTCGGGCGCGTTGGGCCCGGCCGCTTCGAAGTCGCGCAGCTTGCGCGCACTCGGCAGCAGCCGCGTCTCGAGCGAAGACACCGATTTGTTGTAGGCGTTCGTCGCGTCGTCGAGCGCCTTGCCAATGCCAGCCACGTGTTTGGCCACCACGCCGATACGCTCGTAGAGATCGGTGCCAAGCTTCTGGATCTCGCGCGCATTCGCGGCCAAACCTTCCTGGCGCCAGGCATAGGCGATGACCCACAGCATCGTCTGCAGCGTGAGCGGCGTGGCCAAAGCCACGCGCTGTTTGGCCGCGAATTCGAGCAGTTCGAAATCGGCTTCGACGGCGGCACTCAAGAGCGCTTCGTTCGGCAGGAACATCAGCACGAATTCGGGCGAGCCTTCGACCTTGGCCCCGTAGTCTTTGCCCGCAAGCGTGCGCACATGGCCTTTGAGCTGGGCCGCATGCTCTTTGAGGAAACGCGCGCGCTCGGCCGGGTCGGTGGCGTCGTGCGCCTTGAAATAAGCATCGGCCGGGGCCTTCGCGTCGATCACGATCGCGCGCCCGCCAGGCAGCCGCACGACCGCATCGGGACGCGCCGACGCGGTTTCGTGCGCCACGCTGAACTGCTCGTCGAAATCGATGTGGCTGTTGAGACCCGCAAGTTCGAACGAGCGGCGCAGCGTGTTTTCGCCCCATTTGCCGCGCACGGCCGGGTTCTTGAGGGCGGCGGCAAGATTGGTCGTGGCCATCGACAAGCGGTCGCTGCGCTCGCCCAGGCTTTCGACCTGCTTGGTCAAAGCGCCGTAGCTTTGGGCGCGCGCCTGTTCGATCTCGGCGAGCCGCACGCCCATTTTTTCGAGCGCTTCGCGCACCGGGGCCACCATCTCGCCCACGGCTTGCTGGCGCTTCTCGAGATCGCCCTTGGCGATCTCCTGTTCGCCCGCGAAGCTCGCTTTGGCAAGTTCGAGGAACTGCGCGGTCGTGGCCTGCAGCGTTTTGGCAGAGAGCGCATCGAACGTATCGACGAGGCGTTTTTCAGCCGCCAGCAGCAGCGTTTGTTTCTCGGCCGCTTGCGCGCGTTCGGCCTTGAGTTCGGCCTCGAGGCTTGCGGCCTTCGCGCGCATTTCGGAGAAGCCGCCTTGCACGCGCGCGAGATCGTCTTCGAGGCCCGCAATGCGCTGGACCTGCGCTTCGGCCGCACTCTGGGCACGCGTCGCGGCATCCAGGCGCGTGCGCAGATCGAGCTCAAGATCGGCCGCCTGGATCAGCTTTTCCTTGTAGATTGCCTCACGCCCGCGGCCGCGCAGGGCGAAGTAGGTGCCGGCAGCACCGACCAGCAATCCCACAAGGATGAAGCCGACAATTTCCATGCGCTAGATTTTGGCACCCACGGGCGAAGGCCCGACATTGCGGCGCAGAAGATCATCGAAATAGGAGATGGTCTTCTTGAGGCCTTCGTCGAGCTGGATCTTCGGCTCCCAGCCGAGCAGGTTTTTGGCCTTGGCGATGTCGGGCTTGCGCTGCAGCGGATCGTCGGCGGGCAGCGGGCGCTGCACGAGCTTCGATTTCGCACCCGTGAGCGCAATGACGCGCTCGGCCAATTGGCGAATCGTGAATTCGTGCGGATTGCCGAGATTGATCGGCCCCGTGATCGCATCGGGGCTGTCCATCAGGCGCACAAAACCTTCGATGAGGTCGTCGACGTAGCAGAAGCTGCGCGTCTGGGTGCCTTCGCCGTAGATCGTGATGTCCTGGCCCTTCAGCGCCTGCACCACGAAGTTCGACACCACGCGCCCGTCGTTCGGGTGCATGCGCGGCCCGTAGGTGTTGAAGATGCGCGCCACTTTGATCTTGGTGCCGTGCTGGCGGTGATAGTCGAAGAACAGCGTCTCGGCGCAGCGCTTACCTTCGTCGTAGCAGGCGCGCGGGCCGATCGGGTTCACGTTGCCGCGATATTCTTCGGGCTGCGGATGCACTTCCGGATCGCCGTACACTTCCGAGGTCGAAGACTGGAAGATCTTGGCCTTCACGCGCTTGGCGAGGCCCAGCATGTTGATGGCCCCGTGCACGGACGTTTTGGTCGTCTGCACGGGATCGAATTGGTAGTGGATGGGAGATGCCGGGCACGCGAGATTGTAGATCTCGTCGACCTCCACGTAGAGCGGCATCGTCACGTCGTGGCGCAGCACTTCGAAATGCGGATTGCCGAACAGCGGCACGATATTGTCTTTGGAGCCAGTGAAGTAATTGTCGACGCACAGCACGTCGTGCCCGGCACCCACGAGCCGCTCGCACAGATGCGAGCCCAAAAACCCCGCCCCGCCCGTCACCAGAATGCGTTTGCGCAACGACATGAACCGTCCAACCTTTCGAGGAAAAACCCAAGCGCCGGAATAGCAGGGCGCTCGCCAAGACACAACGCCCGCAATGCGCCCGGAATTCCGCCCGCTCTTCAGGCCGCTTCGCGCACCAACGCCACCAGCGGCTCGAGGCGTTTTTCGACCGGGCTGCCGTCGCGGATGGCCTTCACGATCGCGGGCACCGGGCCTTCGAGATGGGCCGTCTCCATGAGCACGCTCGAGAAGGCGCGCTCAGGTTTCGGCTGCAGGCTCGCGGGCAGAACGCCGGGCCCGAGTTTGAGCAGCATGCCGGCCAAGGCCGCACGCTCGACGTCTTCGCCGCCGATACCGCGGCTCGCAGCGAGTGTGGTAATGCGCGCTGCCGCCCGGCGCGCCTGGGCCGCACCCACGGGGTCGCGTTTGTCGGCCAAGGCCAGCAGCGTGCGCGCCATGCGGCGCACGGCATCTTCGGGATCGGGGCCGGCGGCGTTGGCCGCAAACGGGACGGCCACGGCCGGGGAGATCCCGGCGGGTGCCGAAGGCGTGCGCACGCGCTGCCGCACGCGCACCACAACGTCTTCGAACGGGCGCTTCTCTTCGCGGGTGCGGTCGAATGCCACGCGCACGCGCGCGAAGACCGCCACAGCCGCCACGAGCAGCAGGCCCCAGGTCAGAATGTTGGGATCGAGATCCATCGCGTCCATAAATGAAATGCTACACCCTCCTGCCCCGTTTTGTCCCGAGATGGACTTTGCGTCGAACCTCGGGGTGGCCTATGCTCGCACATCTTGAAAGACCCCGAGTTTTCGGGCAAACAGCTGAAATGAAACGAAAAACAAGCGTCGTCGCGGCCGATCTTCAGACCTTGGTGCTGGGCGGTCTGCGCGTGGCGGACGCAAGCGTGGTCGCTGCCGCCGGTTTTGCCGCCTATTGGGCGCGCCACGACAGCCTTGCCGTCCCCGATCTCTATCTGATCGCTATCCTGGCCGCGATGGGGCTTGCGGCCAATTATCTGCAGGTCGCGCGCGTCTATGTGTTCGAGAATCTGTCGCGGCTCGCAAGCCAGTTCGGCAAGGTCGCGATGGCGTGGATGGGCGTGATGGCGAGCCTGATCGCCCTTGCCTATTTCACGCAGACCTCGGTCGCGTTCAGCCGCGCCTTTGCGCTGGGCTGGCTCGCCCTCGGCTTTGGCGGACTCATCTTGGTAAGGCTGCTGCTGCTCGTGCAAATCGACCGCTGGCGGCGCCAAGGGCGCCTCGCCATGAATGTCGCGGTCATTGGCGCTGGCGAAATGGGCCGCGCGTTCCTGAAACACCTCACCGACGTCGCGACGCAGGAATACCGCATCGTCGGCGTGTTCGACGACCGCAAGGACCGCCTGCCCGAAACCATCGAAGGCCACCGCGTGGTCGGCACGGTCGACGATCTGATCGCCTATTGCCGCACCCATGCGCTCGACGAAATCGTGGTGGCGCTGCCGTGGCAGGCCTCGGCCGATCTGCAGGAACTCATCAAAAAGCTCAAGGTCGTGCCGGTCGACGTGAAACTGTGCCCGGACTATATCGGCACGTATCTGCCCGCCCGCGGCTTCCACGCGATCGCGGGCATCCCAATGCTGTCGGTCTTGGAGCGTCCGCTGTCGGGCTGGAGCCTCGTGCTCAAAGCGCTCGAAGACCGCATCCTTGCCGCAATCCTCTTGCTGCTACTAGGCCCTCTGCTGTTGGCGATCGCGGCAATCGTTAAGTTCGACAGCCCAGGCCCGGCCCTGTTCCGGCAGCGCCGCTACGGCTTCGCCAACAACGAGATCGTCGTCTACAAGTTCCGCACGATGTTCCATGCGCGCGTCGAAGATGCTTCCGTGCCGCAGGCCAAGCGCGACGATCCGCGCATCACGCGCATCGGCAAATTCCTGCGCCGCTCCTCGCTCGACGAATTTCCGCAGCTCCTGAACGTGCTGCGCGGCGACATGTCGCTCGTGGGGCCGCGCCCGCACGCGGTCGCGCACAACGAACAATACGCCACGATCATCGACGACTATCTCGCCCGCCATCGCGTGAAGCCCGGCATGACGGGGTGGGCGCAGGTGAACGGCCTGCGCGGCGAAACCGACACGCCCGAAAAGATGCGCCGGCGCGTGCAGTTCGATCTTTATTATATCGACAATTGGTCGCTGCTGTTCGACCTCAAGATCCTCGCCCTCACGCCGATCGCGATCCTGGGCAAAGAGAACGCCTACTGATCAGCGGCCCACGCGGCGATAGAGGTAGAAATCGCCGTTCTCGGCCACGAGTTGCCAGCCGACGGCGGCGGGATCGAGGCCAAGATTGATTTCGACGTACCAGTCGGAATCGACGAACCAGCGAATGCCGCGCACATCGAGATATTCGGGAATGCGCCCGCGCCATTTGAGCGCTTCGGGATTGACCTTGCCGTCGACATTTACCACGCGATCGCGCAGGAAACCGAGCGTGCCCGATTGCCCTGCCGCGACGACGTCTTCGGGCGGCACGTGTTCGGCGACGAGGGCTGCTTGGCGGTGATGGGCGGACGCGCCGAATAGCCTCATACTCTGCCACGCGCCTGCCAGCAGCATGGCGGCAACGAGTGAAGCGGCGATCCCCATTGCCGCACCGGCGCGCGGCAGGCGGGCGGCGAGCAGTGCGGGCAAATAGACGAACGCGATCAAAGAGAGCGGGGCGAAATAGCGGATATAGAACCAGTCGGCGAAAAACGTGCGCGTGTAGTAGACGACGAGGCCCGCATAGCAGAGCAGCAGCAGGCCAGCGAAACGCAGCAGCGCCGAAGCGCGCACAAGATCGCGCGTGCGCCACACGAGCACGCAAACGCCGAGAAGGGCCGCAATGCGGGCAAGGTCGATCCACAAAGCTTCATGGGCCCCTGCAAACAGCCACGGCATTGCGACGATGCGCAAGGCCCACAAGGCGGTCCAGATGCGCTCGATCTCGAAAACGGCGTCCTGCTGGGCAAAGCCGGAGCTTGGCATTGGATGGCCGAACAGCAGCGTGTTGTAGAGCCACCACGGGCTCGAGACGAGGACTGCCACGGCACCGGCAATAAAGCAGGTGCGAAAACGCACGGCCCAGCTTGCCCTGCCACGCAAGAATTCGACCGCGCAGAACACGGCCACGAACACGGCCGCGTCGATGCGCGCAAGCACGAGGGCACCCAGCGCCAAACCCATCAGGGTCGGATGCCGGCGCCAATCGTTTGCATAGAGCCGCCACACGAGCGCATAGAGCGCAAGCTGCAACCCGGTTTCGAGGCCCGTATAGAAATCGTTGAAATTTTTGATGGCGGCCAGATAGAGCAAGGCGGCAAGCGGAGCCGCGAGTGCGCCGGAGCCTTCGCGCACCGCGTCGCGCGCAAGGCTCGCGACGAGCATGGCGCCCGCGCAATGCACAAGCCACGCAAGCCCATAAAACAGCCGCAATTCGCCTTCCGGTGTGGGCACGAACCAGAAGCACAGCACTTGCAATGCCGTGAACAGCGGTTGGAAGCCGTTCGTCCACACCGTGCCGTCGATCGTGATGCCGTGGCCGTTCGCGACGTTGCGCGCGACGGTCAGCGCATACCAGCCGTCCTCGGCGATCGGCATCGCGAGCAGTGCGTCGAAAGGACGCAGCGCAAGGCCCAAATAGAAAAAGGCCAGGGCGAGCGCCGCACTGGCAATGCGCAGCGGATGGGCCACTACTGTACTTCGCGCGGCGCGTATTTGGACAGGATGCGCTGCAAGGTGCGCCGGTGCATGTTGAGGCGGCGCGCCGTCTCCGACACGTTGCGGTCGCACTGCTCGAACACGCGCTGGATATGCTCCCAGCGTACGCGGTCGGCCGACATCGGATGGGCAGGCGGGGCCGGCAAGGCGCGGCTCGTCGCCTGCAAGGCCGCATCGATCGCGTCGGCGTCGGCGGGCTTGGGCAGATAGTCGACCGCACCGGCTTTGATGGCGGCAACCGACGTTGCGATGTTGCCGTAGCCGGTGAGGATCACGATGCGGGCATCGGGCGCTTGGGCACGGATGAGCGGCACGAGATCGAGGCCGGACCCGTCGCCGAGCTTCAGATCCACGACGGCGAAATCGGGCGCTTGGCTGCGGATCTGCGCTTCGGCGGCCGCAAAGGATTCGGCGAGCGCGACGGCGTAACCGCGTCGTTCCATGGCTTGCGCCAAACGCAGGCGAAATGCTTCGTCGTCTTCGACGATGAGCAGGCGGCGGACGGGCGGCGCTGTTGGGATCATGCGAGCCTCTTCTCGGACAAGGCGGCAAAAGCGGATCGGTGCCATGTTACGACGATTCGCGCCCCGCTGTGCGGCGCATTGTCCCAGGCGACCGACGCCGACATGCGCGCGAGCAGCGTCGAAGCGATGAAAACGCCGAGCCCCATATGGTCGCTCTCGCCCACCCGGCTCGAAACATAGGGCTCGCCGAGGCGCGCGAGAATCTCGGGCGCAAAACCCGGCCCATCGTCGACAATGTCGATGCCGACGGTCAGCAAATCCGACCAGGCGCGAATGTCGATGCGCGTGTGCGCGAAACTCGCGGCATTCTCGATCAAGGTGCCCAGGGCCTGCACAAGATCGGGGCGGCGCGGCGTGGGCGGATCGACATTGTCCGCATAGTCGATCGTGACCGCGACCTCGATTGGCCCGGCCGCATATCGCGCGCCGATCTCGCGCAGCAGCACAGACAGCGGCGGCTGCGGAAACGGATCACCATGCGCGTCGCCGCTCTCGGGTTTGGCCGCCAAGCGCGCCAGGATGTCGCGGCAGCGCATCGTCTCGCGCAGCAGCAATTCGGCGTCCATCTTGAGGGCACCGGGCGGGGCGTCGCGCGCCACCTCTTTGGCGACGAGCGCGATCGTGGCAAGCGGCGTGCCGAGCTCGTGCGCGGCGGCGGCGGCAAGCCCGCCCACCGCACTCACCCGCTGCTCGCGCTCGAGCGACGTTTGTGCGGCCGCCAGCGCATCGGACATCTGGCGCGCATCTTCGGCAAGCTTGGAGACGTTGGCGGCGACGACCACGATCGTCATCGCGACCGCAAGCCAAACGCCGAACGAGAACAGCGGCGGCAACTCAAGGCCCGGCGCTGCCCAGGGCAAGGGCTCGTGCCAGAACGGCAGCACGCTCGCCGTCGCCATGGCGAGCACGCCCAGCGCAACGGTGGAACTGCGCGTGAGCGACGTCGCCGCGACCGCGACGGGTGCGACGAGCAGAACCGCAAACGGATTTTGCAGACCGCCCGTGAAATGCAGCAACGTGCCGAGCTGCAGAATGTCGTAGGCGAGGACGGCACCGGCCGCACGGTCGTCGAGCCGCCCGGCGCGCGGGCGGTCGAGCATCAGCACCGCATTCAAGATGGCCGACACAGCCACCGCGCCCAGTGCGGCCCAGATCGGCAGCGCGTAGCCGAGACCGTAATGCACGCCGAGCACGGCGCAGGCTTGGCCGAGCACAGCGATCCAGCGCACCACCACGAGCGTGCGCAGCCGCACGCGACCGACCGGTGGCGGCGGCAGAAGACCTGGCGATGGGATCGCGGGCGGGATCATCGGTGCGCGCATGTCCGTTCCTTGAAACGCTCGGCGGCAAACACAAGGCTGGTCACGAACTTGTGAAAGCGCCATATAACAGCCTATGCTGCCTCTTGCGATCAATGTCGAAAGCCTAACCAAGATTTTCGTCGCCGGTGCCGCCCCGGCGGTCGACAGAATTGCGTTTGCCGTCCCGCCCGGGCGCATCTGCGGCCTGCTGGGCGGCAACGGGGCCGGCAAAACGACGACGATATCGATGCTGCTGGGCATTCTCGTGCCGACCTCGGGGCGAATCGAACTTCTCGGCCACGATATGCGCCGGCACCGCTTTCGCGCCTTGCCGCAGATCAATTTCTCCTCGCCCTATGTCGATCTGCCGGGGCGCCTTACGGTGCGTGAAAATCTGACCGTGTTCGGCCGACTTTACGGCGTGCGCGATCTTTCATCCCGCATCGCGGAGCTTGCGCGCGATCTTGAGCTCGGCGCCCTGCTCGACCGCAAGACCGGCTCGCTCTCCTCGGGCCAGAAGACGCGCGCAGCTTTGGCCAAAGCGCTCGTGAACCGGCCAGCCCTGCTGCTGCTCGACGAGCCGACCGCAAGCCTCGATCCCGACACGGCCGACCAGGTGCGCGGCCTGCTCGAAACCTACGCGCGCCGCGAAGGCGCTGCGATCCTGCTCGCCTCGCACAATATGGGCGAGGTCGAGCGACTGTGCGCCGAGGTGCTGATGATGAAATCCGGGCGCATCGTCGATCGCGGCACGCCCGCCGAGCTCATCGCGCGCTACGGCCGAAACGACATGGAACAGGTGTTTCTCGACATCGCGCGCAGAGAAGAAGCATGACCGACAGTCTCCAGCGCATATCGGCCATGCTGCTGCGGCACTATTACCTGTTCCGCGGCTCGTGGACGCGCATCTTCGATCTCATGTATTGGCCCGTGCTGCAGATGGTGATCTGGGGCTTCATAACGGTGTTCTTGAACCAGCATTCGAACTGGTTTGCGCAGGCCGCCGGCGTTTTGATCGGGGCCGTGCTGCTGTGGGACGTTCTCGTGCGCGCGCAATTCGGCTTCACGCTGTCGCTGCTCGAAGAGATGTGGTCGCGCAATTTGGCCAATCTGTTCGTGGCCCCGCTGCGGCCCTACGAGTTCGGCCTGTCTTTGATGGCGATGGGCATCATCCGTTCGGCGATCGGCGTCGTCCCCGCAGCGCTGCTCGCGATCCCGCTCTTCCACTATTCGATCTTCGAAATGGGGCTGCCGCTGATCGCATTCTGGTCGATGCTGATCATGCTCGGCTGGTCGATCGGGCTCGGTATCGCGGCCCTCTTGTTCCGCTTCGGGTTGGCGGCCGAATCCTATGCCTGGGCCTCGATCTTCCTGATCCAGCCCGTGTCGGGCGTGTGGTATCCGGTCGACGTTCTGCCGGGCTGGCTGCAGCCGGTCGCGTGGGCCTTGCCGACCACGCATGTGTTCGAAGGCATGCGCGCGGTGCTGATTACGGGCACTTTCCGCTGGGACCTGTTCGCCTCGGCGTTTGCACTGAATATCCTCTATCTGGGCTTGGGCTTCGGCGCATTCCTCTTTGCGTTCGCGCGCGCGCGCCAGCGCGGCCAGCTGCTGCAATCGAGCGAGTGAGCGCTCAAGCAGCGCGGCGCGGCAGATTCTGCTCGATCAACATGGCCCAAAACGAAGCGCCGACCGGCAGAATGTCGTCGTTGAAATCGTAGCGCGGATTGTGCAGCGACGGACCGGTCCCGTTACCGAGGAACACGTAAGCGCCGGGCTTGGCTTCGAGCATGAAGGCGAAATCTTCAGAGCCCATCGTGGCAATGCCGTCGGTCGTGACGCGGTCCGGCCCCACGACCGCGCGCATCGCGGCCGCCGCGATTTCGACTTCGGCCGAACTGTTCACGAGCGGGGGATAGCCGCGCCGATAGTCGAGCGTGATCTCGCATCCCATGGCGGCCGCAATGCCGCCTGCAATGCGCTTCATCGCCGCTTCGAGACCGTCGCGCACTTTGGGCTCGAACGCGCGCAAGGTACCGCGCATGACACATTCGTTCGGGATCACGTTGTAGGCGTCGCCCGCATGGATCTGCGTGACGCTGACCACGACCGCGTCGAGCGGGCTTGTCTCGCGCGAGGAGATCGTCTGGAGTGCGGTAACAATCTGAGCGGCGCAGACAACGGGATCAGTGCCTCGCTGCGGCATGGCGGCATGCGTGCCGAGGCCGCGCACGACGAGGTCGAACTGGTCGGCCGAGGCCATCATCGGGCCGGGGCGCACCGAAAAGCGGCCCGCCTCGGTGCCCGGCCAATTATGCATGCCGTACACACTCTCGACCGGGAATTTCTCGAACAGCCCTTCTTTGACCATAAGATCGCCGCCACCGCCGCCCTCTTCGGCGGGCTGGAAGATGAACTGCACCGTGCCGTCGAAATTCTTGGTCTCGGCAAGATATTTGGCGGCCCCCAGCAGCATCGCCGTGTGGCCGTCGTGCCCGCACGCATGCATGCGGCCGGCATTCAGCGAGCGATGCGTGAAATCGTTGTTCTCGGCCATCGGCAGCGCGTCCATGTCGGCGCGCAAGCCGATGGCGCGGTTGGAGGTGCCGGCGCGCAGCGTGCCGACCACGCCCGTTTTCGCAAGGCCGCGATGCACGTCGATGCCGAATTCGGCGAGCTTGGCGGCCACCAAATCGGCCGTGCGCGTTTCCTCGTAAGCGAGCTCGGGCCGGCTGTGGATGTCGCGGCGCCAGGCTTTCATGTCTTCGTGGAAAGCGGCGATTCGGTTGATGACGGGCATCGCTTGATCTCCTTGGCGGCGGTCTCAATCAGTTTTGGACCGCACTTGCACGCGAGTCAATTCTTGGCCGAAACGCCCGCAGCTGCAAACGTCGCCATGCCGGTGTGGCACGCAACCGCTGCGCGCACGAGGCCGATCGCGAGTGCCGCCCCCGAAGCCTCGCCCAGGCGCATGCCGAGATCGAACAAGGCGGTACGCTCGATCGCGGCCAGCAAGCGGCGATGGCCGGGCTCGGCCGATACGTGGGCCACTTGGCAATGGTCGAGCAGATGCGGATCGAGGGCGCGCAGCACGCAAGCCGCAACGGTCGACGCAAATCCATCGAGCAGCACGGGCACGCGTGCAAGCCTTGCGGCAAGGATAGCACCCGCGATCGCCGCAAGCTCGAACCCGCCCACGCGGGCCAGCACATCCAAAGGGGCACGGGGGCTCGAGAAATGCAGTGAAGTTGCCGCTTCGACGGCCGCGATCTTGCGCGCGAGTGCGGACCCGACGACACCCGTACCGGGGCCGACCCAGTCGGCTGCCGTCCCGCCGAACAGGCCCACGCACAACGCCGCCGCCGACGTCGTATTGGCAATGCCCATCTCGCCCACGCACAGAAGATCGATGCCGGGCTCGACCGCCATCATGCCGTAGGCGATCGCGCGCGCGCATTCTTCTTCGCTCATCGCGGGGCTTTGCGTGAAGTCGGCCGTCGGCGTTTCGAGCGCCATTTCGTAGACGCGCAGATCGGCGTCGAAGGTTTTGCAGAGCTGGTTGACCGCCGCCCCGCCCGCAATGAAATTTTGCACCATCTGCGCCGTCACTTCCGAAGGGAACGCCGACACGCCTTGTGCGGCCACGCCGTGATTGGCCGCGAACACCGCCACGCGCGGATGCGAAACCGTCGGCGGATGTTTGGCCTGCCAGCGTGCCAGCCACGCCGAAATGTCTTCGAGCCGCCCCAAAGCGCCCGGCGGCTTGGTGAGATGCGATTCGCGCGAAGCGGCCTTGGTCGCTGCTTCAAGATCGGGGCCCGGCAATTCGGGCAGCAAAGCCAGGATTTCGGCGAAACTTGCGACGGGCTGGCGGGTAGCGGACGGCATCGGCGGTTCTCGATTCATCTGGGGTGCGGGCGGCTGGCAATGCGAAGCGTGGCGTCCTATCTTGCGCCTCCCGCAATTGCAAGAACACCGTCTTTGCCGATGACCGAACCCTCGCCGCCGCCGCACGCTTCGCCCACCCCCGGTGCGTTTGCCGAACTGTGCTTGGCGTTGGGCTTCCTCACGCGATTGCCGGTTCCGCTGGCGCCGACGACCGCCGCCTTGCCGCTCGCGACGTCCGTGCGCGCCTTTGCACCTGCCGGAGCCGTCGTGGGTGCGCTGGGGGCCGGTCTTTATGCGCTCGTCTGGTACGCAGGCCTGCCGCCGATGCTGGCGGCGCTGATGGGGTTGGCCGCGACCATCTGGGCGACCGGCGCTTTGCACGAAGACGGGCTTGCGGACTTCGCCGACGCCTCGGGTGCGCGCGATGTCGAACGACGGCTGGCGATCATGCGCGACAGTCGCATCGGCACCTTCGGCGTGCTGGCCCTGCTGCTGTCGCTGGGCTTGCGCGCGATCACACTCGCGGCGCTGGACGATCCCGCGACGGTCGCAATCGCTTGGATCGGGGCGGCCGCCGCCTCGCGTGCGGCCATCGCCTTTCCGATGCATCGCCTGCCGTTCGCGCGCAGCGACGGAGCGGCCGTGCGCGCCGGCAGGCCAAGTGCGGCACACGCCGCTGCGGCACTCGGCATCGGGGCCGCGTTCCTGCTGCCGCTCGGAATTTTCGGCTTTGCGATCGCGCTGTTGTTTGCGGGTGGCGTTACCCTCTATACAAGCGCGCTTGCCCGCCGCCAGCTCGGCGGGCAGACGGGCGATGCGCTCGGCATGGTACAGCAGTCGGTCGAGATCGCGATCTTGATCGCGGCCCTTATCGCAACGGTCCTTTTCGAGGCTCACGCATGGATGGATTGATCGAAACGCGCTTCTGGCTGGTGCGCCATGCGCCCGTCGTGGGCCAGCACGGGCGCTGCTACGGCACGACGGACGTCGATTGCGACACCGGCAACGAAACGGCCTTTGCGGGGCTTGCACGCCTGCTGCCCGACAGCGGCGTGTGGCACACCACGCGCCTGTCGCGCACAAAGCGAACGGCCGCCGCGATCTGGGCCGCCAAGGGCAAGCCTGCGCCGACCTTAGGCCTTGCCGAAGACATGATCGAGCAATGTTTCGGCGAATGGCAGGGCCGCACCTATGCCGAGATCGGCGCCTATGGCCACGGCGACCCGGCCACCACGCATCGCCATTGGCTGTCGATGGCCGACATCAAACCCGCCGGCGGCGAAAGCTTCACGGAAGTGTGCGCGCGCGTGGCCCGCGCCCTCGATGGATTGGCCAATACGCACCAGGGCAACGACGTGACGGTCGTGTGCCATGGCGGCACGATCCGTGCGGCCGTCGCTTATGCGCTGGCGCTGCCGCCTGAAACCGCCCTGTCGCTGGTTGTCGATACGCTGTCGGTCACACGGCTCGATCTTTTGGCGGGCAGCGGCATCGGCCATTCCTGGCGCGTGGGCTTCGTGAACCGCCCGCCGGCCTAAATCGACTAGCGCGGAAGGCTCAGATATTTGTCGAGGGCGGCGTCGATGAGGCGCTGCTCCTGCAAAAGCGTGGCGCGCGAGCCGCGCGCTTCTTCGAGGAAGAGTTCGTTCTTGCCGCCGAATTTGCGCACCGCATTGGCGGCTCCGCGCATTGCAGGGCAACCCGCGCGCTCGGGCTCGGCATCGCGCCCGCCGCAATAGAAGATCCAGCGCGTGTCGTCGAACGGCCCCAAGCCGAACTGGCCTTCCGCCACGCGCCGGTTGGCCGCGATATCCTCGGCCATCGCACCTGAATTGACCAACGTGGCGCCGAAAAACTTGCCGCCTGCATGGCGATCGTAGGCCTGGATCGCGTAGGCCATTTCGGCGCCGCGCCCCATGCCGTAGAGCATGGCGGTACCGGGCTTCATGCCCATCTGGCGCAAGGCCTGCTCGAGTTCGCGATAGACAAGCTCGGCATTGGCGTAGTTCGCCGGCCCGTCGCCGGTGGCGTACCACCATTGCATCGCGACGATGCCGACCGATTTGCGCACGAGCGTGGGATGCCAGACCGCGAGCTCCTGCTGCGCCCATGTTTTGGCGTCGGGCAACACCACGATCCAGCCGCGCGGATTGGGATTGGGCGACCAGGTGGCCGCGAACAGGCGGCCGTCGCGCGTGACGCGCAGATTGACGCCGATGCGGCTGGCAAAGCGCACTTGCTCGGGGATCGCCTCTTGGGCGCGCTGCAGAATCGTGGCTTGCGGCGCACCTTGCGCATGCACAGGTGCGGCGTGCGTCGCCAACGCCAGCCCCGCAATCGCCAAAATTCCCAGCAAACCGCGCATGTCCCCTCGCCCAAACGCCGTCTAGCAAGCCGCACCCGGACTGTGATAGTAACGGCATTGCATCTGGACAGGGAAGACCGGTGAAGCCAAGCAAAAAGCGCCCGACAACGCGCATTTTGCCGTCAGCCACCCCGGCGCTGCCCCCGCAACTGTAAGGGCGAGATCGGCCGCCCAAAACGCCACTGGCCCCCGTCGAACGGGGCTGGGAAGGCAGGACGGCCCTCGAAGACCCCGAGCCAGGAGACCTCCCGGACGCCAAGGGCATTCCCCTTGCCAACTACCATCCTCGGCGGGAGGAACTGGTGCGCCATGGTTGCCGAAAAAGCTTCGCGTAACGCGGAGCCGAAACATCCCCTTATTCTGGTCCTGGGCGGTGCGCGCTCGGGCAAAAGCCGCTATGCCGAAGCGCGCACGCGAAGCTTTTGTGCTTCGGCCAAGCACGCGATCTACGTGGCGACGGCACAAGCCCACGACCGCGAGATGGCCACCCGCATTGCCCTCCACAAAAAGCAGCGCGGCAAAAAACTGTGGCGCACGCTCGAGGCACCGCTGGAACTTTCCGAGATGCTCGCAGCGCAAACGCAGCCGACCTTGGTCGATTGCCTCACTTTGTGGCTCACCAATCTGATGCTGGCCGAGCGACCGATTGCCGCCGCCACAAAAGAACTCTGCCGCACGCTCGCCAAGCGCCAAGCCCCGATCGTGCTCGTCGCGAACGAGGTGGGCTTGGGCATCGTGCCCGACAACAAAATGGCGCGCGATTTCCGCGACCATGCCGGGCGCCTGCACCAGGCGATCGGCGCTATCGCGACCGACGTTGTTTTTGTAGCGGCTGGCTTGCCGCTCGCCTTGAAGGGAAAAACCGCATGAAACGCATTCCGGCAACGATCGTGACCGGCTTTCTGGGGGCTGGCAAAACCACGCTGCTGCGCCACATGGCGGCCAACGCCAAGGGCAGGCGCATCGCGTTTGTGATCAACGAATTCGGGGCGCTGGGCATGGACCGCGAATTGCTGCTCGGCTGTGCGGAAGATTCGTGTGCCCCCGGCGACGTGGTGGAACTGGCCAACGGCTGCATCTGCTGCACGGTCGCGGACGACTTCCTGCCCACGCTCGAAGCTCTGCTCGCGCGCGAGCCGGCCCCCGACCATATCGTCATCGAAACGTCGGGCCTTGCCTTGCCGAAACCGCTTGTGCAGGCCTTCAACTGGCCGGCCGTGAAAGCGCGTGCCACGGTCGACGGCGTGATCGCACTCGTCGATGGGCCTGCCCTTGCGCAAGGCCGATTTGCCGACGACGAGGAAGCGCTGGCCGCCCAGCGTGCTGCCGATCCTGCCCTCGACCACGACAATCCTTTAGCCGAAGTGTTCGACGACCAGATGGCGTGCGCCGACCTCGTCGTCGTCACCAAGGGCGACAGCATCGACGCGCAGACGGCCGCCCGCGTGCGCCTCGAACTTGGCGGCAAGCTGCGCGAAGGAGCGAAGCTTGTGTCGGCCGCCTACGGCGCAGTTCCGCTCGATGTGCTGCTCGGGCTTTCGGCCGCCGCCGAAGACGATCTCGCCACGCGCCCGAGCCATGCCGATGCGTTGGGCGAGCACGATCACGACGATTTCGACAGTTTCGTGGTCGAGCCCGGCGAAGTCGCCGACCCGGCCGCGTTCGAAGCACGCCTTGCAGCGGCGATCGCTAGCCACGACGTGCTGCGCGCCAAAGGCTTTCTCGACGTGCCCGGCAAGCCGATGCGCCTTGCGCTGCAGGCCGTGGGCCCGCGCATCGAGCGCTATTTCGACCGGCCTTGGCGCAGCGACGAGCCGCGCGGTTCGCGCGTGGTCGTGATCGGGCGCAAGGGCATCGACGCCAACGCCATCCGTGCGGCCCTGGCCTGATGCATCTGCTGGCCGCCACGCCGGGGACAATCCTCGACGCCGACGCTGCGATCGATCTTGCCCAGACCCCGGGCAAGGTTGTCGTGCTGTCGATGGCGGACAGCGACCTAGCAGGGCTTGCGCGCGCGCGCAAAGGCCAGTCGCTGCGGCTTGCCAATGTGGCGGCCCTCAAACATCCCTATTCGGTCGATCTCTATGTCGAGCGCACGGCCGCACATGCGCGAATCGTCGTCGTGCGGCTCTTGGGCGGACGCAGCTATTGGCCCTACGGCATCGACCGGCTCGTCGAAACCGTGCAGCGCAGCGGCGCGAAGCTTGCCTTGCTGCCGGGCGACGCAAACGACGACACAGAGTTGCAGCAGCTTTCCAACATCGACGCCGATCTCTATCGCCGTTTGCATCTGGCGTTTGTGCATGGCGGTCCCGCCAATTTCGCGCGCATTCTCGAAGCGCTCGACGATCTCTCGGAAAGCCGCACGCGCGATTGGGCGCCCATTGCGATCCCGCGCGCCGGGCGCTATGCGCATGCCCTTGCGCGGCCCGGAGCGTCGGTCGCGGCGTTGCTGTTCTATCGCGCACACTATCAGGCGGGCGATCTTGCCCCCGTCGATGCGCTGATCGAAAAGCTCGCCGAACGCGATCTCGACGTGCACGCCTTCTATGCGACGAGCCTAAAAGACGCCGATGTCGGCGCGTATCTCGCGGCCGAACTTGCCGCGACCCCGCCCGACATTGCGATCAACCTCACCGGTTTTTCGGCAGGTGCGCTTGATCCGTTGGCAGCATTCGACGTGCCGGTGCTGCAAGCCGTACTCGCAGGCCAAACGCGCGAAGCGTGGGCCGCCGATACGCGCGGCCTTGCGAGCCGCGACGTTGCCATGAACGTGGCTTTGCCCGAACTCGACGGCCGCATCATGACGCGCGCGATCGGCTTCAAAGATTCGCTCGGCCGCGATGCGTCGTGCGAGATCGATCTGATGGGTTTTGCCGCAGATACGGAGCGCTGTGGCTTTGTGGCCGAACTTGCCGCCAACTGGGTCAAGCTGCGCCGTGCTGCACCCGCCGAACGCCGCATCGCGCTTGTGCTCGCCAACTATCCGGGCAAAGACGGCAGACTTGCCAACGGCGTCGGGCTCGACACGCCCGCCGCAACCGTCGCCATCCTTGGCGCCCTTGCGAATGCCGGCTACGCGGTCGAAGACGCACCCACCGACAGTGCGGAATTGATGCGCCGTTTGCTCGACGGCCCTACCAATCGCACCAAGATTGCAGCGGGCGGTTTGCGCTTTGCGTACGCCGACTATCTCGCGTTTTACGCGACATTGCCCGCCACGGTGCGCGCTGCCGTCGAAGCGCGCTGGGGCGCACCCGATTCCGACCGGCGGCGCGACGGCGATGCGTTCGTGCTGCCGGTGCATTGCTTTGGCCATGTCGCGGTTGCGATCCAGCCTGCGCGCGGCTACGAGATCGATCCGGCCACGACCTACCACGATCCCGATCTCGTGCCACCACACGGCTACCTCGCTTTCCATGCGTGGCTGCGCTCGCAGAACGCGGTTGTGCATGTCGGCAAACACGGCAATCTCGAATGGTTGCCGGGCAAAGGGCTTGCCCTTTCGGCCGCGTGTTTCCCCGAAGCCGCATTGGGTGCCTTGCCCAATCTCTATCCCTTCATCGTCAACGATCCGGGCGAAGGGACCCAAGCCAAGCGCCGGACTTCGGCCGTCGTTATCGACCATCTGACACCGCCTTTGACGCGTGCGGGCGCCTACGGTCCGCAAGCCGCCCTCGAACGTTTGATCGACGAATACGGCGAGGCAAGTCGACTCGATCCGCGCCGTCTTCCTGCGTTGGGCGCTTCGATTCTCGACCTTGCGCGCAAAGCCGGGCTCGACCGCGAATGCGGCATTGCCCAAGACGACGATGCGAAGGCAGCCCTGCCCAAGCTCGACGGGCTCTTGTGCGAACTCAAAGAGCACCAGATCCGCGACGGCTTGCATGTGTTCGGCACGTCGCCAGGCGGAACGCAACGCCGCGACACGCTGGTCGCGATCGCGCGTGTGCCGCGGCCCGGCACGGCACCTTCAAGCGCATCGCTGCTGCGCGCCCTTGCCGCCGATCGCGGCTGCAAATTCGATCCGCTCGATTGCGACATGGCCGTGCACGGCGATGCGCTGGCCGAGCTCGAGGCCGCCGCCGAGCAACTTCTCGACGGTGCCACACCCAGCGGGCCCGCAAGTGCCGCCGTGCAGGGATGGATTCAATCGCATTTGGCACCGGCATTCGATGCGAGCGGCGCTGCCGAAATGGCGGCGTTGCTGGCTGGGCTCGACGGGCGGCGCGTGGCCCCCGGCCCTTCGGGGGCGCCGTCGCGCGGCCGTGCCGACGTGCTGCCGACCGGCCGCAATTTCTATTCGGTCGATCTGCGAGCCGTGCCGACGCCGTCAGCCTGGATGCTCGGCTGGAAATCGGCAACGCTGCTGCTTGAGCGCCATGTGCAAACACATGGCGACTGGCCGCGCGCCGTCGCTTTGTCCGCGTGGGGGACCGCCAATATGCGCACGGGTGGCGACGATGTGGCACAGGGGCTCGCACTTATGGGCGTGCGCCCGACCTGGGAGCCGTCGTCGCTTCGCGTGACGGGGTTCGAGATACTGCCGCTCGATTTGCTCGACCGCCCGCGTATCGACGTGACCTTGCGCGTGTCGGGCTTTTTCCGCGACGCGTTTGCGAACCTCATCGACCTGTTCGACTCGGCCGTGCGCGCGGTCGCCAAGCTCGACGAGCCTGCACACCTCAATCCGCTCGCCGCACGCGTGGCGGCCGAAGGCGGCGGCGTGGATGCCGCAACGCGCGTGTTCGGCTCGAAGCCAGGTGCTTACGGTGCGGGCCTTCAGGCATTGATCGATGAGGGCGGTTGGCAGAACGCGGGCGACCTTGCCGATGCCTACGTGGCGTGGGGCGGCTATGCCTATCGCGCGGGGGCGGCCGGCGATGCTGCGCACAGGCTGTTTGAAAAGCGCCTCGCGCGCGTCGAAGCCGTGCTGCACAACCAGGACAATCGCGAACACGATTTGCTCGACAGCGACGACTACTACCAATTCGAGGGCGGGCTTGCCGCCGCGGTCAAGAAACTG
Source organism: Magnetospirillum sp. (assembly GCA_027532905.1). Taxonomy (NCBI): domain Bacteria; kingdom Pseudomonadati; phylum Pseudomonadota; class Alphaproteobacteria; order Rhodospirillales; family Rhodospirillaceae; genus Magnetospirillum; species Magnetospirillum sp. Next base: position 955,870 of record JAPZUA010000001.1, read on the forward strand.
TCGGGCGCTTCGCCGACCATGTACCACAACGACCATTCGCGCCCCGAAAGCCCGAAGATCCGCACGCTCAAAGAAGAAATCGCGCGCATCGTGCGTGCGCGTGCGGCCAATCCCAAATGGATCGCGGGCGTAATGCGCCACGGCTACAAGGGCGCTTTCGAAATGGCCGCGACGGTCGACTATCTGTTTGCGTTCGCAGCATCCACCGATGCGGTCGAAGACCGGCATTTCGATGCGCTGTTCGATGCGTATTTGCGCGACGAAGCCGTACGCGATTTTGTGGTCGAGGCCAACGCGCCCGCTTTGCGCGAGATGGCAGCACGCTTTGCCGAAGCGCGCGAGCGCGGCCTGTGGCGCCCGGGTGCCAACGACGTGCCGGCACTTCTCGCGAGCCTTTTGGAGACGCCATGACCCTCGATACCGAGCACAACGAAAAAATGCGCCGCATCAAAGCCGCGCGCGACAGAATGATGGCGGGCAAGGTCGGCGAGAAGGGTTTGCTGATCGTGCATACCGGCAAGGGCAAGGGCAAATCCTCGTCGGCCTTCGGCATGGTCATGCGCTGCCTGGGCCACGGCATGAAAGTCGGCATCGTGCAGTTCGTGAAGGGTGCTTGGGACACGGGCGAAGCGCGGCTGCTCGCGAAGTTCCCCGAGCTTTGCGAAATCAAAACGATGGGCGAAGGCTTCACCTGGGAAACGCAGGACCGTGCGCGCGACGTCGCCGCCGCCGAACGCGCTTGGGCAGAGTCGAAGCGCATGCTCGCCGACGAAAGCTACCGGATGGTGGTGCTCGACGAGCTCAATATCGTGCTGCGCTACGAATATCTCGCCCTCGAACCCGTGCTCGAAACGTTGGCCGCACGGCCGCCTTTGCAGCATTGCGTGGTTACGGGCCGCAACGCGCCGCAATCGCTCATCGACGCGTGCGATCTTGCGACCGAAATGACGCTGCTCAAACATCCGTTTCGCGACGGCATAAAGGCGCAGCCGGGCGTGGAGTTCTAGCTACAGCCATGGCCGCGCGCGCACTCATGTTCCAGGGGACGGGATCGAACGTCGGCAAGTCGCTGCTGGTAGCGGGGCTTGCCCGCGCCTATGCGCGCCGGGGCTTGGCCGTGCGTCCGTTCAAGCCGCAGAACATGTCGAACAACGCCGCCGTCACCGCCGACGGCGGCGAAATCGGGCGTGCACAGGCCCTGCAGGCGCGCGCGTGTTTTGTGAGCCCGCACAGCGACATGAATCCGGTGCTGCTGAAGCCGCAGAGCGAGACGGGTGCGCAAGTCGTCGTGCGCGGCCAGGTACGCACCACGGCGCGCGCGCGCGACTACCATGCGCTGAAGCCGCAATTGCTGGCCGAGGTGCGCGCGAGTTTCCAGCGCCTGTGCGGCCAATGCGATCTCGTGCTCGTCGAGGGTGCGGGCTCGCCTGCCGAGATCAATCTGCGCGCGGGCGACATCGCGAATATGGGTTTTGCCGAATCCGAAAACTTGCCCGTGGTGCTGATCGGCGACATCGAACGCGGCGGCGTGATCGCAAGCTTCGCGGGCACGTTTGCTGTGCTGGAGCCAGACGAACGCGCGCGCATCGTCAGCACGATCGTCAACAAATTCCGCGGCGATATTTCTTTGTTCGACGACGGCCGCAAGGCGATCGAGCGCTGGACGGGAGCGCCCTGCCTCGGCGTGGTGCCGTGGTTTGCCGCAGCGGCACAGCTGCCCGCCGAGGACAGTGCGGGTCTTGGGGAGCGCTATGCGCGCAAGCACGGCGCCAAGATCAAGATCCGCGTGCCGCATCTCCCGCACATCGCGAATTTCGACGATCTCGATCCTTTGGCCGCTATGCCCGAGATCGATTTGGCTTTGCTCGAGCCGGGCGAGGCCTTGCAAGGCGATTGCGACATCGTGCTGCTGCCCGGCTCCAAAGCCACGATCGCCGATCTCGCCTTCTTGCGCGCGCAAGGTTGGGACATCGACATTGCCGCCCATCGCCGTCGCGGCGGCATCGTCGTGGGCCTCTGCGGCGGCTATCAGATGATGGGCCGCACGATCGCCGATCCCGACGGGCTCGAAGGCCCGCCTGCGGCCGTGCCGGGACTTGCGCTGCTCGACATCGACAGCGTGCTCGCCCCTGCAAAGACGTTACGCGAAATCGATGCGATCGATGCGCATTCGGGCTGCCGCATTCGCGGCTACGAAATTCATCTTGGGCTGACAACCGGTTCCGCGCGCGCGCTCCTCGATCTTGGCGGCGTGCCCGAAGGGGCCGTCTCGGCCGATGGCCGCGCGATGGGCTGCTATATCCACGGGCTGTTCGGCAACGCCGAATTCAGCAAAGCTTGGTTCGCACGGTTGGACGCGGCCATCGCCATGCCCGAAGATACGGACGCATCCGTCGACCGCACGCTCGACGCGCTCGCAGCCCATCTCGAAGCATCGCTCGATCTCGACCGGCTCTTGGAGTTTGCGCGATGCGGCTAAGCCAGCAGCGCCAAACGGCCGACGGCGAGTGCGGCAATCAGGCCCGCATGCACGAGGCACGCGGCCACGAACAGCCAGAGCGCGCGGCGCATATCTTCGAGCGTGGCGCGCGCCCGGCCCTTGCCGATCCACGGATCTTCGACCAGTTCGCTGCCGTAGCGGCGGGGACCTGCGAGCGCAAGACCGAGTGCGCCCGCAAAAGCACCCTCGGGCCAGCCCGCATTGACCGAGCGATGTTTGCGCGCATCGCTTACTGCTGTCGCTACGGCTTTGAAGGGTTTGGCACCAGGTGCGACAAACGCCGCCGCCGCGACGATCAAGGCACTCAAGCGTGCGGGGAGAAAATTCATCGCCGTATCGAGACGTGCCGCATAGCGGCCGAAATCGAGATAGCGTTCGTTGCGGTGGGCGATCATCGAATCGAGCGTGTTGGCGGCCTTGTAGGCCATCAGGCCCGGCAAGCCGAACAGCACGTACCAGAAGCAAGGGGCCACGACCGCGTCGGAGAAATTCTCGGCGAGCGATTCAATACCCGCACGCGCGACACCGTGCGCGTCGAGGCTTTCGGGATCTCGCCCGACGATGCGCGACACGGCCAAGCGCCCGCCGGCAAGCCCGCCTTTGTCGAGACCGTTCGCGACGTCTGCGACATGGTCGTAGAGCGAGCGCTGGGCGACGAGCACCGTCACGATCAGAATTTCGACGGCGGCACCCCACGGGTAGCGCCGCGCGTAGAGCAACACGAGCCAGCCGAGCGTTGCGGCAAGCCCCACCACCAGCACGACTGTAAGCCCGCCGCGCACGCGGCGCGCGCGCGGGCTGCGCTGCGGACGGTTGAGGCGCGCTTCAAGTGCTGCGATCAGAGCACCCAACCATTGCACCGGATGGCCGATCCGCGCGAAAACAGGGCGCATTTCGCCCACCACGGCATCGGCGGCAAGGGCCGCCAACAGGATCAGCAGCGGATCGACAAAACCAGGGCCCGGCAGAATCGGCATGCCGGGCACCTTGGCCGCTGCGGACGCGAAAATCAATCGACCAGGAGCATCAAATGAACGACAGCGCCATCATGATCTGCGGCCACGGCAGCCGCGACCTCGACGCGGTGCGCGAATTCGACACGCTCGTGTCCGAATTGCGCAAGCAGCTGCCGGGCCGCGCCGTGGGCTCGGGCTTTCTCGAATTCGCCCGCCCGATGATCCGCGAAGGGCTCGACAGCCTCAAAGCGCAGGGCGCCACGCACATCAAGGCCGTCCCCGCCATGCTGTTTGCGGCCGGCCACGTGAAAAACGACTTGCCGTGGGAGCTCAACACCTGGGCCTCCGAAAATCCCGGCATCAAGGTCGAGTTCGGCCGCGATCTTGCGATTGATCTGAAGCTCATCGAAGCGGCCAAGCAACGCATCGAAGAGGCCGAGGCGAAGGCCACGCGCCCCGCCACGCGCGCCGAAACTCTGCTCGTGGTCGTCGGGCGCGGCACCAACGATCCCGACGCCAACTCGAACGTCGCCAAAGTGGCGCGCATGCTGTGGGAGGGCATGGGCTTCGGCTGGTCGACCGTGGCCTATTCGGGTGTGGCCCATCCGCGCACGAACGAGTGCTTGGCGCGCGCCGTGCGTCTCGGTTTCCGGCGCATCGTCGTGTTCCCGTATTTCCTGTTCAACGGCATTCTCATCAAGCGCATCTATGAACAGACGGCCGAAGTGGCGCGCCTCAACGGCGACGTCGAGTTTCTGACGGCCGATTATCTCAGCACGCATCCCAACGTCGTCGCCGCCTTCCTCGAGCGGCTCGGCGAAATCGGCAGCGGCCAGAACGCGATGAACTGCATGGTGTGCAAATATCGGACGCAGATTATCGGCTACGAGGCCGATGTGGGGGCCCTGCAGGCCGGGCACCATCTGCATGTGCGCGGGATCGGCACCGACGGCGACCATGGCCATAGCCATGGCCACGATCATGGGCATGGGCATGGCCATAACCACGGCCACGACCATGGGCACGATCACGGCCATGCGCGTGGGCACGCGCACGACCATGGCCATGGCCACGATCATGCGCACCCCCATCCGCATCCGCACAAACACGACTGAGCTCGCATGGACTATCTGCGCAACCCGGCCGAGATCTATCGCCGCTCCTTTGCCACGATCGGAAGCGAGCGCGATTTGGGCCGCCTGCCGCCCGATCAGGCGGCCTTGGCGGCGCGCGTGGCACATGCCTGCGGCATGGTCGATGTGATCGACACGCTGGTCGTGAGCCCGAACGCGATTGCCGCCGCGCGTGCTGCCTTGCAGAACGGCGCGTCGGTGCTGTGCGACGCGCAGATGGTTGCCCATGGAGTTTTGCGCAAGCGGCTGCCAGCGGGCGTGCAGATCAAATGCACGATCGATGCACCCGAAACAGCGGCGCGTGCGGCAGCACTGGGCACCACGCGCTCGGCTGCCGCTGTCGATCTGTGGGACATCGAAGGGGCGGTCGTCGCCATCGGCAATGCACCGACGGCGTTGTTCCGCTTGCTCGAGAATATCGATGCCGGCGGCAAGCGTCCGGCGGCGGTGTTTGCGTTTCCGGTAGGGTTTGTGGGCGCCGCAGAGTCGAAAGCCGAACTTGTCGCCGCGCCGCGTGGACTTGAATTTGCGACATTGCCGGGCAGGCGCGGCGGCAGTGCGATGGCCGCTGCCGCGATCAACGCGCTGTTCGGCAATCCCGAGGCCAACCCATGAGCAAATGGCTCACGATCGTCGGCATCGGCGAAGACGGCATTGGCGGCTTGTCGGCGGCAGCGTCGGCGGCGATCGCTTCGGCACAAACGCTGATCGGCGGCAAACGCCATCTTGGACTCGTCGGCGCCACAAGCGCCGAGTGCTTCGAATGGTCGAGCCCACTCGACGCGACGTTCGACCTCATCGCGGCAAGGCGCAACACGCGTGTCGCCGTCCTCGCCTCCGGCGATCCGATGTGGTTCGGCATCGGCACCACGCTGTTGAAACGCTTTTCCATCGACGAGATGGCTGTGCTGCCGCATGTCTCGGCCTTTGCATTGGCGGCGGCCGAAATGGGCTGGCCACTCGATGCGGCCGAAAAAATCAGTCTGCATGGCCGCCCGCTCGAAGCGCTCGCTTTGCATCTCGCACCAGGCGCCAAGCTGCTTGCCCTCACCGCCGATAGGGCAGCCCCTGCCGCGATCGCGGCGTTTCTGGCGGCACGCGGCTATGGCGCTTCGCCCGTGACCGTGCTCGAACATTTGGGCGGGCCGAAGATGCGGCGCATCGTTCGCACAGCCGCATCGTTGCCGCCGGGTCCCTATGCCGATCTCAATACGCTCGCGATCGAATGTGCGGCCGACGCAAACACGCTTGCGCTGTCGCGTGTTCCGGGCATGCCCGATGCCGCTTTCGAACATGACGGCCAACTCACAAAACGCGCAGTACGAGCAGCAACGCTTGCAGCTCTTGCACCCCTTCCCGGCCAGCTTTTGTGGGATATCGGGGCAGGCAATGGCTCGATCGCCATCGAGTGGCTGCGCGCGGTGCCGCACACACGCGCGATCGCCGTCGAGCGCGATGCCGCGCGCCATGCGCGCCTCCTGCACAACGCACAAACGCTCGGCGTGCCGCATTTGCAGGCGGTCGCAGGCTCGGCGCCAGCGGCATTCACGGGCCTTCCCGCCCCCGATGCCGTGTTCGTCGGCGGCGGCCTTTCCACACAAGGCCTCGTCGATGCGGCGTGGGCAGCGCTTAAACCGGGTGGCCTGTTCGTCGCCAATGCCGTGACGCTCGAAGGCGAGAGCGTGCTGGCCGAACTTCACCGCAGCAACGGCGGCGAGATGATGCGCCTCGCCGTCGCACATGCCGAGCCGGTCGGTCCGCATCGCGGCTGGCGTGCCGCGATGCCCGTCACGCAATGGATCGGGCGCAAGACATGAGCGGCACCCTTTACGGCATTGGCGTGGGACCCGGCGATCCCGAGTTGCTGACGCTCAAAGCTGTGCGGCTGATCGCTTCGTGCCCAGTCTTGGCGTATCCCGCCCCGGAATCGGGCGAGGCCTTGGCGCGCCGTATTGCCGCCCCGCACATCCCCATCGGCAAGATCGAACTGCCGATCCGCCTGCCGATCGAGATCGAACGCCATCCCGCCCAAGACGCGTACGATGCCGGTGCGGCGTTGCTAGCCGAACATCTTGCGGCGGGCCGCGACGTGGCGCTTCTGTGCTTGGGCGATCCGCTGTTCTACGGCAGCTATATGTATCTGCATGCGCGACTTGCCGAGCGCTTCCAAACGCGTATCGTGCCCGGCGTCACGTCGTTTGCGGCGTCGGCCGCCCTTTCGCACCACGCACTCGCCGCGCGCGAAGACAGCGTGACGGTGGTGCCTGCGACCTTGACCGACGACGAGATCGAACGGCGTATCGCCGCGCACGATTCGCTGGTCTTCCTGAAACTCGGCCGCCATTTCGCGCGGCTGCGCGAAACACTCGCGCGGCTCGGCCTTGGCGACCGCGCAGTCTATGTCGAACGCGCCGGGCTCGACGGCGAACGCACAATGCCGCTTGCGCAAGCCACGCACGCGACCGCCCCCTATTTTTCGCTGATCCTCGTGCATCGGCGCGGCAAGGCCTGGACATGAAGCCCGTTCTTTTCTGCCTCACGCAAGCCGGTGCCGATCTTGCCCGCAAGCTTGACGGCGAGCTGCATGGCTTTCGCCCGCGCGTTGCCGACGCCGAAATCGCCTTCGACGACGCAACCGCGCATCTGGCGGCCCTGTTCGCGGCCGGTCGATCCATTGTCGGCTTCTGTGCAGCCGGCATCCTCGTGCGCGCGGTCGCTCCGCTGCTTGACGACAAACGGAGCGAGCCGCCGGTCGTCGCCGTCAGTGCGGATGGCAAATTCGCGATCCCGCTTTTGGGCGGTCATCGCGGCGCAAACCGCTTGGCGCAGGATGTCGCGGCTGCCCTCGGCGGCCAAGCGGCCGTCACCACGGCGGGCGATGTTGCCCTCTGCGTGTCGCTCGACGAACCGCCGCCGGGCTGGCGCATCGCCAATATCGACGCGGTAAAGCCCGTGGCGGCAGCTTTGCTCGCGGGCGAAAGCGTGCGCATCGAAGGTACTGCTCCCTGGCTCGATACCTTGCCGCAAAGCGAAACCGCGCAAACGACGATCCGCGTCACGGCACACAAGCAAGCCGCCGATTCGAAGGCGCTGATCTATCACCCGCCGTTGCTGGCAGTCGGGGTCGGCTGCGAGCGCGGCACGTCGCAGGCCGAAATCGAAACGCTGATTGCAACAACGCTCGACGAAGCAGGCTTGGCCGCCGCTGCCGTCGCATGCCTCGTGTCGATCGATGTCAAATCCGACGAGCTTGGCTTGCTGGCAGTCGCCGAAAAATTCGGCGTGCCCGCGCGCTTCTTCGATGCAGCCACGCTTTCGGCGCAAGAGCCGCGCGTGACGGCACCTTCCGACTATGTCCGCGCCACCGTGGGCACCGCGTCCGTCGCCGAGGCATCCGCACTCGCAGCCGTGGGGTCGACCGGGACACTGCTGGTGCCCAAGCGCAAATCGATTCGAGCGACCTGTGCGGTCGCCGTATCGCCCGTTCCGCTCGATGCGGCAAAGATCGGCCGCGCGCGCGGCCATCTCGACATTGTCGGCATTGGTCCGGGCAGCGACGCGTGGCGCACACCCGAAGCGAGCGAAGCCCTCGCGGCAGCCGACTGCGTGGTCGGCTACGGGCTCTATCTCGATCTCGTCGCCGATCTGATCGATGGCAAGCAGCGTTTCGAAACGGGCTTGGGCCACGAAACGGGCCGCGTCGAACGTGCGCTCGATCTTGCGGCCGAAGGACGGCGTGTGGCGCTTGTCTGTTCGGGCGATGCCGGCATCTATGCGCTTGCGACGCTAGCGTTCGAGCGGCTCGAAGCCGGTGCGCCCGAGCGCCGGCGCATCGCAGTGCGCGTCTGCCCCGGCATTTCGGCCTTGCAGGCAGCAGCGGCAAGGCTTGGCGCCCCGCTTGGCCACGATTTCTGCGCGATCTCGCTGTCGGATTTGCTGACGCCGACCGCCACGATCGAGCAGCGTTTGCGTGCGGCCGCTGACGGCGATTTTGTCGTGGCCCTCTACAACCCCGCCTCCGAACGGCGGCGCAGCCTGCTGCCGCTGGCGCGCGACATCTTCACGGCGGCGCGCGGTGCGGATTGCTTGGTGGCGTGTGCGCGCAATCTCGGGCGCGACGGCGAGAAGGTGTCGATCTTCCGCCTCGGCGACGATTGGGTCGAAAGCGTTGACATGCTCACGCTCGTCATGATCGGCAGCGCGGCCACGCGCGCTTTTGCGATGGGCGGCCAGCAACGGCTTTACACGCCGCGCGGCTATGCGGCCAAGGAAACGCCATGAGTGTGGATTTCATCGGGGCGGGACCGGGTGCGCCGGACCTCATCACCTTGCGCGGCTTGCGCGCCATCCAGCGCGCCGACCTCGTGCTCTATGCAGGCTCGCTCGTGCCCGCCGAAATCGTTGCCGAGCGGCGGCCGGGTGTGGAAGCGATCGACACCGCCCCATTGGCGCTGGACGCGATTGTCGACGCGATGGCGGCGGCCCACGCCAAAGGCCAGCACGTGGCCCGCGTGCATTCGGGCGATCCGTCGCTCTACGGTGCGACCGCCGAACAGATGCGAAGGCTCGATGCGCTCGGCATTCCCTACGACGTGATCCCGGGCGTGCCCGCCTATGCCGCAATGGCGGCGGCGATGCGCACCGAGCTCACTTTGCCGGGCATTGTGCAAAGCGTGGTGCTCACGCGCACCGCCACGCGCGCTTCGGCGATGCCCAACGGCGAGACGCTGGCGAATTTCGCCGCGACGGGGGCAACGCTCGCCATCCATCTGTCGATCGCCAACCTTGCCAAAGTCGTACGCGAGTTGGCGCCGCTCTACGGCAGCGATTGTCCCGTCGCGATCGGCTACCGAGTAAGTTGGCCCGACCAGCAATTCCTTGCGGGCACGCTTGCCGATATTCGCGACAAGGTCAAAACGGCGGGCTTCACGCGCACCGCCCTCATTCTTGTTGGTCCCGGCCTGGGCGCGGACAATGCGGCCGACAGCCGCCTCTATGCCGCCGACCATACCCATGTGCTGCGCCCGGCGGCAAAGCGCTGAAAATCAGCGCGGCGCACCGTTTCGACGCAGGTAATCGGCAATCGCTCGCCGATTCGCGGCCTCGGCGATCGCAAGCGCCGTGCGGCCCGTGGCGTCGGTCGGCGTCAAATCGACCTTGGCCTGGACCAGCGCTTCGACGACCCGCAAATGCCCCTCGCGCGCGGCTAGCATAAGGGCGGTCGAACTCGTGCTGCGCTCGATCAGATTGAGATTGGCGCGGCCGGCGATCAAGGCCTGCACGACGCCGACATGGCCGCGTTCGCTTGCCCACATCAGCGGCGTGCGGCCCTCGCGGTCGCGAAGATCGGGCGTGGCGCGCGCGTCGAGCAGCATCTTGGCGATCTCGGCATTGCCGCCCACGGCGGCGATTACCAGGGCCGGACGATTGTCGAGATCGAGTTGGTTGGCCGAGATGCCGGCAATCAACTGCTGGCGCACGCCGTCGACGCTGCCTTCCCGCACCGCCTCGGCAAGCGGGCGGCGGATCAGCACTTCGATGCCGATCTGGGCTTGGGCCGGCACGGCAAGCAGCACGGCGAGAAAGACAAAAACGAAGCGACGCATGACTGGACTTTAGGAAGTTCCCGCGTGCGTCGCAAGCCAAGCGACGGCGTCGGCAATGCTTGCCACAGTCGGTCCCGGGGGCGGCGACGGACGGCGCAGCAGCACGACCGGCAGACCGAGATTGCGCGCGGCATCGAGCTTCGCGCGCGCGGAGTCGCCACCACTTGCTTTGGCAAGAATGACCTCGATGGCTTCGGACTTGAGGAAGCGGCGTTCGGCCTCGCGTTCGAAGGGGCCGCGCATCACGACGACACGCGCGCCCGGCAAATCGACCGGACCAGGCTCGGCACGCCGCACCAGGAAGTCGAGGTCGAGGGCGGCAAGCGGGGCAAGCCCGTCTGCGAAGGCCACGAACACGCGCCGCCCCATCGCGGGCAACAGCCGCACGGTGGCCCCGACGTCGTCGACAAAGAGCCAGCGGTCGCCGTCGACCGGCGGCCATTCGGGCCGCACAAAGGCCGCACGTGGGACATTGGCTTGCGTGCAGGCCAAGACTGCGTTGGCGGACATGCGAACGGCAAACGGATGCGTGGCATCGATGCAGACCGCGATGTTCTCGGCACGGAGATAGGTGCCGAGCCCAGCTGCCCCGCCGAAGCCGCCGCTGCGCATCTGGGCAGCACTCGCACTCGGCGCTGCCGTTCGCCCGGCAAGCGACAGGATGGTCTCGTAGCCATCGCCGACGAGGCGATCGGCGAGCAACCGCGCTTCGCCGGTACCGCCGAGAATGAGAATGCGCTTTTTCATGGCCCTGCCTGTCCGATCAGTTCGCCCGCCCGGTCGACGACCAGCACGTCGAGGGCGATCGCGGGGCCGGCGATCTCGGCGGCGATACGCTGCGCGTCTTCGGCGATGCGCTGGGCGAGCGGCAGTTTGGCCGACCGTGCCAGTGCGAGGATCGCACCGGCCGAAGCGTCGGGGGCGGATGCCGCTTCGCACAGTTCGGGGGCAGCACCCAAGGCTGCGAGGCGGTTGGCGAGATGGCGACCGTCAACGCGGCTGCGCGACGAGTGCAGATCCATCGCCCCCGCCGCGAGTTTGGCAAGCTTGGCAAAACCGCCCGCGACGGTCACGCGTGCGACCGGATGGACCCGCAAATACTTCAAAGTGCCGCCCGCGAAATCGCCCATGTCGAGCAGGGCCGAATCGGGCAATGCATAAAAGCTCTTCACAAACGCCTCCGAGGTCGAGCCGGTGGCCGCCGCGACATGGGCCAAGCCCTCGGCGCGGGCCACGTCGATGCCGCGATGGATCGAGTGGATCCAGGCGGCACACGAATAGGGCGTGACGATGCCGCTCGTGCCCAGCACCGACAAACCGCCGACGATGCCCAAGCGCGCATTCAGCGTTTTGACGGCGCGCTTTTCGCCGTCCGGGATCGACACCGTGACGATCCAGTCGGCTCCGTACTCGGCCAGCGCCGTCGCGATGATGGCTCGGGGTGCCGGATTGATCGCCGGCTCGCCGACGGCAAGGGCGAGGCCCGGTTTGGTGACCGTGCCGACGCCGATGCCGGCGCGAAAAGCGAGCCCCTGGCCGGGGACATTGCGCACGAGCCGGACCCGGATTTCGGCGCCGTGTGTGACGTCGGGATCGTCGCCGGCGTCTTTGACGATGCCGGCCTCGGCGAAATCGGCGCCGACAATGCCGCCGACGACGGCAAATGTCGGCGTTTGGCCCTGCGGCAGGCGAATCGTGACCGCCGACGGCATCCGCCCCGTCGCGAGCGCTTCGGCGGCGGCCCGGGCGGCGGCGGCGGCACAGGCCCCGGTCGTCCAGCCGCTGCGCAAAGGCCCCGAAGGCTTGGGCGGAAGTTCGTCTTCGACCATGATTTCAGTAGGGTAGCATCGCAAGCCCGGGCCGGATAGACTGGCAGCGATGGACGATCACGGTCTTGAAATGCCGGTCTTCGAACCGGGCAGCGTTTGGCTGGTGGGGGCTGGCCCGGGCGATCCCGGGCTGTTGTCGCTGTACGGCCTGCATGCGCTGCGGGGGGCCGACTGCGTCGTCTACGACGCACTTGTCGATGCGCGGATCCTGAAGCTCGCGCGCACCGGGGCAAGCCTGTGGTTTGCGGGCAAACGCGGCGGCCGCCCGAGCCCCAAACAACGCGACATCACGCTTCGCCTGATCGAGCTGGCGCGCAGCGGCAAACGCGTGCTGCGCCTCAAAGGCGGCGACCCATTTGTGTTCGGCCGCGGCGGCGAAGAAGCGCTTGGCCTTGCCGGTGCCGGGATCCCGTTCCGCATCGTGCCCGGCATCACGTCGGGTATTGGCGGGCTTGCCTATGCCGGTATCCCGGTCACGCATCGCGACACCAACCACGCCGTGACCTTCATCACCGGCCACGGCGTGACCGGCGACGTGCCCGACGGTCTCGACTGGCCGGCCCTTGCCAACGGTGCGCCAACGCTCGTTTTCTACATGGCGCTCAAACATCTGGGCCGCATCGCCGACCTGCTGATCGCCGCCGGCCGTGCCGGCGACACGCCCGCGGCACTGGTCGTGCGCGCGAGCACCAAGGACCAGCAAGTGGTCGAAACCACGCTCGCCCGCGCGGCTGCCGATGCGCACGCCAGCGGCATCGAACCGCCCGCCTTGTTCGTGGTCGGAGAGGTCGTGCGCTTGCGCGCCGGGCTCGACTGGCAGGGCCAGGCTCTGGGCCGCATCCTCGATCCCGACCCGCTGGGTCTGGGCAACCGCCAGACGGCGGAAACGGCATGAAAGGAAAACAGCACATGGTGCGTCCGACTTTTGCGGCAGCCCTCCTCGCGGTCCTCGCCTTGGGCGCTTGCGAATCGCGCACGTCCTGGGTCAAGGAAAGTGCGCCGGCAGGCCAGCTCGACTACGACCAGCGCGAATGCCGCCGCAATGCGGGCGACTACGGCTATATCGAGCGCGGGCCCTCCTACTCCACCGATGCAGGCCGCAATGTTGGCCAGTCGGTGGTGGCCGAAGAGTATCGGCGCTGCATGGAGCTGCGCGGTTGGCGGCGCGAGCGCGGCTCCGAAACGAGCGGGCCCACCGCCGGCGACCGCCGCTCTTGAGGCAAACACCGGGGCTGATCCTGGCCGCGCCCGCCTCGGGCAGTGGCAAGACGACCCTGGCGCTGGGGCTGGCACGCGCGCTGGTCCGCAAGGGCCTGCGCATCGCGCCCGCCAAGATCGGCCCCGACTATATCGATCCGACCTTCCACCAAGCGGCCGCAGGCCGGCCCTGCCCCAATCTCGACCCGTGGGCGATGCGGCCTGCAACACGGGCGGGCCTCGTTGCCGAGCTTGGCCAGAACGCCGACCTCGTGCTGTGCGAGGGTGTGATGGGGCTCTATGACGGTATTGACGCCGCCGGGACCGCCTCCACCGCCGAACTCGCCGCCGAGACCGGCTGGCCCATCCTCCTCGTCGTCGATACGCGCGGGCTTGCCGCTTCGGTTGGACCTTTGGTGGCGGGTTTCGAAAACGCTGCCAAAGGTTTTAAAGTCGTCGGCGCCATTGCCAACCGGGTCGGAAGTGCAAGCCACATCGCCCTGCTGCGCGAGGCCCTGCAACGCCATTGCCCCTCCATCGCATTTTTGGGCGGGGTCAAGCGCCAAGCCGATCTCGTCGTGCCCGAGCGGCATTTGGGGCTTGTACCGGCGGGCGAACGAAGCGACCTCGAACCCTTCCTCGAGCGCGCTGCCGATGCGTGTGCCGCCGGCGTCGATCTCGACGCGATCGTGGGTCTTGCCCGGCCAAGCCATCTCGCCGCCGCTGCGCCGCCGATCTTGATCCCGCCCTTGGGCCAACATATCGCGATCGCCAAAGACGCCGCTTTTGTCTTCGCCTATCCGACCCTGCTCGAATCCTGGCGCCGCCAGGGTGCGAGTTTAAGCTTCTTCAGCCCGCTTGCCGACGAGCCCCCCACGCCCGACGCCGATGCCGTGTTCTTGCCCGGCGGCTACCCTGAATTGCATGCCGCAACGCTCGCCGCAGCTGCCCGTTTCAAAACCGCTCTGCGTGGTTTCCGAGGCTTCGTCTACGGCGAATGCGGGGGCTATATGACTCTCGGCCGCAGCCTCGAAGACGCTTCCGGCATCCGCCACGCGATGCTCGACCTGCTGCCGATCGATACCTCATTTGCGACTCGTAAATTGCATTTGGGGTATCGGGCGATGCGGCTGCGGAACCGAACACCGTTCGGTGCGGCCGGAGCGATGTTTCGCGGCCACGAATTCCACTATTCGACCGTTTCGGGCGAAAATCCGGCCGATGCGCTGTTCGAAACATGCGACGCGCGCGGACATGCGCTAGACTCCGGCGGCTTGCGACGCGACAATTTCGCCGGATCGTTTTTTCATCTGATCGACCGCACTGAGGCTTGAACCCGCCCATGCTCTACCATTTCTACGACATGCAGCAGACGATGCTTTCGCCCGTGCGTTTGGCCGCCGAAACCGTCCAGCACATGTTCAGCCATCCGCTCATGCCGATGTCGTACACACGCATGGGCCGCGCGATGGCTGCCGGTGCGGAGATGCTTGAGCGCGCCACGCGCCGCTACGGCAAGCCCGCCTTCCGCCTCGACCAGGTCACGATCGACGGTGTGGAATGCCCGATTGTCGAAGAGGTCGTGCACACGAAGCCCTTCTGCGATCTGCTGCATTTCGACCGCGCCACGCCCACGACGCGCAACGATCCCAAAGTGCTGGTCGTGGCCCCGATGTCTGGCCACTACGCGACCTTGCTGCGCGGCACGATCGAAGCCCTGCTGCCCGACCACGATGTCTATGTGACCGACTGGGTCAACGCCGCACTCGTGCCGCTCGTCGAAGGCCCGCCCTTCGATCTCGACGCGTATGTGGACTATCTGATCGAGTTCCTCGAAGTGCTGGGCCCTGAGACCCATATCATCGCGGTCTGCCAGCCCTCGGTGCCGGTGATGGCAGCCGTGGCGCTGATGTCGGCCGACGACGGCGCTTTGGCGCCGCGCTCGATGACCTTGATGGGCGGACCAGTCGATACGCGCGTGAACCCCACGAAGGTGAACCAGCTTGCGGCCGAACGTTCGATCGAATGGTTCGAACGCTCGGTCTTGTCGACCGTACCGGCCAACTATCCGGGCTTCATGCGCCGGGTCTATCCGGGCTTTCTGCAGCTCAGCGGCTTCATGAGCATGAATCTCGACCGCCATGTCGGCTCGGCCATGAAGCAGTTCCAGCATCTCGTGCGCGGCGACGGCCTCAGCGCTCAAGGCCATCGCGAATTCTACGACGAGTATCTGTCGGTCATGGATCTCGACGCTGCCTTCTATCTGCAGACGATCAAGGTCGCCTTCCAGGACCACGATCTGCCGCGGGGGACGTGGGTTTCGCGCGGCCGTAAGGTCGATCCGAGTGCGATCCGCAACACGGCCCTGCTCACGGTCGAAGGCGAACTCGACGACATCTCCGGCGTGGGCCAGACCTACGCAGCGCATGTGCTGTGCAACAACCTGCCCAGCGACAAACACCGCCACTGGCTGCAGAAGAATGTCGGCCATTACGGCATCTTCAACGGCAAGCGTTGGCGCAACGAGATCCTGCCGCAAGTGCGCGGCTTCATCCGCGACAATCGATAGAGCCGGGGCGCTGACGCGTCGGCAAGACGCCCGAGTTACGGACCGCAAAATTTTGCGCGACATAGACGCGACATTTATGCGCCATCTGCGCAACATGCGCGCGACATAGGCGCGACATTTTTCGCCTCAAGTATCTGATAAATAAGCAAACGTCGCGTCCGAAACAGCGGTTTTCGCCGCTGTCGCGTAGGAGCGTTTGCCGCCATCTTCCTCTTCACTTTTCAAACAGCACACGCCGTCGCCGACGATGCACTGATGAAATCATATTCGCTTTATGTACGCAATCAGAAAATAAACTTATTTGCGCATTTCACCACGCATTTGATCATGCCGCTCGATCATCTTGCGGCGAGTCTCGGGCGACATTTTGTCCCAACGTTCGCGCATCTGCTCATAGGACGGCTCGGTGCGCGGCCCGCGCATGCGATCCATCGCACGCTCGCGGGCCGGATGGTCCATGTCGTCCCAGCGCTTGCGCATATCGTCGCGCATCTGCGCCTGGGCGAGCGGGGCAACGACGATACCGGTTGCCAATACAGTCAGGAAAAGACGGCGATCCATGGGCTCATGCCTCCTTCGAGTGACAGCGAAGGATAGAGGCTGCGCCGTTTGAGAGCCCTGCGCATTGCGGCATATCAATACCGCGTGCGCGCCCCTACCGCCCCGCGCGCGTGACGAGGGCGAGGCCCACGAAGATCGATGCCATCGCGGCCCAGATGTAGAGGCTGTGCTGTTCGCCGAACAGCAGCCAGCCCCAGAACACGCCGGCGAGCGTCACGAGAAAACCGGTCTGGCTGAAAAAGACCGGCCCTGCGAGGCGCAAGGTTTCGAAAAACAGCAGCGAGCCGATACCGGCGAGCGCGCATTGAAGCAACAGCGCCCAGTCGCCGTTGTTCTGCGGCGGGATCGGCAGGTGCCACACGCCCAATCCAGCCGCGAGCGGCAGGATGCAGGCGGCGGCTCCGATCTGCATGGTCGCGGCCAAAGCGATCGAATCGACGCCGTCGGGCCGCGCCTTGGCGATGTAAATGTTCGAAGCGGCGTAGAAAAACGGCATCAGCAGGCACGCTAGAACCCAGGGCAGCAGGTCGGGATCCGGCAGGCTCGCGCGCGGCCCTACCACAAGCAAAGCACCGGCGAGCCCGCAGCCGAGCCCGAGCAGGCGCAGGCTGTGGCGCTTTTCCATGCCGAGGCCGAGCGCCATCGCATAGGTCATCAGTGGCGACAGCGTGTTGAGAACGGCCGCAAGCCCCGCCGGCACATGGCCGACGACAAGCACCGCCAGCGAATTGGGGATCGCGATGGCGGTGGCCCCGGCAATCAGCGTATAGACCCAAAAGCGGCGGGCGAGCGGCAGGCTGGCGCCGCGAAAGCGCGCCACCGCCGCCAACAGGCAAGCGGCCGACACCGAAATCGCCAGCGTGAAGCCGAACGGATGGATGCCCGACGCATAGGCGATCTTCGCGAGCGAAAATTGCAGACCCCAGATCAGGCCCATGCACAACATGTAACCGAGGGCGAGATAGAGTCGGCGACCTGTCAGGGTCGGCGCTGCAGCGGGAGGAGACGAATCCATGAAGTTCGCAAGCTACAACATCCAATACGGCAAGGGCAAAGACGGTCGTTTCGACCTTGCGCGCATTGCCGCAAGCGTCGCCGATGCCGACGTGATCGCTTTGCAGGAGGTCGAGCGCTTCTGGCCGCGTTCCGGCAATGTCGACCAGCCGGCCGAGCTTGCGGCCCTGTTGCCGGATTTCTACTGGGTCTACGGACCCGGCTACGACATGGATGCCGACACCGGCCGGCCCGGTGGTGCGCGCCGCCAGTTCGGCAACATGTTGCTGTCGCGCACGCCGATCGTCACGTCGCGCAACCATCTCTTGCCCAAATACGGCGCGGTCCATCAATTCTGCCTGCAGCGCTCGGCTCTCGAAGGGGTGATCGAAACGCCGACGGCGGGGCCCTTGCGTCTCTATTCGCTGCATCTCTCGCATATCGACGACGGCGACCGCGCCGCCCAAGTGGACCGGCTCATCGAACTCCACCGCACCGCCCCCGACGAAGGCGGGGCGTGGTTCGGTGCCCACAAAGATGCCGACTGGACCCAAGGCCGACCGCCGCCGCCGATGCCGCAGGCGGCTTTGTTCATGGGCGATTTCAACATCACCTTCCGCTCGCCGCTTTATGCGCGGCTGGTCGGGCCGCTGTCGGCCGAGTTCGGCCGCGTGACGGCCAGAAGCGGCTTCGTCGATGCCTATGTGGCGGCCGGAAACGATGTGGCGAGCGGCTGGAGCTGCGACAGTACGCTCACGCATCGCGAGCGCATCGATTTCTGCATGGCGAGCGCGGTCTTGGGCCCCCGGATCAAACGCGCCTGGATCGACAACGACGCCCAAGGTTCCGACCACCAGCCGATCTGGACGGAGATCGAGCTTTAGGCGCCGAGATTTAGGCGGCGAGATTTAGGCGTTGGGGCTGCGCCGCAGGCTGCGACCGGACTCGACGTCGAACAGATGCACGTTGGCGGGCGACGCCGAAACCGCGATCGTCCGCCCCGGATCGGCCGCATCGGATGGCAGGGCGAGCACGAAGGCTTCGCCCGCCAGCATGCCGTGCAGTAGGCGCGTGGCTCCAAGCTCTTCGGTCACGTCGCACTGCAGACGCGGCTGCTGCGGCCCCGGGGCCGCTTCGACCTTCGCTTCTTCCGGGCGCAGACCGACTTCGACCTTCGCCCCTTTGCCGGGCGCGTAAACGGCAGCATCGAAACGCAGGCGGCTGCCATCGGCAAGCGCCACCTCGTCAGCCGACACGACCGTGCCCGAAACCAGATTCATCGCCGGCGAGCCGATGAACGTCGCCACGAATTTGCTCAAAGGAGCGCGGTAGATTTCGAGCGGCGTGCCGACCTGTTCGATGCGCCCGCCATTCATGACCACGACCTGGTCGGCGAGCGTCATCGCCTCGACCTGGTCGTGCGTGACGAAGATCGACGTCGCCTTGAGGCGGTTGTGCAGCTTGCGGATTTCAAGGCGCATCTGCACGCGAAGCTTGGCGTCGAGATTGGACAGCGGCTCGTCGAACAGGAACGCCGCCGGCTCGCGTACGATGGCCCGTCCCATCGCCACGCGCTGGCGCTGGCCGCCCGAAAGGGCGCGCGGCTTGCGCTTCAAGTAGGGCTCGATCGCGAGCAGGCGGGCGGCATCGGCCACGCGCCGCGCAATCTCGTCCTTGGGCGTGCCGCGATTGCGCAGCCCATAGGCCATGTTGTCGTACACGGACATGTGCGGATAGAGCGCGTAGTTCTGGAACACCATCGCGATGTCGCGCTCCGACGGCTCGACGTCGTTGACCGTGCGCCCGCCGATCGAAACTGTGCCGCCGCTGATCTCCTCGAGACCCGCGATCATGCGCAGCAGCGTCGACTTGCCGCAGCCCGAGGGGCCGAGCAGCACGGTGAAATTGCCGTCGGGGATCGTGAGCGAAATGCCCTTCACGGCTTCCACGCCGCCCGCATAGACCTTGCGCACCGAATCGAGAATCACGCTCGCCATTTCTTCCGTCCTTCGCGCGCCTTCGTCACTTTTCCGTCTCGACCAGACCTTTGACGAACAGCTTCTGCATCAGCACCACGACCAGCACCGGCGGCAGCAAGGCGAGCACCGCTGTGGCCATCGCGAGCTGCCATTCTGTCAAGGCGTCCTGCGTGACGATCATCTTTTTGATGCCGATCACGATCGTCTGCATGTTGTCGCGCGTCGTGATCAGAAGCGGCCACAGATATTGGTTCCAGCCGTAGATGAACTGGATCACGAACAGGGCCGCCATCGTCGTGATCGACAGCGGCAGCAGCGTGTCCTTGAAAAAGCGCACCGGCCCCGCCCCGTCGATCTTCGACGCTTCGACGAGTTCTTCGGGCACGGTCATGAAAAACTGGCGGAACAGAAGCGTGGCGGTCGCGGACGCGATCAGCGGCAGCGTGAGGCCAGTGTAGGTGTCGAGCAGGCCGAGATCGGCGACGATCTTGTAGGTGGGATAGATGCGCACTTCGACGGGCAGCATCAATGTGACGAAAATGAGCCAGAACGCAGCCATCCGGAACGGAAAGCGGAAGAACACGATCGCGTAGGCCGAGATCAGCGAGATCGCGATCTTGCCGAGTGCGATGACGAGCGCCATCACGAAGCTGTTCAGCAGCATCGTGCCGACCGGCTCGCGCGTGGTGGCGCGAGCGCCAGAAAACACGATGCGCTCGTAGTTTTCCAGCATCTGGTTGCCGGGCAACAGCGACATCTGGCCGTTCTGCACGGTGGCGGCGTCGTAAGTGGAGGCGAGCAAGGCGAGATAGACCGGGAACGCGACGATGCACACGCCGACGAGCAGCACGACATGCGGCACCACGCGGCCGACGAGGGTTTCGCGCTCGACCATCAGTACTGCACCCGGCGCTCGACGAATTTGAACTGCACGGCCGTGAGCGCGATCACGATCGCCATCAGCACGACCGACTGGGCAGCCGAGCCGCCGAGATCGCTGCCGAGTTTGCCGTCGGCATAGACCTTGTAGACCATCGTCGTCGTGTTACCGGCAGGGCCGCCGCTCGTGACCGAGTCGATGATGCCGAACGTGTCGAAGAACACGTAGACGATGTTGACCGTGAGCAGGAAGAAGGCCGTGGGCGATAGCAGCGGGAAGATGATCGTCCAGAAGCGGCGCATCGGCCGCGCTCCGTCAATGGCGGCGGCCTCGATCACGCTCTTGGGGATCGCGGCGAGGCCGGCGAGGAAGAAGAGGAAATTGTACGAGATCTGCTTCCACGTGGCGGCCAGCACCACGAGGATCATCGCGTGGTTGCCGTTCAAGAGCGGGTTCCAGTCGATGCCCCAGCTGCGCAGCGCCTTGGCGAGCATGCCGAGCGACGGCTGGAACATGAAGAGCCACAGAACGCCTGCAACGGCCGGGGCCACCGCATAGGGCCAGATCAGCATCGTCTTATAGATGGTGGCCCCTTTGATCTGCTTGTCGGCCATCACGGCGAGCAGAAGCCCGCTCGACAGCGACAGAAATGCGACCAGCACCGAGAACACGGCCGTGGTGCCCATCGTGCGGTAATATTCGGGGTTGGCGGCGAGGATCGTGTAGTTCTCGAACCACACGAATTCGGTCGAAATGCCGAACGCGTCCTGCATTAGCATCGATTGCCAGACCGCCTGTACGGCCGGCACGTAGAAGAAGACGACGACGATCGCGAATTGCGGCAGCAGTAGCGAATAGGGCAGGACTTTGCCGCCGAACAGCGCGCGTCGTTCCATGCTGCGAAGTCTCCGTTTCCTTCGAAGAAACGGGCCGGGTCCGCGAAGGACCCGGCCCGCCCGTTTCAGACCGCGTTCAGCGCGTGACCGTGCGCTCGAACTGGCGCAGCGAGGCGTTGCCGCGCGCAACGGCCGCATCCATGGCCTGCTGGGCCGTCTTGGTGCCCTGCAGGGCCGCTTCGATTTCTTCCGACCAGATGTCGCGGATCTGGACGAGGTTGCCGAAGCGCAGACCCTTCGAGTTCTCGGTCGGCGCCTTGTTCGTGAGCGACTTCAGCGGCGTCTCGAGATAGGGGTTCGTGTTGTAGAAGCCCGACGCCTTGACCTTTTCGTAGGCCGCCGTCGTGATCGGCAGGTAGCCCGATTCGGTGTGCAGGCGCGCCTGGCGGTCGGTGTCCGACAGGAAGGCGAAGAACTTGGCAACGCCCTTGTACTCGTTGGCGTTCTTGCCGCCCATGACCCACAGCGAAGCGCCGCCGAGCGTCGAGTTCTGCGGCGCACCCGCCACGTCCGGATAGTACGGCATCGCGGCGTTGGCCCAGTCGAACTTGGCGTTCGCCTTGACGTTGCCGTAGAAGCCCGACGAGGTGATCATGATCGGGCATTCGCCCGACGTGAACGTGCCTTCGCCCGTGTTGGTGCGGCCGCCATAGACGTAGGTCTTGTCCTTGGCGAGTTCGGCCAGATTGGCGAAGTGGCGCACATGCGTGGGCGAGTTGATGCGGAACTCGGTGTCGAAACCGTCGATGCCGTTCGACTTGGTGCCGATCGGAATGTTGTGCCACACCGAGAACTGCTCGATGTTGACCCACGTGACCCACGCGGTCGAGAAGCCGCAATTGGGCGTGGCCGACGCCTTAAGCTTCTTGGCGGCTTCGAACACTTCGGGCCAAGTCTTGGGCGGCGCGTCCGGATTGAGGCCAGCCTTGCGGAAGGCGTCCTTGTTGTACCACATCACCGTCGACGACGAGTTGAACGGGAAGGACAGCATCTCGCCGCGCGCGGTGGAATAGTAGCCCGCGACCGCCGGCAGATAGGACGACGGATCGAAGCGTTCGCCCGCTTCCTTCATGAGATCGGCGACCGGCTTGATGGCGCCGCGGGCTGCCATCATCGTGGCCGTCCCCACTTCGAACACCTGCATGATGTGCGGCGCGTTGCCGGCGCGGAACGCGGCGATGCCGGCGTTCATCGTGTCGGGGTACGAACCTTTGTAGGACGCGACGACTTTGTATTCGCGCTGCGAGGCGTTGAATTCATCCGCAAGGCGGTTGACGACGTCGTTGTTCGCACCCGTCATCGCATGCCACCACTGGATCTCGACTTGCGCGAAGGCAGGTGCAGCGGCGGCGACCATCGCGGCGGCGGCCGTGGCGCAAAGCAGATTTCGACGAAAAATCATCAGGTCTCTCCCCTTTTTGTGACGCAAGGATTCGCCCGCACGAACGGGCTCCTGCGTCGTTTAAGCGTGCAGAATGTCTCGTGTGCAACGCTTTTGTGAAGCTTTTATGACATAGCCCGATGGGCAAGAATAGTGCGCTCTTACCGGGTGGTTTTCCGACTGCCGGAATAGTCCGAACGCACGCGCGCGACCGCGTCTTGCCAGCCGCCATAGAGCTTGTCGCGCGCGGCCGCCGCCATTTTTGGCGTAAACAGCCGGTCGGCGCGGCGCAGCTTGGCGATGTCGGCGGTCGAGCCATAGACGCCCGCCCCCAGCCCCGCCAACGCCGCCGCCCCCCAAGCGGTCGTCTCGGTCACGACGGGACGGTCGACCGCCACACCGAGCTGGTCGGCCAAAAACTGCATGACCCAGTCGTTCGCCGCCATGCCGCCATCGACGCGCAGTGTCTTGATCGCGGCCTTGGGCCCGAGATCTTTCTGCATCGCCGCCATCAGATCGCGCGTTTGGTAAGCGGTCGATTCGAGGGCGGCGCGCACGATCTGCGCTTGCCCTGAATCGCGCGTAAGGCCGAGGATGGCTCCGCGCGCATCGGGGTCCCACCACGGCGCACCAAGGCCCGTGAAGGCCGGCACGAGATAGACGCCGCCATTGCCGTCGAGCTTGCGCGCGATCGCTTCGCTGTCGGCGGCGTTGGCGATGGCTTTGAGCCCGTCGCGCACCCATTGCACGACCGCACCCGAAATGAAGATCGAGCCTTCGAGCGCGTAGGCGGTTTTGCCGCCGAGCCTGTAGGCGACGGTGGACAAGAGGCGGTTTTTCGAACGCACGAATTTGTCGCCGGTGTTGAGCAGCACGAAACAACCCGTGCCGTAGGTGCTCTTGACCATGCCCGGCGAAAAACACGCTTGGCCGAACGCGGCCGCCTGCTGGTCGCCCGCGATGCCGCGAATGGGAATGGCCCCGCCGAAGAGCTTCGCGTCGGCAGCGCCGAAATCGTCGGCCGAATTTCGCACCTCCGGCAGCAGGCTTGCCGGGATCGCAAACGCCTTCAGCAATTCCGCGTCCCAGACTTGGCGCTTGATGTCGAACAGCATCGTGCGCGCGGCATTCGTGGCATCCGTCGCATGCACCTTGCCGCCCGTAAGGCGCCACAGCAAAAACGTGTCGATCGTGCCGAACGCAAGCCGCCCGGCTTTGGCGGCAGCCCGCGCACCCGCCACATTGTCGAGCAGCCACGCGATTTTGGAGCCGGAGAAATACGCGTCGAACAAAAGGCCCGTGCGCTTGCCGAGTTCGGCGTCGCCGATCTTCGTGCGCATCGTGCGGCACCAATCGGCCGTGCGCCGATCCTGCCAGACGAGCGCTTTGTGGATGGGTTTGCCCGTCTCGCGATCCCACACGAGCGTGGTTTCGCGCTGGTTCGTGATGCCGATCGCGGTTACGTCGGCGGCTTTGGCCTTGGCGTTCGAAAGCGCGCGGCGCACGACCGACAAGGTTGCGGTCCAAATCTCCTCGCCGTCATGCTCGACCCAACCGGGGGAAGGGTAATATTGCTTGAGCTGGACTTGGGCGGACGCAACGGGCGTGCCGTCGGTCGCAAACAGGATGGCGCGCGTCGAGGTGGTACCCTGGTCGATCGCAAGCAGATATTTGCCGGACATGGAACTTGCCGCCGCTCCCCTCGTGCTTTTTTATCGTTGCCGATGGGGATTCGTACGGCAGGCCCGCCTATTGTTCAAGGGCCGCCCAATCGACGCCGGCGAGCCGGTCGGCATCGGCGGCCACGTTGTAGATCTGCGCACTCACGCGCACCCACAACGCGTTCTCGAACGCCATGATCGGCGCTTGCACGCGCGCAATGTCGTAGAGCTTGGTGAGCAAGGCGAGGGCGCGCTTCTCGTCGCACACGCCGCCGAGCGGCAGGCGGATTGCGGCAAGGTGTGCGCGCGCTTCCGGCGGCCCCAGAATCTCGGTGCCGAACGACGCCGCCAAGCGGGCGGCCATCGCCGCACAAAGCGCATTGTTGTGCGCCCGGATCTGCGGCCAGCCGAAGCGTGTACCAAAGGCGAGCCCCTCCGGGATCGCGAGCCACGCGCCGACGTCGCGCGTGCCCGTCCAATCGAACTCGGCCGCGAGCCCCTGGTCGAGCCCGTGCGAGATCGTCGGCGGATGGACCCATTTGCGATGGGCGGGCGCCACGCTCAGAAACGCCGCCCCCTTCGCGGCAAACAGCCATTTGTGGCAATTGCCGACATAGAAATCGGCATCGAGGGCGGCCAGATCGAGCGGCAATTGGCCCGGTGCATGGGCACCATCGACCAAGACCGGCACGCCCATCGCGCGCACGGCCGCCAAGATTTCGGCGACCGGCAGCACCAAAGCACTCGGCGAGGTGATGTGGTCGACGATCAGCAAACGCGTTTGCTTCGGCAATTGGGCCGCGATGTCGGCGGCTGTGGGCACGGCGCGGCCGAAATCGAGCCGCACATGCGTGGCACTCGCGCGCCTGCACACGTAATCGACCGTCTTGGCGACGGCGCGGTAGCCGTGATTGGTCGTGACGATGCAGTCGCCCGGCTGCAGATCGAGCGAACGCAGCACGGCGTTGGCCCCTTGCGTCGCGTTTTCGACGAGCACCAGACCGTCGGGATCGGCGTTCAGAAATGCCGCAAGAGCCGTGCGCGCGGCCGCAACCGCATCGGGCCACACGCGCCGCACAAAATGCGTGGGGTCGGCCTCCATGCGCCGGCGCCACGCTTCGGCGGCATCGCGCACAGCGATGGGCGTGGCGCCGAACGAGCCGTGATTGAGTTGGGCGGTCGAAAAATCGAGCTGGAATTCCGCGCGGCAGGCGAGGCCGAACTCAGGCATTTGGTTTTGCGGCGAGGGCGGCTTCGACGGCCTTGCGGATTTCGGGACCCGTCGGCGACACGCGGCTCGGCCACGACGCGATCGGCTGCCCGTCGCGCCCGAACAGATGCTTGAAGAAATTCCAGCGCGGATTGGCGCCCTCGCCCATCGACTGCGCGATCCATTTGTAGAGCGGATGCGCCTTCGGGCCGGCGACGACGTTTTTCTCCGCCATCGGGAACGACACATCGAAGCCTTCGCAGAAGGCTTTGATCTCGGCGTTGGTACCCGGCTCCTGGCGGCCGAAATCGTCGGACGGCACGCCGACCAGCACGAGGCCCTTGTCCTTGTAGAGGTCCCAAAGTTTTTCGAGCTCGGTGTATTGCGGGGTGTAGCCGCAGAACGACGCCGTGTTGACGACGAGCACGGGCTTGCCGCGATAGGCCGACAAAGGCAGCGCTGTACCCTCGATCGACGTGAATTCGAAATCGAAAACGGACATGCCGGTGTTCCTTGAGGGTGCGGCCGCAGCTTTGCCGATCAGCTTTTCGCCGTAGTAGGTGCCCATCGCGACCGCAAAGCCGAGGCCTGCAAACAGGCGGCGCGTGACCGGCAAAGGCGGGGTCGTGCGTTTAGCCATAACGTTCCTCCGTCCACGGATCGCCGTGCATGTGGTAGCCGCGCTGCTCCCAGAAACCTGCGCGATCTTCGGCCACGAATTCGAGCTTCGCAAGCCACTTCGCACTCTTCCACAGATAGAGCTTCGGCAGAATCAGCCTTACCGGCCCGCCATGCGCGAGCGACAAGGGTGCGCCCTCCCAGGAATGGGCGAGCAGCACGTCGTCGTCGGCAAAGGCGGCAAGCGGCACGTTCGTCGTGTAGCCGTCGAACGAATGCTGGATCACGAAGCGCGCCTCAGGCTTGGGCCGCACAAGATCGAGCAGATCGTGCGTGGCGACCCCGCGCCAACGATTGTCGAAGCGCGACCACGCCGTCACGCAATGGATGTCGGACAGGAAGTCGGTCTGCTTCTGGCGCTGGAACGCCGCCCAATCCCATTTGAGCGGGGCTTCGACAAGGCCAAAAACCTCGAGCGACCAGTCTTCCGTCGAAACGCCGGGCTCCACGCCGATATCGAGCACGGGCCACGTATCCACGCGGCGCTGGCCGGGCGGCAGGCGCTCGGCAGGCGGCGCGGCAGCGCCGGTCAAAAGCCGGCCGTCGCGCGCCCATTTTTGCTTGGCGGCAATGAGTTTGTCGTCAGTCATGATGCCGAGATTATACGCCCGCAAACGGCGATTGGATCAAGGGACCGCCCCTGCCCGCTAACGCCAGCGCAGCAGGCGTTTTTCGAGCTGGCCGAGGCCCGTGCCGATGGTAAGGCCCAGGATCGACAGGATGACCACACCCGCCAGCAGCTGGTCGGTCAGCATCAGATTGCCGGCCTGCAGCACGAAGGCGCCAATACCGTATTGCGCACCAATCATTTCGGCCGAGACGAGCAGGATGAGGGCGATCGAACTCGAAATGCGGAAGCCCGCAAGGATGCCGGGCAAGGCACCCGGCAGCACGATCTTGCGCAGCACGTCGGCCGTGGGCAAGCCGAAGCTTTGGCCCATGCGAATGAGATTGCGCGGGACGGCGTCGATGGCGGCATAGGTCGCGATGACCGTGGGGAAGAACACGCCGAGCGCGATCGTGGCGACCTTCGAAGCTTCGCCAATACCGAGCCACAGGATCAACAGCGGCAGCAGCGAGATTTTAGGGATCGGGAACAGCGCCGACACAAACGGCACGCCGATCGCCCGGCTCACCGACCAAATGCCCATCGCGAAGCCTGCCGCAAGGCCCAGGAACGTGCCGAACCCCCAGCCGAACACGAGGCGGTAGGCGCTTTCCGACAGATGGCGCAGCAACAGCCCTTGCGTCCAGAGGTCGCCCAAAGCTTTTGCGACGGTGCTGGGCGGCGGCAGGAAGATCGGCGATACGAGGCCCGAACGCCCGGCATATTCCCAGACGGCGAGCAGCACGGCGAAGGCGGCGAGCGACGCATAGCGCACGGGCTGCGGCGCAAAACCGATCCCTCGAAATTCAACCTGCCGCTCAGACATCGGCGACCTCGCGCTCGGCAACGGCCGCTTCGTCGCGGATCAGATGCCACAGATGTTCGGCCCATTCGGCCATGCGGCGTGCAGCTTCCGGGCTGCCGCGCTGGGCTTGCGGCATGTCGAGGGCGACGATTTCCTTGATGCGGCCGGGCCGGCGCGACAGCACGCAAATGCGGTCGGCCAAGCGCAACGCTTCCTGCAGATTGTGCGTGACATAGACCGACGTGGTGCGCGACGCGAGCCAGAGTTTCAGAAAATCTTCCATCAGCAGATCGCGCGTCTGCGCATCGAGGGCCGACAGCGGCTCGTCGAGCAGCAATACGGCCGGATCGACGCTGAGGGCGCGCGCGATGCCCACGCGTTGGCGCATGCCGCCCGACAATTGTTTGGGGAACGCGTCGCGGAATTCGGTCAAGCTCGTGCGCGCCAGCGCATTGGCGACGCGCGCCTCCGTCTCGGCTTTCGCGAGGCCGCGATGTTCGAGGGCGAGGGCGACATTGCCTGCGACCGTGCGCCAAGGCAGCAACGCAAAATCCTGGAACACGTAGGTAATGGGATTGAGCGAAGCAATCGGCGCTTCCCCGCGCAGCACGACGCGGCCCGAACTGGGTGCAAGCAAACCGCCCATGATGCCGAGCAGCGTGGATTTGCCGCAGCCCGACGGGCCCAGCAAAGCCAAGCACTCGCCCGGCCGCACCGCAAGATCGATGCCCGCGAGAACGTCCAACGCCCCGTAGCGATGGGCGATCCCTTCGCAGACCAGCTCCACCTTAGCTGCGCGGCACGTTCATGTGGCCGCGCACGAAGGAGAGGTCGATCACGTCGCGCGCATTCACCTCGCGCGCGACGAGTCCCGCCTGCTGCCAGAACGCGACCTGGGCGTAGATGTCGCCCACGTCGAGGCGCCCTTGCGGATCGATATAGGGCAGGCCCTGCGCCACCAGATTGGTCGGCTGCTGCACGGCGCGCGCAACGAGGCTCAAGGTTTCGGCGTAGTTGGTGCCGTAGATTTCCTTGCCGGCCGCGTCGCGCAGATTGAAGGCGGCATGGAAATCGGCGGCCCCGCGCACATAGCCCGCAATGAAACGTTCGACGACGTTGCGGCGCGTGTCGATGGCGCGCGGACTCGTGAACAAAGCGCCGAGCTGCCACGGCGTTTCGTCGCCGGCCCAGGCGAGGATCTTGCCCGAGCCGTCGGCCTCCAGCGCACGCGCAAGCGTGACGGGGGCGAGGATGCCGTCGATCTGGCCGCCTTTGAACGCGGCCTGCATGTTGGGCAACGTTTGCAGCGGCACAAGCGTGACGCTGTTGATGTCGAAATTGTACTTCTTGGCGATGAGGCCCAGCATGTAGTGGAAGGTCGAGCCCGTGGTGGTGATGCCGATGCGCTTGCCCGCATAGTCTTTGGCGCCGCGAAGCCCGCGCTCGTAGGCGGCGTTCGTCGCCATGAAAGCGGTCAGCGGGAAGCCCTTTTCGTCGCGCGCTTGCGAAGCGACGATCTTCAAGGCCCCACGCCCGGCGAGATTGTAGAACGCCGCCGTGAGGCCCGTGACGCCGAATTCGGCGTCGTTCGAGGTGACGGCCACCGGCACTTGCTGCGCGGCCGTGAAGTATTTGAGTTCGACGTCGAGCCCAAGCTCGCGCCAATAGCCGCGTTCGGCAGCGACAAAAACCGGCCCCGACGAGGACAGGCGCAAAACGCCGACCGAGGTCTTGGCGGGCGTCTGCGCGTGCACGATCGCGGGGGCGGCAAAGGTGGCACCAAGCCCGGCAAGGCCCAGCCCCGCAAGAGTCGTGCGACGCGAAATCGGGGACATGGCAGTTTCCTCCGGCAAACGACGATTTTGCTGCGGCATTGGCGACCGCTGTGGCGTCTATATGGCGAGCGCACGCAATTGTGTCAAACGATAGGCGGTCCGTCGCGCAGGGTGGAAGGTGCGGGGCTGGCGTTTTGGCTGCGAATCCGGCATCCAAGACGGCACCCCGCCTCCGCAATCTGCGTCAGGACCGCCGATGAAACTGCTCGCCGCTTTGCTGTTCGCTCTTTGCGTTTTCGTGGCGCCGCCTGTTGCGCACGCGCAAGAAGCACCGTCGCCCGACGAAATCGAGAAGCTGATCGGCGCTCTCGAAAACGACGCGTCGCGCGCGGCACTCCTCGAACAGCTGAAGACACTCGTGCAGATCCAGCGCTCGGGCCAAGTGCCGGTCCTGGCGCCGACCGATGCGCCCGTCGAGCAGATCGCGCGCGTGGCCAACACCTTTGCCGAGCAGCTCGCCGACCAGATCGAGGCGATCACGCAAGCGGTCGTGCAGGCGGCGGCGTTTGCGGGCGACGCGCCCAAGCTTGCGGCGTGGTTCGACGCCCAAATCGGCAGCGAAGCCTCGCGCGACCGGCTGTTCGAAATTCTCGGCAAGCTCGCGATCGTGCTGGCGGCGGGCGCACTTGCCGAGCATCTCGTGTGGCGGGCCTTGGGCGTCGCCCGCCGTCGGCTTGAGGCGCGCGCGGTCGATGCGGGCTGGCGACGCGCATTTCCGATCGCGTTGAGCGGCCTCTTGGGCTTGTTGCCCATCGCGGCGTTTGCGGCCGTGGCGGTGGCCGTCCTCGGCGCGCTGCAGCCGTCGCGCACGGCAAGCCTTGTCGCGATCTCCTTCGTGAACGCCAACGTGATCGCGCGCGCGGTGGCGCTGGCCGCCGAAATCGCATTCGCGCCGCGCCATCCGGGTTTGCGCGCAGCCCCCCTCGGCGACGAAACCTCGGCCTATCTCTATTTGTGGGTCCGGCGCCTCACCAACATCGCCGTCTATTGGTATTTCGCGGCGCAAGCCGCCTTGCTGCTCGGCATGCCGGACGGGGCGCACAATTTCACGGTCAAGCTTTTGGGCGTGGTCGTCGCGATGATGGTGACGGCCATCGTACTGCAGAACCGCGTGGCGGTCGCCGAATCGCTCGCACGTGCTGCCACCGGCGAAGGCTGGCTCGTGCAGATGCGGGCGGGCTTCCTGGGCCAGGGCCTGTCGAAATACTGGCATGTGGCGGCCCTCGCCTACATCGTGACGGCCCTGTTCGCCTGGCTGCTGCGGCCCGACGGCTTCGCCTTCATCCTGCAGGCAAGTGCTATCACGCTGACCATCGGGGCGACTGCACGCGTGGCCGTGCTGCTGCTCGACTACGGGATCGCGCGCGTGTTCACGGTCGCCCCCGATCTGCGCGAGCGCTTCCCCGCCCTCGAAGCGCGCGCCAATCGCTACGTCAATGCCGGCCGGCGCCTGCTGCAATGGACGATCGGCGCGGTGGCCGTGCTCGCGATCGCGCAAGCCTGGGGCATTCGCACGCTCGAATATGCAGCCACACCGGCAGGCCAACGCGTGGCGGGCGGGCTGTTCTCGATCGCCTTTGCGGTCGTGCTCGCACTGGCGGCGTGGGAATTCGCCAATGCCGGGCTCGAACGCTATCTCGTGCGCAAAGGCGACGTCGAGAAGCCGACCGAGCGCACCTCGGCACGCGTGCGCACGCTTCTGCCGCTGTTGCGCCGTGCGTTGTTCGTGCTGCTGACCGTGTTCGTGACGCTCGTGACTCTCAACGAGATCGGCATCAACGTAACACCCTTGCTGGCGGGTGCGGGCGTGCTCGGCCTCGCCGTCGGCCTGGGTGCGCAAAACATGGTGCGCGATCTCATCACCGGCATTTCGATGATCCTCGAAGACGTGCTGGCGGTCGGCGACGTGGTGCAGCTCGGCGACAAAGCCGGCACGGTCGAAGCGCTGGGCCTGCGCGCGATCAAATTGCGCTCGGCCGACGGCACCTTGCACACGATCCCGTTCGGCACCGTCACGATCATCTCGAACCAGACGAAAGACTTCGCGTTCGCAACGTTCGAGGCGGTCGTGGGCTACGATGCCGATATCGGCAAGGCGCGCGCCGCCATGCGCAAAGCGTTCGAGGTTTTGCAGGCCGAGCCCGAGATGGCGCCGCTGCTGCTCGGCGACTACGAAGATCTGGGGCTCGATGCGTATTCCGACATCGGCCAGACGCTCAAAGCACGCGTGAAGACGTTGCCCGGCAAACAATGGCGCGTGCGCCGCGCCTTCAACGAAACGATCCGCGCCGAGTTCGCCGCCGTCGGCCTCAAGCTCGCCTGGGACAAGCAGGCCGCGACGGCTTAGACCTGCTCGAGCGCTTCCGGGTTGGGGGCGTCGAGCACCATACGCGCGAGCGTGCCGTCGAAGCCGGCACGCGCCATCGCCGCCATATGGCGCAGGCGCTGGTCTTTGCGCACCGCCGCATTCGTGCAGAACGGGCCGAGGCGCTTGCGTTTGGCGAACAGGATCGCGGCCGTGCGGTCGGAGATGCCGGCCTCGTCGAGGGCGGCGAGCGCCTTGTCGACTTCTTCGCCATCCACGCCCTTGATCTTGAGGCGCTGCACGATCTGGCTGCGCGGCAGGCCGCGGCGCGCGAGGCTCAGCGCACGCCCTTCGGCGAACACGCTGTCGTCCACGAGTTTGCGCGCCAAGAGCTTGTCGATGACGGCGGCGACGTCGGCAGCACCCTGCACCTTGTCGCCCACGCCCGCACGCGCCGCTCGCTCGACTTTGCGCATCAGCACGCGGCGCACGCCCTCGCTTGAGGCGGCGTAGCGCTCGAGATAGTGCAAAGCGGCCTTTTCGAGGCGCTCTTGGGTGGGCGGTTTGGGGGGTTGGCGGGGTTTCATCTGGCGCTGTTCTGCCATGCGGCGGGAAACATTGCGAGGGATCTTGCTTTGCGCTTATGGTCCCGCCCGCCATGCATGCTTTGCCGCCTCGCCCGCGTCGCTACGGTTCCGTGAATTGGTTGGGTCTTTGGACCCTGTCGATGCGCGAAATTCGTCGCTTCACCAAGGTCCATACCCAGACGATCGCCGCCCCCGTGGTGACGACGCTGCTGTTCCTTGCCGTGTTCGTGCTGGCGCTGGGGCCGCAGGTGAACGTTGCGGGCGGCATTTCGTTCGCCGAGTTTCTCGCCCCCGGCCTCATCATGATGGCGATGACGCAGAACGCGTTCGCCAACACGTCTTCCTCGCTCGTGATCGCCAAGGTACAGGGCAACATCGTCGACTCGCTGATGCCGCCTTTGTCGCCGGGCGAACTCGTGGTGGGATTTGCCGCCGGCGGCATCGTGCGCGGGCTCGTGGTCGGCCTCGTGGTCGCCGCGTGCCTGCTGCCCTTCGTGCCCTTGCATGTGCATGCATGGGGCTGGATCCTGTTCAACGGCCTGATGGCCTCGGCCTTGCTGTCGCTGCTCGGCATCGCGGGCGGCGTATGGTCGGAGAAATTCGACCATATCGCGGCCGTGACCAACTTCGTGGTGACCCCGCTCGCGTTCCTGTCGGGCACCTTCTACACGGTCGATCGCCTGCCCGAGCCGTGGCATCTGCTCGCCCTCTTCAACCCGTTCTTCTACATGATCGACGGGTTCCGCTTCGGCTTCATCGGCCATGCCGATGCGCACCCGTGGACCGGAGCGGCCGTGCTGATCGGCGCGAACGTCGCCTTGGCGGCCTTG
Source organism: Magnetospirillum sp. (assembly GCA_027532905.1). NCBI lineage: Bacteria > Pseudomonadati > Pseudomonadota > Alphaproteobacteria > Rhodospirillales > Rhodospirillaceae > Magnetospirillum > Magnetospirillum sp. The sequence continues at coordinate 988,868 of JAPZUA010000001.1, forward strand.
TGCTACGGCATGTTCAAACGCGGCTACAAGCTGCGCAGCTGACGCCTAACATCCTGATCTAAAACTGCGAATTCGCCCCCGAATTGACAAAATCGGGGCTTTTCCGGATACTCGGTTTTTTGCGGCCCCGCGATCTTGTCGCGCGGGCAAAAAGGAGTCGTTTGCCGTGAGCACTGATTTTCCCGCCGTGATGCCGACCTATGCGCGCGCCGAAGTGGGCTTCGAGCGCGGCGAAGGCCCGTATCTGTGGGGAACCGACGGCAAGCGATATCTCGATTTTGCGTGCGGCATCGCCGTGACGGGGCTCGGCCACGCGCACCCGCATCTCGTGGCGCAAGTTGGCGCACAGATGCACAAAGTGTGGCACACCTCGAACATCTTCCCGATCCCGCAGCAGCAGCGTCTGGCCGAACGGCTGGTGGCCGCGACCTTCGCCGACACGGTGTTTTTCACCAATTCGGGGGCCGAAGCCAACGAATGCGGCATCAAGCTTGTGCGCAAATACCACGCGCACCACGGCAACCCGCAGCGCTACCGCATCATCACGTTCGAAGGCGCTTTCCACGGCCGTACGCTCGCGACGTTGGCCGCCGGCGGCCAGCAGAAATATCTCGACGGCTTCGGCCCCAAGGTCGACGGCTTCGACCAAGTGCCGTTCGGCGACCATGCCGCACTCGAAGCCGCGATCGGGCCTGCAACGGCCGGCATTCTCATCGAGCCGATCCAGGGCGAAGGCGGCATTCGCCCCGTGCCCGCGCAATGCCTCAAGGGCGTGCGCGAGCTGTGCGACCGCCATGGCCTGTTGCTGTTCTTCGACGAAATCCAGACCGGCATGGGCCGCTCGGGCAAGCTCTTCGCGCATGAATGGGCGGACGTGATGCCCGACGTGATGTCGGTCGCCAAAGCGCTCGGCAACGGCTTTCCCGTCGGCGCCTGCCTTGCGACCGCAAAGGCCGCCGCCGGCATGACGGCCGGCACGCACGGCTCGACCTACGGCGGCAATCCGCTTGCAATGTCGGCCGGCAATGCCGTGCTCGACGTGATGCTGGCCGACGGTTTCCTCGCAAACGTCGAGCGCATTGCGGGCCATTTGAAGCAGCAATTGGCGGGCCTCGTGTCGCGCAATCCCGACATGTTCGAGGATGCGCGCGGCTCCGGCCTGCTGCTCGGCCTCAAATGCAAAGGCCCGAACCAGGACATGATCCTTGCCGTGCGCAAGCAAGGCCTGCTCACGGCCGGTGCCGGCGACAATGTGATGCGCATCCTCGCCCCGCTGATCGTGACGGCCGAGCATGTCAGCGAAGCGGTCGAGAAGATCGACGCGGCCTGTGCGGATCTGCGCGCCAACGCCGCCGCCGCGCGCAAGGCCGGATAGGAACAGCCCCCATGACGATCGCCGCCCCGCGCCATTTCCTCGATCTCGACGTGCTCGAAACGGGCACGCTGCGCCGCATCCTCGATATGGGGGCCGCGTTCAAAGCCAAGCGCCCGCTCGGCGGCGATGCGAAGCCGCTTGCGGGCAAGACGCTAGCGATGATCTTCGAGAAACCGTCCACGCGCACGCGCGTGTCGTTCGAGGTCGGCATTCGCCAGCTCGGCGGCGAGGCGGTGATCCTGTCGCATCTCGACACGCAGCTCGGGCGCGGCGAGTCGATCGGCGACACCGCGCGCGTGCTGTCGCGCTATTGCGACGCGATCATGCTGCGCACCAATCGTGCGGACAATCTGGCCGAGCTCGTGCGCCATGCGACCGTGCCCGTCATCAACGGCCTCACCGATCTCTCGCATCCGTGCCAGGTGATGGCCGACGTGATGACCATCGAAGAGCGCAAGGGCGACATTGCGGGCAAAGTGGTGGCCTGGACCGGCGACGGCAACAATGTGGCCGCGTCGTGGATCCATGCGGCCAAGCGTTTTGCCTTCGAGCTGCGCCTTGCCTGCCCCGAGCCGCTGCGCCCGCATGCCGACGTGCTCGCCTGGGCCAAGCGCGAGGGTGCGCGCATCCAATTGCTGACCGATCCGGACGCCGCCGTGCGCGGGGCCGACGCGGTGGTGACCGACACCTGGGTGTCGATGGACCAGGAGGGTACGGCGCGCGACAATCGCGAGAAGCGCCACAATCTGCTTGCCCCCTATCGCGTGGACGAGCGTTTGATGGGGCTTGCCAAGCCGGACGCGATTTTCCTGCATTGCCTGCCCGCCCATCGCGGCGAGGAAGTGACCGCTGCCGTCATCGACGGGCCGCAATCGGCCGTGTGGGACGAGGCGGAAAATCGCCTGCATGTGCAAAAGGGCATCCTCGCCTGGTGCATGGCGTAAGAGTCGCGTTCAAGCTTCGAGGGCCGCGCGCACCAGCGAATACGCGACCGTGCCCATGATCGCGGCCACGCTCAGATCGACGATGCGCCACGCGATCGGCTTTGCGAAAATCGGCCCGAGCAGCCTTGCTCCGTAGCCGAGGCCGGCGAACCACACGATCGAGATCGCCGACGCACCGGCCGCAAAGGCCACGCGCGAAGCCATGTCGGCAAAACTGCTGGCAACCGTGCCCAGCAGCACCACCGTATCGAGATAGACATGCGGATTGAGCAAGGCGAGCGCCCACGACGCGGCGGCGGCGGCCGCGCGCGAGGCCACGCTTGCATCCGGTGCCGCAAGGCTCGAGCGGAAATCGAGCGCGCGGCGCAACGCGAACAGCGCATAGCAGACGAGAAACGCGGCCCCGCCCCAAAGCGCCACCTTGAGCAAGGCCGGCTGGGCGGCGAGCAGTGTGGCAAGGCCGAAGGCACCCGCGAGGATCAGCATCACGTCGCAGAAGGCCGCGATCGCGACGACGGTGCCGACATGCTGGCGGAGCAGCCCCTGGCGCAGAATGAACGCGTTCTGCGGCCCCGCCGCCAGGATGAGCCCCGCCGACAAGCCCAAGCCCTGCAAGGCGGCGGCTATCCATGACGCATTCGATTCCAACATCGCATGGAAAGCTTTACCCGAATCCGCGACCGGGCCAAACTGCCGCAATGAACATCGAAGAACTGCCCCGCGACGACATTGTGCTGCCGTTTCGCATCGTCCCCTTCGCCTTGCGGGGCCGCCTCGTGCGCCTCGGCGCCACGCTCGACACGATCCTGCATCGCCACGCCTATCCCAAGCTCGTGGCCCAGGCTTTGGCCGAAGCGCTGACGATGGCGGCCGCCCTTGCCGCGACGCTCAAATACGACGGCGTGTTTTCGATCCAGACCAAGGGCGACGGGCCGGTCAAAATGCTGGTGGCGGACGTGACGTCCGACGGTGCGTTGCGCGGCTATGCGCAGTTCGACGCAGCACGCGTGGCCGAATTGGGCGACGGGCCCGTCTCGGTGCCGCGCCTGTTCGGGGCGGGATATCTTGCGTTCACGGTCGACCAAGGGGCCGACATGGAGCGCTACCAAGGCATCGTCGAGATGACCGAACCCACCTTGGCCGAATGCGCGCACCATTATTTCCGCCAGTCCGAACAATTCGAAGCGGGCCTCAAAGTCGCGGTTGCGGGTACGCCCGACGCGGACGGCATCATGCGCTGGCGTGCGGGTGCCATCATGATCCAGCGCCTGCCGCCCGAAGACGCGCAAGGCTCGGCCGAAGGCGGCGACATCGATCCGCTGGCGGCCGCCAAGCGCGAAGACGAAGAAGATGGCTGGCGCCGTGCGATGATTTTGATGGGCTCGGCCAAAGCGCCGGAACTGGTCGATCCCGCCCTGCCGCCGTGGAAGCTCGTCGACCGGCTGTTCTTGGCCGAAGGGGTCGAGATTTACCGGCCGCTGGCCTTGGCGCATCGCTGCCGCTGTGATCCTGCGCGCATGCGCCAAGTGCTGCGCACGATCCCGCGCGCCGAGCTCGAGACGATGCGCGAACCCGACGGGGCCGTGCACATCACCTGCGAGTTCTGCAACACCACGCAGCTCTACAGCGATCTCGACGCAGTCTACGCGCCGACATAGCAAAGCCACAATCGCAGCCCAGTTTCAGCGCCTCCGGGAGGAATGCCATGACCGTCCATCGCCGCAATTTTTTGAAGCTCGCAGCTATCGGCGCCCCCGCTTTGGCGCTCGGCGCGTGCGCCGATGCGCCGCCGCTGCCGCAGTTTCCCACGCTCACCTACACGCACCTGCCGCGCATTGTGTTCGAGGCCGAGCGCCTGGAAATCGCCAACGAGTACCAAGCCCCGCTGGCACCGCCGAACGTCGAACATCTGTTCGCCCAGCGTCCCGATGCGGTGCTGCAGCGCTGGGCCAACGACCGGCTGGCGGTGAGCGGGCGCGGCGAAAATCTCGTGCGCTTCGTGATCGGCGACGCGCGCGTGACCGAAACCGAATTGCCGCGCGAAACCGGCGTGCGCGCGACCTTCACCAATTTCCAGGCGCAGCGCTACGACGGCCGCATGCAGGCGACGATCGAAATCCGCCAGGTGCGCGGCAATTTCCGCGTCGGCGACGCCGCCGCCTCGGCGACGCGCTCGCGCTCGGTCGCAGAGAACATCTCGCTCAACGACCGCGAACGCGTCTGGTACGAAATGGTCGAGCAGATGATGGCCGACATCAACGCCGAACTCGACCGCCAAGTGCGCGCCAACCTGCCGCGCTTTCTGGCGATCTGAACGCTACGCCGGGCGACTGGCCCAGTCGGCGAGTTTGGCGATGAAGGCGTCGCACTGGGCGAGCTGGTCGCGCGTCGTGTATTCATCGGTCTTGTGCGCGACCGCAATGTCGCCGGGGCCGCAGATCACGGTCGAAATGCCTGCCGCCTGGAACTGGCCCGCTTCGGTGCCGAACGCGACCGTCTCGGTGCGGTTGGCCCCCGTCAGCGCCAATGCAAGCTTCGCGGCCGGGCCGTCGATCTCGGGCTTGAGGCTGGGAATTGCCGCATAGCGCGTCATCGAAACGCTGGCCTCTGGCGCTTCCTTTTTGATCGCGGCGTCGAGTTCGGCGATCTTCGCGGCTGCTTGCGCGTAGATCGCCTCGGGGTTCGCCCCCGGAAGCGCGCGGAATTCCCAAGTGAGCGCGCATTCGCGCGCCACGATATTGGCCGCCGTCCCGCCATGGATGAGGCCAATACCCAGCGTCGTCCAGGGCGGATCGAACGACACGCCGGGCACGGCATCGGCCAAGCCCTTGGCGCGCAGTTCGACCTGCAGCGAGTCGAGGAAGCCCAAGAACCGGCCCATATAGACGATGGCGTTGGCCCCCAGATGCGGCGCACTCGAATGCGCCTCACGGCCGACGATCGAAACGCGATTGACCCAGCTGCTCTTGTGGCCGACGACGACGCGCATCATCGTGGGCTCGCCGACGATGCAGAGGGCCGCTTGCGGCAATTCGCGCCCGAACAGTTCGATCGCATGGGGCGCGCCGAAACAGCCGATCTCTTCGTCGTAGGACAGACACAGATGGATGGGCCGTTGCAGCTTGGCGTGCACGAGGGCGGGAACGGCTGCAAGCGCGCAGGCGATGAAGCCTTTCATGTCCGACGAGCCGCGCCCGTAGAGGCGCCCGTCGCGCTCGATCAGCGCAAACGGATCGCTCGACCAAGGCTGGCCCTCGACCGGGACAACGTCCGTGTGGCCCGACAGCACGGCCCCGCCAGCGACGGCAGGCCCGATCGTAGCCACAAGATTGGCCTTGGTGCCGTCCGCATTGGGCACAAGCCGGCTCACGACACCGAAGGATTCGAGATAGCGGCGCACGTCCTCGATGAGGGCGAGGTTCGAATCCGAACTCACGGTGCGATGCGCCACCAGCCGGGCGAGCATCGCGGTGCTGGAAACGGCAGAAGGCGTCATCGGCAGTCCTTTCAGCCCGTGCGCAGCGGCGGATTGCCGACGATGGCAAGGAACTCGCGGCGCGTGGCTTCGTTGTCGCGGAAAGCGCCGAGCATGCGCGAGGTCACCATCGTGACGCCGGATTTGTGCACGCCGCGCGTGGTCATGCATTGGTGCTGGGCGCGCACGATGACGGCAACGCCGCGCGGCTGCAGCACTTCTTCGATCGAGTTGGCGATCTGGGCCGTGAGGCGCTCCTGGATCTGCATGCGCTTGGCGAACACGTCGATCACGCGCGCGAGCTTGGAGATGCCGACCACGCGGCTGTTCGGCAGGTATGCGACATCGACCGTGCCGAGAATCGCGGCGAGATGGTGCTCGCAGAAGCTCTCGAAGCGCACGTCGCGCAACACGACCATCTCGTCGTAGCCTTCGGCCTCTTCGAACGTACGCTTCAAGAGTTCGACCGGATCTTCGCCGTAGCCCTGGAACCATTCTTCGTAGGCGCGCACCACGCGCTTGGGCGTGTCGCGCAGGCCCTCGCGCTCGGGATTTTCGCCGGCCCATTCGAGCAGCGTACGAACGGCCGCTTCGGCGGCGGCGCGGTCGGGACGAACATGGGCGGAAGGTCGCTTCAGCGGCTGAGTCATGGGTCTTCTTTTTTAGGGGGGAAGATCGGGATCAGTTCAGACGGCAGTCAGTTCAGACGGCCGGGCCGGTCGGGCTGGTCGAGCGAGAAAGCCGGGATCGCGATCTCGAAGGTTTCGCCAGCGTCGGTTTCCATCTGGTAGCTCCCGACCATGAAGCCGGACGGCGTCGGCAGCGGCGTGCCGGAGCTGTATTCGAAAGCTTCGCCCGGCTTCAGCACCGGCTGTTCGCCGACTACGCCGGGGCCTTTGACGTCTTTGCGGCGGCCTTGCGCGTCGGTGATGCGCCAATGACGCGCGCGCAACTGCACCGTCGCCTTGCTGCCGTTTTCGATGCGGACATGGTAGGCCCACACGAAATGGCCGTCGTTCGGCGACGATTGCTCGTCGAGATAAACCGGTTCGACGGTCACTTTGATGCCGCGCGTGGTTTCGCTGTACATCGCTTCCAGGCCCGTGTTTCGTTTTGAGTGAGACAGGCAACGAAACTGCAATATAGGCCTCAGGCGGGGCCGCGACCAGCGCGCCGGCAGCAAATCAGCGTTTTTTCGTGCCCTTCGAAGCTTTTGCGGCGGCCGCCAAGCCCTTGGCAAGATCGGCCAGCAGATCGGCCGGGTCTTCGATGCCGACCGACAGGCGCAGACTGCCGGGCCCGATGCGCAGGCGCGCCTTTTCGTCCGCCGGCAGGCGCTGATGCGTGGTCGTGGCCGGATGGCAGATCAGGCTCTTGGCGTCGCCGAGATTGTTCGAAATCTTGATGAGGCGCAGCGCATCGAGGAACGCGAAGGCCGCCTTCTTGCCGCCTTTGAGGTCGAACGCCACGAGCGGCCCGCCGCCCGCCATCTGGCGCTTGGCGAGCGCGTATTGCGGGTGCGATTTGTGGCCCGGATAGAGCACACGCGCGACCGGGGCGGCCTTCGCCAAAAAATCGGCGACCGCTGCGGCGTTGGCCCCTTGGGCGGCAACGCGCAAGGGCAAGGTTTCGAGGCCCTTCAGCAGCACCCAGGCATTGAAGGCCGACAGGGTCGGGCCGGTATGGCGCAGGAACGGTACGAGCGTGCCGTCGATCCAACCCTGGCGCCCAAGCACAGCCCCGCCCAGAACGCGGCCCTGGCCGTCGATATGTTTGGTCGCCGAATAGACGACGACGTCGGCGCCCAGTTCGAGCGGCTTCTGCAGCATCGGGGTCGCGAACACGTTGTCGACGACGACGCAGGCCCCGGCGCGCTTGGCGAGCTTGGCGACGGCGCGCAGATCGACGAGATCGAGCATCGGGTTCGACGGCGTTTCGAGGAACACGACGTCCGTCTTGACCGACAGCGCCTTGCGCCACGCGTCGAGATCGGCGCCGTCGACAAGCACGCTTTCAATGCCCCAGCGCGGCAAGAGTTCCGTCACGATGTAGTGGCACGAGCCGAACAAAGCGCGCGCCGAGACGATGCGCATGCCGGCCTTGAGCTGGCAGGCAAGGGCTGCGAACACGGCGGCCATGCCGCTAGCCGTCCCCTTGCAGGCCTCGGCCCCTTCGAGGGCGGCAAGGCGCGCTTCGAACATCGCCACGGTCGGGTTGCCGAAGCGCGAATAGACGAAGCGCGCATCTTCAGGAGCCGTGGGTGTCGCAAAGGCGCGCTCGGCCTCGGCAGCCGAGCCGTAGACGAAGCCCGAGGTGAGGAACAATGCTTCGCTCGTCTCCGACCATTGCGAGCGTTCGCCGCCGCCATGCACCACAGCCGTGCGCGCACGCCACGCCGGATCGCTCGCAAATTCGTTTTTCTTCGCCATCTTTGTCCGCCCTCGAAAACAAAAGCCCCGACCTTTGGATCGGGGCTGTCCGGCGGCACGAAAGTGCTTTCGAAGCGCTCCGACCTTTTAGCGGATTTTTTAACGTGGTCCGCAAGCCGGTCGGCTCAAATCGCCACGAGAGACGTAGAATTAGACGACCCCGCCCCCGCTTGTCAAGAAACGCCGCCGCCTCTTGAGATTAGTACCCGGACAGGCTAGAAAATCAGCCGCCGCTTTGCGATGCGGGTGTAGCTCAATGGTAGAGCCGGAGCTTCCCAAGCTCAAGACGAGGGTTCGATTCCCTTCACCCGCTCCAGCGCGCGCCTACGCGGCACGCGCCGCATCGCCCTTCGTCTTCCAAAGGCTGAATAGAATGCCGGACGCCAGGATCGCGACGGTGATGCCGAGGCCCCAGGCCGGCGGGAACTTCTCCCAGCCCAAGCCCCAGGCAACGAAGATCTTCGAGCCGATGAAGATCAGCAGGATCGCGAGGGCGTATTTTAGATAGTGGAAGCGATGGACCATCGCCGCGAGCGCGAAATAGAGCGCGCGCAAGCCCAGGATCGCGAAGATGTTCGACGTGTAGACGATGAACGGGTCCGTCGTGATCAGGAAGATCGCGGGCACCGAATCGACCGCGAAAATCACGTCGGCGATTTCGATCAAGATCAGCGCCAGAAAGAGCGGCGTCATGAAACGCGCAAGCTTGCCCGAGCCCGCCGGCGCTTTGGGGTCGGGAAGCTGCACGAAGAACTTCTCGCCGTGCAGCTGCTCGGTCACGTTGAAGCGCCGCTTGAGCCAGAGCAAAGCCGGATTGTTCGCAATGTCGGGCTGCTGGTCGCCCATATAGAGCATCTTCACGCCCGTGAAGACGAGGAAGAGGGCGAAAATGTAGAGCACCCACGAAAAATTCTCGACGATGGGCGCACCGATGCCGATCATGATCGCGCGCAGCACGATCACGCCGAGAATGCCCCAGAACAGCACGCGGTGCTGGTAGAGGCGCGGGATCGCGAAGTAGCCGAAGATCATCGCGATGACGAAGACATTGTCCATCGCCAGCGTCTTCTCGATCGCGAAACCCGTCAGGTATTCGACGCCGGACTGGGGCCCGAGATACCACCACACCCAGGCGCCAAACAGCAGGCCGAGGCTGATATAGCCGGCCGACAGGATAAGGCTCTCCTTCGCCTCGATTTCGCGGTTCTCCTTGTGCAGAACGCCGAGATCGAGCGTGAGCAAAGCTGCGACGATGCCCATGAAGGCAAGCCACATCCAAGCGGGTTTGCCGAGCCATTCGGCAGACAGGAAAGCGAATTCCATCGGGAGATCCTTCGAATATCGGCACGCGCATCGGGAGCGATCCGACATCGCGTTCGCGCCGACAGCGCACGCCAGAGGGGCCCGGATCAAGGGTTGCGTTCCATATGGGCAGCCGAACCGGCTTTTCAAGGCTCGTTTTTCGCGCGTCCCCGCTTGAAAAGGCGCATGCCCCGTCCCTATCTCGCTTTCGTCAGGGTCCGGGCCCCTCTGGTCGCTCACTTCGGCGCGACGATGTCGGACTCTTCCATCTCAGGCGGGCAAAAAGCGCCCGTCTCCCTTGGGAGAAGATCGTGACGCATTCCGCCACAGTCGAAATCGACGGCGAGATTCTGCCGCCGCCGCGCAAACCGGGCTGCAGCCCCGACATCGACGCCGCGCGCGACCGGCTCGAAGCGCTCGCGCGCACGCTCGACAGCGCCGTGCGCATTCCAGGCACGTCGATCCGCATCGGTGCGGACGCGGCCCTCAATCTGATCCCCGGCCTCGGCACGCTCGCGGCCAAGGGTCTTTCGGGCTATCTGATCTGGGAGGCGCGCCGCCTCGGCGTGCCGACGCGCACGCTGCTGCGCATGGCGGGCAATGTCGGCCTCGACGCGGCGATCAGCGCCATTCCCGTGCTGGGCTGGTTCGGCGACGTGTTTTGGCGCGCCAACGCGCGCAACATCGCCCTGCTGCGCGACCATCTCGACGCGCAAGCGTGAGGGCCGAGGCGCCCTTCAGTATCCGTCGTCGAGTTCGGCGCGCAGTTCCTCGAAGCTCGGCACCAAGCCGGTGGCGGCGGCCATTTTGGCGCGGTCGGCATCTTCGAGAACTTCGACCGATTTGAGCCACGCATCGAGCATCAGGCGCGCCTGGGCCGGCCCCACGATGTCGGTCGAGGCCGGCTTGCCGGTGCGCACCACGACGTTGGCCGACAGGCTGATCTGGCCCGAGCGCATGTTGAGAATGCTGACCATGTGGTTGAGCCGCGCGTCGAAATGTCGGAAGGCGGCGGGCAGGCGCACGGCGAATTGCCACCAGATCGGCTGCGCCAAACGGTAGAACCGGTCCCAATCGACGCCGCCGTCGCCCGCACATTTTTTGGCAAGATCTTCGGCCTCGTGCACCAGGGCCTGTTCGAGTTCCTCGCCCAGAATGAGGCGCGCGAAATGCCGCACACCGTGATGCACGGTGCGCGGTATCTTGTCTTCGGCGAGCAGCTCGCTGAGCGGCCGGAACAGGATGCGTCCGAATGGGTCTTTACGCAGATGCCGCGCCCAGCGCCCTTCGAGCTCCTTGCCGATACCCGCGAGCGCCACGCGCGCGATCTTGGCGATGAGACCGTTGTTGATCATCTCGGCCATCGCGGCATTGAGATCGCCGACCTGCAGCGGCTCGGTCTTGTCCGCCTGCCGCGCCTGCACGGTTTCGATGAAACCGCACAGAATCTCGACTGCGAGAATCTCGAGTTTTTTCTGCTCTTCCGATCCTGCGCCCGAAACGGAATCTCCGTCGGCCATTGCGGATCTCCTTCTATAAGGGAAGATTATGCCGCTGTCGGGTCACGTCAAGGGATACCGCAATGCAACATCGAAATTATGCGCGCGGCGTTGCACACCAGCGCCGCCACAAAGCGCGATAAAGCCGTTCATAATCCCGCGCGTGGCGTTGCAGATTGCAAAGTGCGGAGGCCGCCACGCGCGCGCGCAACGCCGGTCGATCCTGGTGCGGTGCAGCAACTGCAAGCCGCGCGGCAAGTGCTGCAAAACCGGCCGCGTCGTCGGCCGCCCAATCCGCAGCGCCGATGCGCGCCAAAAGCGCTGCCGTCCAGCGCGCCATGATCGTTTGGCCGCGCAAGGCCACGATCGGAACGCCCATCCACAGCGATTCGAAGCTGGTGGTGGCCCCGTTGAACGGCGTGGTGTCGAGGGCGAGATCGATGCGCTGGTAGAAGCGCAGATGCTCGACCAGCCCCAGATTGCCGCGCTCGAACACGACGCGTTCCGGGGCAACGCCGAGGCTCTCGAACCGCGCGCGGAAATTCGCGACCGTTTCGGGGTCGTCGTAGCGCTGCGACGATTTGAGGCGCAGCTGCGAATCCGGCACGGCGCGCAACGCCGCCGCCCACAATGCGAAGGTGCGTTTGGAAAATTTCGACGGATGGTTGGCCGAACCGAACGTGACGAAACCGTTGGCGATGCAAGGTGGGGGCAACGGCTCGGGGGCGATCGTCAGATGCGGATGCACGAACATGGCGCGCGTGCGCAAAGGCCGCTCGGTCAAGCGGTCGTCCGCACCGCCCGCCATCGCGGGATCGAGCACGATGCCGTCGAAGACGTCCGTGCCCGTCGTGCTCGAATCGTAGATCGAGAGCTGCACGGGTGCCGGCCGGTGGAGTGCCACGCCGAGGCGGTTCTCGTCGAAATGGGCGGCACTCAATACCAGAATGTCGATGCGGTCGGCGCGCATGCGCGTCGCGACTTGCGCATCCGACATGCCACGCGTCGATACCCAACCGTCGGCGAGCGCTTGGAAGCGCTTGGTGATCGCATCGTCGGCGCGCGTTTCGGAATAGGCGAAGACCTCGAAACGCGTGCGATCGCGATAGGCAAACAACGCCTCCAGCGGGCGGGCAACCGAATGGTAACGGAAATCCGACGACACATAGCCCACGCGCAAACGCCGCTCGGGATCGGGCACGTTGTCGTGCGGCAACGGCGGCTGCGCGGGCGCAAGGGCAGAAGCACGCTGGCGATTGACCGCAAGTATCGCGTCGGGATCGCTGGCGTCGTTGTAGGCCATCGCGAGAAGCTGGGCTTTGAGGGCGCCGTCGCGCTCGGCATCGCTTGCCTGCGCCGCCGCTTGCGCAAATGCCGCAGCCGCCCGCGCGGGCTCGGCCAATCCCAGCAAAGCATGGCCGAGCTCGTAGCGGATGCGCGGCGAATTCGGCACGCTCTGCGCGCACAGGAGCCCGAGATTGACCGCAAGCTGGAAGCGGTTCGTGGCGCGCAGCACGTGGCCCAGGGCCACCATCAGATTGAGATTGGCCGGATCGTCGCGCAAGGCCGCGTTCAGCATGTGGGCCGCCCGCTCGCCCTGCCCCGCCTCGCACAGCGCCAGCGCATAGTCGCACAAGCACGCGACGTCGCGCGGGCGCAGGCGCAACGCGCGCTCGAACAGTGCGAGCGACAGCGCGCTGTCGCCCGACTGCCGGGCCGCGACGGCCGCCGCCAGCAGAACTTCGAAATTTTCCTGCGCTTCGTCCGACGCCATGAAGCCTAGAGCCAATCGGCCTTTCGGAACCGGTAATAGAGATAGCCGCACACCGCGATGATCGTGCCGAGCACGACGAAATAGCCGTATTCGGTTTCGAGCTCTGGCATGTTCTTGAAGTTCATGCCGTAGATGCCCGCGATCGCGGTCGGCACGGCGAGAATGGCGGCCCACCCCGCGAGCTTTTTGGTGACGTCGTTCTGGCTCGCTGCCGACAGCATCATCGCCGCGTCGAAGGCCGAGGCCAAAGCCTCGCGCAGATTGTCGATCGATTCGTTGACCTGCAGCACATGGTCGTAGACGTCGTGGTAGTAGGGCCGCATCTCCGCATCGATGACGGGCAGGCTGTAGCGCTCGAGCCTTGCGCAGACTTCGAGCATCGGCGACACCGAGCGGCGGAAGCCCAAAAGCTCGCGGCGCAGCTGGTAGAGCCGGTTGACTTCGTCCGACGTGAAGGTCTTGGCGAGAACGTGGCTCTCGATCTCGGCCACTTCTTCGGCGATCGTGTCGATCACAGGGAAGAAATTGTCGGCCACGAAATCCATCACGGCATAGAGCACATAGCCGGCCCCGCGCGCGAACATCTGGGTTTCGCGCTCGCAGCGCGTGCGTACCTCGCCGTACGAGGTGGACGGGCCGTGGCGCACCGCGATCACGTAGCCGCAGCCCGCGAAGATGTGCGTTTCGCCGAACACGATCGCGTTGTCTTTGATCTGGGCGGTGCGCAAGACCATGAACAGCGCGTCGCCGTAGATATCGACCTTCGGGCGCTGGTGGGTGCGGTTGGCGTCTTCGACTGCGAGCGGATGGAGGCCGAAACGCTGCTGCACGTGTGCGAGCAATTCCTCGGACGGCTCGTGCAGGCCGATCCACACGAAATCGCCGGCATCGAGACGGTCGAGGGAAGCCTCGTCGAGCGGCAGATCGCGTTGCTTGATGCCGCCGCGATAGAGGGCACTCGCCACCACCATCGGCGTTCCGTATTCGGTTTTGAGATCGGAAAACGGCATGACAGTCCCCGCCCGGCGCGATTGCTTCGCGCGCACTCTAGGCCATCTCCCGCGCAAACGGGAGGGGGCGTGCGGCAACGGTCGACAGGCACGAAAACGCAAGGTATAAGTGTGACGTTTTCGCGAACGAGCCACCGGAAAATCCGGGGAGGTCGCGATATTTCAGGGGAGGAATGCAGATGAAGCGCAGTGTCGCTTTTGCCGTGTTGGCTGGTTTCGTGGCTGCCGCCATGCCCGCCTCGGCGCAGGAAAAACTCGAAGTTTGGTGGGTCAAAGGCTTCTACAAGGCCGAAGACGACGCGCTGTTCGAAGCCATTCGCAAATTCGAAGGCCGCACCGGCGTCAAAGTCGAGCTGTCGCAATACGCCATTCAGGACATGATCCCGAAGACGGTGGCCGCACTCGAAGCGCGCACGGTGCCCGACGTCGCGTATGCCGACGTCTACGACTTCCAGGTCACCAGCAAATGGGCTTTCGAAGGCCGGCTTGAAGACCTGTCGAGCGTGATGCGCCCGCTGCTGCCGAAGTTCGCGCCCAATACGGCCGAATCGACGCTGCTGTGGAACGACGTGGCCAAGAACCGCGCCTACTACGCATTCCCGCTCAAGCAGCAGACGATGCACATCCAGTACTGGAAGGATCTGCTCGAACAGTCCGGCTTCAAGGAAAGCGATATTCCGAAGAACTGGGCCGAGTATTGGAGCTTCTGGTGCGACAAGGTGCAGCCGGGCTTCCGGCGCGCCTCGGGCACGCGCGGCTTCGCCATCGGCCAGCCGATGGGCGTCGATTCCAGCGACTCGTTCTACTCGTTCTTGACGTTCATGGACGCCCACGGCGTCAAACTCGTGGACGACGAGGGCAAGCTGCTGGTCGACCAGCCCGCCGTGCGCACGGGCCTTATCGCCGCCCTGAAGGACTACACGGACGTCTATTCGCGCAATTGCACGCCGCCGTCGGCGACGGCCTGGAAGGATCCCGACAACAACGTCGCCTTCCACAACAAGACGACCGTGATGACCCACAACGCGACGATTTCGATCGCCGCGAAATGGCTCGACGACATGAACAACCCAGCTCTGACGGCCGAGCAGCGCGCCGAAGCCAAGGCGAACTACGAAAACCGCATCGCCACGGCCGGCTTCCCCAACCGTCCCAACGGCCAGCCGATGGTCTATCGCGCTGCCATCAAGACGGGCGTGGTGTTCTCCGAGGCGCGCAACAAGAACCGCGCCAAGGAATTCGTCGCCTTCCTGCTGCAGGAAGAAAACCTGTCGCCGTACGTCGAGGGCGCGCTTGGCCGCTGGTTCCCGGTCACCAAGGAAGGCCAGCAAAGCGCCTTCTGGAACGCCGACCCGCATCGCCGGGCCGTGCGCGACCAGTTCGCCAACGGCACCGTGACTTTCGAGTTCACCAAGAACTGGAAATTCACGATCCTCAACAACGAAAACGTCTGGGCCAAGGCCATGAACCGCGTGGTCAACGAGCGCGTGCCGGTCGAACGCGCCGTGGACGAAATGATCGCCCGCATCAAGCAAGTCGCGGGCTAAGGCCAAACGAAGCCGGCGGCCGCCCGATTTAGGGGCGGCCGCCGGTCCTCTTGCCGCGCATTCGTAATCGAGGCCGCCGGACATGTCGCAAGCCGCAAGCGCCGATCTCTCCGCCTTTCCAGCTGCGGCCCCTGCCGCTGGCCGCATGTCGAGCTGGCAGAATTGGGGCACGCTTCTGGTCCTGCCCTATCTGGCGGTGTTCTTCGTCTTCGTGCTCTACCCGGTCGGCTACGGGCTGTGGCTCGGCAACGACATGCAAAGCTATCGCGAGCTTTTTGCCGACGACATCTTCTGGCGATCCGTCGTCAACACGATCATTTTCATCGGCGTCGGCGTGAATCTGAAGCTGGCGATCGCGCTCCTGCTGTCGGGCTTTTTCGCGGTGCCGCGCTGGTGGATCCGCGTACTGGGGCTGCTGTTCATATTGCCCTGGGCTGTGCCTTCGATCCCGACAATTCTGTCGTTTCGGTTCATGCTGAACCCCGAATGGGGCGTCATCAACCAAGTCTACTACAACCTCACATTCCTCGACGGGCCCAATTGGCTCAACAACCCGGTCCTCGGCCTGACGATGTCGATCGTCGTGCATATCTGGAAGTCGCTGCCCTTCTGGACGCTGATCCTGCTCGCGGGCCGCCTCGCGATCTCCAAGGAGATGTACGAAGCCGCCGCTATCGACGGCGCCTCGGCCTTGCAGAAATTCCGCTTCATCACCTGGCCCTCCATGCGCCAGCTCTATTTGACCTGCACGATCCTGTCGATGTTCTTCACCCTGGGCGATTTCAACAGCGTCTATCTGCTGACAGGCGGCGGGCCCGCCGACTTGACGCACGTGCTGGCCACACTCGGCATTCGCTACATCCGGCTCGACCAGGTCGATCTGGCGATGGCGTCGATCATCTGCGCGCTCCCGCTGATGGCGCCGCTGATGGTGTTCATGATGCGCCGTCTGTCGAAATAGGAACGCTTGCGATGCGCAATTTCTTCACCGAAGCCCGCCTGCTTTTGGTCGGTATCCCGGTCTTTCTGTGGACCATGATTCCGCTCTACCATCTGACGCTGTTTGCCATTTCGCCAAAGGACACGGCATTCAAGGGCAAGCTGTGGCCCGACGATCCGACGCTTCGGAACTTCGAGATGGTGATTCAGCAGAAGCACTACTATCTCAACAATTTCTGGCATCAGATGTGGAACTCGCTGGTGATCGCACTCGCCGTCGGCTTCATCACGCTGTTCGTGGCGACGGCGGCGGCGTTCGCGATCAGCCGCCTGCGCGTGCGCGGCGGCCGGCTCATCATGAACCTCGCCTTGCTCACCTATTTCGTGCCGGCCGCGTTCCTCGCCTTGCCGATGTACAAGGCGATGGCCGTCTACGGTCTTCTCAACACGCAATGGGCGCTGATCTTCGCGATGGTCGCGATCGCCACACCCTATGCGATCTGGGTGCTCAAACAGGCCGGCGACAAGCTGCCGATCGAACTCGACGAGGCCGCGATCATCGACGGGGCGACCGCACCGCAGCTGTTCCGCTTCATCTTCCTGCCGCTGATGGCGCCCTCGATGGTCGCGGTTGGAACCTACGCGCTGCTGCTCGCGTGGAACGAATATCTCTACGCGTTCCTGCTGCTGTCGCGCGACGTCGACACGACATTGGCCGTGGCGCTGGGCGCGTTCCTGTCGGCCGACGATTCGCCGTGGGAACTGCTGATGACGGCGGGCCTCATCTACGCGCTGCCGCCCGCCGCCATCTACTACGCGTTCCGCCGCTACATGGCGGCCGATCTTACCTCGGGCTCCGTCAAAAGCTGATGCTGACCGCGGACGAAATCGCCGCCTATGCGGACCAAGGTTTCGTCGTGCCCGCGATGCGCCTCGACGCGGCGCGCGTCGAAGCGTTGCGCGGCACGCTCGACCGGCTCATCGCGGCCAATCCGCATATAAGGCCCGAGCGGCTTGTGAGCGCGCATATCGAGGGCGAAAACGCCGAGGGCGTCAAAGGCTCGGCCGATTTCCTCGATCTCGCGCGCGATCCCGCGATCGTGGCTGCGGTTTCCCAATTGATCGGCGCGGACGTGATTCTGTGGGGCTGCCAGATTTTCTGCAAACCCGGCGGCGACGGCATGGAAGTGCCATGGCACCAGGACGGGCATTACTGGCCGATCCGCCCCCTGGCGACCTGCACCGTGTGGATCGCACTGGATCCCTCGAATGTGGCCAACGGCTGCCTGCGCCTGATCCCGGGCTCGCATCGCGACAAGACGCTGCTGCCCCACATGACCGAAGCGCGCAGCGACGTGGTGCTGACCCAGCGCGCCGACGATGCGGGCTTCGATGCGTCAACGGCCGTCGATATCGAACTCGAGCCGGGGCAGATGTCGCTGCACGACGTCTATGCGATCCACGGTTCGAACCCGAACCGCTCGCCCCAGCGGCGCGCCGGTGTCGCGATCCGCTACATGCCGGCAACGTCTTTGTTCGCGCGCGACCTCATCAAGACGAGTGCGGCGAGCGGCTACAAGGTCGATTTCTCCACGCGGCCCATTTGGCTCGTCGCGGGCCAGGACCGCACGGGCCAAAACGATTTTCGCGTCGGCCACAAAAACTAGAATTTGCCGTATTTGAGATAGGCTGCCTGCGGATCCATGCCGGCGAGGATAGCGCTGCGCACGGCGTTTTCCGTTCCGACGACTTCTTCGGTGCGCGCCACAGCCGCCTCGGCGATGGCTTGCGGGACAATGACAGCCCCGTCGGCGTCGGCCAGCACATAGTCGCCGGTCGCGACCGTGACGGCGCCGATCGTGACGGGGGCGCCGAACGCATCCGGGATCCAGCGCGCACCAATATCGGCCGGCGTGGCAAAGCTGCAGAACACCGGAAAGCCGATTTCGACGACCATGTCGACGTCGCGGGTACCGCCGTCGACGAGATAGCCAAGCACGCCTTTGCGCTTGAGGGCGGCCGCCGACAATTCGCCCATCAATGCGATTTCGTGCGTGTGCGGCTGGCAAACCACGACATGGCCTGCGGGCGCTTTGGACAGAAGCCCTGTCCAAGCGAGCAGCGTGTCGTGCGCGGTTTTGGTGCGGTCGATATGGCCGCTCACGGTCCAGACGGGCCCTGCGAGCCGCATGCCGGGGGCAAGCGCGCGGATTGCGGGCGGCAGCACGCAGCGGTCGTGCGCCATCGTGCGCAGCACATCGTGCACGGCCGAACTGTAGCAACGGCCCAGCCTTTGGCTCAACGTGTCGGTCATGACGGTCTCCCGGAAAAATGCGAACGCTTGTCAGACTCTTGCCATCAAGATAAACCCGAGCGAGACATTCTGGCAAAGGCGACGCACGCCCGTGACGCAGAGTTTTGCGCTGTATTTATGGATCGCACTCGGCAGTGCGGTGGGCGGTGTTGCGCGCCACGCGGCGTCGGCCGCAATTCTTGCTGTCGCCGATCCGCAGGGTCTTCCGTGGTGGACGATTCTGGTCAACGTCACCGGCAGTTTCGCGATCGGTTTCGTGGCGGCCGCGACTGCGCCGTCGGGTCTGTGGCCGCAGAGCGACAATCTGCGCATTTTTCTGACCGTCGGCGTGTTGGGCGGCTACACGACCTTCTCGGCCTTCTCGCTGCAAACGCTCGAGCTTGCGCGCCAGGGCGAGATCGGGCTTGCCGGGCTCAACGTGGCGCTGTCGGTCGGGCTGTGCCTTGTCGCGGTGGCGGCCGGGCAATATGCCGCGCGCCTGTTCGAATAGCGCGCCCTAGGAGACGAAAACGTGGCGGCAGAAAACGAACTTGGGCATTTCGACTATATCGTCGTGGGTGCAGGCTCGGCGGGCTGCGTGCTCGCCAACCGCCTGTCGGCCGATCCTGCCAACCGCGTGCTGCTGCTCGAAGCGGGCGGCCAGGACGACTATCTGTGGATCCATATTCCGGTGGGCTATCTCTACACGCACGGCAATCCGCGCGTCGATTGGTGCTTCAAGACCGAGAACGAGCCGGGCCTCGGAGGGCGCGCGCTCGGCTATCCGCGCGGCAAGGTGCTCGGCGGCTGCACGGCCATCAACGGCATGATCTATATGCGCGGCCAAGCCGCCGACTACGACCATTGGCGCCAGTTGGGCCTCAACGGTTGGGGCTGGGACGATGTGCTGCCCTATTTCAAACGCTCGGAAGACAATGTGCGCTTGCGCGACGACGCGCTGCACGGCACGGGCGGCGAAGTGCGCGTCGAGGAGATGCGCCTCTCCTGGGAAATTCTCGACGCGTTCCGCGACGCGGCCGCCCAAACCGGCATTCCGAAGATCGAGGATTTCAACGGCGGCGACAATTTCGGCTGCGCCTATTTCCAGGTGAATCAGAACAAAGGCGTGCGCTGGACTTCGGCCAAAGGCTTCCTGCGCCCGGCGATGAAGCGGCCGAATTTGCGCGTGCTCACGCATGCGACCGCCCACGGCCTTATCCTCGAGGACGGGCGCGTGGCGGGCGTGCGCGTTTCCCACGGCGGCAAAATCCGCGACGCGCGCGCGGCACGCGAAACGGTGCTGGCAGCAGGGGCCATCGGCTCGCCGCAGCTGCTGCAAGTGTCGGGCATTGGCGATCCCGCCGAGCTCGCCAAACACGGCATTGCCGTGCGCCATGCAAGCACGGACGTCGGCGCCAATCTGCAGGACCATCTGCAGATCCGCTGCGCCTACAAGGTCCACGGCACCAAGACGATGAACGAGCGCGCGAACTCGCTGTTCGGCAAGGCCGCGATGGCGCTCGAATACGCGCTGTTCCGGCGCGGGCCTTTGACGATGGCGCCCTCGCAGCTCGGTGCGTTCGCAAAATCCGGACCCGACAAAGCCACCGCCGATCTCGAATACCATGTGCAGCCTTTGAGCCTCGACCGTTTCGGCGAACCGCTGCACGCTTTCCCGGCTTTCACGGCGTCGGTGTGCAATCTGCGCCCGACGAGCCGCGGCCATGTGCGCCTCAAATCGGCAGACCCCACGGCAGCCCCGGCGATCCAGCCCAACTATCTTTCGACCGACGAAGACAAGCGTATTGCAGCCGAAGCTATTCGCCTCACACGGCGCATCGTGGCGGCCCCGGCGCTGCAGCGCTTCCGACCCGAAGAGTTCCGTCCCGGTCCCGAGGCCGCCAGCGAAAGCGAACTCGTGGCGGCGGCGGGCCGCATCGGCACCACGATCTTCCACCCCGTAGGCACATGCCGCATGGGGGCGGACGCCAACGCCGTCGTCGATGCGCGGCTGCGTTTGAACGGGCTCGCAGGGCTTCGCGTTGCCGACGCATCGGTGATGCCGAGCATCACGTCCGGCAACACCAACGCCCCCACGATCATGATCGCGGAAAAAGCCGCCGCGATGATCCTCGAAGATTCGCGCGCGTGACGCACAAGCCGGCGGGTTGACAGGCTCGCGCGCGCATGCGTCGATAAGCACAACGGGTTGGGGGGAACATCATGTCGGCAAACCGTATCCGCGCGCGCATCGGGCGACGCCTGCGCTTGGGCTTCGTGGGCGGCAGCAGCTCGGCCATGATCGGGCCTGTGCACCGGCTTGCGGCACGGCTCGACGATTTCTACGAGCCCGTCGCGGCCGCCCTATCGTCCGACCCGCAGCGCGGGCTTGCCGAAGGTAGCGCGCTTGGCATCCCGCGCGTCTATCCGGATTTTGCGGCCCTCATCGCAGGCGAAGCGGGCCGCAGCGACAAACCCGACGCGATCGCCATCGCAACACCCAACGATCTGCATCGCGAGCAGGCCTGCGCCGCACTTGAAGCGGGCTATCCGGTGATTTGCGACAAGCCGCTGGCCAACAATCTCGCCGACGCGCGCGCGATCCAAGACGCCGTGCGCCGCACCGGCCTGCCCTTCGTGTTGCTGCACAATTATTCGGGCTATCCGATGGTGCGCGAGGCGCGTGCGGCCGTTGCGGCGGGCGAGCTTGGCAAGCTGCATCTCGCCCGCGTGAGCTATCTGCAAGGCAGCCTCGGCCAGTATGTCGAGGCGGATTTCGACAATCTCAATCCGCGCCTCAAATGGCGCCTCGATCCGGTGCGCGGCGGCAGCCATGTGATGGCCGATATCGGCACGCATGCGCATCAGTTGCTCGTGTACATCAGCGGCCGACGCGTCGAGGCCGTGCAGGCGGAGGTGGGGGCTTCGTTCGAAGCGCGCATCGCCGACGATACGGCAAGTGCGCTTTTGCGCCTCGAAGGCGGGCTGCGCGCAAGCTTCCTTGCGAGCAAAGCCGCGACGGGAGCCGAAAACGCGATTTCGATCGAGCTCTACGGCGACAAAGGCGGGCTTGCCTGGGAGCACAGCACGCCCAACGCGCTCAAAATCATGCGCCCGCAAGCCGCGTTCGAGACGCGCACACGCGGCCTTGCAAGCCTGCATCCGCTGGCCCAGCGGGCCACACGCATTTCGGCCGGGCACCACGAGGGCTTCTTCGAAGCGTTCGCCAATCTGATGTCGGACTTCGCCGACATTCTGGCCGCACGCCTGCAAGGCCAAGCGCCCGATCCGTTGGCGCTGCACATTCCGGGCATCGAAGACGGCGTTGCCGGGGCTGCCTTCGTCGAAGCGTGCGTGGCCTCGAGCCGCAGCGGCACGTGGCACAATTGCGAATGACGCAAGCACTTCGATACGTTCGCTTGCTTCAAGGAGAACAGCCGACATGAACAATCCGAACGGAGCGGAAGCTTTCGTCAAACTCCTATCCGCCCACAAAGTCGAGCATGTGTTCGGCCTGTGCGGCGACACGAGCCTGCCGCTCTACGACGCGCTCGCGCGCCTCGGCGGGCCGGGCGGCCACGGGATTGCGCACATCCTGACGCGCGACGAACGCTCGGCCGGCTACATGGCCGACACCTATGCGCGTCTCACCGGCAAGGTCGGCGTGTGCGAAGGCCCGTCGGGCGGCGGCGCCACCTACATTCTGCCGGCGGTGGCCGAAGCCAACGAATCCTCGATCCCGCTGCTCGCAGTCACAACCGACATTTCGGTTTCCTCGCGCGGGCGCTACGTGCTGACCGAACTCGACCAGGCTGCCCTGTTCAAGCCCGTGTCCAAATGGAACAAGGTCATCGACAGGGCGGGCGAAATTCCGGCCACGGTGCGTCGCGCGTTTCGCGAAGCCACAAGCGGCCGGCCTGGGGCCGTACATCTGGGCCTGCCCTACGACGTGCAAAAAGACCCCGTCGATGCCGCCGATGTTTGGGGCGAACCAATCAACGCATCGGCGCCGTCGCATCGCGTGGCACCCGACGATGAAGCGATCGCGGCGGCCGTTGCGGCCCTCGCCAAAGCCAAACGCCCGGTCATCGTGGTCGGCGGCGGCGTCGTACTCGCGCATGCGGAAGCAGCCCTTGCGCGCGTGGCCGAAGCCCTCGGCGCCCCCGTGCTGACGACGATCTCGGGCCAAGGCTCGATTGCCGACAGCCATCCTTTGTCGGCCGGCGTGGTCGGCTCGAATGGCGGGACGATGCCGACGCGCGATCTCGTGGCTGACGCCGATCTCGTGCTGTTCGTGGGCTGCCGCGCGGGCTCGGTCACGACCGAGCGCTGGCGCTTTCCGGCGGCGGGCACGCCCATCGTGCATATCGATGTCGATCCGGCCGTAATCGGGGCCATCTATGCGACGGCGGCAGGCGTGGTTGGCGATGCGCGCCTTGCCCTCGACAAGTTGGCCGATGCGCTGGGTGCCAAACGCAGCGGCGGCGATGCGGCCAAGCGTGTCGCCGCCGCGCGTGCGGCACGCGATGCGGCGTTCCTCGAGCTTGCAAACTCGAACGCAACGCCGATCCGGCCCGAACGGCTGGTGCACACGATGGCCCAGTTGCTGCCCGAGGATGCCGTGATCGTCGCCGATCCGGGCACGCCGTGCCCGTATTTCTCGGCCTTCTACCCGAAGCGCCGCACCGGGCGCTGGTTCGTGACCAACCGCGCGCACGGCGCTCTCGGCTATTCGCTGCCGGCGGTCGTCGGGGCTGCGGTTGCGCGCCCGGCCAGCAAATGCGTGGCCGTGATGGGCGACGGCAGTTTCGGCTTTGCCTGCGGCGAGATGGAAACGATCGTGCGGCTCGGCCTGCCGATCACGCTCGTGGTCGTTTCCAACGCGGTCTATGGCTGGATCAAAGCCGGACAGAAGACCGGTTATGGCGGCCGCTATTTCTCGGTCGATTTCAACCGCACCGACCATGCGGCCGTGGCTTCCGCGTTCGGCGTTAAAAGCTGGCGCGTGGAAGATCCCGCCGATCTCAAGGGCGCGCTCAAAGCCGCGTTCGAACATCCGGGCCCGACCTTGGTCGATGTGCTGTGCCAGCCATTGCACGAAGCCAAGGCGCCCGTCAGCGAATGGGTGGCCTGACATGCCTGCACCTGGCAAAACCGACATCGAAATTGCCCCTGACCGGCTGCGCAGTTTCGCGCGCGCACTCGTTGCGGCTGCGGGCTCCGATGCGGCAGAGGCGGCGTGCGTCGCTGACAATCTCGTCGAGGCCAATCTCACCGGCCACGATTCGCACGGTGTCGGCATGCTGCCGATCTATTTGGATGCGGTGAAACGCGGCAAGCTCGCACTCGGTGCCACGCCCAAAATCGTCAGCGAAACCTTGGCAACCCTGGTCGTCGACGGCCAGCAAGGCTACGGCCAAACGATCATGCGTGCGGCAACCGACTTATTGTGCACCAAAGCCAAGATTGCGGGGGCAGCAGTGCTCGCCTTGCGCAACACCTACCATATCGGCCGCGTCGGTGCCTGGGCCGAGCAAGCGGCGGCACACGGGCTTGCGTCGTTCTTCGTGGTCGATGTGGCGGGCGTGGACGCCAAGGTCGCACCGTTCGGCGGCATTGGTGGCCGGCTCGGCACCAATCCGATTTGTTTGGGCCTGCCCGTACCGGGCTTCCCGCCCATCGTCGCCGACATGGCGACGAGCCGCATTGCGGTCGGCAAGGTCCGCGTGGCGTTCAACAAAGGGGTGCCGGTCGCACCGGGCATCCTGATCGACCACGAAGGCAAACCCACGACCGATCCCGCGACGATGTACACGCAGCCTTCGGGCGCTTTGCTTGCGATGGCCGAGCACAAAGGCTACGCGCTCTCGGCGCTCATCGAACTTTTTGCGGGCGCACTCGGCGGCGGCGGCACCATCGCGACGTGGCAGCCCAGCGAAACGCGCATCATCAACAATGCGATCGCGGTCGCGATCGATCCGGCCGCGTTGGGCACCGCCGAGACGGTTGCAGCCGAAGCGCAAAAGCTCGAAGCTTGGCTCAAATCCGGCCAAAGCGACGTGATGCTGCCCGGCGAGCCCGAGCGGCGCGCGCGCGCCAAACGTGCCGCATCGATCCCGATCGACGCCGGGAACTGGGGCCAACTCGTCGAACTCGCCAAAAGCCTTGGGGTGGCGGTGCCCGCCTAGCTCAGAACCAGCCGCGTTTCTTGAAATAGAGATAGGGCAGGATGGCCGAGGCGATCATGAAACCGATCGCCATCGGATAGCCGAAGCTCCAATCGAGCTCGGGCATGGATTTGAAGTTCATGCCGTAGACCGTGCCGACGAGCGTGGGCGGCATCAGCACGACCGAGACGACCGAGAACAGTTTGATAATGCGGTTCTGCTCGATATTGATAAGGCCCAGCGTGGCGTCGAGCAGGAAGTTCACTTTGCGGCTGTCGAAATCCGCGTGTTCCATGAGCGAGGTCAAGTCGCGGTTCAGCGACTTGAAGCGCGCATGCATGTCTTTCGACTGTTTTTTGGTTTCGCCCTCGGCCGAGGCGTCGAGGAAGCGGACAACGCGCTGCAGGCCCAGCATGCTCTCGCGCGCGGTCGAGCACAGATCTTCGATGCGGCCAAGCTCGCGCAGCACGTCCTGCATCGAGCGTTCTTGGGCCGCTTGCGCCGTCGGGCGCGCGGGATTCGCGAAAATCGTGCGCGAGATGCCGTCGAGGTCGGAGCCGGCTTTTTCCAGAATGTCGGCGATGCGGTCGACGAAAGAATCCATCAGGCCGATCATCGCCTCTTCGCCGTTCGCACAGCTGCCCGGCAGGCGCAAAAGGCGCGTGGCAAACTGCGTGACCGGGCGCGGGTCGTGGTAGCGGACGGTCACGAGGCAGCGATTGGTCAGCACGAAGGTGAAGGCGTCGGCCGTCGGGTTCGGATCGTCGGCGCGCGCCAGGATCGTCGCCGTCATGTAAAGCGCGCCGTTTTCCGAATAGAGCCGCGCCGACGGTTCGATCTCGAGCATTTCGGCATGGGTCGGGATCGCGAGATTGAACGCCGCATCGACGCGCGCGCGATCCTCCGGGGTCGGCGAATAGAGATCGATCCACAACGCCGCCGTAGGTACGGGATCGGTCGCACCGATTTCGCGTTTGACGATCGTGCCGTCCTGGGGGAGATACGCAAAAATCATGGCCGCTCAATTTCATACTTTGCGCCCGCGTGCAATCGCAGCGCGGCCGAATCAAGATATAGCGAGTTACCCACAACCTATTGTGTCTGGACCTTGACTTGGGCGACTCGATTGCTCACAATATGTTGTATTGCAAGTGGAGTTATCCACAACAGCTATGTCGAGCCGGAAAACCGGCAGTAAATCAAGGGGATGCGCAATGGATTGGACGCCAGAGCAAATTTCAGACCTGACCCGCCTGTGGGGCGAAGGTCTGACGACGGCTGAAATCGGCAAGCGCCTAGGCATTTCCAAGAATGCGGTTGTAGGCAAGGCCCATCGCCTGCATCTGCCCGCACGCCCGTCGCCGATCAAGCGCACGGGTCCGCGCCCGGCGGTCTACCGCCCTGCAACGCCGCGCCAGCCCGCCGCCCCGCGCGCACCCCAAGCGCCGCGCGAACCGCGCGCGCCCTCGCAATCCGCGCAGACGAGTGCGGCCGCCTTGCGCGCCCTTGCCAACCAGCCTTCGGCCAAGCGCATGCCGATGATGGCGCTGTCCGCAAGCACCTGCCGCTGGCCGATCGGCGATCCGGGCGACACCGAATTCCATTTCTGCGGCGAGCGCTCGCTCGACGGCAAGCCCTACTGCTCGGCGCATGCCTCGATCGCCTACGTCAAGATGAAGCCGCGGACCGAAGCCGCCTGAGAGGGCGGCCTTCGCCTGCCAAAAGGCCCATGGCTGAACCCGCACTGCTGATCGGCAAAGGCGAGGACGCGGCCTTGCTGCGTCTTGCCATGGCCAACCGCCATGGGCTCATCGCCGGTGCGACCGGGACCGGCAAGACCGTGACCTTGCGCGTGATGGCCGAGCTTTTGTCGCAAGCCGGCGTGCCGGTCTTCATGGCCGACATCAAAGGCGATCTCTCCGGCCTTGCGCGCGCAGGCGAGGCCAACGAAAAATTCGCGGCACGCGCGGCCGAACTCGGTGCCGCGGATTTCGAGTTCGCGCCGAGCCCCGTGCTGTTCTGGGATGTGTTCGGCGAGGCGGGCCATCCCTTGCGCGCCACGATCTCCGAAATGGGGCCGCTGATGCTGGCGCGTCTGCTCGATCTCAACGAGATCCAGACCGGCGTGCTCAACATCGTGTTCAAAGTCGCCGACGACGAGGGGCTGCTTCTCGTCGACCTCAAAGATCTGCGCGCGCTGCTGGCACACGTGTCGCAGAACGCGGCCAACTACGCGGCCAAATACGGCAACGTGTCGCCGGCCTCGGTGGGAGCGATCCAGCGCGGGCTGCTCGCCCTTGAGACGCAAGGCGGCGACAAATTCTTCGGCGAGCCCGCCGTTGCGATCGGCGATCTGCTCAGCGTCGATGCCAAAGGCCGCGGGCTCATTTCAATCCTGGCCGCCGACCGTTTGATGCAGCGCCCGCTGCTCTACGCCACGTTCCTGCTGTGGCTGCTGTCGGAGCTCTACGAAAACCTGCCCGAAGCGGGCGATCTTGCGAAGCCCAAGCTCGCCTTCTTTTTCGACGAAGCGCACCTGCTGTTCGCCGACGCGCCCAAGGCGCTCATCGAACGTATCGAACTCGTGGTGCGGCTCATCCGCTCCAAAGGGGTCGGCGTCTATTTCTGCACGCAGAATGCGCTCGACCTGCCCGACAACGTGCTGGGCCAGCTCGGCAACCGCGTGCAGCACGGGCTTCGCGCCTTCAGCCCGCGCGACCAGAAGACCTTGCGCGCGACGGCCGAAACCTTCCGCGCGCGCCCCGGTCTCGACACCGCCAAAGCGCTGCAGGAGCTCAGTGTGGGCGAAGCGATCGTCTCGCTGCTCGACGAAAAGGGCTCGCCCGTGCCGGCCATGCGCGCGCGCATCTGCCCGCCGCGCTCGCGGCTGGTGCCTTTATCGGATGACGAGCGTCGCGCGCACAACGACCGCAGTGCCCTGTTCGGCAAATACGAAGACGCGACAGACCGCGTTTCGGCCTACGAGCAGATCGCCCAGGCCAAAGAAGCCCAGGCCAAACCTACCGGCAGCATCGGCGAGGCGCTGGGCAGCATTCTGGGCGGCGGAACGCGGTCGGGATCGGGGCCGGGTGCGGGCCGCGGGCGGCCGCAGAAATCGGTTGGCGAACAGGTTGCAGGCGCTATTGTGCGCTCGGTTGCAAGCTCAGTCGGCCGTCAGATCGGGACTGCAATCGTGCGCGGCGTGCTGGGCTCGATCCTGAAACGATGAAACGCATTCTTCCGATGTTCGCGATGGCAGCCTTGCTGGCTGTCGGGGCGTTTGCGTTTGCGCAAACGCCGCTGCAAGGCGCTGTCGTGCGCGTCGGGCCCGACAATATGCCGACTTGTGCCGACGCGGACGTCGCGTGCGCGGTGGCACGCTTCTATGCCTGTGCAGCCGCCCAAGACGCAGCCTTTTGCGCGCAACTTGGCTTTGCCGAAATTCCGAAGCTTGTCGAAACGCCGCAGCCGGTCGAGTTCGTGATCGAGCGCATGAGTACCATCGAGGCCAAGGACGTCACGGACGACCTCAAGCATTTGCCGTGGTTCCGCCCCGGCTTTCTGCTGGTCGAAGCCCAGGCGCGCCGCTGCCCCGCCAATGGCAGCTGCGAGGGCGAGGAATGGGATGATTGGCAGATCTATATTCGCCGCGACGAGACGACGGCCCAGATCGTCTATTGGCGCGGCGACAGCGAGCCCGACCAACCGCCGGAAATTCCGGAGAGTTTCAGGGCCCCCGCCCCCGCGACAGCCGAATAGAAGCAGCCGAATAAAAGCGGCATTTTGCAGAGGCTTGGCGTAAGTTTGCCGGATCGGCCGGGTCCGCTCTGTTGCCCGGCGGCCACAGTTCCGAGGTTCCATCGTGACCGACCCGAATAAGAGCGCCAAGGGCGCGTTGTGCTTGTGTCGAACGGCTGCTTTCGGCGGCCTCGCCGGGGGAGCGCTTTCGTGAACGACGAAACGCTCAACCAGCTGCGCGCCGAAATGGTCGAATTGCTGCCCCGGCTGCGGCGCTTTGCGCGCGGCCTCGCCGGGGCGCCCGACCAGGCCGACGATCTGGTGCAGTCCGCGTGCGAACGCGCCCTTGCCCGGATCGACCAGTACCAGCCGGGCACACGGCTCGACAGCTGGATGTTCCGCATCGTCCAGACGATCTATCTGGACGATCGACGCGCGGTCAAGGTGCGCACCGGCGAAGGCCGGATCGACGCAAGCTTGGTCGAAGACGAACTTGCTTTCGACGGCGGACGCGGCCTGGAAGCGCACATGACCTACGAAGCGGTGCGCGCCGCGATCGCCCAACTGCCCGAGGAGCAACGCGTGGTGCTGACGTTCGTGTGCATCGAAGGCCAGAGCTACAAGGAAGCCGCAGCGTCGCTGGGGATTCCGATCGGCACGGTAATGAGCCGCCTCGCCCGCGCGCGGGCGGCCCTTGCCAAGCGCATGGGCGAAAGCGGTGCCTCGCTTGCCGCCCCTGCCGAATAGAAGAGAAGGAAGACCGCCGCCATGAACCAACCCCGTTTCGACGACGAAAGTCTGATGCGCTATGCCGACGGCACGGCCGCGTCCGACGAAGTGTCGGCGATCGAAGCGGCCCTGCCGGGCGACGCTTCTTTGGTGCGGCGCGTGGCCATGTTCCGCCAGACTGCGGCTTTGGCGCACGCCGCCATGAACGAAGTGCTGCTCGAGCCCGTACCGCAGCGCCTCATCGACACGGTGCTGCGCGCACCCGCCGCACAAAAAGCGGCGATCGACGATGAAACGCTGATGGCCTATGCCGACGGTGCGCTCGATGCCGCAGCGGCCGCACGCGTGGCAGCGCGTGCTGCGGGCGACCGCGACACCGCCGCGCGCATCGCAATGTTCCGCCAAACCGGGGCGATGGCGCGCGCAGCCTTCGCCCCCGTGCTCGACGAACCCGTTCCCGCACGCCTCGTGGCCGCGATCCAAAAGGCGCAAACACCCTCAAACGTCGTGGCCTTCGCAGCGAAACCCGCCCTGCGCTCGAAAACGCGCACCTGGGCGGGCGCTGTGATCGCAGCCTCGCTGCTGCTGTTCGTGGGGCTGGGTGCAGGTGGCGTTTTCACGGGCCGGCTCGACCCGGTGCTCGGCGGCATCCAGTTCGCCTCGAGCGACCGCTGGCTCGAAAACGTCGCGGGTTTCTATACGGTCGCCGAAGCCACGCAAGCCAGCGAAGGCCGCCTACTTGTCGATTTCACGGCCGCCGACGTGCCCGAACTCGGCAAATGGTTCGGCGCCAAGCTCAACCGCAATCTCGCTATTCCCGACCTGGCCGCCCACGGCTTCGAACTGCAGGGCGGGCGCATGGTCATCGTCGGCGGCAGGCCCGCAGCCCAGCTCATCTACACCAACAGCGCCAACGAGATGGTGGGCCTCGTGATCGCCTTCTCGCAGTTCAGCGAACGCGGGGCACGCAACGAAGCGCGCCAGGGCGTCAATCTCGTGCACTGGCATCGCGGCGGCTACGGCTACGCCTTCGCCGGCCGCATCGCCCCCGACCGCCTCAAGATGCTCGCCGACCAGGCCTGGACCGATCTCGAAGCGATTTGACGGCATCGAGCGGCTCGCCGGAGTTTTCCGTACGCGCTATGGGCGCAAACGGATTTGAAGCCGTGCCCAAGGGGCCGACTTGAAGCAACTGCGGATTTCGCTAATACTGGCGAGAACAACAACCGCAAACAGAGAGTCCCCCCTCATGAAACGTCGCCATCTTCTGGCCGGTGTCGCCGCCGCTTCGAGTGCCGGTCTTGCCGCCCCCGCGTTGTCGCAGAACCGCATCGAATGGCGCATGGTCACGCTGTGGCCGCGCAATTTGCCCGGTCCCGGCGTTGCTGCGCAAAAGGTCGCCGACCGCATCGGCCTTGTCTCGGGCGGCCGCATTTCGGTGCGTCTGTTCTCGGCGGGCGAAGTTGTGCCGGCCCCGGGTGCCTTCGACGCAGTCGCGGCGGGCACGGCCGATCTCTACCACGGCGTGCCGTCCTTCTGGATTTCGAAATCGCCGGGCATCGGTTTCTTCGGCTCGTTTCCGTTCGGCATGACCGCCTTCGAACAGCAAGGCTGGATGATGCATGGCGGCGGCCAGGCGCTGTACGACGAAATCTACGGGCGCTTCGGCGTGAAGCCGTTCATCTGCGGCAATTCGGGTCCGCAATGGCTGGGCTGGTTCCGGCGCGAACTGCGCTCGATCGACGATTTCCGCGGCCTGCGTTTCCGCACGGCGGGCCTGGGCGGCGAAATGTTCCGGCGCGCCGGCGCTTCCGTCGTCTCGCTGCCGGCGGGCGAAATCTTCGCCGCCTTGCAGTCGGGCGCCATCGATGCGGCCGAATTCATCGGGCCGTTCTCGGACGGGCCGCTCGGCCTGCATCAGGTCGCCAAAAACTACTACTATCCGGGCGTCCAGGAACCCTCCTCGGCCGAGGAAATCGGCATCAATATGGGCAAGTGGAACGCGTTGCCTGCCGATCTCAAACAGGCCGTGCAGTTCGCCTGCCAATCGGTCGCCGAGGAAATCACCACCGAATACGACGTGCGCCATCCGGTGGCGCTCGCGGGCCTGATCGCCAACAACCAGGTCGTGCCGCGCGAAGCGCCGCGCGACCTGCTGATCGCCTTCGGCAATTCGGCGGGCGAAATGATGGCCGAGTTCCGCGCCCACAGCGATCCGCTGGTCAAGCGCATCGCGGACAGCTACGCCGAATTCCGCGTGCGCTCGCAGAACTATATGCTGCAATCCTATGCGGGCAATTTCAACGCCCGCGCCCTGCCGATCCGCTGGGGCTGATGCCGGGCGGCGGCTGCGGCGGCGCGCAAGCGTCGGACGCAGCCGCCGATCCGCCGCGATGAAAACGCTGCTCAAACTCGCCGATCTGATCGACGAAGCCAGCGACCGGCTTGGCCGTCTCGTGATGTGGGCCGCCGGGTTGCTGGTGCTAGTCCAGTTTTCGGTCGTCGTGCTTCGTTATGCCTACGGATCCAGTTTCATCTGGATGCAGGAAGGCGTCGTCTATCTGCATGCCGCTTTGTTCATGCTCGCGATCGGCTACGCGTATCTGCACGACGGCCATGTTCGCGTCGACGTGCTCTATGCGGAATGGAGCCCGCGCGCCAAAGCGCTCGCCGATCTTCTCGGCATAACCATCGCCGTGCTGCCTTTCTGCGCGCTGGTAATCTGGGCGTGCTGGTCGTACGTGTCGATTTCCTGGCGCTTGCGCGAAGGGCCGATGTCGGTCGGCGGCCTGCCGTTTCTATTTGTGCTGAAGTCGCTGATCCCGGCGATGGCCGTGCTGCTGGGGCTGCAGGCGGTGGCCATCGGCCTGCGCGCGACGGCCGTGCTGACCGGCCACGCGACAACCCATTTTCCGCGCAAGGCCGCCGGCGGCGGCCACGGCGGCTAGGAAAGATCGACAATGGCTTTGGGCGGCGTGCTCGATCTCCTGATGTTCCTTTCGTTGTGCCTGTTGATCCTGACGGGCGTGCCGGTCGTGTTCATTTTGACCGGCTGCGCGGTTGTGTTCGGCGCCGTCGGCTGGGCGCTCGGCGCGTTCGATCCGTTCCTACTGGGTGCTTTGGCGCAGCGCATTTTCGGCACCATGACCAGCGAAGTGCTGATTGCAATTCCCCTGTTCGTGTTCATGGGAATCATGCTCGAGAAGTCCAAGATCGCCGAGGAACTGCTCGAGGCAATGGGGCGACTCTTCGGCAGCGTGCGCGGCGGCCTTGCGATTTCGGTCAGCATCGTGGGCGCGTTGCTCGCCGCATCGACCGGGATCGTGGGCGCCACTGTCGTCACGATGGGACTGATGGCGCTGCCCGCGATGCTGCGTCGCGGCTACGACCCCGCTTTCGCCTGCGGCACAATCTGCGCGGCGGGCACGCTGGGGCAGATCATCCCGCCGTCGACCGTAATGGTCATTCTGGGCGAGGTTCTGTCGGCCGCCTACCAGCAGGCCCAGCTTGCCCAAGGCAAATTCATGCTGGAAACCGTGAGCGTGGGCCAGCTCTTCGCGGGCTCGATGGTCCCGGGGCTTTTGCTGGTGGCGCTTTACATCGCCTACCAGCTCGCATTCGCCTGGCTCAAACCCGGCGTCGCACCGCCAATCCCGCGCGAAGAAGCCGGCACGGTCGGCGCGCGCGACATCGGCAATGCGCTCGTTCCGCCCATCGTTCTGATCGTCGCCGTGCTGGGCTCGATCCTGGGCGGAATCGCGACGCCGACCGAAGCAGCTGCGGTCGGCGCAGTGGGCGCCACGTTGCTTGCGGGCCTTCGGCTCGACGCGCACGGACCTGGGCGCGTGGCGATCTATGTCGGTTTTGCCTGCGCCGTCGGGCTTGTCGTGCTCGGATCGAATTTCGACATGCGGCTGGGTCGCCAAGCGGCACCGCTCGGCGACCGCGTCGCGATCTGGATTGCGGGCGCATTTGCGCTTGGGCTCGCGGTGGGGATCGCCGCCGCCGCGTGGCGCTGCTTTGGAACCGGCGTGCTGGCGGGCGTGTCGCGCGCCACCATGTCGATCACGGCCATGATTTTCGCCACGCTGATCGGCGCCACGCTTTTTGCGCTGGTCTTTCGCGGCCTCGGCGGCGACGAGATGGTGCGCGACTTCCTGGCCGACATGCCCGGCGGCAAGTACGGTGCCATCGCCCTGGTGATGGGCGTCATCTTTGCGATGGGGTTCTTTCTCGACTTCGTCGAGATCACGATCATCGTTATCCCGATCGTCGGGCCGATCCTTTTGCAGATGGATATCGATCCGATATGGCTGGGCGTCATGATCGCGGTCAATCTGCAGACGAGCTTTCTCACGCCGCCGTTCGGATTTTCGCTGTTCTATCTGCGCGGCGTAGCACCCGCGAGCGTGCGCACATCCGACATCTACCGCGGCATCGTGCCGTTCGTGATTCTGCAGCTGATCGGGCTCGGCCTCGTCGTCGCGTTCCCGGCATTGGCAACGTGGCTGCCCGAAAAACTCTTCTGATCTTCTCGCGCGCCTCTCGGCAAACACCCAAACGTCAGCGCTGGCCGAGCAAGGGGTCGGTGAAGGTCGCGTAGGCGTGGAAGAAACGGTAGATGTTGGCGACGTAGGTCACCGTCTCGTCGCCCACGCTCTGCTGCACGATGCGCTCCACATTGCCGAACCAGCGATTGGGATCGAGGCCTTGCGTGCGCGCACGCGCGCGCAGGCGCTGGATGCGGTTGGGGCCTGCATTGTAGGCGGCGATCGCGAAAAGGATGCGCTGCGAAGGCTCGATTTCGGGATCGTTGAAATAGCGGTCGCGGATGCGCGCCATATAGGCAATGCCCGCGGCCACGTTGGTCTCTTCCTCGCCGACATCGGGAAACCCGATCTCGGCCGCCGTCGGCGCCATCAATTGCATGATGCCGATGGCGCCGACGGGACTGCGTGCCTGCTGGTCGAGCCGCGACTCCTGGAAACCTTGGGCGGCCATCAGCATCCAGTCAAAGCCGTGCGTGTCGGCATGGTTGCGGAAATAGGACGACAGCCGCTCGAGCTTGGCGCGCTCGTCGCCCCCGAGCGGGTTGGAGAGGCTGCGCACGCTTTGGAAATACTGGCTCAAGAGCTGCGCGTCGTTCGCCGGTTTGGCTTTCTGGCGCTTTGCGAAAAACGCGTCGGCGGCACCGCGCAGCGCTTTGTCTTGTGGCCGGAAGCCCCAGGCGATGGCCCCGCCGCGCGCGATCTTCACGTTCGTCGTCGCGATGTTCGGCAGCACGCGCGTCCACAGGGCGGCCAGATGGGAGTCGACGACTGTGATGTCGAAAATGCCGGCCGAGACCATCTCGAGCTTGTCTTCGTCGGCGAGCACAGGATCGAGCGGAACGAGTTTGATCGGCGCGCGGCCCTCGGCGACGAAACGACGGTTGAGGGCCTGCAGATGCTCGTAGTAGCTCGTGGCAACGCGCACCGACAGCTGGCGACCGGACAGATCTTCCAGCGTGCGCGGCACGTTGGAGCCGTTGCGCGCGACGATCACCTCGTCGATGTTGCGCAAATAGGGCCGCGAGAAACCGATCTCAGCACTGCGCGTCGGCGTGACCGTCATGCCCGAGGCGATCACGTCGCCGCGCCCAGCGAGCAGACCCGGGATCAGATCCTCGAACGCGAGCGGGACGAACAGCACGCGGATCTGCGGCTGGCCGCGTTTGCGCTCGCGGTTGAGGAAGCGCGCGAATTCGTGCGCGAGCTCGGCTTCGAAGCCGCGCACCTCGCCGCGCACAAGTTGGAAATCCGTGCGTGTCGGCGCGACCAGCACGCGCAGCATGCCGCGCTTGCGGATCTCGGCAAGGTCGCCCGTGTAGCGCGCATCGGAGAGGTCGAGCAGCTCCGAGCCGTCGGGCAGTTCGTCCTCGAGGTCGGCATCCGGCTTTTGCGCGAATGCAGCACCGACGGGTGCGAGCAGCACGACGAGTGCGGCCAACAGAATGCGGCAGAAGGGGGCGAGAGATTGTGGCATGGTGCGGCTTCTATCCCACCAGCGCGTGTGCAATGTCCGCCGGGCGGTCGGTGATGATGCTGTCCACCCCCCAGGCGACAAGTTCGCGCGCGCGCGCAGGCTCGTTGACGGTCCATACCAGCGCCTTGAATCCGGCTTCCTTGACGTCGCGCACGAGCTGGCGCGTGAGATGCTTCCAGCCCGGATGGATGGCGACGCAAGCCAACGCTTCGGCCTCGCTGCGCCAGCTGCGGCCGAGTTCTTCGGCAAGATAGCCGCGCGGCAACGAGGGGGCCGCTGCTTTAGCGGCTTCAAGCGACTGGCGCTTGAAGCTCGACACGATGGGTGTGGGCCCGCGCCATTTCGCAAGCACAAGCGCGCAAGCACGCTCGGCCGTTTCGGCTTCGCGGCCCGGGCAAGGTTTGATCTCGATGTTGAAGCCCATGCCGAGGTTTGCCATCAGCGCCATGGCTTCTTCGAACGTGGGGATGGTTTCGCCCTTGAAGGCGGGTCCGAACCAAGCGCCCGCATCGAGCTTTTTGATTTCTGCAAGCGTGGCTTCCGCGACGGGGCCTTTGCCGTTGCTCGTGCGCTCGAGCGTTTCGTCGTGCATCAGCACGACCGCGTTGTCCTTGGTGAGTTTGGCGTCGAACTCGATCCAGCTCGCACCTTCTTCATGCGCGCGGCGAATGGCGACGAGCGTATTTTCGGGCGCGTTGGCTTTGGCACCACGATGGCCGACGATGCGGGGCGGGTTGGGCATCGCAAACGCTCCTTGAAGGGTCAAAAGAAAACCCCCGCCGGAGCGGCTGCTCCAGCGGGGGCTTGTTGGTTCAAACCGAACGCATGCCCGAGACTACTCGGCCGACGGAGTCGGCTTCTTGTCGAACTGGTCGGAGATGTCGGCACCAGTCGCCTGATCGACGCGGCGCATCGACAGCTTGACCTTGCCGCGATCGTCGAAGCCGATTAGCTTGACCTTGACCGCATCACCGACCTTGACGACGTCGCCGGTCTTTTCGACGCGGCGCGGGGCAAGTTCGGAGATGTGGACGAGGCCGTCCTTCGAGCCCATGAAGTTCACGAAGGCGCCGAAATCCATGATCTTGACGACCTTGCCGGTGTAGATGGCCCCCATCTCGGGTTCCGACACGATGCCCTTGATCCAGTCGATCGCCTTCTTGGCGTTTTCTTCCGAGACCGAAGCGACCTTGATCGTGCCGTCGTCTTCGATGTCGATTTTGCAGCCCGTCTGTTCGACGATCTCGCGGATGACCTTGCCGCCGGTGCCGATGACTTCGCGGATTTTGTCCTTCGGCACCTGGAACGTCGTGATGCGCGGCGCGTTCTTCGAGACTTCCTGGCGCGGGTCGTTGAGACCCTTGGCCATTTCGCCCAGAATATGCAGGCGCCCGTCCTTAGCCTGACCAAGGGCGATCTTCATGATGTTCTCGTCGATCGAGGTGATCTTCAAGTCCATCTGGAGGGCGGTGACGCCCTTTTCCGTACCGGCCACTTTGAAGTCCATGTCGCCGAGATGGTCTTCGTCGCCGAGGATGTCGGAGAGAACCGCAAACGCGCGGTCTTCCTTGATGAGACCCATCGCGATGCCGGCAACCGGACGCGGCAGCGGGACGCCCGCATCCATCATGGCAAGCGAAGTGCCGCACACGGTCGCCATCGACGACGAACCGTTCGACTCGGTGATCTCCGACACGACGCGAATCGTGTAGGGGAACTTGTCCTTGGGCGGCAGCAGCGGACGGATGGCGCGCCAAGCGAGCTTGCCGTGGCCGATTTCACGCCGGCCGGGCGAGCCCATGCGCTTGGCTTCGCCGACCGAGTAGGGCGGGAAATTATAGTGCAGCATGAAGTGCTCGCGATATTCGCCTTCGAGCGCGTCGATGATCTGCTCGTCGTCGCCGGTACCCAGCGTGGCCACGACCAGCGCTTGGGTTTCGCCGCGCGTGAACAGGGCCGAGCCGTGCGTGCGCGGCAGGAAGCCCACTTCCGTCACGATCGGGCGCACCGTCTTGGTGTCGCGGCCGTCGATGCGACGGCCGGTATCCAAGATGTTATCGCGCACGACCTTGGCTTCGAGTTCCTCGAACAGGCCGCCGAACACGGCGGCTTCTTCCGGAATTTCCTTCACGGTCGCAAGCGCTGCGGCCTTGACGGCGGCAACCTTGTCGCGACGCGCGAACTTGACCGGCTCGGCATAGGCCTTGCCGAGATCGGCCGCAAACGCCGCGATCTTGGTTTTGACGGATGCGGCAACCGGCGAAGCTTGCGTGAGCGGCCAGGGATCCTTGGCGGCCGTTTCGGCGAGCGAGATGATGAGATCGATCACCGGCTGGAACGCGCGATGGCCGAACATCACGGCGCCGAGCATCGTTTCTTCCGACAATTCCTTGGCCTGCGATTCGACCATCAGCACGCCGTCCTTGGTGCCGGCCACGACGAGTTCGAGATCGCTCGCCGCAAGATCGGTCTGCAGCGGATTGAGGCGGAATTCGCCGTTATAGACGCCGACGCGCGCAGCCCCGATCGGGCCCATGAACGGAATGCCCGAGATCGTGAGGGCCGCCGAGCAGCCGACCATCGCGACGATGTCGGGATCGTTCTCGAGATCGTGGCTCAGCACGGTCGCGATGACCTGCACTTCGTTGCGGAAGCCCTCGGGGAACAGCGGACGCACCGGACGGTCGATCAGGCGCGAAACCAGCGTTTCCTTTTCCGTCGGGCGACCTTCGCGCTTGAAGAAGCCGCCGGGGATCTTGCCGGCTGCGAAGGTCTTTTCCTGGTAGTGGACGGTCAGCGGGAAGAAATCTTGGCCGGGCTTGGCCGACTTCGCGCCCACGACCGTGCACAGCACAACCGTGTCGCCGTAGGTGGCCATCACGGCCCCGTCGGCCTGGCGGGCGATCTTGCCGGTTTCGAGGACGAGCTTGCGCCCGCCCCACATCATTTCCTTGCGAACGACGTCGAACATGGAATTACTCTCTTTCTTTCTGCCGCGTACGGACCCGCCGGCGCGCATCCCGTGATGCGCGCGACGTGGCGACGGTTGCGAAAGCCCGGATGGCCCTCGCCCCAACCGGCGCCGCCCCTGTCAATTGGGACGTCGAATATGGGTTGCGCGGCGTCGTACGACGGACCGCCGCGCGGGGTGTGTGGCTGGAATCGGAAAAAAGCGCGCGCCGCATCTGCCCCGGCTTCGGGTAGAGATGCCGCGCGCGCTTCGGTCGGTGGAAGGTCAAGCAGTCCGCTTTTAGCGACGCAGATCGAGGCGCCCGATCAGCGTCTCGTAGCGCTTCTTGTCTTTCGACTTCAGATAATCGAGCAGCGAACGGCGCTTGCCGACCATCATCAAAAGACCGCGACGCGAATGGAAGTCCTTCTTGTGCGTCGTCAGATGTTCGGCGAGTTCCTTGATGCGCTCCGAGAGGAGGGCAACTTGGACTTCCGGCGAACCCGTATCGCCCTTTTGGACGGCATAGGCTTCGACGATTTCGGTCTTGCGTGCGGCGTTCATCGACATCGGTCTCTCCTTGGACCCTAGAGGTTGAAGACACGCGTGGGGCGCAAAGTCGCACCGTCGGACGCTGCAAGTGCGACCAGCTTGCCGTCGCAAAAGACGACAAGCACGGGCGCCTCGAGCGGGGATGGTTCCACGCGGGGGTCTCGCAAAGCCTGGCCCCTTCGAAGGGCGGCGGCTTGTTCCACGGTCACGGCCAGAGCCGGGATGTCGTCCAGCACGGTCTCAACCGGGGCGAGGACCCCAAAGCGGGCGGGACTATGCCCAAAACCCTCCAGTTTTTCCAGGGAAATCGAGGCATCGAGGCGAAATCGGCCGACGGCCGTACGCCGCAATTCCGTCACATGCGCGCACGTGCCAAGCGCCAATGCGAGGTCGCGGCCGAGGCTGCGCACATACATGCCCTTGCCGCTGGCGACCCGGAAGCGAGCGGTATCGGCATCCGGGGCCCCCAGATATTCAAGCTTGTGGATCAAGACCTTGCGCGATTCCATCGCAACGTCTTCGCCGGCCCTTGCGCGCGCATAGGCGCGTTCGCCGTCGATCTTGATGGCCGAATAGACCGGCGGGGTCTGGTCGATTTGGCCGACAAATCGCTCCAGAACGCCCGCAATCTGGGTGTCCGTCGGGCGAATATCGGAGGTCGCCACGACCGCCCCTTCGCGGTCGTCGGTCGCCGTCGCCTCGCCCCAACGCACGGCAAATTCGTATTCTTTGTCGCCGTCCACGAGATAGGGCAGCGTCTTGGTGGCCTCGCCGAATGCCATCGGCAACACACCCGTGGCCAGCGGATCGAGCGTGCCGGCATGCCCACCTTTGGCCGCGTTGAACACGCGCCGCACGCGGCCGAGCGCTTGGGTCGAAGACAGGCCGAGCGGTTTGTCGAGCAAGACCCAGCCGTCGATCTTGTCGCGCTTGGTGCTGCTCACGCTTTTTTCTTGGCCGCCCGCTTGCGCGCCGGTTTTTCCGGCGGCGGCGGCGATATGTCGGCAGCGACCTTGGGATCGCGCAAGGCGCGGTCGATGCGCTCGGCATAGTCGAACGACGTATCGCGCTGGAAATGCCATTCGGGCGCCATGCGCAGATCCACACGCCGTGCGATCTCGCCGCGGATATAGGCGCGTGCCCGTCCGAGGGCCGCAATGGTGGGCTCCGCACCCACGCTGCCGAGCGTGGTCACGAAGGCGGTTGCGTGTTTGAGATCGGGGGCCACACGCACCTCGCCGATCGTGATGTTGAGCGTGTCCTGCAGATCGGGATCGCGGAAATGCCCGTCGCGCAGCACCTCGATAAGGGCGCGGCGCAAAGCTTCGCCCACGCGCAATTGGCGCTGCGATGCCCCTTCACTCGAATGTCCGTCGCGTTTCATGGCCGCCCTTTTAGCCCAAATGCGCGCAAGCGCAAAGCGGTCGGGCGGCGACCTGAGAACTCTGCACTTCGCCTGCCTCAGAACGATAGGATCAAAGAACAGCTTTGGAGCTGCCGACCGGAATGCATTTCAACGCCGAGCATCAATGTCGCTGAGCGGGCTTCCGCGCACGATCCAACGCTGCGATCAAAGGGTCCACAGGAGGCTCTGGGACCTCCGACTCCAGTTTGCTGACCGCTTGATGAATGTTTTGGTCAAGTCGACTGTGGCATCTGAATTCGTTTAGGTTGTCTCGCGCTACCAAGATAACGTTCGAGACGGCAGACAATGGTATTGGGCCAATATTGCAAGCTTCTATCCCGTGTATAAACTCACCATATGTACTTCCTGGCTCATCCCACTTAGCGCGTGCGCTTCTCGCATCCCAAAAAGTGTCTGCTAGATTATCTCTATCGACATCAAGCAGGGCTACAACTCGAACGGCTTGGTGCCTGCCAAAAAATCCAAGAGCCTGAGAAAACCGATGTGGACGGTACCGAGCTGTCGATCCAAAGTCGAAGAGACTAATGCCTCCGTTTCGGCCGCAGAATGAGCTTCGAAAGTTTGGGCATACGCCTGGACGGATTTGATTGTTCTGTAAAATTTCAGCCAATCTATCGCTGCCGGTCGCGTGCCAAAGGTGGCCACGCAGCTTCGCCCAAAGAGAGTCTGGAATTCCGGGATGCAACATCTCGACAGTTCTTTCAGGAGCCCTTTCTACCGCCGCACGTCGACGACGACGCGGCCTTGGATTTGGCCCGCGACGATGGCCTCGGCGAGCTTCGGCAGATCCTCGAGCCCGCAGATGGAAAGCCCTTCGCCGGGCAGGCCGTCGGGCAGCAGCGCCGCCAATTTGCGCCACGCAGCTTCGCGCTCAGGCAGCGGGCACAACACAGAGTCGATGCCGATCAGTTTGACGCCGCGCAGGATGAACGGCATCACCGTCGTCGGCAGATCGGCCGAACCCGCAAGACCGCAGGCGGCAACGGCGGCACGGCGTGCGCAGCCGGCGAGCACGCTCGCAAGCGTCGTTCCGCCGACCGAATCGATCGCCCCGCCCCAGCGCTCGGTCAAAAGCGGCTTCGAGGGGGCGGCCAGTTCGGCGCGATCGACGATGCTTGCCGCACCAAGGCTGCGCAAATAAGGCTCGAGCTGGCGGCGGCCGGTGGAGGCGGCAACCTTGTGGCCGAGCTTGGCGAGCAAGGCGACCGCGACCGAGCCCACGCCGCCCGCCGCTCCGGTCACCAGAATTTCGCGGTCGCGGCGCAGGCCTGCGGCTTCGAGTGCATGCACCGCCATCATCGCGGTGAGGCCGGCCGTGCCCATGCCCATCGCCCATTTTTCGTCCGTACCGGCCGGCAATTTCACCAGCCAGGCCGCTTGCGCGCGCGCTTTTTGCGCCATGCCGCCCCAGTAGTTTTCGCCGACACCCCAACCGGTCAGGATCACGCGGTCGCCCGGTTTGAACGCGGCATGGGCCGAGCTTTCGACCGTGCCAGCCCAATCCACGCCCGGCACCATCGGGAAGCTGCGCACGATCTTGCCCTTGTCGGCGATCGCGAGCCCGTCTTTGTAGTTGAGCGAGGAGTAGGCGACGGCAACCGTGACCTCGCCCTCGGGCAACGACGCCTCGTCGAGCGATTTGACCGACGCTGCGACCTTGCCATCCAGTTTGTCGAGCACGAGTGCGCGAAACATCGAAACCCCTCCGGTTCGGCGGTAAACTCGGGCGCTTAAGCATTTTCGTCAAGCCTTGAGTGGCCGCCCTTGAGTAGCTGTCTGCCGCACGGCATCCTTGCCCCATGGATCGCATTTCCGACTGGCTGGTCGCCGAGGGGCCGCATGTGGCGGACATGGGCGCGTTGCTGAGCGGCCTCGCCGAGCGGCTGCTGGCGGGTGGGGTTCCCGTGGCGCGCATGGCGGCCATGATTGAAACGCTGCATCCGCGCTTCATCGGCGCCATGCGCGTTTGGGAGCCGGACGGCGACGTGCGACTGCGCCGCTTGACGTTCGACGATCCGCGGGTCGTTGCCGCACCCAAACGCTTCACGATCGACGAATTGCAGGAAACCGGCGACTGGGTCGAGTTCAAGCTCGACGATCCGCGTATCGACGACTACGACCTGCTGCCGCAGCTCGCACAGGAAG
Source organism: Magnetospirillum sp. (assembly GCA_027532905.1). Lineage (NCBI taxonomy): Bacteria > Pseudomonadati > Pseudomonadota > Alphaproteobacteria > Rhodospirillales > Rhodospirillaceae > Magnetospirillum > Magnetospirillum sp. The sequence continues at coordinate 1,031,186 of JAPZUA010000001.1, forward strand.
GCCACACGCATTACTTACTGATGCCGCTCAAATTCCGCGAAGGCCCGCTGCAGGGCCTGTCGTTTTCGACCAAACAGCCGGGCGGCTTCACGGGCGCGCAAAGCCGCGCGATCCGCAGCCTGCAGCCGAGCCTTTCCCTGACCGCCAACGTGATCGCCACCCACACGATGTGGCGCGAGGTGCTGAAGGCCTATGTCGGCGAAGTGCCGGGCGACTTGATCCTGCAAGGGGCGATAAGGCGCGCCGACGTGCGCCGCGTGGAAGCCGCTTTGATCATGACCGACATGCGCGGCTTCACGCGGCTTGCCAATGCGAGCACGCCCGAAGCGACGGTTGCCACCCTCAACGCCTATCTCGACGATGTGGTGCCCGCGATCGCGGCGGCGGGCGGCGAGATTCTCAAATTCATCGGCGACGGCGTGCTGGCGACGGTCCCTTTCGACACGACGGCGAATGCCGCGGCCGCGTGCGCGGCGGCGCTGGCGGCTGCACAGGCGATCCGCCACGCGGCCTCCAATGTCGGCACTGCGCTGCATGTGGGCGAGGTTGCGTTCGGCAATATCGGGGCGGGCGACCGGCTCGATTTCACGATCATCGGGCGCGACGTCAATCTGCTCGCGCGCATCGAAAAAATCTGCGGCGAATTCCACGAAGACATCGTGATGTCGCAGGCTTTTGCCGCTTTGTGCGGTGCGCCCACGCGCCTCGTCACGCACTTCACGCCTAAAGGCTTCGACGGCGAAGTAGCCGTGTTTGCGCCGGCCTGAACTGCCCGACTTGGCCGCCGCAAAAATTCAGGCACTGAAGAATTTTTGTCGATATGCACTTAGCGCTATCGCCGAAGCGCGTCGGCGCACTAATGTAGTACGCATAAGATAAAGCGCCGGACAGAAAACCGCGCGCGCAACGTTGGAGGAACGCCGCGAATGGCGAACGCACTGGGCCATCTGATCGTCAGCGGCCGTTGGGACGACAATGTCGCGATCGTCGACGTGGCGGCAGCTTTGCGCGCCGAAAACGACGGCACGCCCAATGCCGTGCTCGCACGGCCGCGCGCCACGCCCGACGTCGATACCGACGGCGACGGCAAGCCCGACGCCAAAGCAAGCGGCCAGCCCGTGTCGATCGCGGTCGACGCGCAGAGCCGTTTTGCCTATGTCGTCAACCATTCGGGGGGCGCGACGCCGGCGGGTGCGGCCGGCTATCAGCATGGCCATCCTGGCCTCGTTGGGGTTGTCGATCTCAAAGCCGCGCGCGACAAGGCAAACGACGGCACGCTGGGGGCGATCGCGGAATTCGTGCCGACCGGCCGCACCGGCCCCGTCGGCTGCGCGATCACGCCCGACGGGCGCACGCTGCTCGTCAATTGCGGCGAAGCCGAAGGCAGCGAAGACGGCGGCGACGAGATCACGGCGATCGACGTCGCCACGCGCAAGGTCGTGCGGCGCATCCCGCTGGCCGAAATGCCGGGCCATCCGGCCCCAGGCCCCAGCAAACACGACAGCCCGCATCCGAGCTTCGGGCGCTATCCCAATCCCACGGGTCTCGGCATCTCGGCCTTGCAGGGCGGGCTCGTATTCGTCGCCAATGGCGGCTTCAGCGATGTGTCGGTGCTGTCGCTCGAGGCGGCCATGGCAGGCGAAAAGCGTCCCGAGATTGGCCGCGTCGCGATCGAAACTGGACCTTTTGGCCTTGCCGTCAGCCCGGACGGACGGCTGGTCGCGGTTGCGGCGCGCGAAAGCATGTCGCATGCCTACGAGGGACGTACGGTCTCGATCATCGACGTCGCGCGTGCTGCCGCCGGCGGCAAGGACGCGGAGGTCGCACGCGTGCGCGTGGGCAGCGACGATCCCAACGAAGCTACGCGCCCGTTCGCCGTCGCGTTTGCGCCCGACGGCAAGCGCGTCGTCGCGACGTGCTTTCGTTCCAACACGATTTCGCTGATCGACGTCGACGACGCGATCGCGGGCCGCTCGGCCGAAACGCTGCGGCTCTATCCGCGCACGCCGACGGGTGCGCTCGCGCGTCCGCGCGGCATTGCCATCGCAGGCGGGCGCTATGCCTGCGTGATCGGCGGCGCCAAAGCGGGTCCAGGCAGCAGCCTTGTTTGGTTCCTCGATCTCGAAAGCGGAAAAATCGTTTCGTGCACGACCGGCGTGGGCAACGAGAGCTACATGCTGGCTGCATTCTAACGCCGGAAAAACGGCCCAACGCCGAAAAAAGTAGGCCAAAAAGGGAGAAAACCATGATGCCGACCCGCCGTTCCTTGCTGAAGACCGCCGCCGCATTGCCGCTGGCGACGGGCAGTTTCGCAGCCTTCGCGCAGACACCGTGGGTGCCCACGCGCGAGGTCGAGTTCGTCGTACCCTTCGCCGTCGGCGGCGGGGCCGATCTGCTCGCGCGCATCGTCCACAAGATCATCCAGGACGAAAAGCTGGTGCCTGTGCCGATCGCTCTCAACAACCGTCCGGGCGGCGGCGGGGCCACGGGGCTCGGCTACGTGACCGCGCGCAAGATCGGCGATCCGCACACGATCATCCTGGTCAACGGCACGACGCAGATCACGCCGATCCTGAACCCGGCCGCCAAGACGCTGTCCGAAGTGCGTCCGGTCATGAACGTGATGCTCGACGACTTCCTGCTGTTCGTTCGCGGCGATGCACCCTGGAAGACGGCCGCCGAATTCGTCGCCGACGCGAAGACGAAACCGGCCAAGAGCCTCGCCTTCGCGACCGGCGGCACCACCGACATCATGGCGATCACGGTCTTCGCCAAGGCGTCGGGTGCGGAATACAACGCGCTCAACTTCAACAGCGGCGGCGAAGCGCTGACCCAGCTGCTCGGCGGGCACGTGCAAGCCTGCATGGGCAATCCGCTCGAGTTCATGGGCCATCTGCAGTCGAAGGCCGTGCGCGCCCTCGGCGTGTTCCGCGACAACCGGTTCGCGGCCCTGCCCGACGTGCCGACCATGAAAGAGCAGGGTATCGCCGCCCCCAATTTCCAAATGTGGCGCGGCATGGCTGTGCCGCGCGGCACGGCCGACGCGCCGTCGCTCTACTGGGAGGGCGTGTTCGCCAAGGTCGTCGCCACGCCGGCCTTCAAGGCCTACATCGCCGAGAACATCGCGTCCGAAGCGCCGATTCCGGGTGCGGCGTTCGCGAGGTTCCTGGCCGACCAGGAGAAGCTCTATCGCGACCTTCTCGGCAAGCCGGCCTGACGCGATGGACCTGTTGCGCGCGAAGGGCGGCGAAATTGCCCTGAGTCTGTTCTTCGTCGCAACGGGCGCGTTCTGGATCGCCGTTGCGGCAGGAATGCCGTTGTGGGACGGGTTCGCGCCCGCGACGGGACTCCTGCCGCTGGTATTCGGCGCCCTGCTCATAATCCTTGCCGTCGCGGCGACGCTCGTCGACGTCGTCTGGGCGTCGTCCGCAACGCCGGACCGCGCTCCGGTCGGGCGTGCGCTGATGGTTCTGCTCGCGGTCGCGGCCGGGGTGGCCGGCATCGAGACGGCCGGGTTCTTCGCGTCGATGTTCGTAACGATGCTGTTCTTGTTCCGCGTCGCCGAAAAACGGCCGATGCTTTCGTCGCTGCTTGCTTCGGCGGGCACGGCACTCTTCCTCACGCTTGTTTTCCGCACGTGGCTCGGCGTGCCGCTCCCTGCCGGACCTTGGGGGTTCTAGAAATGTCGGTCGTCTACGATCTGGCAGCGGGCTTCGCGGGTGCGTTGACGCCTTGGAATCTGCTTATGTGTTTTGCGGGCGTCTTTGCGGGCCAGATCGTCGGCGCGTTGCCCGGCATCGGGCCGGCGGCGGCGATCGCGTTGCTGCTGCCGCTCACTTTCGGCGCCGATCCGACGTCGGCCATCATCCTTTTCGCGGGCATCTATTACGGTGCCCAATATGGCGGCACGCTTACCTCCGTGCTGATCAGCGTGCCGGGCGAACCGTCGAGCGTGATGACCAGCATCGACGGCTACCAGATGGCGCTGCAGGGCCGCGCCGGGGCCGCCCTTGGCATTGCGGCGATCGGCTCGTTCATCGCCGGCACGCTCTCCACGATCGGGCTGATGCTGCTGGCTCCGCCGATGGCCAAGGCCGCCCTCGCCTTCGGCCCGCCCGAGTATTTTGCACTCGTCGTACTCGGCCTCACCGCCCTTGCCGCTGTCGGCGGCTCGGTGCTCAAAGGCCTCACGACCGGCATGTTCGGGCTGCTGATCAGCACGATCGGCATCGACCAGCAGACGGGCGTTGCACGCTTCGCGTTCGACCAGATCTGGCTGCTCGACGGTGTGGGCTTCATCGTGCTGTCGGTGGCCCTGTTCGGCGTCGGCGAAGTGCTTTCGAGTGCGGGCATGGCGACACCGCGCCCGATCACGACGGTCAAGAATCTGCTGCCGTCGCGCGCCGAATGGAAACAGAGCCGCATGCCCATTCTGCGCGGCTCGGTGATCGGCTTCTTCGTCGGCGTGCTGCCCGCCACGGGTGCGACGATCGCGTCGTTCCTTGCCTATATCGTCGAAAAGAAAGTTGCCAAAGACCCCTCGCGCTTTGGCAAAGGGGCGATCGAAGGCGTGGCAGGTCCCGAATCTTCGAACAATGCCGCTGCCGCCGGTGCAATGGTGCCGATGCTGGCCTTGGGTGTGCCCGGCTCGGGCACCACAGCGATCATCCTTGGCGCCCTCATCATGTTTGGCGTGCGTCCCGGACCGGAGCTGTTCGACAAAAACGCCGCACTCGTGTGGACGGTGATTGCCAGCATGTATATCGGCAACGTGATCCTGCTGGTCATGAACCTGCCGCTCGCGGGTCTGTTTGCACAGCTGCTGCGCGTACCCTATTCGTGGCTCTATCCGCCGATCCTCGCCTTGTGCGTCGCGGGCGTCTATTCGCAGGCGAATTCGATCGAAGACGTGTGGATGCTGATCGGCTTCGGCGCGCTCGGCTGGGCCATGATGCGCTACGACTGGCCGGCCGCCCCGATGATCCTGGGCCTCGTGCTGGGCACGATCTTCGAGAACGCATTGCGCCAGTCGATGACACTGTCGCACGGCAGTGCGGCGATCTTCTTCACGCGGCCGATCTCGGCCGTGCTGCTCGCTTGTGCGGCGGCCGCCGTGCTCGCCCCGTTCGTCTACAAGCTCGCGACGTCGCGCCGAACAGCCTGACGGGCGCGCGGCCGTCTATGCCAACCGCCGGTCGGCGACGTTCCAGAACTGCGTGTGGAACGCGCGCAAGGACGGGCGATGGCCGATGCTGACGATCGCCGCGTCCGGCAGGCTGCGGTCCAGCAGTTCGTAGATGTGCGCTTCGTTGGCGTCGTCCATCGCGGCGGTCGCTTCGTCGAGAAACAGGAAATCGGGTTTCGCCAACAGCGCGCGCGCGACGGCCAGGCGCTGCTGTTCGCCGGGCGAAAGTGTCTGCCCCCAATTCGCGGATTCGTCGAGGCGTGCACCTAGGGCCGAAAGACGCACCGCATCGAGTGTCGCGCGCAACGTTGCGTCGTCCGCACCGCCATTGTGCGGATAGAGCAAGGCTTCGCGCAGCGTGCCGATCGGCATGTAGGGTTTCTGCGGCAAGAACAGCGGCCGTGCCGCCTTCGGCAACAGCACGGCTCCGCGCCCGAACGGCCAGATGCCCGACAGCACGCGAAACAGCGTGCTCTTGCCGCTGCCGGACTCGCCCGTCAGCAGGATGCGCGCACCCGGTGCGATCGCCACCCCGGCAGCGGCGATCAGCACGCGCCCGTCGGGCAAGGCGACATCCACGCCTTCGAGGCGCAAATGGCCGTCTTGCGAAGCACCATGCACGAGCGGTGCGACCCGCTCCGCCTGTTCGGCGGCGGCCACGGCCGCTTCGAAATCGAGCAGCCGGTCGACAACGGCCTTCCAGTCGGCCAATTGCGAATAGGCTTGCACGAAGAAGGACAAGGCACCCTGCACCTGGCCGAAGGCCGAAGCCGTCTGCATGAGGCCGCCCAATTGCATCGAGCCCGAGAAATAGCGCGGTGCCGCGACGATGAACGGAAACACGATCGCGATTTGCGCGAACAGGCTCGTGAAGAGATTGAGCTTGAGGCCCGCCCACATGAGATCGCGCCAATTGGCCACGACGGCGGCAAAGCGGGCGAGGAAATCGCGCCGCTCGCGCGCCTCGCCGCCGTAGAGGGCGACCTGTTCGGCGTTTTCGCGCAGGCGCATGAGGCCGTAGCGGAAGTCGGCTTCCACGCGCTGCTGGGCGTAGTTCAGCGGCACGAGCGGCTTGCCCACTTTGTGGGTAAGCCACGTGCCGACGACCGAATAGACGAGCGCGAACCACACCATGTAGCCCGGTATCGAGATCTCGCGGCCGAACAGCGTGAAGCCGTAGTCGCCCGAGAGCCCCCACAAGATGCCGAGAAACGCGACCAGCGTGAGCACTGAATTGACGAGTTGCACGAACAGCCCGAGCGTGGTGGCGACGAACAGCCGCACGTCTTCGGCGATGCGCTGGTCGGGATTGTCGGTGTCGGCGCCTGTCAGCTGGAATCGGTAGTAGACGCGCGCTCTGAGCCAGCCGTCGATGTAGCGCTTGGTGAGCCAGTTGCGCCAGCGTATCTGCAGCCACAGGCTGAAATAGCGCGTGGCGACGAAATTGCCGATGAAGAGGGCGGCAAGCCAGCCGAACACGGCGAACTGCGCCCAGAAGGTGGCTTCGTCGCGCTCCTGCAGCGCGTTGTAGAAATCGTTGTTCCAGCTGTTGAACAGCACTTCGAGATAGACCCCGCCGATCGTGAGGCCCATCACCGCACCGAACAGCAGGCAGGCCGGCAGCCGGTCTTCGGAGACCCAATAGGGGCGCGTGAGGCGCCACAGCCGTGCCGCAAATCCCGCCGGTTTTTCGCCCGTCATGTTCGGCTGTCCTCGGTGGTTCGTGTCAGACCGCGCGTTCGAGCGGGTCTTCGAAGGAATTTTCGCTCGGGTCTTCAAAGCGCTGAAGGCGTGCGGCCGCAAGCCTTGCGAAGCGCAGCGTAAGGGCGCGCCGCCGCGCCGCAGCGAGCGGCGCGCAGATCTGGAGCGGCCGCCGCACGACACCGTCGAACGCGTCGGCGACGATGAGGCCCGCCGTTTCCGGGATCAGACGGTCGGGAAAATCGACCGGCACCGCGAACGCAAACGCGTCGCACCATTCGAGATATTCGGGCCATTTGCCGTCCGACTGAAAATCGGCGGCCGACGATTTGATTTCGACGATCGCGAAGTGCCCGTTGTCGTCCAATGCGAGAATATCGGCGCGCCGCCCGCTCGCAAGCCCCGCCTCGGCAATGCCGACATAGCCGAGATTGCGCAGGAGCCTGAGCGTGCCGCGCCGAACCTGGCGCGCGACAAGATCGTCGCGCGGCTTCACATGAAACCGGCTTGGCGCATCAGCACGAAAAGATCGCGCTGAGCGCGCGCTTTTTCGGCCGGATCGGCGATGTCGGCCACCACCTCGCCCTCGAAATTGGGCCGCTTCAGCATACCCACGATGATGGCGCGCGCGAGATTAGAGGCCTTGCCCGGCGGCAGCGAGGTGGGCAGGCACATCTTCATCAGCATCATCGTGCGCATGCGCAACGGGCGCGCCGGATCGTCGATCTTTTCGAGGATGCGTTCGGTCTTCACGAAATGCACGAGCAGATCGTCGAGGCGCGTGCAGATGCGCTCGACATGTTCGGGCGGCAGGGGCGAGCTGCGGATTTCGCCCCACACTTGCGTGATACCGGCCATCTTCTCGTTGGGCGGCACGCGCGCTTTGACGATGTCGGAAATCGATTCGACGTTGACGAGCACGTCTTCGATGAGGCCGAAGGTTTCGTCCGGATAGAGGCGGCCCGTCGCCGTCTGCGTGAGGGCGATCAAGAAGCGCGTCTTGCGCAGCGGATTGAGCATGATCATCGCGATCCACGCTGCCGCCGCCCGGTAGCCCGCCGCGCCGCCGCGATTGAGGATGCGCATCTTGCGCTGCACGAGCGCATCCACCAGATCGCTGCCGCCGATCGGCGGGGCCGCGTCCGGCATCAGCCGGTCGAGGATCTGGCGGAAGGTCGGAATTTCCTGTTCGGGGTCGCTGCGCACGAGCGGGTTCGCACCGCTAAGCTGGATGCGCACGCGCTCGATCAGCACTTGGCTGCAGCCGGGCAAGCGTCCGGCCTGCACGAGGCGGGCGATCTGCACGATGCTGTCGTCGGTACCACCGTCGGCAGAAGCCGGTGCGACGCCGGGTGGCGGGGCTTGCCATTGGCCAAGGGCAACGTCGAGCAGCTTGTTGACGGCGGCGGCAAGGCTCGGCTGGTCGCCGAGCAGTTCCTGGATCACGCTTGCGGTGCCCAAAATGTCGGCGACAAAATCGTCAAGCCGGCGCGCGGCCACGTCGTCCTGGCTGTCGTTGATCCAGTAGAGCAGGCGCTCGAGCTTGCCGAGATAGTTGCGGATTTCGATGAGTTCGCGGCTGACGGCCACGCGGAACAGAAAATCGGCATTGGCCGCACTGTCGCCGGAACCGGCGACGATTTTTGCAACCGTCGCGTCGAGCCCGAGCTGCTTGATCGACGGCAGCTGCAGGGTTTCGACGTCTTTGGTGCGCTTGCCGATCTCGGTCGCAAAACCGTAGAGCGCGTCGCGGCGCTGGGCGACCGTTGCCCCGCCGCCCGAACCTTCGGCCTGCAGCGTTGCGACCTGGTTGAGCGCGCTGCCGACCAGCGCGTCCTGGTCCTGCAGGCGCTTGTATTCGCGGTAATTGTGCAGCACCTCGATCGGCGTCAGATTCTGCTTGTCGAGATACATGCGCATGAGCCGGTTCATGGCCATACGCGCCGGCAGCTGCAGACAATCGTCGGCCGCCGCACAAGCCGGGGCCGCGTCGATGCGGCCGACCGTCAGTTTTTCTTCGCGCTTTTCCTTGATTTTGGTGAAGACCGCCGTCTGCGACCCGCCGCTGGCCTTCTCGCGGAAGACCTTGACGCCCTCGACCTCGCGCTTTTCGAGCATGCGGCGCGCAAAGGCTTCGGCCTCAGCCTGATTCGGCAGGCTGGTTTCGATAATCCAACGGCCTTCTTTGAGGCACTGGACCTCGAAAATCTCTTTTTTGAACAACGCACGCCCCCGGTCCTAGCTGCTTATCCATATTAAACGCGGCGCGTTGCGGGTTACAATGGGCGCATGTTGACGGTCGAGCGAATCCCGTGCCTCCAGGACAATTACGTCTGGCTGCTGCGCAGCAGCGGCGGCAACGGCGTCGGCGTCGTCGATCCGGCCGAAGCGGCCCCGGTCGAGGCGGTTTTGGCGCGGCATGGTCTTGCCTTGACGCATATCTTCAACACGCACCATCACGGCGACCATGTCGGCGCCAATCTGGCGCTGAAAGCGAAATACGGGCCCACGATCGTTGGGCCGCGCGCGGACCAAGCGCGCATTCCCGGCATCGATTTGGCGCTGGCCGACGGCGAGAGCTATGCGTTCGACGGCGAGATCGCCACGGTGCTCGACGTGCCCGGCCATACGCGCGGCCATATTGCATTCTGGTTTGCGGGCAGTGCGGCGCTGTTTTGCGGCGACACGCTGTTCGCACTCGGCTGCGGGCGCATGTTCGAAGGCACGGCGCCGCAAATGTGGATGTCGCTTGCCAAAATCCGCGCCCTTCCCGACGCCACGCAGGTTTACTGCGCGCACGAATATACGCAGAGCAACGCAAAATTTGCGGTCAGCGTCGATCCAGACAATGCCGAACTGCGCGCACGCTCAGCCACGATCGACCGCCAACGTCTGGCGGGCGAAGCGACCGTGCCGTCGCTGCTGGGCCTCGAGAAACGCACCAACCCGTTTTTGCGCGCCGACGATGCGGGTCTCGCACGCCGCATGGGGCTGCCCGCAACGCAGCCGGCCGCCGTCTTCGGCGCCTTGCGCGCCGCCAAGGACGTCTTCCGATGACCAGCGAATATCGCGTCGTGTTTTTCGGCGACCGCGAGATCGTGATGGCGCTCATCGAACATGCGCGCACGCAAGGCACCAAATTGCCGGCGGGCAAAGCCAACAAACTCGAAATCGACCGCGCCACGCTCACGGCAAAACTTGGCTTCGCGCGCCGCGGCAGCCCGAACGAAGCGCCGATCGAGTTCAACTCGGCAGCACTTGCGCAAGCGCTGATCCGCTACTGCAAAAAAGCCGGCATTCCGCTGCCCGTGAAGGCCAACAAAGAATTGCGCGTGATGGACGACCGCGTCGCCTTCATCGTGGAACTGCAGCGCCCGGCCGTCGATACGCTCGTTCCGATCGAATACGAATAGCGGTAAAACGCGACGGCCCCGCCCGACACCTTGTCCGGCGGGGCCGCGCGCAACGTGCCGTCGTCAATTGCGTTGGCTGATCGACACCGCATAGGCGGGTTGGCGCGCCGTAAAGAGCGGATCGTTCGCCGGCCCTGCGATTCCGTCGGCGAGGTTCAGCGGATCGAAGATGCGCTCGTCGCAGCTCTCGTTCTTCTCGAGTGCTGTGAGCGCAAGGCGGCCGAGCCGGGTCGTGGGCCGCTGATCTTCGTCCGGCCATTGCTGGGTGGCATTCGTGGCCTCGTCGCCCGCGCGGCCGAAAACGACCACCATGTCGAAAGCGGCGGTGTTGGCGGCGATACGCGCCTTGATGTCGTCGACGAGGAAATCGGCAGGCTTGGCTGCGGCTTCCGCATCGGTGAGACCGACTTCGCCGCCGACCGGCACCATCTTGAACTTCACCAAACGCGTTGCACCCGCCGCATTGGTCAAAGTATAGCCGTGGATACCCCAGTAGTTCACGCCGACCCAAGAGCCCGGCACCGGCTTGCTCGCAAGATAGCGGCCTTGCGCGGTGGTTTCGGGATTGGCTTCGGTGAAAGCCCTGATCTTCTCCGCATCCGGGCGGCCGTCGGGCCCCGGCAGACGCGCCTGCAGAAACGCCAGCATCTGGTCGGGCGATTTCACGAAGTTTATCGGCGCATTAACCATCACGAACTCGGTCTCCGCACGGCCGCCATCGTCGATCCGGAAAGAGAAGCCACGATTGACCGCCTTGGTCGCGTCGGCGACTTTGGGATTGCCGCCGCCGACCGACAGGCGGGCCACGACCGGCGAGGTCTTTGCGAAAATCGCGGACTTGCTGAGGCCGGCAGCTTCCGCCGTGGGCGTGAACGTGCCGGCAAAACACTGGCCCTTGGCGCCGCTCGGCCGGGCCTTTTGGTTGCCGGCGAGCGTGCGCTGGATCTCGACGATTTGGCCCGGATCGGCAGTCTGGGCGAAGGCGGGCTGGGTGAAAGCGGGGACGCTTGCGGCAAACACGGCCGACGACAGCGCGAAAACGGCGCGTTTGAGTTTCATAGGGGGACTCCTCCAAACGACTTGCGAGTGATGTCGCACTTGCCGTTCGCGCAGCGGGACACGCAGGTTACGCGCCGTCGATCGGAATTCCGTGCCCGGCATCGCGCTCGGGTTCGAACAGCAAAACGCCCCCCAAACTTGCCGGCAGGGCAACGCGCCGAGCAGGCGTGCCGGGTCGCGTCGCGAGTGCGTAGCCCGCAATCCAGGGCAGGCAGGGCGGTGCGACGCCCAAGTGCCGCTCGGTCGCCACCGGATCGCGGAACACGAGTGCGCCGCGCGACGTGGCAAGCCCCGGCGCATCGTCGATACGAGTCGCTGCCAAGCCCGTATAGGCGGCATAACGCGCCACGGCCGCCTGCGGATCGGCGACGCAAATTTCCACACGCTTCAATCGCGTCGCCCCATTTTTGTGGCTGAGCCACCGCTTCTGCCACAAAAAATCCGGCGTGTGCTGTTCGACGAACTGCACGCGCCCCTCTTCCATCATGCCCGGTTTGGTGCGCACGACCGTGAAGCGCGCTTGGCGAAACCCTTCCGGCGTTTCGATCGGACGGCTCAACGCTACCGGATCGAGCGGCGCAAAGCCGCCCGCCTGCAGGCGCGCTTGGTCGCCAATCGGATCGACGGTGCCGAACGCGATCAGATGCACGCCCGTGTAGCGCGCAATGCCGGCGCGCAAGGTGGCGGCATTCGGCGTATCGGCAAGCGGGGCCAGGAATTCGAGATAGCCGCCTTCGAGCATCACGCAATGGTTGCCGGTGCCGGCTGGGACGGGCGGATCGCCCACGCTTTGCGCCGAAAACGGCGTCACGCAAAAGCCGAGTTCGGTCAACGCAGCGGCGGCGGCAGCCGGATCCGGCACCCAATGCGCGATATGGTCGAGCACAAGATGGCCTGGTTCGGGGCGCTGGTTCATGGGGCGCGTCCAAGCTGCAGATGGAAATCGCGATGTGCCAAACGCCGCGTCGCACAATCGAAGCGCATCAGATCTTCGCCGACGGCGATCGGCCCCGCATAGTCGTGCGCAACCTCGTCCAGCACGGCATTGCGGTCGAAGCGCGTGGGCACAAAATGATTGAGCACGAGCAGCTTCGCATTCGCCTGGGCCGCCACGCGGCCGACCTCGTCGGACCGCGTATGGTATGAGGCCACGGCCGCAACCGTCGCGGCCGTGCGCACGCCGGGAACCGGCTGCAATTCGCGATGCACGAAGCATTCGTGGACCAATACGTCGGCGTCGCGTGCGGCCGCGATCAAGGCCGGGCAAAAGGCCGTGTCGCCGCTGAAGACGGCCTTGCAGTCGTCGGCTTCGAAGACGAAGCCGAATGCGTGGCGCACCGGTGCGTGTGCAACGGCCACGGCCATTACGCGCACGCCGCCCTCGTCGAACACAGTACCCGGCGCGATCTCGACCGTTTCGATTTCGAAGGCCGCCACCGAGCCGCGCTGCTCGTGCGCGATGCGCAAACGCCGCTCAGGCTCAAACAAAGCCATCGTGCCTTCGACGAAGGCCTTGGTGCCCGGCGGCCCGAACACGCGCTGCGAGCGCGCGCGGCCCTGATGCCAGCTCGAGATCACAAGCTGGTAGAAATCGACGACATGGTCGGTGTGCAGATGCGTCAAAAACAACGCGTCGATATCGGCCCCGCGGCCGCCCGCTTCGACGAGACGCTGCGTGACGCCCGAGCCGCAATCGACGAGGAACTGCAGCCCGCGCGCACGCACCAAGTTGGACGGCCCGCGACGCGCCGGGTCGCATTGCGGACAGCCCGTTCCGAGCAGCACGATTTCCATTTCCGGCATATCCCCCGCGTTCGAAGAACACGAAGAATAGCGGCCTTTATCTCGTCTTGCGAGACGCTAGAGCCCGCGACGAGTGCGCTGGTTTTCTTCGATCATGCGGATCATGTCGTCGTATTCGCTGCGCGTGGCCGCGACAGGCTTCAGCATCTTGCCGTCGACGATGCCCTTCCACACATCGGGTGCGTCGACCGGCATCGCGAGCAACGCGTCGCGATAGGCGGCCATCAGATCGTCGGGCAGTTTGCGCGCGACCCACGGCGAATTGGGGATCAGCGGCGAGCGCCACACAATGCGCACGGCCCCCGCCGGGATCATCTTCTTTTCTTCCATGCGCGTGATGTTGCTGCGCTCGGCATTGTTCCACCACGTCGCGGCCGCATCGTACTGGTTGCCGACCACAGCCAAAACGCCGGTCTCGTGGTTGCCAGCAAAGCCCGTGCGCGCGAAATGGCGGGCGGGGACAAGGCCCTCTTTGGCCATGAAATAACTTGGGGCGACGAAGCCCGAGGCCGAATTCGGATCGGCAAACGCAACGCTCTTGCCGCGCAGATCGGCAAGCGTGCGGTAGGGCGAGTCCGCGCGCACGACCACGACAGAGTGGTAGCCGACGGCTCCGTCGAGATCCATGTCCTTGGCGATCGGCACGATGTCTTCGCCCATCAGCTGCACCGCACGCGCATAGGCGGCCGGTCCCATGCGCGCAAACTCGACCTGGCGGGCGGCCAAAGCTTCAACGACGGCCGCATAGTCGTTGCCGCGCCGGACCGTGACCGGCACGCCGAGCTTGGCGCGCATATAGCCTGCAAACGCATCGAACCGCACCAGCGTGTCGGCTTCGTTTTCGGCACTCGTGATGCCGAAGCGCAATTCTTTGAACGAGGCGCGCCAATCGGCCTTGGCGGGCGTGGCGGCGCATGCGACGAGCGCGATTGCGGCCGCAAGCAGATGCTTCAGCATGGCAAGCCTCCCTCTCGAATGGATTGACAGGGAAGCAAGCCTGCGTCGACGCTGTGGCGGCCGCATGACGGTGCCGCTAACGTTCTGCGACAAAATCTCCCGATGGCACGCCGCTTGCTCACCCGAAGGCGGCCGTCTAACACGGCGGAAAACAAAGGGAATCGATGGCTTTTCTGGAACTCGACGCGCTCAGCGCCCGCTACGGCAAAAACACCGTGGTGGCCAATCTCAGCCTTGCGGCCGAGAAGGGCGAATTTTTGTCGATTCTGGGCCCTTCGGGCTGCGGCAAAACCACGACTTTGCGCATGATCGCGGGGTTTGTGGCGCCGTCGGCCGGGGCCATCCGCGTGGCAGGCCGTGCGATCCAGGACGTGGCCCCGCACCAGCGCAATATCGGCTACGTGTTCCAGAACTACGCGCTGTTCCCGCACCTGACCGTGCGCGAGAACGTCGCTTTCGGCCTGCGCATGCGCCATGTCGCCAAAGCCGCCCAAGGCGAGCGTGCAGACAAAGCGCTCGATCTGGTCGGGCTCGGGCATTTGGGCGACCGGTACCCGGCGCAGCTTTCCGGCGGCCAGCAGCAGCGCGTGGCGCTTGCGCGCGCCCTTGTGATCGAACCCGATCTTCTGCTGCTCGACGAGCCCTTGTCCAATCTCGATGCCGCGTTGCGCGGCCAGATGCGCAGCGAAATCCGCGCGCTGCAGCGTCGCCTGCAAATCACGACCGTCTTCGTCACGCACGACCAGGCCGAAGCGCTCGCCATGTCCGACCGTATCGCCGTCATGGACCATGGCCGCTTGGTCGAGGCGGCAACGCCGCAAGCTTTGTGCGATGCGCCCAACCACGGCTTCACGGCCGAATTTCTGGGTGCCCGCACGGTCGTGGCCGGTGCGCGAGCAGGCGGCATCTTTGCGCTGCCCGAAGGGGCGCGCTGCGCGGTCGGCGCCGACATGCCCGACAACGCCACGCGCATCGTGCTGCGCGCCGCGCGCTTGCATCTTTCCGAAGGTTTGCGGCCCGCACGCTTCATGGCGAGCGGGACGGTGCGCGACGTCGCCTATCTCGGCGACTTCTACGACGTCGCCGTTGCGGCCGCGAACACTACGATCCGCGTAATCCGCCCGAGCAGCGAGACGCTGCCAGCGGTGGGGGCGGCCTGTTTCCTGTCCGGCGACGACGATGCCGTTGCCTGGCTTGCCGATTGATTTTTCGTTTCAAAGAAAGAGGAGTCCGACAATGAAAAAACATCTGAACCGTCGCCAGTTCGGCACGGCCCTGCTGGGGGCCGGTGCCGCCACGCTCGCGGCACCCGCGATCTTCGGCCTCAATGCCGTGGCGCAGATCCGCCGCGGCGACGAGCTCGTCGTCGGTATCTGGGGCGGCGCGCAGGAACGCATCACGCGCCAGCACATCGTGCGCCCGCTCGAAGAGAAGCACGGCGTCAAGATCAACTACGTGCTCGGCGGCACGCCCGAGCGGCGCGCGCGCGCATATCAAGAGCGCGGCCGGCCGTCCTTCGACCTGCTCTATCTGAACATCTCCGAAAGCCGCAAAGCGGTCAAAGACGGGGTCACGCAAGCGCCCGCCCTCGACCGTGTGCCGAACGCGAAGTTCCTCTACGAGCCGGCCAAGCTCGGCGGCTACGGGGTCGCCTTCAATCCCGTTACGATCGTCTACGACAAGCGCAAGGGCTCGATTTCGTCGTGGAAAGATTTGTGGAAGCCCGAATGGAAGGGCCGCATCGCTTGGCCGAGCTATCCGGGTGCGCAAGGCGAGTCGGCACTTCTCATGGCAGCCAAAGTGTGGGGCGGATCCGAACGCAATATCGACATTGGATTCCAGAAGATCCGCGAGTTGAAGCCGTTTGCGGCCATTCAGGGCAGCCAGGACCAGCTTTATACGATGTTCGACCAGGGGGTCGCCGATATCTCGATCGAGTTCGGCTCTTTCACGCGCAGCTACGCCGAAACGCGCAATGCCAACATCGAGATCGCATCGCCGATCGAGGGTCAGGCCTTGGCGCAGAACGTCGCGTGCCCCACGGTTGGCACGACGAAGCAAGCGTTGGTCGAAGCCTTTATCGACCTGCATTTGGGCGAAGCCTGCCAGCTTGCTTACGCACGCGAGATCTACTATTCGCCGACCGTGAGCAATCTCACGATCCCGGCCGATCTCCGACCGAAGCTCGTAATCGGCGACGACGTCAAAAAGCTGGTCGACTTTGATCGGGAGCACGTCGCAGACCAGCAATCGACGTGGTCTTCGCGCTACAACCGCGAAATCGCAGGCTGACGAAACACCGTCCAGCCAAGCGCGGAAGGACCACGACGATATGACTCGCGACCGCGTTTGGTTGGGCGTTCTCCTCTCGGTTCCGGCGACGGCATGGCTTGCCGTCGCCTTCGCCGCTCCCTTGGTCGTCGTTGCCCTGCTGTCGCTGCAGGAAACAGCCGATCCGTTTGCGGCCCTGTCGCTCGTACCGTCTTTCAAACAATTCGCCGACATTCTCGGCGACCGCTACTTCCTCGGCATCATCGCCGAGACGATCCTGCTCGGCTTGGGCGTGACCGTTGGGGCCGTCGTGCTCGGCTATCCGCTCGCCATGTGGCTGGCGGGTTTGCCGCCGCGCTGGCGCTCGGTTGCGTTTGCTGTCGTGCTGATTCCGCTTCTCACGAACGTCGTCGTGCGCTCGCTCGGCATCGTGCTGCTGCTCGCCCCAGACGGGCTGTTCAACAGCGCCTTGCGACCCTTCGGGCTCGCGCGCCCGCAAGGCTATGTGTTCACGCATTTCGCCGTCGCGATCGCGTTGATCCAGGTGTTTTTGCCGTTCATGGTGCTGTCGCTTTACGACTCGCTCGCCAATCTCGACGGCCGCCTCAAAGAGGCCGCCGCATCGCTGGGGGCCTCGCGCGCGCGCATCTTTTTTGCGGTGACCTTGCCATTGTCGCTGCAGGGTTTGCGCGCGGGCGTCACCATCGTGTTCCTGCTGTCGTCGACCGCCTACGTGTCGGCGACGATCCTTGGCGGCAAGAAGGTCTGGACCACCGGCATGATCGTCTGGCAGGAGGCGCTGCAGAATCTTAATGCGCCGACGGCCGCCGCCCTTGCCATGATCATGCTCGCCTGGGGCATCGCTTTCGCGTTCCTGGCCGAGCGCATCGTGCGCCGCTTCTCGCCGTGGCTGACTCCCGAGGGGCCGCGGCGCGCGTCGCTTGCCCTGCCCGCCGCATTCGAACGCGTGCTGGTGCGGGTGGCCGATATCAGCGGCCAAGCGCTGTGGCATGCGCTGCTCGCTCTCGGCATTTTCTTGCTGCTGTTCCCGCTGATGCTCGTGGCCGTGCAGTCCTTCAACGACGTGCCGCAGGCGAGCGTGGCGGGTTTCCGCGCCTTTACGTTCAAATGGTACGCGGCCGTTTTCGAGGTCGGATCGTATTTGCGCGCCTTCGAGATTTCAGCACAGCTCGCCGCCGCCTCCGTCGCCTGCGCGCTCGCTTTGGCGCTGCCGGCCGCCTTCGTGCTCGTGCGCTTCGGCTATCCGGGGCGCGGTGCCGTGCAGGCTTTCTGGATGCTGCCGCTCGCGCTGCCGCATGTCGCGATCGGCGTGGGCATGCTGCGGCTGCTGCAATGGTATATCGCGATCCCGCCGTTCATGGGGCTGCTGCTTGTGCATGTGGTGCTGATCGTACCGTTTGCGATTTCGCTGCTGCGCAGCTCGGTTTTGCAGCTCGACACCGCACTCGAACAGGCGGCAGCCTCGCTAGGGGCAAACCCGGTGCGCGTATTTTTCCTGATCGTGCTGCCCAATCTCGCACCGGGCCTGGCGGTCGCGGGCATCATCGGGTTCCTCATCTCGTTCGGCGAGGTGACGGTCACCTCGTTCCTCACCACCGCGCGGCTCACCACGCTGCCGGTGCGCATCTACGCCGAGGCGAGTTTCAGCCTGGAGCCGACCGTGCACGCGGTCTCGACCCTGCTGATTCTGGCGACCGTCGCCCTGCTTGCGATCGTCAACCGCTTCGTAAAGCTCGACCGCGTCTGGGCAAAATAGGGTTAACGAATATCTCTTGCGCGATTTGGCCGCTGCGCTAGGATAAGGGTCTTGTTTTCGGGAGAGTTCGATGGCTTCCAGCATCAGCGACAGCGTACCCGGCGGCACGCCGCAGACCCAGCGCCCGACCGAAACGTCGCAGACGGCCCCGTCGAGCGCCACGCGCGACGGCATCACGCGCCGCGACACCGTGCCCGCGAACCAAGAAAGCGTGACGCGCGCCGATGCGCCCCCGCCGCCGCCCGCTGGCACCCAGCGCGGCCAGACGGTCGATATCAGCGTCTAAGAAAAGTCGGTCGGCTCCGGCGACAGCGTTTTAGTTCGCCGCCAGCCACACCCCGCCCAAATCCTGGCCGAGCAGATGCGACGGCGTGATGTGCCAGCCGCGCACATTTGCGGCGAGCGGCACGATGCGCGTGAACCAGAACAGCGGCACCGTGTAGGCCAAATCGAACGTATGGATCTGGAAGTCGCGCACCAGCGCCTTGCGCTTGCCGAAATCGGTCTCGCGCTCTTGGGCGTCGAAGATTTCGTCGAGACGCCGGTCGAGATGGCGCGACACGTTGAAGCCCGGCACGCGGTCGATCGAGATGAAGCGCCGCAGTTGGAAGTTCGGCTCGTCGGCGAACTCGGTCGTGAAATCGAGCATCACCTGGAACTGGCCCGAGGTGCGCGCGGCGAAGTAGGTCGCGCGCTCGGCCTGGCGCTGCTCGACCGTGACGCCGATCTGGCGCCATTGGTCGATCGCCCACACGGCCACGGTCGGGAAGGGCGGCAGCGACATCGAGATGATCTCGAAGCGCAGATTGGGCACGCCCGCCTCCTGCAGCAGGCGGCGCGCTTCGGCCCGGTTGCGCGCCATGTCGCGGCCCATGCCGGGATAGGTGGCAAGCTCGGCCGCTGTCGGCGCGTAAGCGTAGCCCGGTCGCAGCAACGAGCCCACCGCACTCACCTGCGAGACGCGAGAGAGCGATTCGACCGAGCCCCAACGGTCGAGGGCGAGGTTGAGCGCGCGACGCACGCGCACATCGTCGAACGGTTTCTGCTCGATATTGAAGGACAGAATCAGGCCCGAGAGCCACGACTCTTCTTGGAAGGCCACGCGCGGGCCCGACACACGCGCTTTTTCGGCGGGGCTGATGCCGCGGAACTCGGCCATCACCTGCCCGCCTTGGATGGCGTTCAGCATCGCCGCCCCGCTCATCGTCACGGCGCGGAAACCGTCAAGATAGGGCTGACCCTGGCGGAAATAGCCGTCGAAGCGCTTGCCGGTCCAATGCGAGCCGCGCACGCGTTCGCCGAACACGAACGGGCCCGAGCCCATCGTTTCCTTCTCCGGATAGACCGGATCTTGCGCGAGCTTGGCGGCCGAATAGATGCAATTGAAAGGCGCCGCGAGATACGTCATGAACGCGGGATTGGCGTTGTTGAGGCGGAAGACGACCGTGTCGGCACTGGGTGCTTCGATCGCGGCCACGTCGGCGAAATGATCGCGCCGCGCCGAGCGCGCACCACCGGTCGGGTTGCGGATGCGCTCGAAGCTCGCTTTGACGTCGGCCGCCGTCAGCGGCGAGCCGTCGTGGAAGCGCACGGGCTGCGCGATCTTGAAGCTGTAGGTCTTGCCGTCGGGCGACACGGTCCACGACGTCGCAAGATCGCCCTGAATTTCCGGATATTTGGTCGCGTTGAAGCGCACCAGGGTCGAATAATGCGGGGCGAGATGGTGGATGACCGCGAAATTCGTCGCCGCATGGCAATCGGTCGTGTCGGGCTCGCCGCCGACCGCGAAAATCAGCTCGCCACCGCGTCGCGGCGTCTCTTGCGCCGCAGCGCTTCCAACGCCGACGAGGCCAACAAACGCCAATCCAGCGAGGGCGACCCCCGCGAGTGTCCGAAACCACATGGCCGTTTCTCCCAGAACAACTTTATGAGACATAGCTTATAGGGCAAGCGGGGGATAGGCAATGGAACAAGGCATTCTGAAACGTCCGGGGGCAGACGTGCATTACGGGAGCTTCGGCTCGGGGCCCGCTCTCGTGTTTGCGCACGGGCTCGGCGGCAATGCGCTGTCCTGGTGGCAGCAAGTTCCCTATTTCCAACGCGCCTGGCGCTGCGTCGTGTTTTCGCATCGCGGCTTCGCACCTTCGACGGTCGCAAGCGGCCTGCCCGATCCCGCCGACTATGCGGGCGATCTTGCGGCCCTTGCCGACCATCTCGGTCTCGACGATATGGCGATCGTCGCCCAGTCGATGGGCGGCTGGGGAGCGGTCGAATTTGCGCTGCAAGCCCCGAAGCGCGTGTGCGCGATTGTGCTGGCCGCCACGAGCGGCACGTTCGACCCGAGTGCGGCCGATCCGAAGGCTTTTGCGGCGTGGCAGGTTTGGGCCGCTGCCGAACGCGAACGCCTCAACGCGGCTGCGATCCATCCGGCGGCGGGCGAAGCCATGGCCCTGGACCGGCCCGACCTCAAATTCCTCTACAGCAGCATCGATGCGATGTCGCAGGGGCTCGACAAAGAAGCGCTGCGCAAACGCCTGTTTGCCGCCCGTGTGCGCCCGCTTGGCCATGCCGCGCGTTTGGCCATGCCGGTGCTTGTCGCATGCGGCGAAAAGGACCCGGTCTTCGCCTCGCCGGTGGGCGCTGCCTTTGCAGCCGCTTTTCCGCAAGGTCGGCACATTGAATTTGCAAAGGCCGGACATTCGGCCTATTTCGAAATCGCACCCGAATTCAATCGCCGGATAGAGGCCTTCCTCGCCCCATGAAAGCGCCGATCTTCTACAGCAAGCCCGTGCCCCTTGCGGCCGAGATCCACGGCACCAAGCGCTATCGCGCCGTCGCCGATTTCCGCTTCGCGCGCGCTGCCAATGCGGTTCCGCTGGGGGCGAGCGAAATGGGGATTGCAGCACGCCACTATCCGCTCGTTTTCGCCGCAGCCGAGCCCGGCGGCATCGCCGCGATCATGGGCGTGCAGACGGGCGAAAACCTTTTCGTCGATGCCGAAGGCAAGTGGGCGCCGGACGTCTACGTGCCGGCCTTCGTGCGCCGCTACCCGTTCGCCTTCGCCGAGCAGGACGACAAGCTCGTCTTGTGCATCGACGAAGCAGCGAACGCGCTCGACGACGCCGAAGGGCCGTGGCTGTTCAACGTCGACGGCACCACGACCGCGTTCACCGACCAGGTCGTGCAGTTCAACCGCGAGTTCCAAATCCAAGCGCGTGCGGCCGCCGAATTCGCGACCGCCGCAGCGACGGCGGGCCTGCTTGCCGACAACCGGGCCGAGATCGAAACCCGCAGCGGCAAGAAGATGACGCTCGGCGGGTTCCGCGTGATCGACCGCGCCAAATTCGAAGCGCTGCCCGACGAAACCTTTCTCGAGTGGCGCAAGCGCGGCTGGCTCGACATGGCGGCAGCGCACTTCCTGTCGTTCCATTCCTGGCAGAATCTGATCGCGCGCGCCTGAAAACTATTTCTCGGCCATGGCGAAGACTTCGCCCGTCTCGCCTTCGCGCAGGCGCTCGAGATGGTATTCGGCAAGCGCATCGTCGGGATAGCGCTTGCACAGATCCTCGAACGCCGCGAGCGCTGCTGGATCGGCGTTTTTCATGAGTTCGAACGCGGCCAGATAGAGCGTCGTGTTTTCGTCCGTTGCACGCGCACCCGTCAGCGGCTCGAACACGTGGATGGGTTCGGATTTGCCTTTGACGATCACGCCGCCGACCTTGCGGCACAGCACCTCGGGCGAGGCGTCGCGCGTCTGTTGCGTGATCAGGATGCGCGTGCCGAAATATTTGTTTAGGCCCTCGAGGCGCGCCGCCGTGTTCACCGCGTCGCCGAGCGCTTTGTATTCGTAGCGGTCGAGCGAGCCGAAATTTCCCACGTTCGCCTCGGCCGTGTGCACGCCGATGCGCGTCATGCCGAAATCGACCCCCTTGGCGCGCTCCTCGGCGCGGAAGCGTTCGGAGAATTGGTCGATGTCGAGGGCGGCCTGCAAAGCGCGCTTGGCATGGTCGGGCTGCTCGCGGGGCGCATTGAACATCGCGTAGATCGCATCGCCCGTGAACTGGTTGATGGTGCCGCCGAACTTCCAGATCTCGCGGCAGCCGCCATCGAGATAGCGATTGAGAATGTCGGCAAGATGCGCCGCCTCGAGCTTCTCCGACAGCGTCGTGAAGCCTTGCACGTCGGTGAAGATCAGCGACATCGGACGGCGGCTTGCCGAGAGGTCGAGCTTCTTGGGATCCTTGACGATCTCCTGCAGCAATTCGCCCGACACGTATTTGCTGAACACGCCTTGGATGAATTTCTTCTGCTGGCGCTCGGCACGGCCCGACCACGCGTCCGACAGCCAAAGTGCGAGGCCCAAAGCCACAACGGGCTCGATCAGCGGCAGCAGCAATTGCCGGTCGCGGAACAGATAGAAGGCGCCGACCCACAGCACGGCGATCGCGACGACCGCACCGGTCGCGCGCAGCCAGATCGGCACGCCCGTATTACCGAGCGCTGCCCCGATCAACGCAAACAGCGCCAGGGTCGCAACGAGCGGGACGAGGGCGCGATCCTCGGGTGCCACGCGGCCGTCGAGCAGCTGCGCCAGAATATGCGCCTGGATCACGATCCCGGCGATGGTCCCCTCGCGCCCTTCGCGGGCCACGGCAAACGGCGTGCGATGGCGGTCGGTCAGCGACAGATCGGCGCCAAGCAGCACGATCTTGCCGGCGATCCACGCATCGGGCAGCACCGGCACGGCGTGCGAGGGAAAGACGCGGAAGGGCGGCGTCTGCGCATCGGGCTGGCCGCGCCAGGCGATGATGCGCCGCGATTCCGGGATCGCCACGCCCAGTCGCTCGGCGAGGCGTGCCGCGACGTTGGGCAGGCGCGTGCCGTCGTGGCCTTGGCGCGGCTGGGGCACGAATCGGATCGTGCCGTCGCGAATGTCGGGCTCGATGTCGGCCAAGCCCCGCCATGCGGGGGCGACGAATTCGTCGAGATACTCGCGCTGTTCGTCGGTCACGTAGAGCGGCGAATCGCTGTAGCTGATCGCGAACGGAATCGTGAGGGCGGCCAGGACCGCGCGCAATTCGTCGTCCTTGTCTTCTTCGGTTTCCTGGTCGAGCAGCACGTCGAGCAGCAGCGCTTTGGCGCCCTTGGCCACAAGCGCTTCGATCGTCTTGGCGAGAAACCGGCGGTCGATCGGCGAGCGGTACGGAAACGACGACAGCGTTTCTTCGTTGATGGCCGCCACCACGATGTCGGGATGCTGCGACTCGGGCGCCGTCACGGTTGCGATACGATAGTCGGTCGTCCAGCGCTCGGCCGTGCCGACGAACGGAAACAGCCGGAAGATGCCGAACGCGACCGTCGCGGCCAAAACCGCGATCGCAAACGAAACGCCGATGCGGCGCAAGACGACGGCGGCGCTCATGCGCGCTTGAGCGCGCTCACGGAGCAACGGCGCGTGCCAATGCGCGCGCTTGGTCGTTGCAGCCTTTTTCGATCATCCATGCCGCCTGCAGCAGCGGATCGCTGAAGCTTGCGGGCATGCGGTGGATCACCACATTGGCGGCATTGCCGCCGACGTCGAACACGTAGCCGCGCCCATCGGCAAGCGGGATGCGTGCGGGCAGCGCAAAACGGTCGCTCTCCGCCGGCCATTGGCCGCGCGCGCGCCAGCTGCGGTCGGCAGGCTCGATCGCAAGCGCCGTCGCCTCGGCAAAACGCGGCCCCCACAGCACCGGAATAGCGTCGCCCGCAAGGCAGCGTGCGCCTGAGCGGCTCACATCGAGCACCCACGGATCGGGCAGTTCGACTGCTTCGCCGCCCGCGCGCACGACACCGAGTGCGGCCGTGCCCGCAACGCGCTGGTTCATGAGGTTCTTGAGCGCATCGCCGACATTGGCACCGCCCGTTGCCGCTTGACCCGGAGCGGGCGCTTCCTCGTAGGGGCCGCGCAGCTTCAATGAGCGCCCGTCGGATGCGATCAGCGTGAGGCGTTGGCCGGCCGTGAGCACCAGCACTTTGGTGCCGTCGATCTTGGCGCCGGGCGCCAATTCGATGCCTCTGGCTTCGACCACGACAAGCTCGTTCGCCGTCGCCGCCCCGGCGAGGCCGACGAAAACTGCAATGGCAGCACTAAGCGATCGAACGATACGACGCATGATCGCGAGTTTAGCTTGGATTGCGTGCAACCGGCAATGTTTCGGCGCTGAGGGCCGCCGCACCGTCGCCCTGCAGCACGAATGCACCCCAGAAAAACGGATGCGCGCTGGCGGCTTGGTCGGCGAGCGCCATCTGCGAGGCCGCAAGGGCGCGCGCAATGCCGCCGCGCGTGTTGCCGCCGAGCCGGTCGAACATGCCGGTTGTGAGCTGCACGGTCTGCTGGGAAGGCACTTGCCAGTGCGTGACCAGAAGGCCGCGGGCCCCGGCGAAGAAAAACGCTTCCGCCAAGCCCGACAGCGATTCGCCGCCGAGCCGTTCGCCCGAGGCCGCCGTATTGCAGGCCGAGAGCACGACAAGATCGGCATCGAGCCGCATCGCGGCGATCTCGCTTGCCTCGAGGAGCCCGTCTTCGGCGGGATCCGCCACGTCGCCGGCCGGTGCGCTCAGCGCCAGGCCCGGCTGGGCTTGGCAGCGCAATTCGCCGGGCAGCAGCCCGTGCGTGGCGAAATAGAGCACGCGGTAGCGCTCGAGCTGCTGGCGGCGCAGATTGGCGGCCGTGGCATTGGCACCCAGCAAAAAAGCGTTCGGCCCCGCATTCAGCGAAGCCGCCACGCGGCGCACTTCGTCGGCGGTCTCCGGCAACGGGGCAAGGGCGCGGATCATTGCGGCGGGTACGGCGCCGTCCGAACGGCACGCATCGGCGAGCGCACCGAGCCCGTTGGCGGCCCCGCTGCCTTGCGGCGCCCCCCCTGAATTGGGATTGCCGAAATCCGGATTGGCCAGCGCAAAAAACGGCTCAGGTGCCGCCGGGCGAGCGGCCAGCGTACGCAAATTCAGGAAAGCCCGCACGCTCGGCGGGCTTGCGGTCGCAATGCGGCGCGCCAGCCACGCCGTCTGCCGATAATCGCCGGCCGCTACTGCCGCTTGTTGCGGCGGTTGCGTCGCCAACACGGCGAAAGGCAGGCTCGCAAGGGCGCCGTTGGCGACGACGAACAATTGATCGACCTCCGCCAAGGCCGTCTCGAACGGCCCCAGCAAGGTGCGGTAGAGCCGATGCGACAGCGCCACGTCGAACGGGGCGACGTCGCTGCGGCCGCGAATTTCGAAGGCGTTGCGCAAGATGCGCACCTGGTCGGCGAGTTGCTCTTCGTCGCTCGCCAAGCGCGCGGCTTGGATGCCGTCGCGGCGCACGAGGAACGCAAACGCGCCGTCCGGCCCGGTCAGATAAAAAACGAGTGCTTCGCGCGGCCCCAAAGCGGCGCGCAACTCGTCCGGTGCGACCGGCTGCGGCGAGGTGAGGCGCGAGAAGCCGGGGGCCGCAAGCTCGATGTCAGCTTCGAGTGCGGCAGCTTTGGCCGTCGCGGCGGCGAGATCGGCGCGCAGCTTGGCCACGCGCGCGGCATCGCGCAGAGCCGTCGGCTTGCCGAGCTCGCCCGCAAGATCGAGGCCCAGACGGTCGCGGCTGCGCAACGCGTCTTCGTGCGCAGCCACGACGGGGGCGAGACGCGCATCGTCGCGCGCCAGGCGCTGCGCCGTGCGTGCAACGGCCCGCCCGGCCGTACCGTCGCGCATCAATTGGGCGACCGCAAACATCTCGGCATGCAAAGCGCCTGCGGCAGCCGGATCGCGCTTGGCTTGCGCATCGGCTGCCTCGAGGAACGGGCGCACTTGCGCGAAATTCAGCGTGCGCACCGGCACTTGCGCCAGCACGATGCGGAACGCGTCGCGGTAATTGTCGATCGCGGCCGCATAGCGCCCGTCGTTGCTCTGCTCGCGTGCCAGCGCCATCAGGCTTTGCGCCACCGGCCAGCCGCCGCCGAACACGCGCAAGGTCTGCTGCGCTGAAGCCGCAAGCAGGCGCTCGGCATTGACGAAGTCGCCGCGCGCACCGAGCACTTGGCCCAACTGCGACAAGGCGCGCGGCTGCCACCACGGCGGCAGCCCCGGAATGCTGTCGATGATGCGGCGCGCTTCGAGGGCGGCGGACTCGGCACCCGCAAGGTCGCCGGTTTCGAGCGCCATCGACGAGGCGAACAGAAGCGCATGCGCAAGCTCGGCCTGCAGCACCACGGCACTGCCGAAGATCGAGCCGCCGCCGCCTGCATCGAGGCTCGCCGGAATGCCGCCGCCCAGCGTTTCGATCAAAGCACGTCGACGCTGGATCGTGTCGCGCGCACTCGCCAGCGCCCGCTCGTACTGGCGCTGGTTGGCGGCGTGCAGGGCAAGAAAGGTCTGCAGGCGCGGATACTCGCCGGGATCGGGCGAGCGCAGGATCAGCGCTTCGGCGCGCTGGAACAACGCATCGGCCTCCTCGAAGCGGCCTTGCGCCGAAACTTCGAGCGCCAGCGAGCTCATCGTCGTGCCCGTGCCCGGATGGTCGGGGCCGAGCGCTGCCGTCTGCAGCGCAAGCGCGCGCCGATAGGCGGCCTCGGCCCCCGCATTGTTGCCGACGCTGTTGTAGAGCCGCGCAAGCTCGACGAGATCCTGGTAGCCGCCGACCGAATCGCTGCCGGCAACCGCTGCACCAAACGTCGCCTCAAGATGGTTTTTGAGGATCGCGACGTCGAACGGCCCCGGTGCTGCGGCCCCCAGCGACAGGCGCATCGCTTCGACCAAAGCCGGCAAGGCGGCAGGCTGGCCCTCGGCGACCGCCAAGCGATTGCCCGACACGATCGCCGCCGCAACGAGCGGCCAACCACCGTCTTTGAGCGAACAGGCAGCGACCATCAGGTTCGTGTCAGTACCGACCCATTCGGGCGATTTGCATGCCGCGCGCAAACCGAGCGTGCGGATCGGCGCACTCGTCTCGAACCTGCGCGCCAGGAACGCACGGCGCGCGTCCGGCTCTTGCGGCACGTTGCGCAATTCCGACAAAGCCTGCGCCGAGCCGTAGACACGCGGGCTATTGGCGCAAAAGATTTCGCGCAGATCGGGCTGCACGCGGTTGGGCACCGCCCGACACGCCTCGCCCGACAAGGCGGTGCCGACCGGCGTTTCGAAACTCGGCCCCCCGCCCATGGCCTGGCAGCCGGCCAATGCGACCGCGAGCCCGCAGACTGCGAGGCGCCAAACGGGCTTCATGCGCCCGGTGCCGGCGGCAAGCGCCGGCGCGTGTAGTCGCAGAGCATGTTCATGAGCGCCTTCATCATCGGATCCTTGAGGCCGTAGGATTCGACCACATGCGGCGGCGGCAGCATCATGCGCGCATGGCGGTCGGCGGCGGTTTCGTCGAGCGGCAATCCCGCTTTGGCGCGCGACTCGAACGGCACGGTCGAGCGGCAATATTCCATCAGCGAGTTGATGAGGCGCACGAGATCGGGGTCGAGCGACATCAGGCGCTGCGTAAGCTGCTGGCTGGTGATCACGATGCAGATCGTGTCTTCGCCAGCGACCGCCGTCGCCATGCGGTAGCCGCCGTCGAGAATCGCCATCTCCCCGAACAAGGCACCCGGTCCCAGGCTTGCCACGATGATCGGGGCATCCACGCCTTTTTTGAGGATCAGGATTTTGCCTTTTTCGACCAGAAACGCTTCCGACCCGGCTTCGCCCTCTTTGAATACGACTTTGGCCTTCGGGTAGGTGCGTTTGAACATGGCGCCTAGAAATCGCCCTTGCGAATCTGGAACACGTCCGGGTTCTGCGGATCGCGGATATACGAGATCTGCAGCGTCGGCGGCACCGCCGGTCGCTGGCCCTCAGGGGCTGCGACGCCAGCGAGGGCCGCAATCGCGCGCCGGCCTTGCGTATCGTCGCCGCGGAAGACGAGCACGGTGCCGTCGGGCTGGGCCAAATTGACGGCGACCGTATCGGCCTTGTAGCCCACGGACACAAGATGGGTTTGCAACATGCGCGCAAGATCGACGGCTGTGGCCGGTGCAAGCTGCGGATTGGCGGCCCCGCCGAACGTGACGGTCACCTGGACGAGTTGACGCGTACGGAAACCGATCACGTAGGCGACCTGTACCGGACCGCTGCCAGGCAGCAGGTCGGGGACGGTGATCGCCAGGATCTGCGTGCGCTCGACCCCGTTTTCGGCCGTCTCAATCTTGTCGGCCGGGATCGAGAAATCGCGCCGGATGGCCTGGCGCACTTGATCGGGCGTCATGCCGAACAGGGCCGAGCGGAAGCCGGTCAGGCGAAATTCAGGTTCGGCTGTCGCTGGAGCACCCGTCGCAGGCGGCGTTGTCGGGCGATTGGGGGCGGGTGCTTGTGCATAACCGGCGCTGGCCCCAATCGCCAGCGCGCCAAGGACCACCAAAAACCGTGCGATCGCACGATCACGCTGAATTTTTGTTCCCATTTGCTTACCCCATCCCCATCAATTACCGCCGTTGCGGCGGATCGGCAAGCCCGACACGACGAAGCATATATGGTAGACGAATGCGCGGAGATTGTACCGATTCTACCATTCGTGTATTGAAATTAACTATCCCGATGTCCGATTCGCGCGCCCTTAGGAAAGTACTCACTGCCTTTGCGGCGCTCGCCGTATTCGGCCCTGGGGTTGCCGTCGCTCAGCTTGTGATTCCGCCGTCGGCCGAGCCGCGCCTACCGGGTGCCCCGATCCGCGTGCCGGAAGTCGAACTCGACCTGACGATCCCAGCACAGCCGCGCGCCCCCGACCGCCGCGCAGTCGACGAGCTGCGCTTTTCGATCGAGCGCATCGTGGTCGAAGGTGCGACCGCCTACGATGCGCAGACCCTGGCCCGTTTTACGCAGCCGCTGATCGGCCAATCAGCCGGTCTTTCGTCGATCTCGGGCGTGGCGGAGGCGATCGAGGATCGCTACCGCGCCGACGGCTACGTGCTTACGCGCGTTTTCGTGCCGCCCCAGCGCGTGGGCGACGGCACGTTTCGCATCCAGGTCGTCGAAGGCTATCTCGACGACATCATCTTCGACGGCGGCAGCCCGGGCGTGCAGGCGCGCATTGCAGCCTATCTGCGCCGCGCACTCGAGGGCCGGCCCGCGAAATTGCGCGATCTCGAGCGCGGCCTGCTCTTGGCGGGCGATCTTGCCGGCGTCGATGCTGCCGGAACGCTGGCGCCGGGCCAGGTCCCGGGCTCGTCCAATCTGTCGATCCGCATCCAGGAACGGCCGGTGCAAGCAAGCGTGACGATCGCCAATCGCGGCTCGAAATTCCAAGGGCCCGTGACGATCGCCAACGAAGTCAGCTTCAATGGCCTTCTCGACCAGACCGAGCAGATCACGCTGGGCTTCACGACGATCCCGACCTACCGCGACAGCCGCGAAATGCGCCAGGGCAGCTTTCGCTATAGCCAACCGCTGTGGGGCGACGGGCTGACGGTCGGCTGGGACACGACCTATTCGGCCGGCTGGCTCGGCCACACGCTGCGCGCAACGGCCGTGCACACCGAGGCGCTGCGCTACGGGCCGCGCGCCTCTTATCCGATCATCCGGTCGCGGCGCGAGAATCTGAGCGTCGACGTGTCGGCCTTCGTGTCGCGCACCTTCACCTTCGCGACCGTGTCCGACGCCTACCAAGTCCAGACGGACGAAAAATATCTCGCCTACGACATCCGCTCGACCTACACGCAAGTGGGCTTTTGGCAAGGGGCGACAATCCTGACCGGCGGCATGACGCGCGGCTTCTCCGCCCTCGACGGCACGGAGGGTGCGGCCGCCGGCCTCAGCCGCAACGACGCGCAGGCCAATTTCACGAAATTCTCGGGCGAGCTGCGCCGCATCCAGATCCTGCCCGAGAATTTCTCGCTGCAATGGGTGGGCGCGGGGCAGTTCAGCAAGAGCAAGCTCTACGCGAACGAAGAATTCTCGCTCGGCGGCTCGCGCTTCGGGCGTGGCTACGATCCTTCGGAAATCACCGGTCGCCAAGCGCTCGCCATGTCGGCCGATCTGCGCTACGGCGATCTCAATACGATGGGCTGGCAGCCTTACACGTTCTACGACCACGGCCGCGTGTGGAGCGGGACCGGCATTCGCGGTTCGCTGTCGCAATGGCAGACGCTGACCTCGGCGGGCGTGGGTGCGCGCTTTGCGCCGCTTAGCTGGCTCAGCGCCGGGCTCGAAGCGGCCCAGCCTTTGACGCGCGCACCCGGTCTTGCCGAAGGGCGCAAGCCGACGCGCTATTATTTCGACGTCACGGCGCGCTTCTAAAGCGGCGATTCCGCATGCGGCAAACACACGCGGGCGGCAATACCGTCGCCGCGCGCGGCCGTCAGTATCTCGACATCGATGCCGTAGACTTGGCGCAACGAAGCCGCCGTCACGACGGCGTCAGGCGCGCCGTAAGCCAGCAGGCGGCCTTCATGCAACAGGGCCACGTGCGTTCCGTGCGCGAAGACCTGGTCGGGATCGTGCGTCGACAGCACGATGCCCACGCCCGAGGCCCTGAGTGCATCGATCTGCGCCAGCACGCGCGCGCGATTGCCGAAATCGAGGCTCGCGGTGGGTTCGTCCATGACGAGCAGGCGGGGCGACAGCGCCAGCGCACGCGCAATCAAAGTGAGTTGGCGTTCGCCGCCGGAGATCTGCGTGTAGATGCGGTCGGCCAAGTGGGCGATGCCCAGCCTCGTCAAGGCGGCGTGCGCAGCCTGCCGGTCGGCTTCGCTCGGCCGCGCGAACAGACCCAGATGCGCCGTGCGCCCCATCAGCACCATCTCTTCGACCGTGTAGGGGAAATAGCCGGGCTGGGCTTGCGGCACGTAGCCCACGCGGCGTGCAATGTCGGCGCGCGTCAGGCGCTTGATGTCCGTGCCGTCGAGTGTCACACGACCGGCAAGCGGCGGGATGAGGCCCAGCAGCGTGCGGAACAAAGTCGTCTTGCCGCCGCCATTGGGGCCGAGCAGGCACAGGACCGTTCCTTCCGCGAGCGCCAACGTCACGTCGCGACCAACAAACCGCGCGCCGAAACCGAAGGCCAGATTTTCGGCTGCGAGACTCATTGCCCCGGCCCTATTGCCAATGCCGGCGCGTGGCGGCCAGAAGCCACACGAACACCGGCGTGCCGAGGGCTGCCGTCAATACGCCGAGCGGCAATTCGGTGCGTATCAACGTGCGCGCCACCGTATCGACCCCAAGCATAAAGCTGGCGCCGAGCAGAATCGAAACCGGCAGCAGGCGCCGGAAATCCGGACCGACCAGCAGGCGCGCCACGTGCGGGATCAGGAGGCCGACCCAGCCGACGATGCCCGCGACCGAAACGACGCTGGCCGTCGCCAACGTGGCACAGACCACGATGGCGAGACGTAGGCGGCCCGTCTCGACGCCGAGTGCCCGCGCCTCATCGTCGCCCAACGACAAGAGATTGATGCGCCAGCGCAGCGCCCACAGCGGCACCAAGGACATAACGACCAGCAGCGCCAGAACCTGCATGTCGCTGCGATCGACCGCAGCGAGGCTGCCCAGCAGCCAGAAGGTGATGGCCGGCAATTGATTGTAGGGGTCGGCCAGATATTTGAGCAGCGACACGCCCGCCCCCAGCAGGGCGCCCAACGCGACGCCTGCGAGCACAAGCACCAAAACCGGATCGTGCCCGCCGACGCGCGAGGCGAGAAGATAGACGGCCGCAACCGCACCAAGCCCTCCAGCAAAAGCCATTGCCTGGATCGTCAGCACGTCGAGCGACAGATAGATGCCGAGGACAGCCCCAAGGGCCGCCCCCGACGACACGCCCAAGATATCGGGCGAGACGAGCGGATTGCGGAACAACCCCTGATAGGCAGCACCGGCGGCGGCGAGCGCGCTGCCGACAAGCAAGGCCGCGAGCACGCGCGGTCCCCGTACCGAAAAAAGCACAGTCTCGACGGCCGGATCGAGACCCGAGAGCGTGCCGGTGAGGCGCGCGAAAGCGGCTTCGAGCACGTGCGCTGCCGGGATCGGAAACCGCCCGACGGAAAACGCCATCAGCACGGCGGCGACCAGCAGCAGGATCGCAAATGCGTAGGCCGCGCGCGTTCTCACGCAGGCTCGCTCGCGCGCACGAAGGGTGCGATCTCGGCGTCGGAC
This sequence comes from Magnetospirillum sp., assembly GCA_027532905.1. Taxonomy (NCBI): domain Bacteria; kingdom Pseudomonadati; phylum Pseudomonadota; class Alphaproteobacteria; order Rhodospirillales; family Rhodospirillaceae; genus Magnetospirillum; species Magnetospirillum sp. The sequence goes on from JAPZUA010000001.1 coordinate 1,063,491, forward strand.
GGGCGGCGATGGTAGAACATCTCGAAAAACGCCGCGACGATGGGGCCGAGCGGTTCGGGGAAGAGGTCCGGATACAGCACGCGCCCGAGCCAGCGCAGACCCAGCAGCCGATTGACCGAGGGCGGGAAGTCGACCCAGCCGAACGGCACGTTCGGCGCCAGGAACACGCGCCGACGCCGCACGGCAGCAACCGACGCCCACAAAGGATTGGCGAAGACCCCGGCATAAAAATTGGGATCGACGGCGACGATCGTGTCGGGATCGAACAGCAGCACCTGTTCGATCGAGACTTGCGCAAGCCCGCCGCGACCCAACGATGCCGCGACGTTGGTCGCCCCCATCTGCTCGATAGCCTCGACATTGATCGAGCCCGCAAGTCCGGTTTCCAATCCCTGGGGCCCACGCGCAAAATAGAGGCGCGGGCGCTGGGCCATGGGTCGTCGTGCCACGCGCGCGTCGATGTCGGCCAGCGTTTCGCGCGCAAAGGCCGCAAACTGGGCCCCGCGCGCCGACTCGCCGAGTATGTCGCCAAGCAGCGCAAACGCGTCCGGCATTTTCCCGAATGCGCCATCGACCAGCAGATAGGGAACGCCAGTCTGCGTCTGCACACGGTCGGCCAGCGAAACGTATGTGTCGTTGATCGTGCCATAGTCGAAAATCAGATCGGGGCGCTGGGCCAGAACCGTTTCGGGATTGGCGGTGTTGCCGCGCCCGGTCAGCCGCCCAAGCACCGGCAGATCGGCATAACGCTGCGGCACGAAAGGTCGCTCGGCCGCTCGGAAGGCAGAGGTCCAGCCCACGAGCGTGTCGGGGGCCAGCGCATAGAGCAGCACGCTTGCCGGGGGACCTGCCGCATAGACGCGCGAAACGCGCGCGGGTACGCGCACGCGCCGACCGGCCGAATCGACGACTTCGCGCGTCCGGGCTTGCGCGCCGAGCGGATTCGGCATCGCGAATGCCGCACCCAATCCCGCAAGCGCCTTACGACGCGAGATGCGCACGGCCTACTTCCCCACGATCACGTCTGAGGCTTTGACGATGGCCGAGACTTTGTCGCCCTTCTTGAGGGCGAGCTCGTCCACGGCCTCATTTGTGATCGAAGCCGTCACGACGATGCCGGCCGCAATTTTGATCTTCACGTGCGACGTGGTCTGGCCGCGCACGATCTCCTGTACCTTGCCGGGCAGCATGTTGCGGGCACTGAGTTTCATGGAACGCTCTCCTCCTGCGGCAAGCCCGGGGCGTCGAAGCCATTGCGCTTCAGCACGGCTTGGGCCGCAGGCGACAAGATGAACATCGCGAAATTCGCGGCCTCAGCACGCGCCCCGCGCAGCAACGCAAGCCCGTAATCGGCGCCGACTGCAAGCTCTGCCGGGATCGCCACGATTTGCAGGCTTGGGATTTCGCGCTTGGCTTCTTCAGCCGCCGTGCAATAGGCCAGGAAGACGTCCGCGTTGCCGTCGGCAATGTTCGCCGCATAGACGCTGCGCCCGACCGGCGGCGGCGGGGCACCGGGCCCGCCGGTAAGCTTCAGCGCCTTGGCCTCGAGCCTTGCGCGCGCACCGGTCTGCACGCGCTCGGCCTTGGCGAACAGCGCCCACGCATAGTCGCCCGCCGGATCGGCGACCGGCGTCGACGTGCCCACACGGATTGCCGGGTCGAGCAGCGTGGCGAGCAGGTTCTGCGACGTCGCGGCAAGCCCCGGCCGCACGAGCGCGCACAGCCGATTGCGCGCAAAGAGCACAGTCGGCCCAGCCTGCCCGCTGGCCGACAGGCTCTGCGGGTGGGTCATGTTGGCGGAGGCAAAAACCTCCGCCGCCTCGCCGCCCGCAATACGTTCGCGCAAGAGCCCCGACGCGCCGAAAGTGCCCGCGACCTTGCCGCCCGTCTGCTTTTCGTAAAGCTCGGCGACCTGCGTCAAAGCGCTGCGCAGCGAACCCGCCGCATAAAGGCGGACGGGTTCCTGGGCTGCGGCGGGCACGGCCAGCATCGCGAGCAATGCGGCCAGAACTGCGCGCCTCACGAGCGCGGCCGCGGCGTTTCGGCGTTCGGGAAGAACAGCTGTTCGCCGCCGATCTTGTAGTCGGCGATCGTCGCCTGACCCTTGGGGCCGGCCAGCCATTCGATGAAGGTGCGGCCAAGCTCCTGCTTGACCGTGGGATGGCGGGCGGGATTGACGAGGATCACACCGTACTGGTTGAAGAGCTGCGCATCGCCCTCGACGAGGATGGCGAGATCGCCGCGGTTGCGGAAATTGAGCCATGTGCCGCGATCGGCGAGGATGTAGGCCCCCATGCCCGACGCCGTGTTGAGCGCCGGGCCCATGCCTTGGCCCACTTCGCGGTACCAAGCGCCCTTGGCGGCGGCAAGATCAACCTTGGCGCTTTGCCAGTAACGCAGTTCGGCCGCATGCGTGCCCGAATTGTCGCCACGCGACACGAAGGGTGCCGCCGCCTTCTGGATGCGGGAAAAGGCTTCGTTGACGTCCTTGAGGCCCGCAACGCGCGCGGGATCCGCCTTCGGGCCGATCACGACGAAATCGTTGTACATGACCTGGATGCGCGCCACGCCGAAGCCTTCGGCCACGAAACGCTCTTCGGCCGGCTTGTCGTGCACGAACACGACGTCGGCATCGCCGCGGCGACCCACATCGAGCGCTTGGCCAGTACCCAGCGCCACGACGCGCACGTCGATGCCGGTGTCGCGCTTGAAGGCCGGCAGCAGATGGCCGAAGAGGCCCGACTGGTCGGTCGACGTCGTCGAGGCGACCGTGATGAAGCGTTCTTGCGCTTGTACGGGCAGCGCCGCCAACGCCAGCAAGCCCGCCAATACGACGCGCCGCATCTTCACCGCTGTGTCTTTCACTGCTGTGACCTTCACCATGGCAATTCTCCTGCAAGATAGGCCGCCGCTTCCGGCGTGCCGGGGGATTTGAAAAAGCGATCGGCGGGTGCATGTTCGCGCACGCGGCCGCGATGCAAGAAGACGATGTCGGCACCCAAACGCCGCGCCTGGCCAAGATTGTGCGTCGTCATCACGATCTTGGTGCCCTCGTCGGCCATCGCGCGCAGAATGTCTTCAAGGGCACGCGTTGCGGCCGGATCGAGGCTCGCGGTGGGTTCGTCCAAAAACAGAATCTGCGGGTCAAGCGCCCAAGCGCGTGCCAGCGCCACGCGCGCCTGCTCGCCGCCCGACAGCACGCGCGCGGGTCGCTCGGCAATCGCTTCAAGGCCGACGCGGCGCAACCTGTCGCGCGCGATCTCGGTGCGCGTGCGATGCGAAACGCCGCGCAGCTTGAGCCCGTAGGCGACGTTGGCGAGGGCCGAGCGGCGCAGCATCGACGGGCGCTGAAACACCATCGCCTGATGCCCCTGGGGATCGCTTGCCCACGCGATCGTGCCGCCGGTCGGGGTCGCAAGCCCGTGGCACAGCCGCAGCAACGTGCTCTTGCCCGAGCCGTTGGCGCCGACCACGATCGTGGGCGCACCGGCGGCAAGCGTGAGCGTGAAATCCTCGGCGACAAGCGTGGCACCGATCGCGAGGCGCACATTCGCAAGCTCGAGCGGCAGGATGCTAGCCATAGCTGCGCACCGACATGTTCTTGAGCCACGCCGCCGCCGCATTGACGGCAAGCACCACCGCGAGCAGCACGATCCCGAGGGCGAGTGCCAAACCCAGATCGCCCTTGCTCGTTTCGAGAGCGATTGCCGTCGTCATCGTGCGTGTGACACCTGCGATGTTGCCGCCGACGATGATCACAGCACCCACCTCGGCCGCCGCACGCCCGAACCCGGCGAGGACGACGGTTACGAGCGCATAGCGCGTGTCCCACAGCAGCGTGGCGGCCGACTGCATGAGGCTTGCGCCCAGCGAGCGTAGCTGGTCGCAATGCTCGGCCCACGCATCTTCGAGCGTTTGGCGCGCAAGTGCCGCCAGGATGGGAGCGATCAAAATGGTCTGGGCCACAATCATGGCGCCCGGCGTGAAGAGCAGCCCCAAACTGCCGAGCGGGCCTGCACGCGAAAGCAGCAGATAGACGACGAGCCCGACTACGACCGGCGGCAGCCCCATCAATGCGTTGAGAATCACGACGATGGTCTGGCGGCCGGGAAAGCGGGCGAGCGCCAAGGCCGCACCGATCGGCAAGCCGATCGCGGCCGCGATCAACGTCGCGGCAAGGCTCACTTGCAGCGACAGCGCCACGATCCCGAACAGTTGCGGGTCGCCGCCGATCAGCAGAGCCAGTGCCGTCGCAAATGCATCGCCAAATATCGCCATGGATGTGGGGGAATGTCGGTTGGCGCGGCAGGCAGGTCAAACCCCTTGCGCGGCAAAGTTTGCATGTTTTTGCAGGATTTTGCATAAAGGCAGCATGGGCGAAGCCGTTTTGACGACCGAGGAAGTCGCGCGCCATCTGCGCTTGAAGCCGCGCTCGATCTACGAGCTTGTGCGCGCCAAACGCATCCCGTGCGCGCGCATCGGCGGCAAATGGCTGTTTCCGCGCAGTCTCGTCGATGCGTGGCTCGTGCAGAACACCGACCTCGGCGCGCTTAAAGCACAGCCCGCTTCGCCGCCGCCGATCCTTGCCGGCAGCCACGACCCGCTGCTCGATTGGGCGCTGACGCGCTCGGGCTGCGGGCTTGCGGCCCTGCCGGGCGGCAGTCTCGACGGGCTCGACGCCCTGCGCGACCGCCGTGCAATGGCGGCCGCCCTGCACATCGTCGATCCCGACAGCGGCGCCTTCAACGTACCGGCATTGCAGGCCGCCTTACCGGGCCACGATCTGGTGGCGTTCGGCTGGGCATGGCGCACGCAAGGCCTGCTCGTGGCGCGCGGCAACCCCAAGAAGCTGCGTACGCTTGCCGACCTCCGCCGCCGTCGCATCAAAACAATGTTGCGCCAACCGGCCGCAGGCAGCCATGTTCTGTTCATGCATCTCCTCGCCGAAGCGGGCATTCGCCTGACCGAACTCGACGCCGCCCCCCTGCCCGCCTTCAACGAGACCGAGATTGCGGCTGCCGTGCGCGAGGGCCATGCCGATGCAGGCTTCGGCGTTGCCGCGTCGGCGGGCCAGCTCGGCATCGATTTTGTGCCGCTGTTCCGCGAGCGCTTCGATATCGCCGTGCGACGGCGCGACTATTTCGAACCGTCCCTCCAAAGCCTGCTCGCCTTCGCGCGCAGCCCCGCCCTTGCCAAACATGCCGAGCATCTGGGCGGCTACGATCTCTCGTGCCTCGGCCAAGTGGTGCTGAACCAATGAGTCCGACAATTATCGCCGTTTCGAGCCACGCCAAACACGAGTTTTCGAAACCTGCCAAAGACGCCATCGAGCTTCGCGAAGGGTTCGGAATCGTGGGCGACGCGCACGCAGGTACGACAGTCCAGCATCTGAGCCGCATAGCAGTCAATCCGAACGCGCCCAATCTGCGCCAGGTGCATCTGATCCACGCCGAATTGCTCGACGAGCTGCGCGGTCGCGGCTTCGCACTCGCCCCCGGCGCCATGGGCGAAAACGTCGTCACGCGCGGCATCGACCTGCTCGGGCTTGGCACGGGCACCGTTTTGCATCTGGGCGCCGACGCGGCGATCCAAGTCACGGGCTTGCGCAATCCGTGCGCGCAGCTCGACAAGCTTCAGCGCGGCCTTTTGGCCGCCGTCCTCGACCGCGATGCGAACGGCGCGCTCGTGCGCAAATCCGGCATCATGGCGATCGTGCTGAAAAGCGGGCAGGTCCGGCCCGGCGATGCGATCCGCATCGAAGCACCGCCCGGCCCCTTCGTCGCTTTGGCACCGGTCTAAAGTTCTTCGGGCGGCTTGTGCTTGGCAAAGAGCCGCAGCAACAGCAGATCGTAGACGATCTTGATGCCGCCCGCCGCAACCAGCGGCCAGCCGAAACTCGAGGCCGCCAGCATCGCACCCGCAAGGATGGGCCCGACGGCCGTCGCAAGCGTGCGCGGGGCGGTCGTAAGGCTCGCCGCTGCGGGCCGTTCGGCCGCCGAGACGGTCGCCATCACGTAGGATTGGCGCGCCGGCACGTCCATTTGCGTGAGCAGGCTGCGCAGCATAAGCAGCCCGACCGCGATCTCGGCATCGGGCGCGAAAGGCACTGCCATCAGCAGGAAATTGGCGGGCAGATGCGAGAACACCATCGTGCGGATGAGGCCGATGCGCTTGGCGAGCCACACGGCCGCGAACTGTGAGAACGCGGCGAGCAGGCGGGTGGCGAAAAAAACTGCCCCGGTCTCGGCGGCCGAAAAATCGAACCGCACGAGCAGCCACAGAGCCAGGATCGCCTGCACGATGAGGCCGCTTGCGAACGAGTCGATTGCAAATAGCGCAGCCAGCACCAGCACATGGCGGCGCGACTGCTGGAGCGGAACGCGCGCGGCCCCCTTCTCGGGCTTGCTGTCCGGCACGCCGCGATAAAGGGCGAAGATCGCAAGGCCGATTGCCGCATAGACGAAAAACATCGTCTCGGTCGAAATCGCCAGATAGTCGATGAGGCCGATCGACAATGCGCCGAAAGCGCCCGCGAAAATCCCGACGAAGCCGTAGCGCGCAAATACCATCGTGCGCGCGTGGCCGTCGGCGTCGGCGGCCAGCGTGGCATGTTCAAGCGGCACGAACGGGCTCGAATCCCCGCCTGCGACATTGAGCGTGCCGACGAACCCGACCACCGCCACGACCCAGAAACCTTGCGCGAAACCGAAGGCGAGCCCGGTCGCCGCCATTGCGAGCGAAGCGCCCAGCAAGAGCGTGCGGATCGACGCGAGATGGGCCGCCATGCCCACGCCGAGCGACGTAAGGGCGGCCCCTGTGAGCGCCAAAGTCGAAATCGCACCGACCGCAAACGTGTCGTAGCCGAGGGCGGTCAGATGCAGCGGCAGCAACAGGGCCGCAAACCCGTCGGCGAAAGCGCGCAAGCCGCGCCCGGCCGTGACCCGTGTGGATTCGCGCATTCCCGATCCCCCGCCCCCCAAGGGTCTAGCGGGTATGCGGCGGCTTCGCTAGAGGCGGCGCAGATCGGCGGCGGGCAGATACTTGTCGGACCAGAGCAGATCGGCCTGCACCACGCGCGGCGATTCAAGCCCGCGCGCCAGCAACTCGACCGAGCGCTGCAGGCGCGGCAGCTCGATCTGGCCGAGGCCCAGACGCGCCGTCTCCGCCCCCAGCACTTGGTTGTCGAGCACCCATTTGAGGCGGTCGCGCTCGATATCTTTGTTCACGAGCCCGTCGGCCTTGAACAGCGATTCGGTTACGGCCGCAGGATCGGCAACCGCATCGCGCCAACCGCGCATCGTGGCGCGCAGGAAGCCCGGCAACGCCGCTTCGTTCTCGCGCAGGAATTTGCGGCTTACGATCACGGAGTTCGAATAGAGATCGAGCCCGTGCTGCGAATAGAGCATGATCGAGATGTCTTCGAACTTCACGCCGAGCCCGCGCAGATTGAGCCAGATCGTCGAATCGAAGCCGGTGATCGCCTCGACCTCGCGGCGCATGAACACGGCTTCGCGCAAGCGCAGATCCATGTTGTTGAACTTGACCGACGCCGGATCGAGCGAATTGGCGCGGAAGAAAACCGGGAACAGCCGGAATGCATTGTCGGTGAGCGGGCCGCCGACCGTGCGCCCGATGAGATCGGCGGGCTTCTGGATGCCGGCCGATTTCCACGACACGATCGCGGCCGGTGTGGATCGGTAGATGTTGAAGATGCCAAGCGGTGTCGCATCCGGATTGCGCAGATGCCATTCGGCCAGGGCCGGCAAGTCGGCAAAACCGAGATCGTAGGTGTCGGAGGCTACGCGCTGCATGGCGTCGGCACCCGAGGCCGGATCCATCGACGCGATGCGAATGCCTTCTTGCGCGAAATAGCCGCGCTCGGCCGCATGGATGAACGGCGAATTGGTGCCGTTGCGCGGCAGGTTGAGGGTAAAACGCACCGGCACGCCGCCGCTCTGCGCGAACACGTAAGGGGCCGGCAAAGCCGCCAAAGCGCCTGCGGCGGCCGCGGATTTCAGAAACGTCCGGCGCGCGACGTTTTTCGGCTTGTGCATGGCATCCCCCTCCGGCTTGCGAGGCGGAAATCCACGCAAGCCCTATGCCAATTGCAGTCTAGCGCCGCGTTTCGGGGGACAGGTCGCGTTCCAGGCGCTGGCTGTATTTCGACATGCCGAAACACAAGATGAAATAGGTGAGGGCCGCGAAGACGTAGGCCTCGTTGGGAAAGCCCATCCAGTTGGGATCGCCAAGCGCCGCGCGCAGCGTGGTGAAAAAGTCGAAAATGCCGACGATGACGACGAGCGTCGTATCCTTGAACAAGCCGATGAACGTGTTGACCTGCGCCGGGATCGTCATTTTGAGCGCTTGCGGCAGCACGATCAGGCGCATTTTTTGCGCATAGTTGAGGCCCAGCGATTCGGCCGCCTCGTATTGGCCGCGCCCGAGGCCCTGCAAGCCGCCGCGCACGACTTCGGCCAGATACGCCGCCGAGAAGATCGTGTAGGCGAACTGGATGCGGAACAGCCGGTCGATCGTCATGCCCGAGGGCAGGAACAGGGGCAGCATGATCGCCGCCATGAAGATGATCGTGACGAGCGGCACGCCGCGCACACATTCGATGACCGCAACGCAGAACCATTTGACGACCGGCATGTGCGAGCGCCGCCCGAGTGCGAGCAGGATCGCGAGCGGATAGCCGGTCGCAAGGCCGAACACGGCGATGAACACGGTGACGGTGAGCCCGCCCCACAGACGCGTGGGCACCTGGGTTCCGAAAATCTCGATACCGAAGAAGGTGCCGTCCATCAGCATGAACATCAGCGCCGATGCGGCAAGCCAGGCATAGATGAGATTCTTCGACCACAGCCGGCGGAACAGCGACAGGCCGACCATGACTGTAAACAGCGACAGCATCGTGGCCGGGCGCCAGCGCAGCTCGTAGGGATAGAGGCCGAAAACGGCGAACCAGAATTTCTCGTCGATGAACGCCCAGCAAGCACCGCTGCGCGCTTCGCGGCATTGGGCGGCAGTACCCGTCCAGTGCGCGTCGAACATCGCCCAGCCGAGGATCGGCGGCAGGATCTTGTAGAGCACGTAGAGGCACACGAGGGTGATCGCGGCATTCAGCGGCGTGCCGAAATAGCGCAGACGCAGGCCGTTCGCGACGCTGCGCCAGGTGGCACTTGCGGCACGCGGCGCCGACATCGGAGCGGCAAGATCGGCCATGCGCCTAGCGCTCCTTCAGCGCGACGCGCGCGTTGTAGATATTCATGCCGGCCGCCGTCAGCAGCGACAGCACGAGATAGACCGTCATCATGATGAAGATCACCTCGATCGCCTGGCCGGTCTGGTTAATCGAGGTGTTCGAAACGCTGAACAGATCCTGATAGCCGATCACGATCGCAAGCGACGAGTTTTTGGTGAGATTGAGGTACTGGCTCGTGAGCGGCGGCACGATCACGCGCAGGGCCTGCGGCAGAATGACAAGGCGCATGATGCGGCCATTCGAAAGCCCGAGCGCGCGCGACGCCTCCCACTGGCCCTTGCCGACCGACTGGATGCCCGAGCGCACGATCTCGGCGACAAACGCCGCCGTGTAGATCACAAGGCCTGTGAGCAGTGCCGCGAATTCCGGGCTCAGCTCCGCACCGCCCGCGAAGTTGAAGCCCTGCAGTTCCGGCACCGACAGGATCAGGCGGTCGCCGGTCAGCTGGGCGGCAGCCAGAGGCAGCATCACAAGATAGCCGACGCAGATCGGCCACACACGGCGATATTCGCCCGTCTGCATCTGATGCGCGCGCGCGCGCCGCGTGGTCCACACGATCGCCGCGATCGCCAGGGCAAGGCCTGCCAGCGCAAAGACGGCCGCATCGTTCCATTCGAGCACGGGGATCTTGAGGCCGCGCTGCGAGAGATACACGCCCGGCAGCGGATTGAGCGCTTCGCGCACGCTCGGCAGTTGCTGGAACACCACGAGCCAGAACACGAGTTGCAGCACCACAGGCGTGTTGCGCACAATTTCGATATAGGCACCGACGAGGCCCGACAGCAGCGGATTTTCAGAGAGGCGCAGAATGCCGAGGAACACGCCGAGCAGCGTGACCAGAAGGCAGCCGATAATGGCAACGCGCAGCGTGTTGAGCAGCCCCACGAGCAACGCGCGCGCATAGCTGTTCGACGGCGTGTAGGGAATCAAATATTCGCCGATCGGAATGCCGGCCGAGCGGTCGAGGAAGCCGAAGCCCAGCGTGAGGCCGCGCGCGGCCATGTTGGTCTGGACGTTCGAGAAGAAGAAGATCGCAGCTGCCACAACGACGAACAGGAGGGTCGCCTGCAAGGCAAGCGCACGCGCCGTGCGGTCGTACCACCAAGCGGGCAGCGACGAGGTCGAAGAGGTGGCTTGTTGCATTTGCTGCGAAATCCAAGTGGCCGCTGCCGATAAGCCGGCAGCGGCCGTCCTTGGCTCGACTCAGCGTGCGGGCGGGGCGTAGAGGAGGCCGCCCTTGGTCCACACGTTGTTCATGCCGCGCTCGAGGCCGAGCGGGGTATTGACACCGATGTGGCGTTCGAAGATTTCGCCGTAGTTGCCGAACGTCTTGATGATCGTGCGGGCGTAAAGAGCATTGGCCGCACCGATCGATTCGCCCATGTTGCCTTCAGCGCCGAGCAGGCGACGCACGACCGGGTTGGTCGAGCTGGCCGCGATCTGATCGACATTGGCGGCCGTGATGCCCATTTCTTCGGCATCGATCAGCGCAAACACGGTCCATGCGACGAGGTTCGTGAGTTCTTCGTCACCCTGGCGCACGGCTGGCCCCAACGGCTCCTTGGACACGCGCTCGGGCAGGATCACGTGGTCGCGCGGGTTGGTGAGCAAGGTGCGCTGGGCGGCCAGTGCCGCGAAGTCGTTCGTGTAGACGTCGCAACGGCCCGCATCGTAGGTACGACGCAGCTCGTCGAGATCGGCCACGACGACCGGGCGGAACGTCATGTTGTGCTGGCGGAAATAGTCGGCGAGGTTGAGCTCGGTCGTGGTGCCGGGCTGCACGCAGACCGTCGCACCGTTGAGACCGCGCGCACTCGTGACGTTGAGGCGCCGCGGCACCATCATCGCCTGCCCGTCGTAGAACACGACGGCGGGGAAGTTGAAGCGGTTGACGTTGGTGTCGCGCGTCAGCGTCCAGGTCGTGTTGTTCGACAGCATGTCGACTTCGCCAGACGCGAGTGCGGGGAAGCGGCTCTGCGTCGTCACGGGAACGAATTCGACCTTGTTCGGGTCGTTGAAGATCGAGATCGCCACGGCGCGGCAGATATCGACGTTGAAGCCGGACCAGCGGCCTTGCGTGTCGGGGACGCCGAAGCCCGGATTGCTCGGCCCCTGTACGCCGCAGCGCAGCGTGCCGCGCTGCTTGATGGCGTCGAGTGCCGGACCGGCGAGAACCGCCGCCGGTGCGAACACAAAGAATGCCGCCGCAGATGCGGCAAAAATCGTCGCGAATTTCACTGGTAGCCTCCGTTCATGCGCCCCTGTGGTCGGGGCTTGGGGGGGATTCTTAGCGACGCCCATGCCCGCTTTTTACGGCGGGACATGGGCGCTGTCGGTCGTGCGTGCGGCCGGGGCAAAGATTGTCCCGATACACGTCATCCGGACATATGAGCAATTCGCGGGCCATCTTCAAGATGGCGCAAACGCGATATTTCGCCCGGTTTACAGGCAAAAATCGTTAAATCTGCCTAAATGTTTTCCCGCGTGAAAATTGTAGTTTTCGCTCTGCCGCGAACGCGGGCGCTCAAGCTTTCGATCTTGCCCAATGTGCGGCGATCGCGTCGCTTGTCGCGAGCCACACGTCAGGATGGGCAGTGCCGATATGGCGCAAAGCGGCCTTCAGCTTGCGCAAACGAAAGGGCTGGCCCGCAACATAGGCATGCAAGGCAACGCCCATCACGAGCGGCTGGCCCTCCGCCTGTTCACGCATTTCGTCGAACTGGTCGACGATCATGTCGGCGAAATCGGCCGCACTGTGGCGCCGCGCCACGATGGCGTTCGAATCATTGAGCTCCTGCGGATAGGGTACGCTCAGCAACCGGCCGCCCTGCACGTTGAGCCAGATCGGTTGGTCGTCCATGCACCAATCAAGCACGTAGGAAAAGCCCGCCGCGTGCAAGAGATCGGGCGTGTGCTTTGTTTCGGCGATCCACGGCCCGAGCCAGCCTAGCGGGGCTGTTCCCGCATGTGCGGCGATCGCGTCGCGCGCTTGCGTGATGAGTTGGCGCTCCGCCGCTTCGTCGAGCCCGGCTTGGCTTTCGGAATTCGTGCGCCCATGTGCGACAATCGCGGCACCTGCGGCGCGGAACGCCTGTGCGAGTTCCGCATGGCGCTTGTAAATCGCCGAATTGACCAGCAGCGACGGGACGATGCAGCTCTGCTTAAACGCGTCGAGCAGCCGCCATGCGCCCACACGATTGCCGTATTCGCGCCACGACCAATTCAGCACGTCGGGCGTGCCCGATCCGGGCACGATGTCCTCGGAGAGGCCCTCGCCGAACGCGTAGCTTTCGAGATTGAGCGCGACATAGACCGCCAAGCGCTTGCCTTCAGGCCACGCACCGGCCGGCCGCCGCACGATCGGCACATCGTCGAAACGGCCGGGATGCGGCAGATCCATTGGTCAGCCCTTAAAGCGGGCGGCAAGTGCGGGCGACAGGCCGACAGTCTCGCGGCCCACAGGCAACGCATAGCTGCCTGTGCGCGCCTTGGCCGGGCGAATGCGCACGAGCGCTTCGAGCAGCGGCACGCCGGTCGTGATGCCGTCGAACATCGGTACGGGGATCTTGTCTTGCAGGCGCGCAGGTACCCCTGCCATCACGGCCCCCGTCAAGACGATCGCCTCGACATGGTCGCGCTCGACGAGGTCGTTTGCCGCTTCGACGATCATGCGCTCGACCTCGCTCTGGTCGCCGGGCGCGTAGGGTGCGGCACTTTCCAGCGCGCGCCAACCGGCCACGCAGCCGCCGAGCCCGGTTGCGGCAATCGTGTCGCGGTAGAGCCCCAGCACGCGCTTGCCGAACAGGATTACGCCCACGCGCCGCCCCACCAAGGTCGCCACGTGCAAGGCGGCTTCGGTCATGCCGAGCACAGGGACCGACAACATTTCGCGCGCGGCCGTTACGGCGGTGTCGTAGGAGACGACGATCAAAACGCCGTCGCAGTCGCCCGCATGTTCGGCGACGAGCGCCATCGTCGAATGCTCGGCAATCGCGTTTTCGCTGCGCGAGCCGATCACGCGTGCGCCGAAACTGCCGGTGACGGCGCGGATCTCGGTGCCGGGAGAAGCCGCCAAGCGCGCGGCGTCGGCCACTTTGCCCGTGACGAATTCGGAGGTGTTGGAATTGACCAGCAGCAGACGCATCGCGGAACACTCGTTTGAAAGATGTTTGGAAACGCTTTCGAGCCTAGCCGTCGCGACCGCGCCGGTCGAGGCCCACGTCGCGCGCCATCGCGCGCAGATAGAGCGCGCGATAGTAAGGCTCGAGTTCGCCCGCTTCGCGGCGCAGCTCGGCCATGCCGGCGCCAAGTGCCGGGGCGAGTGCCGCAACCTCGGCCAGAATCGCGGCCTCGTCGAGCGTGAGCAGCTTGCCGTTTTCGACAACAAGACGACCGCCCACGACGACGTCGCGCACCGAGGAGCCGGTTTCGCAATAGACAAGCTGGCGCTCGAGATCGTTGAGCGGCGTGAATGCCGTGGTCGCAAGATCGAGCAGCGCCACATCCCCCGCCGCACCTGGCGCAAGGCGCCCCAACGGCACGGGCGCGCGCGCCGCACGCGCGCCGCCGAGATACAGCGCGTCGAGAATCTCGGGCGCTTTGGGCCAATCGCGATAGTCGGTGCGCGTCAGCGTGTGCACAAGGGCCGCCGACTTCGCGACAAGCCACAGATTGTGCGTGTCGTCGACCGTGGCCTCGTCGGTGCCGAGTGCGAGATGCACACCTGCGTCGCGCAAACGGCGCCACGGCATGATGCCGCTGCCCAGGCGCAGATTGCACACCGGATTGTGCGACACAGTGCAGCCCGAGCGCGCCAGCAGGTCGATGTCGTCGTCGTCGATCCAGATTGCGTGCATCACGAGCATGCGTTCGTCGAGCAGCCCGAGATCGTGCACGTAACGCACCAGCGATTTGCCGAGTTTTTCTTCGCCGAACACGCGCTGGGTTTTGGTCTCGAGGATATGCACGAAAAACGGGAGATCGCGTTCGCGCGACAAGGCACTCAGACGCGCGAAATAGTCCTGCGTGACGCGGTGCGGGGCCGAGCACGATACCGCTGCGCCCAACCGCCCGCCTTCGGCCCCATGCCAACGCGCGACCAGATGCGCGTAGCATTCCATCAATTCGTCGGCCGATTGGCGCGGCGCCGCATCCATGCGCGCGCGAATCGCGGGCGGAATGAGCTCGGCCAAGAAAGGCTGCTTGTCGTATTCGACGATGTTGGGCTGGTCGAGCGCCATCGTCGCGCGCATGCCGCTGTCGCGATAGGCTTCCATCACAGCATCGATCGCGTCGGGTGTCACGGTCGGTACGTAGAACGCATCGTCGAGCACCGTCGTGATGCCGAGCTTCAGCATCTCGATCGCCCCCAAGGCCGTGCGCAGATAGGCAAGGCGCCGCCCCTGCCCTTCGGCGGCCAAAGGCGGCACTTCGTAAAGCATGAAGACTTCGAGTGGATACCCGTCGAGACAGCCGCGCATCAGATTGCCCGGCGAATGCACATGCGCGTTGACGAGGCCGGGCACTGCGAGTTTGCCGCGCGCATCGAGCGTGCGAATGCCGTCGGGCACAAGATCGGCGGCCACATCGCCCACCGCGGCAATGCGGCCGCCGCGAATGAGAATATCGCCCGCCTCGATATGGCGCGGCGTCTCCATCGTGAGGATGCGCGCACCGCGTATCAGCAAATCGCCGGTCATCCGCGAAACTCTATCGAGTCGCGTGCGGTTCGGGTACGGAAATTGCTAACATTCGGCGCATGACCATCGATCCTACGCTGCACAAACGCATCGGCATGCTCACGCCGTCTTCCAACACCGTGCTTGAGCCGGTGACCACGGCAATGCTTGCGGGCTTGCCGGACGTGACCGCCCATTTCGGGCGCTTCCGCGTGACTGAGATTTCGCTGTCGACGGCGGCGCTGGCGCAGTTCGACCTGCAGCCGATCCTCGATGCGGCCTTGCTGCTGGCCGATGCCAAGGTCGATGCCATCGTATGGAACGGCACGTCGTCGGGCTGGCTTGGCCTCGAGCGCGACCGCGATCTATGTGCGGCGATTACGGCGACGACGGGCGCCAAAACCGGCACCTCGGTGCTCGCCCTTGCCGAAATCCTGCGCAGCACCGGCGCCAAACGCATCGGCCTCGTGACCCCGTATCTCGACGAAATCCAGGACAAGATCGTCGCGAACTTCGCGGCCGAAGGCTTCGACTGCATCGCCGAGCGCCATCTGCGCGACCGCGGCAATTTCTCGTTTTCGCAGTATTCGGAAGCGACGATCGCCGAT
The DNA here is from genome assembly GCA_027532905.1 of Magnetospirillum sp. Taxonomy (NCBI): domain Bacteria; kingdom Pseudomonadati; phylum Pseudomonadota; class Alphaproteobacteria; order Rhodospirillales; family Rhodospirillaceae; genus Magnetospirillum; species Magnetospirillum sp. Next base: position 1,079,042 of record JAPZUA010000001.1, read on the forward strand.
CTCGTGCGCGAGGTCGCGAAGGAAAAGCCAGATGCGATCGCGGTTTTCTGCACCAATATGCGCGGCGGCCCCATCGTCGAAGCGCTGGAGGCCGAGACCGGCATTCCGATCTACGACTCTGTTGCCACCGCCGTATGGGCAGGCCTGCGCGCGGCAGGTACTGCACCTGCCCGCGTGCAAGGCTGGGGTCGTTTGTTCCGCGAGGTACCGTAGATGTCGCAAGCCGCTGCGTTCGAAATGCACAAACATTTTTTGGCGACCGTGACGCCCTCGGGCAACACAGTCGTCGAGCGCGCGACCTTGGCGGTGCTGCGCAATTTCCCGAGCGTGTCGCCGCATTTTTCGCGCTCGCCCGTGTTCGGCGCATCCGACCCCTATCCGGACGCCTATGACTGGACGAACATGCTGCGCGCCGCCGAATTGCTCGGCCATGCGCGGCCCGGCGTGGTCGTGTGGAACGGCAGCAAGGGCGGTTCGGTCGGCATCGCGGTCGAACGCGAGTTGCGCACGCGGCTTGAAGCAAGCGCCAAATGCCCGGCGACCACGTCGTTATTCGCGACCATCGAAGCGCTCGGGCTGCTGGGTGCTTCGCGGCTTGCTTTCGTGACGCCCTATGGCGACGCCTACCAGGCCAAGGTCGAAAAGAATTTCGCGGAAATCGGCTTTGCGACCGTGGCGCGCGAAAACTCACGCATGGCCGACAATCTGAGCTATGCGAGCGTGCCGCTCGACGAAATCCGCGCACAGGCGCGCCGGGCGGCGGCGGCAAGGCCCGATGCGATCCTGGGCTGGTGCACGAACTATCCATCGGCCTGGGTCGCGGCCGAGATCGAGGCCGAAACCGGTATCCCGTTCCTCGACGCAACCACGATCGTGCTGTGGCAAGCGCTCAAAATGCTGGGTGTGGATCCGACGTCGGCTTCCCGCGACTGGGGCCGCGTCTTCGCGCTGTAGGCGCCCAAAAAAGCGCCGAATTTTTGCGCACGCGCGCGGCCGTGCCGTCGGCGATGCAAGCAGAATCGGCATCTGCGTGCCGTGGCATATCGCTTGCTTCGCATGCAGACGACCGCCGGTCTCCCCCCAAGACATCAGGTCGCCGTTCGGCACCCAAGCGGCTTTCGGCCGCCCGTCAACTTTTAAGGAGTCCGCCATGACCGTCCGCCATCTTCCCAAGCTCAGCCGCCGCAGCGTTCTGGCCGGTGCCGCCGCCCTGTCGGCCGGCAGCCTTGCAAGCCCGTCGGTGATCCGCGCGCAGACGCGCGAACTGGTCGTGGGTGCAGCCTCGAGCCAGCGCAGCTGGTCGGAAGAGATCATGATCCCGGCCTTCGAAAAGAAGCACAATGTGAAGGTCGTTTTCGAGGGTACCCGCTCGCTCGTCAATCTCGAGAAGATGCAGAAGAACAAGGACAAACAATATCTCTCGGTCGTGCAGATGGACGATCCGGTGATGATCTTGGCCGTGCGCGAAGGCCTGCTCGAGCCGATCACGGCCGCCAAAGTGCCCAACTCGGCGTCGCTGAAGCCCGGTGTGACGCACATGAACGGCATGTGGGTCAACTACCTGCAGCCGTGGGTCGGCATTGCCTACAACACAACCCGCATGGCCGCCCCCACGAGCTGGGCCGAGATCTACGATCCCAAATACAAAGGCCGCGTGATTCTGCCTTCGCTGCAGAACACCGAAGGTGTCATGAACCTGTTCTTGGCCTCGTTCCTCAAGACCGGCAAGCCGATGGCCGAAGCGCAGAAGGACATGGACTCCGCCTTCGCCAAGCTCAAAGAGATGAAGGCCAACATCCTGATGGCCTACACGCAGGAAGGCCAAGCCTACAATCTGCTCGAACAGGGCGAAGCCTTCATGGTGGCGGGTGCGATCTCCACGCTCGCCCTTGCACGCAAGGCAAAGGGTGCGCCGATCGAACTCGCCGCACCCAAAGAAGGCACCTTCTCGATGCCGTCGGGTATCGCACTCGTCAAAGGCGCACCGCTGCCCGAGCTGGGGGCTGCCTATGTCGACATGCTGCTGAGCCCGGAAATCCAGGCCAAGGTCACGGAAGCGACGTTTGCGCTGCCGACCAACCGCACGGTTCCTGCACCGGCCGGGTTGTCGAGCCTCATCGTGCATCCAGTCGACTGGGCCAACGTGTCGGAAAACCGTGCTGCATGGGTCGCGCGTTGGGATCGCGAGCTGTCGCTCTAGGGCCGCAGTGCCGAGCCGCGCGATGAGTGCGAGCGAAGCCTTTCTCGACATTCGCGGCGCCGAGAAATCCTTCGCGGGCAACCGCGTGCTCGGCGGCGTGGATTTTGGCGTGAACCGCGGCGAGTTCGTCTCGCTACTCGGACCTTCGGGCTGCGGCAAAACCACGCTGCTGCGCATCGTCGCAGGGCTGCTCGACGCCGATCGCGGCAGCGTGCGTCTGGCAGGCTCCGAGATCGGCAACCTGCCCACGCACAAGCGCGGCGTGGGTGTCGTCTTCCAGAACTACGCGCTGTTCCCGCATTTGTCGGTCGCCGACAATGTCGCGTTCGGCCTGCGCGCCCAGCGCCGGCCGCAGGCCGACATCGCACCCACGGTCGCGAAGTTTCTCGACCTCGTGCACCTGACCGAGATGGCGGCACGGCCCGTACGCGGGCTTTCGGGCGGCCAGCAGCAGCGCGTGGCGGTGGCGCGCGCGTTGGCGGTCGCCCCCAAATTACTGCTGCTCGACGAACCGTTTTCGGCCCTCGACCGCAAGCTGCGCGAGACGATGCAGATTGAACTCAAGCGGCTGCTGCGCGACGTCGGCATCACGACAGTGCTGGTCACGCACGACCAAGAAGAAGCGCTCGTCATGTCGGACCGCGTCGCGGTGATGAGCGGCGGTGCGATCGAACAATTCGACCGGCCGGACGCGATCTATCTGCGCCCCAAAACGCCGTTCGCTTTGGGCTTCGTCGGCCATTCGACGCGCATTGTCGGCAAAGCGGGCGCAAGTGCGAACGGCACGCTTGCAGTCGAAACGCCGGTCGGCCGCTTTTTTGCGGCCGCCAGTTTCATGGCGGGCGTGCCTGTGCTGCTCGCGATCCGGCCCGAGCGCATCCGCATCAACGCCGCCGAAACGGAAGCAAACACGCTCGACGCAAAACTGACCGAGCTTGTGTTCCAGGGCTCGAAAGTGCATCTGCATTTTGCGGCGGGCGAGGCGCAGACGCTGCTCGTGGAAGCCGCCCAGATCCCGCCCGACCTCGCGGTCGGCGACACGGCCCGCCTGTCCTGGTCGTACGACGACACGCTCATTTTCCCGCACGACGGCACGCCGCAATGATTGCGGCCCTCAAGAACCGGCTGGCACGCACGGATCGCATCGCGATCCTGGCCGTGCCGGCTCTCCTCTACATGGTCGCGATTTTTGCGATCCCGGTGGCGGGGCTGCTGTTGCGCAGTTTCAGCGGACCCGACGGATTCACGCTCGCGGGCTATGTTTCGTTTTTGAGCGACGCGTTCAACTGGCGCGTGATCGGCAACACGCTGCGCGTAGCGGCGATCACCACGCTGATCTGCCTTGCCATCGGCTACCCGACCGCCGTGGCGCTGTCGCGCGCACGCGGCTTCGTGCAGGTGGCCCTGCTCGTTGCGATCATCCTGCCTTTGTCGGTCGGCGTGATCGTCAAAGCCTTCGCCTGGCAGATCGTGCTGCGCCGCGACGGTATCGTCGCCAATATCCTGGTCGGCCTCGGCGTGTGGGACACGCCGAAACTGCTTCTGTTCACCGAAACGGGGCTGATCATCGGCGCGGCCAATCTGTTTTTGCCGTTCATGATCCTGCCGATCTATTCGGTGCTGAAACTCGTCGATCCGAACATCCAGGATGCGGCTGCGACACTCGGCGCTTCGCCCCTCTACCGCTTTTTCAAAGTGGCGTTGCCGCTGGCCATGCCCGGCATTGTGAGCGGGGCATCGATCGTCTTTTCGCTGGCCGTGTCGATGTACGTGATCCCGAGCCTGCTGATCGGCGACCGCTTCCAGACTTTGGCGACCCTCGTAGGCCGCTCGTTCTTGTTGATGCGCAATGAGCAACTCGGTGCCGTGACCGCAAGCGTGCTGCTGGCCCTCGCCCTTGCCATTGTCGCCTTCAGCACCTGGGCCGTGCGACGCAAGGGGGATTCGCGATGACGCTCGCCGAACGCAGCGCGACCGCGGTCGTCTGGACGATCGCCGGCGCGGTCACGATCTTCCTGATGACGCCGCTCGTCGTGACCGTGATCGTGTCGTTCGGCTCGAGCGCTGTTTTCACGCTGCCCCCGCCGGGCTGGTCGCTGCGCTGGTACGAGCGGCTTGCCAATCTGCGGGGGCTAAGCTCGGCCTTGGCGGTATCGTTCCAGGTCGGCCTGCTCGCGACCGCCGCATCGCTGCTGTTGGGCGGCATGGCGTCGATCGCGTTGGCACGCGGCCGTTTTGCAGGCCGCGAAGCGATCCTCGCGTTCCTGACCTCGCCCTTGATGCTGCCGGGCTTGGTGCTCGGCATCGCCTTGCTGCAAGGCCTGCGCTTTGCGGGATTGCGCGACGTGTGGACGAGCCTTGTGATCGCGCACGTGATCATCACCATGCCCTACGTCGTGCGCACGCTCTATTCGGCGCTGACGCTGTTCGACTTCTCGCTCGTCGATGCGGCGCGCACGCTGGGCTGCTCGTATCCGGCCGCGATCGGGCGGGTGCTGCTGCCCAATCTCGCCCCGGCTTTCGTAACGTCGGGAATATTCGCTTTTCTCGCGTCGATGGACAATTATGCGATCTCGATCTTCTTCACCAATGCCTGGACAAAGACATTGCCCATCCAGATGCTCAACTATGTCGAAGAGCAGCCCGACCCGACCATCGCAGCGATTTCGTCGCTGCTGATCGGCCTCGTGCTCGTACTGCTCTTGATCTGCGAGCGCGTGGTGGGCCTGCGCCGTCTAGCCGAGATCTAAAGCAAATCCGATGCAGCTTCCCGAACACGACCGCGATTTTCGCGGGCACGCCGGCCTCTCGCCGATCCGCCATTGGCCCAATGGTGCCACGCTTGCCGTGTCGGTCGTCGTCAATGTCGAGGAAGGGGCGGAGCTTTCGCGCGGCATGGGCGACGAAGCCAACGAATTCATCTACGAGGCGGTCGAGCGCGTCGAAGGCCAGCGCGATCTGTGCATGGAATCGCACTTCGAATACGGCACGCGCGCAGGCTGGCCGCGTCTGCGCAGCGTGCTGCGCCAATACGGCGTGCGCGCGACGATGAGCTGCAACGGCCGCGCCGTGGCCTTGTCGCCGTGGTTGGCGCAAGAAGCCGTTGCCGACGGACACGAAATCTCAGCGCATGGCTGGCGCTGGGAGCGGCATGTGGCGATGGACGAGGCCCACGAGCGCAACGTGATCGTCGCCACGGTCGACGCATTGCAGGCGGCGAGCGGAACGCCCACCGTCGGTTGGCACACGCGCTCGGCGACCTCGATCAACACGCGCCGCCTGCTCGTCGAGCATGGCGGCTTCCTCTACGATTCGAACGCCTACAACGACGATCTGCCCTATGCGGTAACGATGCTCGGCAAATCGCACATCGTGCTGCCCTATTCGTTCGACACGAACGACATGCGCTTCAACAACAATGGCGGCTTCGTACAGGCAGGCGACTTTGCGACCTACTGCATCGGCGCGTTCGACCGGCTCTTGGCCGAAAGTGCGACGCAGCCGCGCATGCTGTCGGTGGGGCTGCATTTGCGCATCATCGGCAAACCTGCGCGCATCGGCGGGCTCGAAAGATTCTTGGCCCACGCGTGCGGCAAGCCGGGCGTGTGGTTCGCGCGCCGCGACGAGATCGCGCATGCGTGGCGCCAAGCAACGGGCCTCGGGCCTTGGCAGGCGCGCGGCTAGGCCGCGCAAAGGGCAGCGTCGCGCCGAGCCCGTGAACAGACGTTCAGGGGCTCGGGCCCTTTCAACCCCATTTCATTTCGCCTGTCGCCACCTTGGAACCGATATCGAGCGCAATGCCCATGCCCAGGCCGCTGAAGCGCGCTTCCATCGCCGCCTTGAGTGCGGCGGCATTCGCAGCGCGCGCCAGTTCCTCCTCGAACGCGGTCAGATAGGCGAGGGTGAATGCGATGGCGGAGCCGTCCGTCGCCGCTGCCGTCGCCATATGGCCAGGCACGACGATCGCGGGCTTGCGCGCGGAGAGCTTTTCCAGATTGGCGCGCCAGCTTGCGCGCTGCGTCTTTTCGGGCGTGTCGGCGGTCCAGACATGGACTCCGGCGAAGATCAACACGCCGCCAAAAACGGCGTTTAGATCCGGCACGAAAAGCGTGCGCCGGTTGGCAAGCTCGTCGGCGGCAACAATCTCGACGGCCGCGCCGTCGACATGCAACGTGGCGCCGTCGAAGCTGTCGGGGATTACGATGTCCGCAAGCGACTGTGGGCCGTTGTCCTTGAGTTGCGGGCCCCACACGGCCAGCTTCTTTTCCACGTTGCCGCGGATCGCGGCGATCGTCGCCGACGCGGCGAGCACGCGCGCATTCGGGAAAGCCGTCGTGATTGGTTTCAGGCTGAAGTAATAGTCGGGGTCAGACTGGCTGACATAGATGGTCGTCAGGGTCTTGCCGGTGGCACGGATCGCCTCGACGACCTTCCGGCCGTCCGAATAGGTGAAACCACCGTCGATCAACATGGCTTCCGAGCCGCCGCTGAGCAGCACCGGCGCACGGTAGAAACCGGTTTCGCCGGCGGGCAAGTGTCGCCAGGCGAGGCGGCCCGCTGCCATGGCAAATCCGGCAGAGGTCGCGGCGAGCGCTCCAGCTGCGGCTTTCATAACGTTTCTCCTCGTAAGCATGGTGTTCTCCCAGTTGGACAAAAAAAGAGGGCGTGAAATCAAGCCGCCTTGAGCAGGGCGATCAACGCTTCGGCGTCGCCGAACAGGGCGGCGCCCGGCACCGGTCGGCACGTTTCTCCGATACCGGCGATCAATCTCGGCACGCCGGTGACGCCAAAGCTGCGCATTGCCGTTTGGCCTTTTTGGATATGGGATTTGCCGGCCACGACCAGCGCGTCATCCGGCTTCTGCAGCCTTTCGGCAGCTTCCACGAGACTCAGAGAACGGAGGATCGCGTTGAGAACGGCAAAATCCGTGATGTCGCGCCCGTCGACGTAGCGTGCCGCCTGAATCGCCCGTAGCGCCTCCAGTTGCCGATCCGGTGCTATAAGGGCGACGGCGGTCAGCGCCAGCGTCGCCGGGCCGGAATCGAACCGCGTGCCAGGTTTCTCCAAGACATGCCGACGATAGGCTTCGCTGAAAATCTGCCCCGTCAATCGAGCGATACGTTCGTCGTTGCTCCATGCAAAGGCTGCGAAGCCGGAATCCATCGGCCGGGCACCTTCGCCGGCGAACAGGCCGGTCGGCAAAACTTCAATGGCAAGATCGCCATCGGCGGCGAGCCGTTCCAACATTGGCGCGGCGCCGTAGCACCAGCCGCATAGCGGGTCGAACAAATAAGTGGCGTGTGTGCGCTTGGTCATGCCGCATCTCCTTGATGCCAGCATTTGCCACACGATTATTGACTATAGAAGACAAACAAAGAATACAGACTGTATGGTATTTCAATACAATTTCTTTGGAGGCGATCATTCGCACGATAAACCTTAACCGCCTTTCCTATTTCGCCGCCGTGGTCGATACGGGGTCGTTTACGCGCGCCGCCGAAAGGCTCGGTATCACCAAGGCGGTGGTCAGCCAGCAAGTCGCCCAGTTGGAGCGCGACCTGCGGACGAGCCTGCTCGTCCGCACTACCCGGCGGGTCCATCCGACGGAAGCCGGCCGCCTGTTGCATGCGCGCTGTCTGCTGATACTGCGCGAGGCCGAGACGGCCGTCGACGAATTGGCCCAGACGGTGGCCCAGCCGAGCGGAGTCCTGCGCATCACAGCGCCGAACGACTATGGCACTGCGATCGTCGTGCCGGTGGTGACGTCGTTCACCACGCGCTATCCGGACTGTCAGGTTGAACTAACGCTCGGCGACGCGCTGCTCGATCTGGCGAATGGCCGTATCGATATGGCCATTCGTGTTGGCTGGCTTGCGGATTCGAGTCTGTCGGCCCGGCGGATAGGCGGTTTCAGGCAATTGCTCGTTGGCGGCGGGGCGCTTGCCGATCGGGCAGCGGCGGTGCGAGACCCCAAGCAGTTGGCTGAGCTGCCCTTCATCGCCAATATGGCTTTGCGCGAGCCGCTGACCTGGACCCTATCGCGCCCTGCGGGCAAACAGCAGACAGTTCGAATGCGCGCCAGCGTCGCCATCGATACGACTCCGGGCGTGCTGGCGGCGGTTCTCGAGGGCGGCGGGCTGTCGGTGCTGCCCGACTATCTTGTCGCAGCCGATCTGGCGGCGGGCCGACTGCGCCATATTCTGCCCGAATGGCAGCTCCCGTCCGGCGGCGTATACACGGTCTATCCGGCGACAAGATTTCGCCCGCGCAAAGTGACCGCCTTTGTCGATATGCTGCTGGCGGCCACCCGGACTGCGCCGTCCCAGGATGCGCATTTGCGCATACCCTGAGTGTGTGCGGCAAAAGAGCGGAATCGAAGACGCGGCCGGAGCCCCGCTCGACGGCATTTCGCGCGGTGTGCTCGAAGGATCGAGAGGAAAGATATTGGCGCGCCCGGCGCGACTCGAACGCGCGACCTTCAGCTTCGGAGGCTGACACTCTATCCAACTGAGCTACGGGCGCTCACCAATTCGGGCCGGAACCTAGCGCATGCCCTGCGGCTTTGCAAATCCGCGCCAAACGCGGTGCACGAGGGCCAAGCCCAGGGCGGCGGCCTGCGCATAAAGCTCGGTGCGGTCGAGCCGCACGGCCAGCGCAAAATGCAGCCAGCCCAACAGGGAAGCCGGATAGACCAAAAGATGCAGCTGGCGCCAACGCGGCATTCCCAGCCACGCGCGCGAGGCCCCGTTCGAGGTGGCCGCGAGCGGCACCATCAGCAAAGTGGCGGCCAAGCCCAGTGCGAGAAAAAGACGCAGCAGTTCCTCGAACAAAAACGGCCAATCGAACCCGTATTGGCGGGTCCAGAAGTACAGATGGGCAAACGCATAGAGGGCACCGCCGAGCCCAAAGGCGCGCCGCCATGGCTCGATCGGCGCCAACAGTCGAAAGCTCAGCAGCGGCGAAATGAGCAGCGCCAGCACGGTAAAGCGCATCGCCCACAAGCCGGTTTCGCGCACGGCCAAGCGCCAGGGCGAGGCGGCGTAGCTGCCGTCGAGCAAGCCCGCCGCCAGCAGCACGGCCGGGGCCGCCGCCATCGCCCAACCGGCGGCGGCGACCGGCTTCATCGCGGCGGGACCCGCGCGAGGATCCAGGCGGCGACGTCGTCATGCACGCGCGCGCGCGCCTGGTCGCGCAGCAGCATGTGGTAGCCGCTCGGATATTCGATTGCCTGCCGGTCGGCGGGCGGGGCGGGCGGCAGGCTTGCGAGCATCTGCGCCATCGGATCGCCCGGCACCAGCGTGTCGCGCGCACCCACCAGCACCAGCAGCGGCGCCTCGAGCTTGGGGGCTACAGCGCTTGCCTCGTCCATCAGATCGACAAGGCCCTTGAGCGCATCGACGCGCGTGCGCTTCAAGAACAGCGGATCGCGCGCCAATTCGCGCATCATCGCCACATTGTCGGACGGCACGATGCCCTGCACTTCGACGCGCGGCGCAAATCCCGGCACCGTGCGGTAGAGCAGCCACAGCCCGCCGCGTTCGAACCAGGTGAGGCTCGCCCGGCTGCGCACGGCGGGGGCCACGAGCACAGTGCCGGGTGCGCCCGGAATCGCCCCGCGCGCAATGGCCGCCATCGCGACCGCCCCGCCCATGCTTTCGCCGGCCACGAAAATCGGCACGCCCGCATGGCGCGCCGCAACGAGGGCATGCACGCTTGCAAGGTCGGCGACCAACGCGTCGCTGCCGGCCCAAATGCCGGGTTGGGGCGCGCGCCCGAAGCCGCGCTGGTCGTAGGCGTAAAGCGCAATGCCGCGCGCAGCCCAAGCTTGGGCCGGCATGTCCCACGCGCGCGAATGGTCGTTGAAACCGTGCAACGCGACGATTACGGCGCGCGTTTGCGCCGCATCTTCCGGCTGCCAGCGGCGATAGGGCAGCACGGCCCCGTCTTCGACGACAAACGCGTCGGCCCGCATCTCGGGCGCTTGCACGGCCGCCCCGCGCGGATTGAGTTGCGAGGTGCACGCCCCCAGAAAAAACGCAAGCATCGCCGCAGCAACCGCTTGGTTAGGCCGCATCGCTGGCCTGGCGATCGTTGCTCTTGCGGACCAATTGCAGGAAAAGATCTTCAAGATCGCTCTCGCGCGTCGCAAGGTCGACGATGCCGAGCCCGCTGCCATGCACGGCCGCAAGCAACTCCTCGACGCGCGCCGCACTCGGCCGATAGCGCAGTTGCAGCGTGCGCGCATCGAGCCGCGTTACGCCCAAGGCCGCAAGCCGTGCCGGCAGTTCGCCCAGATCGCAATCGACGACGATGCGCAATTCCTTGGCATCGAGGCGCGCAAGCAGCGCTTGCTTGGTGTCGCATGCCACGAGCCTGCCGCGATCGATGATCGCGATGCGGTCGCACAATTCTTCGGCTTCCTGCAGATAGTGCGTGGTCAGCACCACCGTGGTGCCGCCTTGGTTGAGTTCGCGCACATAGGCCCACAGGCTTTGGCGCAATTCGATGTCCACACCCGCCGTCGGCTCGTCGAGCACCAGCACAGGCGGGGAATGAACAAGCGCTTTGGCGACCAGCAGGCGCCGGCGCATGCCGCCCGACAGCGTGCGCGCATAGGCGTCCGCCTTGTCCGCCAACCCGACGGCCGCGAGGATTTCCATCGTGCGGCGTTCGGGCTTCGGCACGCCGTAGAGCCCGGCCTGCAGATCGAGCAGTTCGCGCGGCGTGAAAAACGCGTCCATATTGAGTTCTTGCGGCACAACGCCGATGGCGGCACGCGAGGCGCGTGCGTCGCGGTCGATATCGATGTCCCAAATGCGCGCGATCCCGGACGTTTTGTTGACGAGGCCGGCCAGAATGTTGATCAGCGTCGACTTGCCCGCCCCGTTGGGGCCGAGCAGGCCGAAAATGCCACCGCGCGGCACGGCAAGGTCGATGCCGTCGAGGGCGACTTTCGCGGGCATGGCGCCGCGCGGCGCGTAGACTTTGCGCAAACCGATCGTCTCGATCGCGTTGATGGGCGCGTTGTCCGGCAGTTTTGCTTGGTCGCTCATGCAGCGTTTGCTAGCACCCCTGTGCCCGCAGGGTCAAACACGGGGCCCCTTGGGCGGAATCGTTGCATCGGCGGCGCCAATCGGTATCATCCGCGCCATCCGCCCCCCGAGACGGCGAAGAGGAATACCATGACGGCACCCGCCAACCCCATCGACGCCCCCGAAACCATCGAGGTCGAAAGCACCATTGTGCCGTGCGACGGCGGCGGCGGCGCACTCGGCCATCCGCGCGTCTATCTCACGATGGGCGCCAACGACTATGTCGAATGCGGCTATTGCGACCGCAAATACGTGCTGAAGCCGGGCAGTCCGCGCGGCGGCCACTGATGGCCGCACGGCTCTGCCTGGTCGACGGATCGGGCTTCATCTTCCGCGCCTACCACGCACTGCCGCCGCTCACGCGCGGCGACGGCACGCCCGTGGGTGCGGTGATGGGTTTCTGCAACATGGTGGCCCGCCTCATCGAAACCCATGCGGGCGACCGCATCGCGATCGTTTTCGACACCGCGCGCGTGAGCTTCCGCAACGAATTCTATCCCGAATACAAGGCCCACCGCCCCGATCCGCCCGAAGATCTCAAGCCGCAATTCGCGATCGTGCGCGAAGCAACGCGCGCGTTCGATCTGCCGGCGATCGAGCTTGCGGGCTTCGAGGCCGACGACCTCATCGCGACCTATGCGCGGCTGGCGCGCGAGGCGGGCGAAGAGGTCGTGATTGTGAGTTCCGACAAGGACCTCATGCAGCTCGTGCGGCCCGGTGTGGCCATGCTCGATCCCATCAAGCAGAAGACGATCGGAGAGGCCGAAGTCTTCGACAAATTCGGCGTGAAGCCGGACCGCGTGGTGGACGTGCAGGCCCTTGCCGGCGATTCGACCGACAATGTGCCGGGCGTGCCGGGGATCGGCGTCAAAACGGCGGCCGAACTCATCAATCTTTACGGCGATCTCGAAACGCTGCTCGCACGCGCGGGCGAAATCAAGCAGCCCAAAAGGCGCGAAAGCCTGCTTGCCAATGCCGAGCTTGCGCGCGTGTCGCGCCGCTTGGTGCTGCTGCGCGACGATGCACCGGTACCCGTCCCGCTTGCCGAGCTCACGCTCAAAACGCCCGATCCCGAAAAGCTTCGCACATTCTTGAGCGCGCAGGGTTTCCGCAGCCTGCTCGGCCGCCTCGATGCGCTGGCGAGTGCGCCGCGCGGCACATCTTCGGCCGCCGCACCCGCCGCCGTCTCCGCCCCGGTACCGACACCGACCGCCCCGGCATCCGACATCGAACAGCGCTACACGCTCGTGCGCGATGCGGCCACGCTCGAAGCGTGGGTTGCGCGCGCGCGCGCCGCCGGTATCTGCGCGATCGACACCGAGACGACGTCGCTCGATGCGCGCAACGCCAAGCTCGTCGGCGTGTCGCTTGCGATCGAACCCGGCGAGGCCTGCTACATCCCGGTGGGCCACGTGGCCCCCGGCACGCAAGCCGCCGTGGGTGGGCTCGACTTTGCCGGCAGCATTCAACGCGTCGAGGACCAGATCGCGCTCGAAGATGCCGTGCGCATTCTGGGGGCGCTGCTCGCCGATCCAGCCACGCTGAAGATCGGCCATAATTTCAAATACGATCTGCATGTGTTTGCCGGCTGCGGCCTCACGCGAGTCGCCAGCATCGACGATACGATGCTGATCTCCTACGTGCTCGAAGGCGGGCGCCACGGCCACGGCATGGACGAGTTGGCGGCCTTGCATCTCGGCTACAAGACGATCAGCTACGACGAAGTCACGGGCACGGGCAAAGCGCGCATCTCGTTTGCCGAGGTGCCGCTCGACAAGGCGCTCGCCTATGCCGCCGAAGACGCCGACATCACGCTACGCCTGCATCGTGCCTTGAAACCACGCTTGGCCGAGCAAGGATTGCTGACCGTCTACGAAACGATCGAGCGGCCCTTGATCGCCCCCGTCGTGGCGATGGAAGAAGCCGGGATCGGGGTCGACCGTGCGGCCTTGCAGCGCCTCTCCAACGAGTTCGCATTGCGCTTGGCCGAGCTCGAAAAAAAGATCCATGCGCTCGCAGGCCACCCGTTCAATGTCGGCAGCCCGGCCCAGCTCGGCAAGGTGATGTTCGACGAATTGGGCTTGAGCCTGCCCGACGGCAAACAGCCCGCCAAGACCAAGACCGGTGCTTACGCAACCGGCGCCGATGTGCTCGACGATCTTGCCGCACTCGGCCACGAACTGCCGCAGGCGGTTCTCGATTGGCGCCAGCTCGCCAAGCTCAAATCGACCTATACCGACGCGCTCGGCCACGCGATCGACGCCAAAACCGAGCGCGTGCATACGAGCTTTGCGCTGGCCTCGACCTCGACCGGGCGGCTGTCCTCGTCCGATCCCAATCTGCAGAACATTCCGGTGCGCAACGAAGAGGGCCGCAAGATTCGCGAAGCCTTCGTGCCCGCCCCCGGCACGGTGCTGCTGTCCTTCGACTATTCGCAGATCGAACTGCGCCTGCTGGCCCACGTCGCCGACATCGCCTCGCTCAAGGAGGCGTTCGCCAAAGGCCAGGACATCCACGCTACGACCGCGTCCGAAATGTTCGGCGTCCCGCTCGACAAGATGGACAAGGAAACGCGGCGACGCGCCAAGGCGATCAATTTCGGCATCATCTACGGTATCTCCGCCTTTGGCCTCGCGCGCCAACTGGGATTGCCGCAGGGCGAAGCGCGCGCCTATATCGAGGCCTATTTCAAACGCTATCCCGGCATTCGCGCCTATATGGACCGCACCAAAAAAGAAGCGCATCAGCACGGCTACGTGGCGACCTTGTTCGGACGCCGCATCTGGCTGCCCGAGATCGGCTCCAAGAACCCGGCCATGCGCGCCTTTGCCGAGCGTGCGGCCATCAATGCGCCGATCCAAGGCGGCGCGGCCGACATCATCAAGCGCGCGATGATCAGGGTCCCGGACGCGCTTGCGCAGCACAAGCTCGCCGCCAAGCTTTTGTTGCAGGTCCATGACGAATTGCTGTTCGAAGTGGCCCCCGGCGACCTCGAGCGCACGGTTGAAATCGTCAAGCCCTTGATGGAAAAGGCCGCCGAGCCGCGCCTGACGCTGTCGGTGAAGCTGCAAGTGGATTGGGGCCAGGGCCCCAATTGGTCGGCCGCCCACTGAACCCTGCGCAGGCTTTGCGGCAACTTGTCGAATGCGCTATTCTCTGGGTATGTCCTACGTGCTGATGCCCGCTTTGGTCTCGCCGCCCGTGGCCGAGATCTACAAGAAATTTCTGTCGCCGGCCGCGCCCGCGACGGTGTCGGACATTTTGGGCAAAGCCGAAAGCTTCAAACAGAATCCGACGGCCTCTTCGCCCGCCCCGCTGCCGCCCGCATCGGCGAGCTGGGGCCGCGGCGGCACCTCGTTTTTCGCCTAAGCCATGGCCGAGCTCTACCCCCTCCCCAATGTGATCTCGCCGTTTGCGCCGCGCGTGACGCCGCCCAACACCGGCAGCCCGGCCCGCGCCGAGCGCGTCGAGCAGCGGCAGAATCCGCCGCCCCCGCCGCCGACGAATTCGGCGCGCGGCAACACGCTCGACGTTCAAGCCTGATTCCGCACAAAACCCAAACGCCAATGCCCGACGAAACGTCCCCCGGCGATGCGCGACAGGCGCTGCGCGCCATCGACAAGCGCCTCGCCGAATTGTGGCACATGGGTTCGTGGTTCGTGGCCGGCTGGTCGATCGAGGCGACCGACCTCATCGTGGCGCTCGCTCCCATCGGCATGCTGCCGGATCTCGCGGAAACCGAAATCGGCCTGCTGCGCGGCGACTCACTCGACGGGCGCGCCCTCGTGGCCGTGGCCAAGCGCGCGGATCTGCGCATCGAAGCGATTCCGGCGGGTGCTTGGTGGGCGGCCCCTGCGATGCGCGCAGCGTTGGCGCAGAGCGTGCAGCGCTATGCGATCCGCCGCTCGCCCTTCCACGCAACGGCGCGCATCGAGATCGACAATTTTCCGACGCTCAAAACCGTCGAGCAGGTCGCACAACTCGCGACACTCTCCTATTCGCTCAATCTTGCGGCCGAACGCCTGCTTGCGGCCAACAGCGACATCGATCTCGGGCGCAGCCCCACGGTCGCCGGCTACCGGCTGTGGAACCGCCGCCAAGGCTGGAAGGCCGACGCGGATCTTTTCTGCCTGCTGGCACTGGCGCTTGCCGAAAACGGCCTCGCGCGTGCGCGCGATCCGCGCACGGCCCCGATCGTCAAGGCCGCCTTCGCCGTAGGGCCCGGCTGGGAGTTTTCGCTGCCCCGCGGCGGCGGCAGTCCGATGATCCACAACGACGTGCTCGGCGAAGTGCGCTCGACCGTTTCGACGCTCGTCAATTGCGCGCTGCCCGGCCAGATTCTGACCGGTTCTTTCAACCGCCCGATGGTGGACGGCGCGCCGCGCCCCGGTGTGCCCTACAAAAATCTCGACGCGCCCCGCTTCATGGGTTTGGCCCAGCGCCGCCTCGGCGATTTCGACAACGTGCTGCTGGGTCCCGAGAAGATCGCCGGCCTCAAACTCTATCTCACCGGCGACGAGATCGGCCCCGGCACGTTCGACATCAAAGCGTTCCGCTACAAGCTCGCCGACGGCGGCGACATCGAGGCCTTCAACGTCAAGCTCAACATCTTCCGCCCCGCCAATCCGCCGCTGTTTTTCGGGCTGCAGCACAAGGATCTCGCCAACGCAGCCCCGACGCGCGCCTACTATTCGGAAGATTCGGCGCGCGAATTCGTGCTGAAAGACTGAGCTTGGCGATGATCGGTTGCGGTCTGGATTTCGGCACGTCGAATTCGGCGATCGGCATAACGCGCGGCGGCCATGTCGAGCTTGCACCCGTCGAAGACGGCCGCACGCTGCTCCCCAGCGCCGTGTTCTTCGACGACGACGCGAGCCTGCCCGTGCAGTTCGGCGATGCCGCGATCGCGGCCTATGTGGGCCAAGCCGAAGGGCGGCTGATGCGCGCGCTCAAATCGCTGTTGGGATCCTCGCTGATCGAGGAGGAGACGCGCCTTGCCGGGCGCAAAATGCCGCTCACGCGCGTCGTCGAGATCTTCGTGCGCCATCTCAAACGCAAAGCCGAAGAATTCGCCGGCGCGCAAATCGCCGACGTCGTGATGGGCCGGCCCGTGCGCTTCGTCGACGGCGACGACGCGGCCGATGCGGCAGCACAAGCCGCCCTCGAAGCCATCGCGAAAAAGGCGGGCTTCCGCAACGTCGCCTTCGCGTTCGAGCCGATCGCGGCCGCCTACCATTACGAACGGACGGTGACGCGCGAAGCGATCGCGCTGATCGCCGACATCGGCGGCGGGACGAGCGACTTTTCGGTGGTGCGCGTGGGGCCTCAGCGGCGCTTGCGCGCCGAGCGCGCGCAAGACGTGCTGGCGACCGGGGGCGTGCATATCGGCGGCACCGACTTCGACACGAGCCTCAGCCTTGCGCGCCTGATGCCGCTGCTCGGCCACGGCACGCGCCTTGTCGAAAAGAATCTGTCGATGCCCAACGCGCTCTATTTCGAGCTCGCCGCGTGGGCGACGATCAATTTCGCCTACACGCGCAAGAACGAGCGCGAGATCGCCGAACTCGTCGCGATCGCGGCCGAGCCTGCGAAGGTCGAGCGGCTCTTGAACGTCGTGCTCCATCGGCTCGGCCATCGCCTCGCCGCTGCTGTCGAAACCACCAAGATGGAATTGAGTGCGGCCGCGCGTGCCGCCTTGCCGCTTGAGTTTCTCGAGAAAGATTTGACGCTCGAAGCGTCGCGCGCGGATTTCGAGGGCGCCATTGCCGGCCAAATCGACCGGCTGCAGGAAACGGCCAGCGCCTGCATTGCGGCGGCGGGTCTCAAACCCGCCGCGATCGACACGGTCCTTTTGACCGGCGGCTCGAGCCGCGTGCCCGCCGTGCGTGCTGCAATCGCGCGCGCCGCCCCTGCGGCAAAACTCGCCGGCAGTTCGGACCTGCTGTCGGTGGCCTTGGGCCTGACGCAGATGGCCGGTCTTCGGACCTAGCGCACCATGCGGATTAGGTAGAGCGCGTCGTCTTCGGTCAATTGCGCGAAGCTTGCGCGCACCGCATGGATCATCGCGCGCGTCGTCTCTGCATAACTCGTACCGGGGGGCAGATCGCGGCGGGCCGCACTGCAGATCTCGATTATGGTCGCAAGCCGCACCGGCGGCCGGTCGTCGTGAAGCGTTGCGTGAAGGCTCAGCATGGGCGCTCCCTGGCAAATTCGCTTGCGGCGAATTGGTTTTTTGGGTCTGTCGCCGAGACAATGTCGCGCCTCGCCTGCGAACCCTTGCGCCTTCAAGTGGGTGTGCGCAAGCGCCCTACAAGAGATATCGACAAAAAAGAATCGCAGAATCGCAACATGGCGGTATCAAGGTAAATACAATGGCTTCGCGCCGCTAACGGACGGTATCGGCCTGCGTCGCGCGTGCGCGTTTGACGAGCCGTACAAGCTCGACGCGCGCTGCTTCCGGATCGCCGACGACCTTGTCGAAGGCAAGCCGCACGGTCTCGCCGGTTGCCGCCTGCCGCAGATCGAACCCTTCGGGATCGACGCCGGTCATGCGCCAGCCGCCGGCCGCACGCCCGGCCAACACGGTCGCGTAGAGTTCGACCGCATCGCCGTGGTCCTCATTCATGTGCGCAACGATTTCCGCTTCGCCGGCTGCCAAAGCTTCGCAACCGGCCACGTCGCGCGCGAAATTTTCGAACCACACGATGCGCCCGAACCCGGCGACGAGATGCGCGCGCCGTGGCGCCACGCGCCAGAACGAAAAATCGGCGAAGCCCGCATACATTTCCGCCTGCGGAAAGCGCGCGAGATAGCGCGCGACGAGTGCGGCGTCTTCAGCCTTGCCCGGATCGAGGCGGGCCGCATGGCCCTGCACGCTCACGCGCGGGCCGGTCAGCGTTTCGCCGTGGCCGGCCGTCCCGTCGAACAGCAGCGAGCAGCGCGCATCCACGAGCAGGTTCTTGGTGTGCTCGGCCAATGTGGAGATCAGCAGCAAGGGTGCGCCGTCGTGGCCGAACGCGACTTCGACGAGGCTTGCACAGGCAGCCCCCGTCTCGGGCGTATCCGGCCGCGCGGTCACGGCGACGGTCGCCTTGTGGCAGCCTCGTGCCACATGGCGGGCAAGGGCGAGCGGATCGGTTGGCGGCGGCATTGCGGTCATGTTTTTTCCTGCAGGCAGCGCGGTGCTGTTTGGCATAGGATCGCACGAGGCGTGCCCCAATTGAGCCGCAATCGCCTGCCATTCTCAAGATCGTTCCGTCCCCCCTCTTGCTCGGAGCCGATCCTGCCATGGCCCTCAGCGTTTCCGTCCCTCATTCGCGAACGATGCCCATGCCGACTTCCCAACGCTCGATTGTCCTGGTCGACGACGACCGCAACATCCTCGCCTCGGTGTCGCTCGCCCTCGAAGCCGAAGGCTTCAAGGTGCGCAGCTTCACCGACGGAGCGGAGGCTTTGCGTGCACTAGCCGCGGAGCCCGCCGACTTGGCGATCCTCGACATCAAGATGCCGCGCATGGACGGCATGCAGGTGCTCGAGCGTCTGCGCGCAAGCTCGGCGATGCCGGTCATCTTCCTCACCTCCAAAGACGACGAGGTGGACGAGGTGATGGGTCTGCGCTTGGGTGCGGACGACTACATCACCAAGCCCTTTTCCCAGCGCCTGCTGATCGAGCGCATCCGCGCCCTGCTGCGCCGCCAGGAAGCAAACCGGGCTGCCGCCGCAGGCCAGAGCCCGGCGGTCGGCACCGAGCCCGCCTTGGTGCGCGGCGATCTGTCGGTCGATCCGGAGCGCCATCTGTGCACCTGGAAGGGCCTTCCCGTGGTGCTGACCGTGACCGAATTCATGCTGCTGAAGGCACTCGCCCAGCGCCCCGGCCTCGTCAAAAGCCGCGACCAGCTGATGGACCTTGCCTACGGCGAGTCGATCTATGTCGACGACCGCACGATCGACAGCCACGTGAAGCGCCTGCGCAAGAAGTTCAAAGCGGTCGATCCGGAATTCAGCCAAATCGAAACCCTTTACGGCCTCGGCTATCGCTTCAAAGAAAAATAGGGCGCGTTTCAAAGAAGAATAGCCTGGGCCGCACGGTGCTCTAAAGTGCGGGCCATGGACCGGCCATGGAACTGAAATCCCTGTCGCGGCGGCGCTTCTCGCCGCTCACGCGCCGCATTCTGTTCGTGAACATGCTGCCGCTGCTGCTGCTGACGGTGGGCGTGCTTTATCTCGACGATTTCCGCCGCGGGCTCATCGAGTCCGAATTGCAGGCCCTGACCACGCAAAGCCAGATCATCGCGGCCGCCCTCGGCGAAGCGGCCGTGTCGGTCGCCGACCCCGACGATGACGAGCGCGACGACCGCCTCGCACCCGAACTGGCACGCCAGATTTTGCGCCGCTTGGTCGAGCCCACGCGCGTACGCGCGCGCCTGTTCGACGATACGGGTGCTTTGCTTGCCGACAGCCGCATGTTGGGCCAAGGGTTCCTTGCGGTCGAAGTCGCCCCGCTGCCCCCGCCCGACGCACCGGCCGAACGGCCGCGCGCCAGCGACATGCTGGTCGATCTGCTCGGCGGGGCGATGACGCAGGATTTGGCGCTGCCGCCCTATCGCGAATTGCGCGAGGCGAATGCGGCCGACTACGAGGAAGCGCGCCTCGCCTTTCTGGGCGAGGGTGCGCGCGCAGTGCGCCGGGCTGCCGGCGGCGGGATCGTGCTGACGGCCGCCGAACCTGTGCAGCGCTTCAAGCAAGTGCTCGGCGCTCTGATGCTCTCGACCGACGGGCGCAATATCGAAACCGCGCTGCGCACGGTGCGGCGCGACATTCTGCGCCTGGCAAGCGTCACGCTGTTGCTGACGGTGCTGCTGTCGCTGTATCTGGCGGGGACCATCGCGCGCCCCGTGCGGCGCCTTGCGCGTGCGGCCGACCGCGTCACGAGTGCCCGCACACGTTCGGGCGTGGGCGGTACACTCGGGGCCGGTGCCGCTTTGTCGCGCGCGATCCCGGACCTCACCGCGCGCGGCGACGAGATCGGCGATCTGTCGGCCGCCTTGCGCGACATGACCGAAGCGCTTGCCCGCCGCCTCGACGCGATCGACCGCTTCGCCGCCGACGTCGCGCACGAACTCAAAAATCCGCTGACCTCTCTCAAGAGTGCGGTCGAAACCGTGGCGCGCGTCTCCGATCCCGGCGTGCAGCAAAAGCTTATGGCGATCGTGCTCGAAGACGTGGCGCGCCTCGACCGGCTCATCACCGACATTGCCGGTGCCTCGCGCCTCGATGCGGAGCTCAGCCGCACGCAAGCCGAGCCGGTCGATCTTGCGCAGTTGCTCGAAGGTTTGGCCGAAGCGCTCGCCGCCGTCGCCAAACCCGGTCAGGCCAAACCGATCTTCACGGCGGCCAATGCCGGGCCCTTTGCCGTGATGGGGATTGGCGACCGGCTCGGCCAGGTCTTTCGCAACGTCGTCGCCAACGCCCAGTCCTTCAGCCCGCCCGACGCCTCGGTGCGCATCGCCATCGCCCGGGTCGGCAACAAGATCGCCGTCACGATCGACGACGACGGCCCGGGTATTCCGGCAGAAAAATTCGACGCGATTTTCGAACGATTCTATTCCGAGCGCCCAGCGAGCGAAAAATTCGGCACCCACTCGGGCCTCGGCCTGTCGATTTCGCGTCAAATCGTCGAGGCGCATGGCGGCACCATAACCGCCGAAAACCGCCAAAATGAGACGGGTGCCGTGCGCGGCGCACGCTTCACAATCCAGCTGCCGGCTGCCTAGTTTTTGGGCGGTATCTGGGGATTTTCGGGCTTCTGGTTTACTGCCCATCTTTTGTGCAGCGCAACGCGGCGCGATTGACATCAGCGTCGTTCGGTCGCAGGCTGCTGGCGGCGTGAGGCAACGAACCACACTTCAGGTCCATGCGACCTGTGTCGAAATTGCCAGGGTTGGCGTTTTGTTGTGCGGCGCATCGGGAAGCGGCAAGTCCGACCTGGCGTTGCGGGCCATCGCCGCCGGTGCGCGGCTGGTGGCCGACGACAGGGTCGATCTCTGGTACGATGAACCAAAGCAGAGCGGACCAAAGCAGAGCAGGACGAAACGGTCGCAACAGATTGTATGGGCACAAGCGCCCGCGGCCTTGGTCGGTTATCTGGAGGTTAGAGGAATCGGTATCGTGCGTGAGCCTGCCGCAAAACGTGCCCGTATCGGGCTGGTGATCGACTTGGCCGACAAGGCCGACATCGAGCGCCTACCGGAAATGCGTTCGCGCACGCTGCTCGGGCAGGCATTCCCGTTGCTCGCCCTCGACCCGTTTGCGGCGTCGGCCGTGGCAAAACTTTTCCTGGCCGCGAAGCTCGCGCGCCACCAAGCGCTTTTCGCGCATTGAAGCGCCCGAGGCCGAGATCCAAGATGACATCTTCGATTTTGCCCGGCGCGCGCGCCCGATGACCGTTCCCCTGCAAGCAGCGCCCGTTCCGGCCCCGCATGCGCCTGCGCGCCGCGTGGTGCTCGTCACCGGTCTGTCGGGGGCCGGCCGGTCTTCGGCCATGCGCGCACTTGAAGATGCGGGCTACGAGGCGGTCGACAATCTGCCGCTCACCTTGCTCGCAAGCCTCGTTTTGTCCGAGCCTGCCGCCGATCTGCGCCCGGTCGCGATCGGCGTGGATACGCGTACGCGCGATTTTGGCGTCGATGCGCTGACCACCGCCATCGACCGGCTGGTGGCCGAGCCCGCCCTCGACGTACGCCTGCTCTATCTCGATTGCGACGACGACCAGCTCGCGCGCCGTTTCACCGAAACGCGCCGCCGCCATCCGCTCGCCGCCGACCGGCCGCTCTTGGACGGCATCAAGGCCGAACGCCGCCTGCTCGAGCCGTTGCGCGCGCGCGCCGACCGCGTGATCGACACGACCGGCCTTGCCCCGCACCAGCTCAAGCGCTTCGTGCAGGACGATTTCGCCCTCGACGCGCCCGCGGGCCTTGCCCTGTCGGTCGTGAGTTTCGCCTACCGCAACGGCCTGCCGCGCGAGGCCGATCTTGTGTTCGACGTGCGGTTCCTCGCCAACCCGCATTACCGGCCCGATCTGAAGCCGCTTACCGGCAAAGATGCCGACGTGGCGCAGTTCGTGGCCCGCGATCCGGGCTTCCAGGCATTTTTCGACGGCCTTTCCGACATGATCGCGGCCCTGCTGCCGCGCTTCGAGGCGGAAGGCAAATCCTATCTCACCGTCGCGATCGGCTGCACGGGCGGGCGTCACCGCTCGGTCTTCGTGGCCGAACGTTTGTCGGCACGCCTCGCCCAAGGCGGGCGGCGTGTGGCACTCGTCCATCGCGACCTCGACCGGAGTTTTGCATGAGCACGACACCCCGCCCCCCGCAACGCCCAAACAACGTCGAGCCGATCGCCAAAGACATGCCCGAAAAATCCGAAACGCTGATCGGGCTTGTGCTCGTCACGCACGGCCGACTTGCCGCCGAGTTCGTGGCCGCCCTCGAGCATGTGGTGGGGCCGCAGCGCAACGTGGCGGCCGTGTGCATTGGCCCCGACGACGACATGGAAATGCGCCGCAACGAAATCCTCGAAGCGGTCGCACGCTGCGACACAGGCGCCGGCGTGGTCGTGCTCACCGACATGTTCGGCGGCACGCCGTCGAACCTCGCCATTTCGATCATGGACCGCGCGCGCATCGAAGTGATCGCGGGCGTCAATCTGCCGATGCTGATCAAGCTTGCGAGCGTGCGCGCAAGCGAACCGCTGGTCGCCGCCGTGCAGGCCGCGCGCGAAGCGGGCCGCAAATACATCAACGTCGCCTCGCAGTTGCTGGCAGGCGACATCAAGCCGGTCGCCGCCGCGCGATGAGCCAAACGGCCGCGGCGACCTGCGAGATCCGCAACAAGCGCGGCCTGCATGCGCGTGCGGCCGCCAAATTCGTGAAACTCGCAGGCCAGTTTGGCGCCGACATCCGCGTGACCAAAGGGGCCACGACCGTGTCGGGCCTGTCGATCATGGGGCTGATGATGCTGGCGGCCGCCCCGGGCTGCAGTGTCGAGATCGCGGCCGAAGGCGACGACGCGCAAGCGGCCGTCGACGCGATCGCCGCCCTCATCGCCGCCAAGTTCGACGAAGACTGAAGCGATGGCGCGCACGCCCGCACCCAAATCGACCGCCCGCGGCAAGGGCCAGGCAAGCTATCAAGGCCTCGGCGTGGCGCCCGGCATTGCGATCGGGCCGGCGCACGTGCAAGGCAGCGAAGTGCCCGCCTTCGCCGACTGCACGATCGCACCCGACCAGATCGATCTCGAAAAAGCGCGCTTTGCCGCCGCCGTCGAGACCAGCAAGAAACAGCTTGCCAAACTCAAGCAGAAGACCGGCAATCTGCCGGCGGCGGCGGCCGAAGAGCTGAGCTTCCTGCTCGACGCGCACATCCAGATGCTGTCGCAATCGCGCCTCGTGCGCGGCGTGGAGCGACGCATCGGCGAAAATCTCGCAATGTCCGAAACGGCCGTGCGCGCCGAGTCCGAGGCGATCGCCGAAGCCTTCGAGGCGATGAACGACAGCTATCTTGCCCAACGCGTGCAGGATGTGCGCGAAGTCGCCGCCCGCCTCGTGCGCAATTTGACGCAAACGCCGTGGGGCGCATTCAAGAATCTGCCGGCCGGTGCCATCATCGTCGCCGAAGAAATCACGCCCGCCGACACGGCCACGATGGACCCCGACATTGTCGGCGGCTTTGCGACCGTGACCGGCGGGGCCGAAGGCCACACCGCGATCATGGCGCGCGCACTGGGCCTGCCGGCCGTGCTCGGCATTGCCGATCTCGTGGGGGCGGTGCGCTCTGGCGACACCGTGATCGTGGACGGCACCGAGGGCCGTGTGATTGTGCGCCCGACGGCCGCCACGCTCGAGCGCTACGAAAAGCGCCGCCTCGACTACGAAAAGGAAGAGCGCCAGTTTTCGCGGCTGGCGAAGCTTCCGGCCGTCAGCAAAGACGGTGTGGAATTGTCGCTCGGCGCCAATCTCGAACTGCCGCGCGAGGTCGAGCAAGCACTCGCCGTCGGTGCGTCGTCGATCGGCCTGCTGCGCAGCGAATTCATGTTCATGAACCGCTCGGACGTACCGGGCGAAGACGAGCAGTACAAGTTCCTCTCCGAAATCGTCAAAGGCATGGGCGGGCGCACGGTGACGATCCGCACGCTCGATGTGGGCGGCGAAAAACTCGCCTCGGCATTGGGCGATCTGTCGCCAGGGCCGAACCCGGCTTTGGGCTTACGCGCAATCCGCCTGTCGCTGGCGCGGCCGGAACTGCTCGATGCGCAGATTTCTGCGATTCTGCGCGCTGGCGCGCACGGGCCGGTGCGCATCCTCGTGCCGATGATCGCAACGGTCGACGAAATGAAGCAGGTGCGCGAAGCCCTGCTGCGCAACGCGCGCCGCTTGATCCGCAAGGGTACCCCCATCGCCGATCCGCTGCCGCCCGTGGGCGCGATGATCGAGATCCCGGCGGCGGCGCTTGCGGCGGACGCGCTCGCACGCGTGTGCGATTTCTTCGCACTCGGCACCAACGACCTCACCATGTACGCGCTTGCCATCGACCGCGGCGACGAGCAGGTGGCGCATCTCTACAACCCCTTGCACCCGGCCGTGCTGCGCTTGATCCAATTCACGGCCGAGGCCGCGTTGCGCAACCGCATTCCGGTGTCGATCTGCGGCGAGATCGCGGGCGATCCGCGCTACACGGCCTTGCTCGCGGGGCTCGGCATCCGCGAATTGTCGATGGCGCCCATCAAAATTCCGCGCGTCAAAAACCGCGTGCGCACGCTCGACATCCAAAGTGCAGCGGCACGCGCGCGCATGGTCATGGAGCAATGGGACATGAAGACCATTGCCGACCTCGTCGACGCCTACAACGACAGCCTTCTCAAGACCAAAGAATAGAAGCGTTTTCAGCCGCTTGGGGCAGGCTCGGGAAAACCCTTTGAGCGGCTGCGGCAGGGCGGCTATAAGCGGCCCTTCGCGCCCCCGCAAAGGCGGGGACTGCCCCCTTTCTGTCCCAACCTGGAGCTTGTTTGCAGATGCCCGATTATATCGTCAAAGACGTGTCGCTGGCCGAGTGGGGCCGCAAGGAACTGTCGATCGCCGAGTCCGAAATGCCGGGTCTCATGGCGATCCGCAGCGAATACGGCCCGTCGCAGCCGCTGAAGGGCGCGCGCGTCGCAGGCTCGCTGCACATGACGATCCAGACGGGCGTGCTCATCGAAACGCTGAAAGCACTGGGCGCAGACGTGCGCTGGGCGTCCTGCAACATCTTCTCGACGCAAGACCACGCCGCCGCCGCGATCGCAGTCGCCGGCACGCCGGTCTTCGCCTACAAGGGCGAAACGCTGGTCGAGTACTGGGACTACACGCATAAAATCTTCGAATGGGCCGACGGCGGCGTGCCGAACATGATCCTCGACGACGGCGGCGACGCCACGCTGCTGATCCATCTCGGCATGAAGGCCGAGATGGACCTGTCGGTCGTCGCGAACCCGACCAACGAAGAAGAAGAAGTGCTCTACGCCGCTATCAAGAAGCGCGTGGCCGAACAGCCGGGCTGGTACAGCAAGGTCGGCAAGGCAATCCGCGGCGTCACGGAAGAAACCACGACCGGCGTGCATCGCCTGTATCTGATGGAAAAGGACGGCTCGCTGCTGTTCCCGGCCATCAACGTCAACGACTCGGTCACCAAGTCGAAGTTCGACAATCTGTACGGCTGCCGCGAATCGCTGGTCGACGCAATCCGCCGCGCGACCGACGTGATGATGGCCGGCAAAGTCGCGGTCGTCGCCGGCTTCGGCGACGTCGGCAAGGGCTCGGCCGCCTCGCTGCGCCAGGCCGGTGCCCGCGTGCTCGTGACCGAAGTCGATCCGATCTGCGCGCTGCAGGCGGCGATGGAAGGCTACGAAGTGGTGACGATGGAAGACGCCGCCACGCGCGCGGACCTCTTCGTGACCGCCACGGGCAACGTCGACGTCATTACGATCGAGCATATGCGCGCCATGAAGGACCGCGCGATCGTGTGCAACATCGGGCATTTCGACAGCGAGATCCAGGTCGCGGCCCTCAAGAACTACAAGTGGAACAACATCAAGCCGCAGGTCGACGAGATCGAACTGGCGAGCGGCAAGCGCATCCTGCTGCTGGCCGAAGGTCGGTTGGTGAATCTTGGGTGCGCCACGGGCCATCCGAGCTTCGTGATGTCGTCCTCGTTCGCGAACCAAACGCTGGCGCAGATCGAGTTGTGGGTGAACCGCGACAACGGCAAGTACGCGCGCAAGGTCTACACGCTGCCCAAGACGCTCGACGAAAAGGTCGCGGCCCTGCATCTCGAGAAGATCGGCGTGAAGCTTTCGAAGCTCACCCCGGCCCAGGCCAAGTACATCAACGTGACCGAACAGGGTCCGTTCAAGGCCGACACGTACCGCTACTAAGCGGCACCTGCCGACACGCAAGGAAACGGCCGGACGCTGGCACCAGCGTCCGGCCGTTTTCGTTTCAGTCGCTTGAATGCGCCCGCTTCGTCTAGGATATGCGCCGTGATCGAGTTTCTGTCAGGACTGGCGGCGGGCGGGGCGGCGGTGGGGCTTGGCTGTCTCGCATTGTGGCGGCGGCTCAAGGCGGCCGAGGCGCGCGCGATTTCGGCCGAGGCGGCGCGCGGCGAATTCGCGGTGCGCGCCAATCTCGAACGCAGCGAGCGCGAAGCCGCCGAAGATGCAGTGCGGCGCCTCGAATCCGCATTCGACGCGCTCCCCTTGCCGCTGTGGCGGCGCGACGGCGAACAGCAGCTTGTCTGGTGCAATCGCACCTACGCGGCCGCCGCCGACCTCACGCGCGACGAAATCCTGGGCGGACGCATCGGACTCGGCGGGGTGGCGCTTGCCAACCGCCTCATGCGGCTTGCGCGCCTCGCCCTTGCCGCGCGCACGCCGCAGAGCGAAAGCGACCATATCGTGGTCGCGGGCGTGCGGCGGCTGTTCGACTTCACGGAAGTGCCGCTGCCCGACGGCGGCACCATCGGCATTGCGGTCGACCAGACCGAACGCGACGATGCGGCGATCGAACTTGCGCGCCACATCGCCGCCCAAGGTGCGGTGCTCGAGACGATGCCGGTCGCGATCGGCATTTTCGGCGCCGACCGGCGCCTCAAATACTTCAACAGCGCCTATGCGCGCCTGTGGCGCGCCGACGAGGCGTGGCTTGCGGGCGAGCCCGAATACGGCGAGATCCTCGAGACGCTGCGCGAGCGGCGGCGCCTGCCGGAATTCGCCGATTTCCGCCTGTTCAAGCGCCAGCGCATGGGCCTCTTCGACTCGCTGTTCGAATCCTTCGACGAGCTCATGTATCTGCCCGACGGCACCACCTTGCGCGAGCGCTGCATGCCGCATCCGCTGGGCGGCCTCCTGTTCGCGTTCGAAGACGTAACCGACCGGCTCGTGCTCGAGCGCTCCTACAACACGCTGATCGCCGTGCAGCGCGCCACGCTCGACAATCTCTACGAAGGCGTCGCCGTGTTCGGCTCGGACGGGCGGCTCAAGCTGCACAACCCGGCCTTCGCGCGCATCTGGGACATTCCCGACGCCGCCCTCGTCGCCGAGCCGCATATCGGCGACGTGGTCGAACGCATGCGCCCGTTCTACGAACCGCAGGCCGACTGGCCCGCCCTCAAAGAGCGCATCGTCGAGAGCCTCACCGCGCGCGACGGCACGCGCGCGCGTATCGCGCGCAACGACGCGCGCGTGCTCGACTATGCGGTGGTTCCGCTGCCCGACGGGGCCACGCAGCTTTCCTTCGTCGACGTCACGGACCGGCTGCGCGTGGAACAAGCGCTGCGCGAGCGCGCCGAAGCGCTCGAAGCCGCCGACCGGCTCAAATCCGAATTCATCTCGACCGTGTCCTACGAGCTGCGCACGCCGCTCAACACGATCATCGGCTTCACCGAGCTGCTGGCGAAACAGTATTTCGGCACCCTCAATGCGCGCCAGAGCGAATACTGCGCCGACATCCTGACGGCGTCCGAGCGGCTGCTGGCGATCGTCAACGACATTCTCGATCTCGCCTCGATCGACGCCGGGCGCATGACGCTCGAGCTGCATGCGGTCGATCCGGCGAGCCTGCTCGCCGACACCGCCCAGATCATGAGCGATCTTGCGCGCGAGCGCGAAATCACGGTCGCCGTGGACGCCGCAACCGACGTGCCTTTGCGTGGCGACGACCGGCGCCTCAAACAAGCGATGTGCAATCTCGTGTCCAACGCGCTCAAATTCACCCCGCCCGGCGGGCGCGTGGCGCTGTCGGCCCGGGCCGAAGGCGACAGCGTGCTGCTCGCCGTCGCCGACAACGGCACCGGCATCGCCAAGGCGGACCTTGCGCGCGTGTTCAAGGAATTCGAGCGCGGCAACGACGCCGAGACGCGACGCATGGGGGCGGGGCTCGGCCTGTCGCTGGTCAAACGCATCGTCGAGCTGCATGGCGGCAGCATCGATTTGCAGTCCGAACCCGGCGTCGGCACGGTCGTGACCTGCCGGCTCGCGCGCTGGAACGAAGCGGCCGAAGCGAAATCGCCTTAAGCTACGCGCCGGTTCGGGTCGCGCAGCATGCTGTCGATATGGAAGCCCTGGAAAAGGCGAATGCCGACCGCCTGGCCGAGCTCGAGCGCTTCGGCCGTCTCGCAGCGCGCCATGATGAGGCGCCCCGGTTCGGCCGCCGCAATGCGTTCGGCCACGCCCGCATCGCGCCATTCGTTGACGCGCTCGGCACGGAAAAGGATCTTGATGAAATCCGCCCCCATCTCGGCGCGCGAGAACATCGGCAGCACGTCGAGCGTGACGCCGTCGAGCAGCACGCGGTACCCGGCATTGCGCAGGAATTCGCACGCCGTCAGATACTCGGCGAAATCCCAGAAGACGTCGAAGCGCGGGATCTCGATGATGATCTGGCTCTTCGGGATGAAATTGGCGATGCGCGTGTCGAACTCGCGGAACGATGCACTCATCACGGTCTGGATGTTGAGATTGATCGACACGTTGCCGGACGTGCGCGTGACGAATCCGTCGAACATGGCGCGCAGCACGCGCTGGTCCATCGTGCGCGTGAGCTGCTGGAACAAGGGCTTCACGATGCGCAGATCGTTGCGCGGGGCCACCATCTGGCGCAGATCGTTGATGCCGACGAACACCTCGCGAAAAAAATTGCGCATCATCTCGCCGGGGGCGACAGCACAGCACATCTGGCTCTTGAGGAAGCCCGTGATGTCGGCCTTGCGCAGCAGGTCTTCGAGCTTGGCGAGCGAGGCGGGCGTCAGCGGCTGGCCCTGCGCGGTGGTGAGGGCCGTGCCCGCCTTGTTGAGCAGGCGCGCGCGGCGCTCGGCGAAGGCGCGATAGTCCTCGGCGATCTTGCCGACGATCGCCTCGAAATCGGCGAGGCCGTCCTTGAGCGCGAAGAACTCGTAGGCGTCCTGCGCCTGGCCTTCTTCGATGCCGGCCGCCGACGCGTGCTGGCGCAAAAGCGCTTTGAGATCGCTGTCGAAGTTTTCGAGATGGTAGCGATGGTCGCGCCGGAACAGCAGCACGATGTTGAAATTGTGCATCGCGTACACGCCGCTGTCGGATTGCCCGAGCAGCGTGCGCAAGGCGTGGATGATCTGCTGGAAATTCTCGCGCCGGCGCCCGAACCACGCCGAATTGTTCATCGCGATGACCGCGCCGTAGCGAAACTGGATGTCCTCGGACCGCTTGATGCGGGCGAGTTCCGCCAACAGGCTTTCTTCGTCGGTCGTGTCGGTGGTTTTCTGATCCATAATGCGTGCGGATTCTATCCTAGAGGACCGGTTTGTTCAACCCGACGCGCCCAGGGGAGGCCGCGCGCAGGGGCAGGCTGCGCTTGGCGACTGCGCCAGCGCTTCATGATGTCGAGCGATTCCGGCAGGCCGAGGCGCTCGAACATCGCCACCGCCTCGGCCGGCGGATCGAACTTGGCGTCCGCCGACTCCGGCATCACGCGCCCTTCGCTCGTCGAGGTGCGGCGCACGAGGCGGGCCAGCACCAGATACTGCGCGCGCTCCATGCCAAGTGCTCGGGCCGCAACCGCCAACGCGCGCCCGTCGGCCTGGTAGAGCACGCGGCGCGACAGGCGCATCGGCAGTTCGGCAAAACGCGCGAACAAAGCTTCGAACAGCGACACGTGCCCCTGGCGCAAAGTGCGCACCAGGATCGCGGGATCGTTGAGCCGCTCGGCCTTGATCGTGTCGGCAAGGCGGTCCGCACTCGAGCCCCACGCCATCGCCTCGCCATGGTCGGCGGCGGCATTTCCGACCGCCTCGTCGATCGCCCATTCGACCTCGGACGACCAGTTCGGCGACAGGCCTGCGTCGGGCTGGAAGGCGTAGCGCTCGCGGATCTGGCGTTTGAGATCGGCCGCAACCCAGCCATAGAGCTTGGCCGCAAGTTCGGAAGGCAGATCTTCGCGCGTCACAAGGCCGCTTTGTAGGCGCTCGTTCTCGCGCGCGAAATCGGCGAGATAGGCGTAGGTCGCGGCCGCGATTTCGGCCGAGCGATTGGCGAGCAACTCGGCCATCACATCGGCATCGCCGGTTTCGACGAGTGCTGCCGAAACGCCGGCACCGATCTCCTCCCGCGCGGCGATCGCAAGGCTGTGCGCACTGCCGCGCTGGCGGATGATTTCGATGAGATCGGCGTCGTTGAGGGCCGCACTCATGGTCAAAAGGGGGCGCGCGATTTGGATCTCGTCGTTGGCGAGTGCGAGAACGAGATCGCGCGGCGCATCCGGATTGGCGGCGAGCGATTCGGCCAGGCGCTGCCGGATCTCGGCTTCGGTCTCGCGAATGAGATGGCGCACGATGTCGGCGGCGATCTGGAAGGCGCTCGGATCGAACGCACTCGGCGCATCGGCTAGGATTTCGCCGAGCTGGTTGCCGATCTGCGCACGCGCGGGCCCACGCGCCGGGCCCCGGTCGGCCTGGGCGACCTGCAGCAACGCTTCGATTTTGCTTTGGATGCTTTCGGCCATCGCGGGTCCACGTTATGCGACGCAGCGAGTCTGCGGCAAGCGATTGCACCTGAGCCGCAGACCTTGAATCGTTTTGCGAATAATTCTTACTTGCATATTTGAAGCGCGAAGGCTATAACAACGCCACTGCAACTCATTCGCATCTGACGGAGAAAAGACAATGACAGTCGTTTCACGCCGCGCTTTGTTGGGCGGAATTGGGCTTGGCGGCCTTGCAGCAGTTTCCGGCGGCTGGGCGCCCTTCGGCGCGGCCCGCGCGCAAGCGGCCGGCACCGTCAATCTCTACACGGCGCGCCATTACGACACCGACGAGGCGATCTACACGAATTTCACGCGCGCAACCGGCATTCGCGTGAACCGCATCGAGGCCGACGCCGACAAGCTCATGGAGCGCATGCGCGCCGAGGGCGCCAACAGCCCGGCCGACATTTTCATCGCGGTCGATGCCGGGCGCATCTGGCGCGCGCAGGAGGCCGGTCTGCTGCAGCCGCTGCGCTCCGCCGTGCTCGAGGCGGCCATCCCCGCCAATCTGCGCGAGCCTGCGGGCCATTGGTTCGGCCTCTCCAAGCGCGTGCGCGTGATCGCTTACGACAAAGCGCGCGTGGCCCCTGCCGACATTGCGACCTACGCGTCGCTTGCCGATCCCAAGTGGAAGGGCAAGCTTTTGATGCGCTCGTCGACCAATATCTACAATCAGTCGATGGTGGGCGCCATGATCGCGCACAACGGCGAAGCTGCGACCGAAGCTTGGGTGAAGGGCATGGTCGCGAATTTCGCGCGGCCCCCGCGCGGCGGCGACACCGACCAGCTTCGCGGCATTGCCGCCGGCGAAGGCGAGATCGCCGTCGTGAACCATTACTACTACGCAAACCTCGCCGCCTCGACGAAGCCGGAGGACCAGGCTTTGGTCGCGAAGGTCAGCCTCGCGTTCCCCGAGCAAGGGGCCAACATGCGCGGCGTGCTTGCGAACATCACGGGTGCCGGGATCGCGCGCCATTCGCCGAACCGCGCCAATGCGGTGCGCTTCCTCGAATATCTTGCGACTGCCGAAGCCCAGAGCATCTTCGCCGAAGGCAACAACGAGTATCCGATCGTGCAGACCGCCCGCCTGTCGCCGGTCTTGAGCCGCTTCGGCGAGTTCCGCGAGGACACGATCGACGCCGCCGTCTTCGCGCGCAACAACGAAGCCGCCCTCAAGCTCACCGACCGCGCGGGCTGGCGCTGACCTCGGACGTGGCGGTAGTCTCATAGGAGCAATGAACTACCGCCACGCCTTCCACGCCGGAAATTTCGCCGATCTTGCCAAGCACGCCGCCCTCGGCCTGCTGGTGCGGCATTTGGTCGAAAAGCCCAAAGGCTTTTGCGTGCTCGACACGCATGCGGGCCTCGGCGAATACGATCTTCTTGCCGATGCGGCATCGCGCACCGGCGAATGGCTGGGCGGCATCGGCCGTGTCTTCGGGCGGAGCGACCCGCCCGCATCCCTCGCCCCCTATCTCGACGCGGTCAAAGCCCTCAACCCAGACGGCGTGTTGCGCTGGTATCCGGGCAGCCCGCGCCTCGTCAAATCGCTGCTGCGCCCGCAAGACCGCCTGATCGCGTGCGAATTGCACGAGGCCGACGCGGCGACGCTGCAACGCACCTTCGCGCGCGAGCGCGGCGTGGAGATCCGCGCGCAAGACGGCTACCAAGCGCTCGCAAGCCTGTGGCCGCCGCGCGAGCGGCGCGGCTTGGCGCTCATCGATCCGCCGTTCGAACGCACCGACGAATTCGCCGTCCTCGAAAACGCATTGCGCGGCGCCCATCGCCGCTTTGCGACGGGCACGCTCGCAGCCTGGTATCCGATCAAAGGCCGCGCTGCGGTCGATGCGTTTTTGGCCGCGATCGGCGACGGCCGTATTCGACGCGTGAGCGTGGCCGAATTCATGCGCCAGCCGCCCGACGATCCCAAGCGCCTCAACGGCAGCGGCCTCTTGATCGTGAATGCGCCATGGCAATTCGACGAAAAACTGCGCGAGGGCTGGGAATGGTGCGCTGCCGCCCTCGAGATATCGGGCGGCATTCGCATCGAAACGCTGGTCGGCGAATAAGTCGCTTTAGGTTGGCCCGCTTAGGTCGGGGGTGCGCCGATCGGGCCGTTGAGTTCGACTGTGACCGCCTCGGGACCTTTGCGCGCAGTCACGACCTTCATGCGCACCGGCTGGCCCGGCGACAGGCTCTGAAGCCCGGCATTGCGCAGCACCGTGATGTGCACGAACACGTCCTTGCCGCCGCCATTGGGCTGCACGAAGCCATAGCCTTTGAGGCCGGAGAACCATTTGACCACGCCGTCGAGCGATTCGGCATTCGAGAGATCGACAGGTGCCTGGTAGCTCGACCGCTCGTTGCCGCCGCGATCGCCCCAGCCGGCACCGCCACCGCCGCCGCGCTCGCCGCCGCGGTCGCGCTCGTAGCCGCCGCCGCGATCGTTGCCCCCGCCCCAGCCTGTCGACGAATTGCTGCGCTCGGTATAGGCCGGGCGCGCACGCGGGGCCGACGGTTGGGCGGTCGACTGGTCGACCTCGAGCACACGCAGAACCTGACGGCCCTTGGCGCTCGAACCGACTTCGACCGTCACGCTTGCACCCTCGCCGATCGATTCGTAGCCGGCTTGTTTCAAAGCCGACAAATGCAGAAAGGCTTCGGCCGATCCGTCGGCGGGCGTGACAAACCCGAATCCTTTGGCCGAATTGAACCACTTCACTGTGGCGCGCATCATCCCGTCACCGGCAGGCATCGTCCCGTCCTCGTCCTTCGCGTCGCAACGACGTTGGTTTGCAATGAAACAGCTTGCGGACGCCTTGCATTGCTCCCGCATTCGCGTTTTGCATCACAAGGCAGTCGCAATTATACCGCACCGCGCATCGACTCGCAAAGTCCGGAATAGCGCCCCGCTAATTGCGGGCGGTCTCGTAGACAAGTTCGGCCGCCGCAAGATCCTCAAGCGCCGTACCGACCGATTTGAATAGCGTGATTTGATTGTAGAACGAGCGCCCGGCCGCACGCCCTTGCGCCAGTTCGCCGAGGTCGCCCGCGATCTGCGCCTCGTGCAGCGTGCCGTTGGCCAGCGGCTGCACGATGTCGCCCGCCTCTTTCAGCGCCCCGCCGTAGGTATCGACATAGACGCGCGCGCGCGCGATCGCTTCGTCGTCGGCCTCGCGCATGGCGGGCGTGAAGCCGCCGACCAGATCGATATGCTGGCCCGGTCGCAGCCATGCCCCTTCGATCAGCGGCGCTTGGCTCAAGGTCGCACAGCTGATCGTGTCGGCCCACGCGGCCGCCTCGGCAAGATTTGCGGCGGCACGCGCGCGCAGGCGGCGGCCGTCGAAATTGGCGGCCAGGGTCTGCGCCTTTTTGAAGTCGCGACCCCACACGACCAGTTCGCGGATCGGCCGCACCGAGGCGTGGGCGAGGATCAGATGCGGCGCCAAAGCGCCCGTACCCACCATCAGCAGCTTTTCGGAATCCTGCCGCGAGAGATATTTGGCTGCCAATGCGGAAGCAGCGGCGGTGCGCTTCAAGGTCAGCATGCGCCCGTCGATCATGGCGAGCGGCGTGCCGTTGCGCGCCGACAGCAGCAGATAATTGCCCATGACCGACGGCAGACCCGCCGCTCCGTTCGACGGAAACACGGTCACGATCTTGATGCCGCAATAGCGCCCCGGCTGCCAGGCCGGCATCAGCAGCAGCGTTGCATCGGCCGCACCGGGGACCGGCACCGTATGGTGATGGCGCACGGGCACTTGGGCGCCGGTGCGAAAAGCGCCGCGCAGCACTTCGATCAGCGGCCCGATCTCGAGGATGTTTTCGACTTCGCTCGCGCCGAACACACGCATCGCACCGGGCGGGGCACTGCGCATCGCGGCTGCGGTCCTAGACCGGCGGCGTGGGGATAGGCAGCGATGCCGGGCTCGCAGGCGGTGCGGTTACGGCAGGCGCAGTCGCCGCGATTTTGGCCTTGAGCTCGGCCACTTCGCGAGCCAACGCATCGGCGCGGCGCGTGGCCGCACGCCCGCGGCTGCGCGCTCGACCGCCGCCGAACCACGCGATCACAGCCCCCAGCGCAAAGCCGATATAGAGGGCACCCACCAACGCCACGAACAGCGGCATTTCAAGCGCAGGGCCGAGCGGCCAGAAATCGACCGTCGCATCGCCGCGATTGCCAAGAGCGAACAGCCCGGCTGCGGCGGCGAGGATCCCTGCAAAAATCCAATAGAACAGCCGCATGGAAGCCGGCCTCAGCCGGACTTGCCGTCGGTATTGAGCTTCTCGCGCAATTCCTTGCCCGTCTTGAAAAACGGGATGAATTTTTCGGTGACATCGACCGACGTGCCCGTGCGCGGATTGCGGCCGGTGCGAGCCCCCCGTCGCTTGACCGAAAACGCGCCGAAGCCGCGCAGCTCCACGCGATGCCCGCGCGCAAGCGCCGCCGTGATTTCGTCGAACACCGTGGTGACGATGCGTTCGACGTCGCGTTGATAAAGATGCGGGTTGAGCTCGGCCAGCCGCAAGATCAGTTCCGACTTGGTCATTGCCCCGACACTCCCCAGCGCTTTGATATTGTCACCGCAAACGCAAGTCAGGGTGCCAGACGGCCACCAGCCCGTCAAGCCTAAGCCGTTCGGGCAGATAGGTTTTTCCGAACATCGCCGAAATCGCACTGCGCGCCATGCCGCCCAGGAGCGGCTCGTCGCGCCAAACCTGGATTTCGCGCATCGGCAAATCGCCGTCGATACCCTTGGTGGCCAGCCAGTCGCGCGCCTCGCCGATCCCGCCCAGCGCATCGACGAGGCCGTTGGCTTTGGCCTGGCGGCCGGTATAGACGCGCCCGTCGGCAAGCTTGAGGGCCGTTTCGCGGTCGAAATTGCGCCGCTCGGCCACCATGCCCACGAACATGTCGTACATGTCGTCGATCAACAGGCGCGTGGCGGCACGGCCCTCTTCGGTCAGCGCCTCGAATGGCGAGGGGACGGCCTTCAAAGGGGCGGATTTGATCGTCTCGGGCACGACGCCGAGTTTGCCAAGCAAGCCCGTCACGTCGGCCGTCTGCATCAAAACGCCGATCGAACCGGTGATGGTGCCCTCGCGCGCCACAATATGGTCGGCCGCGATCGCGACCATGTAGCCGCCCGAGGCCGCAACCTCGCCCAGCACGG
This sequence comes from Magnetospirillum sp., assembly GCA_027532905.1. Taxonomy (NCBI): domain Bacteria; kingdom Pseudomonadati; phylum Pseudomonadota; class Alphaproteobacteria; order Rhodospirillales; family Rhodospirillaceae; genus Magnetospirillum; species Magnetospirillum sp. The sequence continues at coordinate 1,115,587 of JAPZUA010000001.1, forward strand.
CCACAACGGGCTTGTCGGCGGCTATGGCGCGCACCGCGCGAAAGAAGCTCTCGCCGCCCACGACCGTGCCGCCGGGGCTGTCGATGCGCAGCACCAGCGCCTTGGCATTGCGCGAGGTCATTGCGTCTTCGAGCGCGTCGATCATCTCGGGATCGTCCGCAATCACGCCCGACAGGCGCAGCTCGGCAATGTAAGGCTGGTAGCGGCGCGCAAGGTCGCTGCCGCCGGCCGCAACCGCGATCGCGACCGCCGCCACGACGATCGCCGCCCCGCGCCACCAAGAGCGCGAGCGCTTCAAACGCCGCCGTTCCGCAATAAGTTCGCCCTCGTCCATGGCCCGCAATCTAGGGCGTCGGGGTGCATGTCACAAGCCCCCGCCCGTCCCCAACGCAAAAGGGCGGAACCTTTTGGGTTCCGCCCTTCGCATTTTCGTCCCGCTTTAGGACGCGAAGAAAAACTAGTCGTTTTCCTTCTCGGCCTTGCGCTTGAGGGCCGCACCCAGGATGTCGCCAAGCGAAGCGCCGGAGTCGGACGAGCCGAACTTCTCCATCGCTTCCTTGTCGTCCTCGATTTCGCGCGCCTTGATCGAAAGCTGGATCTTGCGGCTGGCGCGGTCGAGCTGGGTGATCTTCGCATCGACCTTTTCGCCGATCGCGTAGCGCTCGGGGCGCTGTTCGGCGCGGTCGCGGGACAGATCCGACTTGCGGATGAAGCCCGTGACGCCGTCGGCCAGCGTGAGTTCCACGCCGTTGTCCTGCACGGCCGAAACCGTGCCGGTGATGATGTCGCCCTTCTTGAAGCCTTGGGCGGCCGATTCGAACGGATCGGAGGTGAGCTGCTTGATGCCGAGCGAAATGCGCTCTTTTTCGACGTCGACGTCGAGCACCTTCACCTTCACGGTGTCGCCCTTCTTGTAGTCCTTGATGGCTTCTTCGCCGGACTTCTCCCAGTCGATGTCCGAGAGATGGACCATGCCGTCGATGTCGCCGACCAGACCCACGAACAGACCGAACTCGGTGATGTTCTTGATCTCGCCTTCCATCTCGCTGCCGGCCGTGAACTTCGTCTTGAACACGTCCCAGGGATTGTCAATGCACTGCTTGAGGCCGAGCGAAATGCGGCGCTTGGCGCTGTCGACGTCGAGCACCATCACTTCGACTTCCTGCGAGGTCGAAACGATCTTGCCCGGATGGACGTTCTTCTTCGTCCAGCTCATTTCCGAGACGTGCACGAGGCCTTCGATGCCGGCTTCCAGTTCCACGAACGCGCCGTAGTCGGTGATGTTCGTCACGCGGCCGTTGAAGCGCGCGTTGGCCGGATACTTGGCGGCGACACCTTCCCACGGATCGGCTTCGAGCTGCTTCATGCCGAGCGAGATGCGCTGGGTTTCGGCGTTGAAACGGATCACCTGCACCTTGACGTGCTGGCCGATCGTCAGCGCTTCCGACGGATGGTTGATGCGCTTCCAGGCAATGTCGGTCACGTGCAGCAGGCCGTCCACGCCGCCGAGATCGACGAACGCGCCGTAGTCGGTGATGTTCTTGACCACGCCTTCGAGGATCTGGCCTTCCTTCAGCGAGGCGACCAGTTCCGAACGCTGCTCGGCGCGCGTTTCTTCGAGAACCGCACGGCGCGAGACGACGATGTTGCCGCGGCTGCGGTCCATCTTGAGGATCTGGAAGGGCTGCGGCGTGCCCATGAGCGGGGTGATGTCGCGCACGGGGCGGATGTCGACCTGGCTGCCGGGCAGGAACGCAACCGCACCGCCGAGATCGACCGTGAAGCCGCCCTTGACGCGGCCGAAGATGATGCCGTTGACGCGGGCATTGTCCTTGAAGTTCTTGTCGAGCGCACCCCAGGCTTCTTCGCGCTTGGCCTTGTCGCGGGAGAGTGCTGCTTCGCCGTGCTTGTCTTCCATGCGTTCGACGAAAACGTCGACCGTGTCGCCGGCCTTGAGCTCGGCGGGGGCACCGGCGGTGCCGAATTCCTTGAGGGCCACGCGGCCTTCAGCCTTGAGGCCCACATCGATGATGGCGAAATCGCCTTCGATCGAAACGATGCGGCCCTTGACGACGCGGCCGTCGAACGAGCCGCTTTCGCCGAGCGATTCCTGCAGCAGGGCTGCAAAACTGTCGCTGGCTGCGCCAGCGCTGCCCGATGCGGCCGCTTCGTGGCCGGTCAGTTTGGATGCTTTCGCCATTTTAGGATCGGTTCCTTTGGGTCTTTCAGCGCCGGTCGTCCGTAAAGCGCGATGCTTTCGGCCGACGCCGGGGTCGGGGTTCGCAAGACTAGGGACCATCCCTAGCCGCGTGTTTTCGCCGCGATGATTGCCAGCGCTGCTTGGAAGGCGGCGGCGGCGTCCAGATCCGAGGTATCGAGCAGCTCGGCATCGTCGGCGGGTTTCATCGGTGCGGCAGCGCGTTCGCTGTCGCGTCGATCCCGCTCGGTCAAATCGGCGAAAACGCGCTCGTATATAGGGGTTTCGCCGCGCGCAAGCAACTCTTTGAATCGGCGCGTGGCGCGCGCCTCTGCACTCGCGGTCACAAAAATCTTCGCAACCTCGGGCCACGGGCACACGACCGTGCCCACGTCGCGCCCGTCGAGCACCGCACCGCCCGGCTGGCGCGCGAAATTGCGCTGGAATTCCAGCAGGCTGGCGCGCACCGCCGGGACTGCCGAGACGACCGAAGCATGCTTGCCCACCGCCTCGCTGCGCAGATCGGCAGCACCAAGGTCGGCATGCGCAAACTTTGCTGCTGCCGCTTCGGGCGCCAGATTCTCGCGCAAGGCCTTCGACGCAACCGCGCGATAGAGCGATCCTGTGTCGAGATGCGGCAGGCCGAAATGCGCGGCAAGCGCTTTGGCAAGCGTGCCCTTGCCGGCCGCAGCCGGGCCGTCGAGGGCGATGATCAAGCTTGCCCCACCGCGATGTCGCCGCCAAGTTCAGCCATCAGCGCAAGGAAGTTCGGAAAGCTCGTGGCGATGGCGCCGATATCGTCGACCGACACGGTCTGGCGGCTGGCAAGCCCCATCACGAGGAAGCTCATCGCGATGCGATGGTCGAGATGCGTGGCGATGGCGGGCGTGTTCGCCGCCATGCCGGGCGGAGCGCCGTCGCAGCCTTCGACAATCAGATCGTCGCCGTCGATGCGCACATCCACGCCGCATGCAGCAAGCCCGCGCGCCACGGCCGACAGCCGGTCGCTTTCCTTGACGCGCAGTTCGCCCAAGCCCCGCATGATCGTGCGGCCGCGCGCGAACGACGCCGCGACCGCCAGGATCGGATATTCGTCGATCATCGAGGGCGCCCGATCCGCCGGCACGTCGACGCCGACGAGCGAAGACGCGCGCACATGGATGTCGCCGACTTCTTCGCCGGCCGCTTCGCGGCGGTCGCCGATATCGAGCGTGGCCCCCATTTCGCGCAAGGTTTGATAGAGGCCCGTCCGCCGCACATTGAGGCCGACATTGCGCACGACCACGTCCGAGCCCGGCACGATCAACCCCGCCACGACCGGGAAGGCCGCCGACGACGGATCGCCGGGTACGTGGATCGTGCAGCCGGCAAGCTCGGGCTGGCCCGTGAGGGCGATGCGCGACACGCCGTTTTCTTCGCGCACGTCGAGCGTGGCGCCGAAATGGCGCAGCATGCGTTCGCTATGGTCGCGCGTGGGCTCCTTCTCGAGCACGATCGTCTGGCCCGGTGCGGAAAGGCCGGCAAGGAGCACCGCACTTTTGACCTGGGCCGAGGGGACGGGCAGCGCATATTCGATCGGGATGGGGCTGGCCGCACCGATCACGGTCAGCGGCAGCAACACTTTGCCGTCGGCGGCCCCGCGCGCCACGAAGCGCGCCCCCATCTGCATCAAAGGTGCGGTGATGCGGCCCATTGGGCGGCGACGCAACGATGCATCGCCCGTGAAGACCGAAACGAAATTGTGGCCCGCCACGAGCCCCATCAGCAGGCGGGCACCCGTGCCCGCATTGCCAAGATCGAGCACGTCGGCGGGCTCGATCAGGCCGCCGATCCCGCGGCCGCGCGCGCGCCAAATCCCTGTGGCTTCGTCTTTGGAAATCTTGGCGCCCATTTGGCGCATGGCCGCGGCGGTGCGCAGCACGTCTTCGCCCTCGAGCAGCCCGTGCACGACCGTTTCGCCGACAGCCAGACCGCCCAGCATCAACGCGCGGTGCGAGATCGATTTGTCGCCCGGAACCGCGACGGCACCCGACAAAGAGGCCCCGCGGCGGGCGACGGCAGGGGTCGGCTTGGATGCGGCTGACATGGGCGAAACCTCGAATTTCCGGGCGGGCGCCGGGTTTTAGCAACCAAGCCCCCCACACGGCAACACGCACGGCAACAAGGGGCCGCAGCACCAGGGGGCCGCACCCCGCCCGCTGCACCCCGGTTGACAGGGCGGGCCGGACGTGGCATGTCCCGCGCCCGTTCCAAAACGGGCGATTTTTCGGGGAGCTTCCAGGTATGTCGAAAGCCGAATGGGGTTTGAAGCGGACGTGCCAATCGTGCGGTGCGCGTTTCTACGACCTTACGAAAAGCCCGATCGAGTGCCCGAAATGCGGTGCGGAATACGATCCGGAAGTGCTGCTGAAGTCGCGTCGCGGCAAAGCGCCGGTCGCAGCGCCGAAGCCCGTCCCGGTCCCCGTCGCCGACGATGTCGACGCGATCGAGCCGGCGGTGGGCGACGAGGCCGAGGAAGAGGATGCGGTCATCGAAGACACCTCGGAACTGGGCGAGGACGAAGAAGACGTCGCCGAAGTGATCGAGAACGTGGAAGACGAGGAACGTTGACCGCCGCATCGGTTCGGCATAAATAACCGCCTGCCGCCAGCGGGACCCACCCCGCCGGCCACGAATTTCGGGGCCATAGCTCAGCTGGGAGAGCGCCGCAATGGCATTGCGGAGGTCAGCGGTTCGATCCCGCTTGGCTCCACCATATAGAACAAGGGCTTAGCTGGAAACAGCTAGGCCCTTTTTCATTTGATTCTACCACCGTTCTACCACGGCAATGGCAAGATATGGCACTTTACGGCATGGCATTGAGCCCAAAAATCTTCACTCTCGAGAGTCGGGGCGGCTCTCAGCGACCTGCAAAACGTTCATTTTATACCTTGGCGAAATTTTCTCTGCGCATACATTGATTTTTGAAGGAGATTGATTATGGCAGCCCGTGAAAATTACAGAGCTCATCAAGCCGCTGAATATCTTCAGATTTCTGCGAGTAGTTTAGCTAAGCGTCGCGTCGCGGGGTCTGGCCCCCAATTTTGCAAACTTGGGCGGATCGTCGTTTACCGGCGTGTCGATCTCGACGCTTGGTTAAACGAAAATTCCCGCGAAAGCACCTCGGAAGCGTCATAGTAGGTCCGGTCCTCGGTCGCGGAGTAGGCGGGAGCGACGCCGACGGCCCGCGCGCCCTTTTGGGAACGCCGTAGCGGACCGATGGCGGCTCGGGCGGCTACCGTCGATTCGTGGGTTAGCGTTGGTTTGCAGACGCCCCCCATAAACCTGAGGACCACCGATGACCGGTGAGATCATGAACCTTCGGCTGCTTTTGTCTATGAATCGGCGCTTAACTTTGACCACGGCATTAATATGAAGGATCCAAAGGACCTAAGCGCAGATCCGGTTGTTTAGAGGGCTCACGATTGAACGCTGAATAGCCGTCGATTATACTCCGACCAAGATCAAACGCTTTCATTCTGATGTCCCTACGCGCCCACTGAATTGAGCGCCGCTTATAATTGTTTCTCGAAGGCAGTTTTGTTAAGCCCGGCCAATTTCGCAAGATTTATCGCAATGCTCGCAGTGTCACTGCTTGATGTGCTGGTGGGACGCTGGCGCGGGTACCCCCCTCTAAGTCTGCCAACTATTTCTTCTTATTGTGAGCGCGTATGCCGATGGGGCGTGTCCCGACGGCACCACGATCTGCCGGCAAATCGCTGGGCTTCAACTTTTCAATCAATAGTTCGACCGTCGCGGGGATTCGGCGGATGCCTTGCTCCCAGTTTTTCAACGTACCTTTCGCAACGCCCAAGACCTCGGCCGCTTGCGCTTGCGTGAGATTGTTTTTGGTACGCCAGCTATAGAGCGCGTCGGGACCGAAATTTTTCATTCCCTCAAAATACGTCATTGGTGCCTCGAGTGCGAGAGAAAATCCTTTACAAAGACACCAATGGTGTCTATAATGCTTTCATCATCACGCTGCATCCCACAAATCGGAGACCGTTATGTCCGACGACATCCCCATCGCCGACCCGCTCGATTCCAAGATTTGGACGGCTGATCCCAGCCGGAGCTGGGATATCCGCCAATCGCGGCGCATCTGGAACTTTGTTTTGGCGTCTTGCCCTCTGATCGCGGCGCATCTAAGGGAACGAGGACCCAACGACATCGAGCCGGATCTGTTCGCGGATCTCGCGGTGCGCGCCTCCCGCGCCAAACTGTCGGATGATGTCGTCGGGTCGCTCTGGTTTCTGGCCGCAAGCCGAAGCCATGTCGCTGCGGCGGGGGCCCTGGTTGGCATGCTCGCCCAATCTTCAAATACCACGTCAATATCGATTGAAAGGCGACGGGCGATCCGGCATTGGCGCCGTCGTTTGGCGCGGGTCGAGGTGCTGGACGATGCAAAGCAATTGACGGCGGAGTTTTCTGCTTTGGTCAAATCTGCTGATCTGGACGAGAGACTTGCGGCCGATCGGTCTCGGCCCGAGTCCGGTCGCGAGCTGATGGTCCTGGCGCCAGCACTGGCGGCTGAGATCGAGCAGGATCGCGAGATAAAACCCTACAAGAGCCTCGGCGAAATGATGCGGCTTTGGCGACCGAAGACCTCATTCGACGTGCTCCAGAAAGTTCTGCACTTGGAGTTTCCGCATCTTGGCAGTGCTATCGATACGGTATTGGGTTCGGTTATGTCGGGGGGTGCCGATCGCGAACCGCCGGTGTTGTTGGTCGGCGCCCCCGGCCTTGGCAAGGACGCGCTGTGGCGGCGTGCATGCGAGCTTACGGGGCGGCCCTTCGTGGAATATGAGCTTGCTGGGACGGCCGATTCCCGCGCGCTCAAGGGCACCGCACGCGGCTGGTCTTCTCGGAATCCGAGCTATCCCGCCCAGGTCGCGCGGCGGCTGCAGGCGGCAAATCCCTGCGTTCTAATGACGGAATTGGACAAAGCGGGCGGGAACCCCGCGAATGGATTGATCGTCGATACCCTGCTCGCATGGCTGGAACCCGGATCGCGTGGACATTGGTTCGACGAGGGGCTGGGCGTGCCGTTGGATTTGAGCCGATTTACCTTCGGGTTCTCAGCGAACCGTATAGATCCGCTGCCGGGTCCGCTACGAAACCGGCTGCGGATCATCGCGATCAATGCGATCGCGCCGACACATGTCGATCTCTTGCTCGCCAATGTTCGTCGTCGCCACGCGACGCAACTGGGCGTTCGCGAGGGCGACGTTCCCGAGCTCGACAAGCGGGTTGTTGCGCGGCTGCGTCAGGTCGCGCGGCAAGGCGGGTTGAATCTGCGGCTGCTGGAGCGGGTCATGCGCGCCGCTTTTCCTGAGCGGTCGCAAGCCATTTTCGCAAAATTCCATTAGGGGCAGACCCCAATGACACCGCAATCAATCTCAGTCGCGGTCACTTGGCCGAGTGATGTCTATCGCGAGTTCAAGGTAACTGTAACCAATGCCGCGTCTAAACAGGAAGTACCGAGCTACATTGACGCGGCTGCGAGGGGCATTAAAGAATGCGACAGCGTTCCGCGTACGGCGATCTTGAGACCGGCGCCACGCGTTTCGGTGATCCGACTTGCCGCCGATCCGACCTGCCGGTGTCAGATCAGCCGGGTTTCGAGCCTCGCGCCAAGAGGAAATTGGTCAAGGTTCCGGTTTGCGGTGAAGTGGGTGTCGCGCCTTGTCGCTGTGTGCGATGGATATACCGCCATGCGCGACTCGGTAATTCCGATTGCGGCAACACTCGCCGCGTTTTTTTTCATCAGATAGTCTTGCTGTGACTCGGCTTCCAAGGTTGACCCCGCCATTTCTACATCTATCAAACCGATACTCCATAGAGTCTGGAGCGTTTCGGCGAAAAGAATCAACGTTAAAGCGTTCCCCTCTAGACCATCGAATCTGCGCTTAGGTCCATTGGCTTCTGCTTATTTATGCCGGGGTCAGATTTCAACGCCGGTTCACAGGCGGAAGCACTACAAAAAAATGGCTGCACTCGTCACTCAGATATCGGCCGCCAGCACCGGCGACGTTCGGCGAGATACAGCCTCTCAAACCGGTCGCCGGGATGCAGTAATCTCTCATTCGGCTTGGTTCAAAAACTCGATCAGGTCACTTGAATAACATCGTTAATGCCCCGTCAACGCGGAGGTTTCGGCATTTAGGAAACCGGCGATGCATCCGAAAAAGAAGCTAGGCCTGAAAAGTCGATTTACTAGGATGATCTGCGGTGCGAGCGACCGACGTAAATTTCGTTGTTATGATCGACGACCTCGAAACTGCGGTGGCTATTGATCCTTTGTCGTATTGCGCACCGCGGCCGTAAGCTGGACCGAAAGTCGTTGGAGACGATACGCCTGATGGCGGTCGAACGGGTTCGCGATGGCGAAGCAGCGACGCTAAATAGGCAAGTCATTGGGATTCAGCTTAGGCTCAAGCTCTGCAGACCAAGAAAATGGTACCCCAATTGCGGCTACGTTCAGATCTGGGCGTCCATATCGCTGGAACGTTTTGGGATCGGAGTGTCCCATCATTGTGAGTCGGTCGCGCAGGGACAGATTGGTATCTTTGAGCAACGAAGCAAATCGATGGCGCAATACACGCGGCGTTACGAGTTTTCCGTCCTTTCCAAATATTTCACTCATGATCGCGGTGACCCTGTCATAGGCCTTCTTTGGCGACTTGACCCGCACAACCCGTAGGCCCTCCGGACCGGTCGCCTGCAAAAGCGCTCTAGTCCATGGCGCATCAGCCTTTACGGTAATACGGCGAACGCCAAGGCCAACATCTTTTTCTTTGCGGACCTTGACTGGCCGCAACTCGATTTCAACCAAATTGCAGCCTGGTGATCGGATGCTAACACCAAGAGCGATTTCTTCTGGGCGTGCGCCTGCCGCAAGCATAATACAGATTGGCAAATACCAAATGCCGTGCGTGCGAGCGGCCTCCTCTAATTTGAATTCCCAATTTGGCGGAAGTCTTTTTAGACGTTCCCAGTATCGCTTTCGAGCGGGTGCCTTTTTGTAAGATGGTTGGGCAGACGTATCAAAAAGCGTTTTAGTAGCCCAAACGCAAAATTCGAGTGCCTGCAGCGCATATTGCCGCTCCCCATCATCTGACTTGCAGCAAATGTTGTTCCAATAATCCAAGGCGCTAAAAATCGCGCATTCGAGCCAGATGAGGCATGCCGTATGAACTTTCTTTCGATGCCCACCTGAAAATCTTCGGAGGTCGAATCCGTCGGTTCTTGAGCACTCCGCCTTATAAATTTTTTGGTAGGCGCGTTCTGTTTGCGCTGTTCGCACTGCATCAATTCGCGATCGCCATTTTTCGCCGATAATATTTTGCGTTTGCGTCAAATGATCGATTGCGATTTGTATTCTTTCGAATTCTTGGTCTATCAGTTCGCCGTGTCGCTTTTCGCTTAAGAAAGAATGGTACTCTTCTGGCTCAAGCGCGTCGGCCGCGAATTCATATTCGAAGTATCGTCTTTCCTCGCCCCCCTCCCTTATTCTTCCCGGGGGAAGATAAGAGGGGGAAGATGATGTTGGAGATAGTGTAGGCACTTGGGCATGCGCCCGGGTTGAGCCCACCGAAGCGAGACCGCTAGATGCGGCGAGAAGCGATGATCCTATTTTATCGGTATTGAACATGGTGGCTCCTTTCCTCGGCGACAGAAACAGCGCCGTGTTAGAGACAACATATTAGTTTTGATCGGAATGGGCGCTTATACCGCTTTTTTTCGTACTACCGGCATTCACTTTTTTTCAAAAGCCCGGGCTCCAGGTCGGCATCTACGGCATCAGATAAATGGCCGCCAGACCATTAAGTCACTAAAATCTTTATAATTAACACGGCAGCAGCTAGCCGGACGGCGTCGCGGATCGTCGTATATGCCTCGGAGCCTGCAATCTCCCCGTTGCCAAGATTGATGAGACCACCGTCTTGTATCCCGATGATCGTGTCCCCATCGGATCTGGTCATTCCAAGAAGTGTCTTGATGCCGGACGCGGTCGGCGTGTTATCGATATTGGCGACACACTGCACGTCATTGCTTTAGCCAGAATTAAGGGATCCCAATATTTACATTATAAATGTGTAAATTTTAGTATCTTTGTCGGCCCCGCCTCTAAATCGTGTCTCTTACATGTCCTTCGAAAATGTTGATTTCGCCGTCCAGTTTGAGTGACCTGACTGAAGTACTCCACTGGATCTGTAGAAATCGGCAAATTCGAACACTTGTTGTCTGTGCTATTTTGCCAGAAGACCCGCAACGGCATCACTTGATTAAGGTTGGACGGAGATCGAGGTGCGCATGTTACGAATTTCTTGTGGCGTTAGACTTCACGAACTAGGAACCAGACGAGCTCCAACACAGACATGTCGACAGTCCATCAGCCGCCAGCACCGCGCGCCGTTGCCAACCCTGCAAGATGATGCAGAACTTCGTCAGCTTTCATGACGTCGGCGTACTTGTGATGCAGATCGAAAAGGTTGATCTTGTGGATCAGATCCGAGCGATCGAAGGTGCATTCTTCGACGACCGAAATGTGATATCCGCCCGAATAGCCATCAATACAAGTTGCTCTGACGCAGCCTGAAGTGCTCTCGCCGCACACGATTAGGCTGCGCACCCCAAGCATCGTAAGGTGCGATCCCAGAGGTGTTCCGGCGAACGCCGAGGCGCGCTGTTTGACGATGACGACATCTTCCGGGGCCGGCGACAGTTCGGGATGGATTTCGTAGTCGTCAGGCGATGAAGTCATCCGCTGCCGACGTGTCGGTTCGACCCCGCCTGGCTTGCTTAGTGGACGCGCATCCGACGTGCTGTAGAAAATGGGGATGCTTGCGCGTCGGGCTACCGCAAGGAGCCTCTTTGTTGGGTCCAGCGCATTCCAGGCGTTGATTCCGCACGAACTGGGCCACTGCGCCTGAACGTCGACTGGCGGCTTGCGGCCGCCACGATATGCCGAGTTATAGAGATCGACGGCGATGATGGCAGGGCTCGGCCCGACGAACGTGCGACGGGCGTAGGCACTGTAGATCGTGAGCGTGTCGCGATCGACCACGTCTTTCCAGCAGTGGTCTTCAAACGCTTCGATTTCTGCCATGGTTCAAGGCTCCTGATCTGTGAATTGGGTGGCGATGCGCGATGCGCCCGCAATCAGTTTTTGGCGCCGAGACCCGCCCGGAACTCAGGATGAGCCACCGGCTTCCTAGTCGATGTATCCGGCCTGCTATCGCCTGCCTCGATGAAGGTGACCGCAATTGCGGCCACGAAGCACAGCAGTCCGGAAATCACGAAGGCAGAAAAGTAGTCGCTATATGTCACTCGGATCAGCGCTGCAAAGGCAGCCGCCGAGGCCCCTCCCAACTGGTGGCACACGAACACCCAGCCGAATACCAGCGGTGCGCGCTCGCGGCCAAACGTATTGGCCAATATGCGGACGGTCGGTGAAACGGTCGCGAACCAACCCAGACCGAAAAATGCAGCAAATATCGACATGGTATAGATATCGTCAAACGAGAACGGCAGATAGAGAAGCGATACCCCTCTGACGCCGTAATAGATCGCCAACAGGCTGCGATTGTCGAACTTGTCCGAAAGCCAGCCCGACAGGGAAGTGCCAAAGAAATTGAACATACCCATCGTTGCGAGAAGCGCCGCTCCGGTGATCTCTGAATATCCGTGATCGACGCAGGCAGGAATCAGGTGCGTCCCGAGCAATCCGTTCGTCGATGCGCCGCAGACAAAAAATGTCCCACTGATCAACCAAAAATTTCGGTTTGAACTTGCATTGCGAAGCGCCAGAAATGCGAGTGCGAAAGGATTTTCATGTCGGCTGGAGATCGGCTCGATCGGTTGCGTCTCGCCGTAAGGCAACATGCCCACGTCGGATGGCCGATCTCGGAAGAAAATCACGACGAGCGGCAGCAGCGTGCAAAGTACGCCAACGATGCAAACAAGCGTGATACGCCATCCGTAGGCAGAATTGACGCTAGCCATCGCGGGCAGGAAAATCAGTTGGCCTGTCGCGGCAGCCCCCGAGAATATCCCGATGACTAGGCCTCGTTTCGTCGTGAACCATCTGGACGCGACCGTTGCGGCGAGAACCGTCGCCAGAAAGCCGGTACCCGTTCCGACGAGAACGCCCCACACGACGATCAACTGCCAGACGTGCTCCATGAAGGCTGTCGCTGCGATTGCCCCGGCGAGGACGAGAAGCGCGACGAGGATGCATCGCCGAACGCCATATCGTTCCATGATCGCGACCGCAAACGGCGCAATGAGCCCATAGAGCAGGAGATTCAAAGATACGGCGAAGCTGATCGTCGCCCGAGACCATCCGAATTCCTGCTCAAGCGGCAGTATCAGGACACCGGGCGTTGCCCGTATTCCGGCACCGGCCAAGAGGACGAGGCTTGTCACGCCGACGATGATCCAGCAATAGTCGATCGGCAGTTTTCTCATGATTTCGTGGTTCTTCTTCGTCCAGAATTTGAAGCGAACAGATCCTGCCGCTGAGCGAAATCCGTCTAGTATGGCTTCTCGCCCAGCAGCGTCAGTCGACGAAGCAGTCTGCGCTCGCTTGAGTCAAAATCCGTTCTAGCATGCAGGCAGGACCGATTGTCCCAGAACATCAGATCGCCGACGGTCCATACGTGCTCGTAAACATAACTTTGCTGCTCTTGATGCGCGAAAAGCTCGTTCAAGATGGCATCACTTTCATCTCTCGGCATTCCGACGATGTACTGGGTCAGTAGCCTGTTTACATAGAGCGCCTTTCGGCCCGTCGGAGGGTGTGTCCGGAAAATCGGATGAATGAAACTTCTGGGTCCGAGGTTCGCCGACGACGGTCGAAGCGTACTGACCGTGTCGTAGCTATGCATCGCTGACTTTCCAGACAGCGCGGCCTTAAGGTGTGTCGGCAGGTCGTCGTACGCCTGAAGCGCATTGGCGAAGAGGGTGTTCCCGCCTTTCGACGGAATCTCCAACGCATAGAGCATCGTTCCGGTCGCTGGCTTTTCGATATAGGTCTGATCCGAGTGGAAGTGCATTTCGCCGTCGGGTAGGGAGCCGATCAACTTCCCGTCTTCCCGAATGTTCGAGATCAGCATGATCGCGGGATTCGATTTCGCTGCACGCTCGGCGTTTGCCGTTTTTGCAAGCGGTCCGAAACGTTCTGCAAATCGTATCTGCGCGTTTTCGCCGATCTTTTGACCCCGGAACAGGATCACACAGTGCCTTTCCCACTCCTGCCGAATACGGGAAAATTGGTTTTCGGTGAGGTCTTCCGAAAGGTCGAAACCAACCGCTTCAGTGCCGATAGCTTCCGAAAGGGGCCTAAACTCAAGCGCCATGGAGTTGTCTCCCATGATCCGTTTCCGACAAAGATAGACTGGAGAAACTTGTAGGAAGGTCGACTCGCATTCGATCAACGGCGATCTTCAAGGCTTGCGCAAATGGCACCTCGCTCAGATTGCACAAATCGGGTGGGGTAGATTGGGAGAAATCCCCAAATGAATAAGCACCAGCCATAGAAGTACGCATAGGAGTGCTGTATTTAAGAGGTCTAGCGCAAAGACAGATACATTGGACTTCAAGCGAGCGTAGATCAGCATGTCTGATTACCTCAGCTAGGAGATTCAGCCGAATTGCGGCCCGGAGATCTTCAATAGTCTACGGACGCGTTGAGCACGACGCACCGACATCGCTACCTTACCTTCGCAAGGGTATTCTCGCCCAGAGAGCCGAGAGCGCTTACGCGGTTGTTCTTTTTCAACCAATCGAGAAGATCCCTAAGCTGCCGATCCCGCTCTCGAACGCGCTGGTCGTTGTTCTCGTCCCAGCGATACCATCCAGCTCCCGCCGATGCGCCGATCTGGCCGCTGTCGGCCAGATTCTTCAGGATAGCCGGCGGCGCGAAGTGGGCGTTGCCGGTTGCCTTGTAGATGTAGTCCATGACGGCCACGATGGTTTTCTTGCTGGTCGAAAGATCCTCCTGCATCATCGGACCCCATAGTGCCAGCCTAGGACCGATGCTAAGTCGCACGGCCATATCGATGTCGTGGGCAGTCGATACGCCCTCTTCAAGGATTTTTTGAACTTCCGCTTTCAGCGCATACTGGATTCGATTGATTATGAATCCGGGGCACTCGCGACAAACGATCCCCACGTGATCGATGGTTTCGAGAAAGCTCTGGGCCCGCACGACGAACTCGGGTGCCGTGAAGTCGGCCGTGATGATCTCGACAGCCTGGATCAAATGCGCCGGCGCGACGTAATGGATGCCGATCACCCGCCGCCGCCCCGGAACATCCACACAGATCTCGCTGAGCAGGAATGAAGACGTATTCGTGGCCAGCATTACGTCTCCGGCACACATTTCGTCGAGCTGCCGGAAGAGCGCACGCTTCGCTTCGAGATCCTCGTGGATGATTTCATGAACGAGGGTTGCGCCCTGGACGCAGCTCTCGAGAGAATCGTGAAGCTTTATCCGGTCGAGTATCTCGTCCTGCGCTTCCTTGGACTCCGCGAGATTCCCGAGGATGGGGCGCACCCGATCAGCAAACCCGTCAAGGCTCTTCCGGTTCTGATCGTAGAGGCCGACTCGGTGCCCGCGGGCAGCACACAATGCGGCGATGACCGTCCCCATAAGTCCTGCGCCGACGATTGCGATCGAGCCATTCATGGTCATCCTTCTTTCCTTTACCCATTTCCCGAAAACGGCCCGGCTATTGGACGGTCAATTCGAAGAAGTGTACCAAAAATCACTCTAGTGTCCAATTTTGGAACACTACATACTTGGATACTCAGTGATTATCTTCATGATCGAAGCCATTTCCAGGCATCGCCAGCATGCACACCCTCGCTTGTTCGCCGTAGGCGCCCATAGGACAGTCTGAGCAGTTTGCGAACCGGAGTGCTTTCGGCTCATCGTCATCGTGAATGGGACGAGGATGAGACCGATGTAACAGACCCCGCCGAACGACACAGCCCAGCGCGACGAGCTGCTCGATGGCGAGATCTTCTACAGCCAGGCCGAAGCCAAAGTGCTGATCGAGGGTTGGGGGCGGCACTACAGCACGATCCGCCCGCACAGCAGCCTTGGCCATCAACCGCCAGCCCCGGAAACCGCAACGCCACCATCGCCGCCTTCCGGTTCCGCTTCGCTCCACCTACTGCCGGCAATGGTGAAGGAGGCCACAATGCACTAACAGTTTATCCGGACCACTCGATGGGGGGCGACCGCCATAGTGTACCAAAATTTGTCCTAGAGTCTATTTTTGGAACACACTACATTCGTTCTCTTAGACGTTTTTTTATCAGCGGTTCCGCGATTGGATGCCTCGCAGATGCACACGCTCACCTTAAGCCTCGCTTGCGGCGACTATGACCGCACTCGTGCAGTATTTGATGGCCGTGCTCCCATCGATGGCTGCACAATCATCCCGCTCGCAATGCCGCCCGAAGAAGCGTTTCCGCGGGCACTGCGGCATCAGTCCTTCGATATCAGCGAACTATCGATGGCGAGCCATATGACCCAAGTTGACCGGGGCACGAACGCCTACATTGCGGTGCCGGTCTTCCCGTCGCGTTTGTTCCGCCACTCCTCGATCTACGTGCGGCGCGATCGGGGGATCGCACACCCCTCTGATCTCAAGGGCCGCCTCGTAGGCGTGCCAGAGTACCAGATTACAGCAGCCGTCTGGGTGCGTGGCATTCTTCAGGATGAGTACGGCGTCCTACCTGCCGATTTGCGTTGGCGTACGGGAGGGGTCGAACAGGCAGGGCGAACGCCGAGCGTCACACTAAAGCTCCCAGGAAACGTCGATGTATCAGCCATTCCAGATCACGATACGCTGTCGGCCCAACTGGATCGGGGCGATATCGACGCGCTTGTATCTGCGATGCCGCCCTCGTGCATGAAGACAAATCGTGAGGTTGGACGTCTCTTTCCGGACTACAAGGCCGTCGAGTCCGAATACTTCGCGAAGACCGGCATCTTCCCGACCATGCATTTGGTCGGGATTCGAAAGCGGCTGGTCGAGGAGCATCCATGGTTGCCCTTCAATGTGTATCGCGCATTTGCAAGAGCGAAAGAACTTTGCTACGCGCGGCTCGAAACGCTCGGACATCTCTATACGACCTTGCCTTGGCCGGTTGCTGAGCTTGAGCAAACACGTGCACTTCTCGGGCAAGATTTCTGGCGCTACGGCGTCGACGAAAACCGAAAAGAGATCGACGCGCTGGCTAGATACCTCCATGAACAAGGCCTTACTGCGCGCCGCTTGACGGCAGAAGACGTGTTCCATCCGTCTACTTTTTCGATCCCAAAGCTCTGATGCCTAAGCTCGTCGGCCAGTCGGTTCCCCGAATCGAAGATCCGCCGCTTCTGCGCGGTACAGCCCGCTTCGTCGACGACGTCAATCTTCCAGGGATGTTGGCAATTGCATTTGTGCGAAGCCCGCATTCGCATGCTTCGATCGGCCGTATCGACACGCAGGCGGCACGTGCTTTACCAGGCGTTCGTGCTGTCTTCACGATGGAAGACCTTCGGCACCACCTAACCGCGGACAGATTGGTCGTCGCCCTGCCGAGCGCGGCCTATCTGCTTGAGGTGCATCGCCCAATTCTCGCCGACCGGGAAGTCGCCTATGTCGGCGAAGCAGTCGCCGTCGTCGTTGCGGAAAGCCGCAACGTCGCCGAGGACGCCGCAGCTCTGGTGGATATTGAATACGAACCGCTGGCAGCAGTAGCTGACTGCCGCGCTGCACTTCGCGAAAACGCACCGAGAGTGCATAGCGCACACCCCCACAATATTGCCGCCCGCTTTACTCTGGGGTTCGGCGACATCGACCGTGCATTCGAAGATGCCCACCATGTATTCAGCGAGTCTCTTTGGCAGCATCGTGGTGCAGCACATCCTCTCGAGTGTCGCGGGGTGGTCGCAATACACGACCCGCAGAGCGACGTCCTTACGGTCTGGTCGTCGACTCAAACGCCGCACACCGCACTCGCACAGATCTGCGATTTGCTCGGACGCACGGAAAATCAGGTGCGCGTGATTACCCCAGATGTCGGCGGCGGTTTCGGACCAAAGCTCGTTTTCTACCCTGAAGACCTCATTGTGCCGCTAGTCGCACTTCGCCTCGCCGCGCCGGTGAAATGGATCGAAGACCGCCAGGAACATTTCATCGCAACGACACAAGAGCGCGACCAGTTTTGGGACGTGGAAATCGCGGTCACACGCGACGCACGAATACTCGGCGTACGCGGAAGGGTCGTCCATGACCACGGCGCCTATACGGCCCGCGGCTTGACTGTTGTCCAGGGAGCAATGTCCGCGCTTCCTCTCGCGTACGATATTCCGGCATATCAGATCGAAGGTCTGGCAGTGCTTACGAATCTGGTTCCAGTCACGCCGGTGCGCGGGGCCGGCCAGCCGCAAGGCGTCTTTGCGATGGAACGATTGCTCGATCGGGTCGCAAATGAACTTGGACTTGATCGCATGGAAGTTCGTCGACGCAATCTCGTGCGTAGAGAACAGATGCCATTCACGAGGCCGTTTGCAACACGGGGCGGAATCCCAATTTCGCTTGATTCCGGCGACTACCCAGCCACTATGTCGGCGGCGGCTGAAAAAGCCGACTGGGTCGGTTTCAAGGCGCGCCAAAAGCTGGCGTTGCAAGCCGGACGCCATATCGGCATTGGTCTTGCCAACTATGTCGAGGGAACAGGGCGCGGCCCTTACGAGTCGGTTTCAGTGCGCATTGACCGCAGCGGGAAAGTTCTTGTCGCCACCGGTGCGGTAGCTATGGGTCAAAGCACCAAAACGATGCTGGCACAAATCGTCGCCGACGAACTCGGCGGCGACATGTCGAACATCATCGTCACTGCCGGCGACACAAGCGCCATCGCCCAAGGGTTCGGCGGGTTCAACAGTCGACAGGCTGTTACGGCAGGATCGTCGGCGCTCATCGCCGCCTGCAAGCTGCGGGATCGCATTTTGGACCTAACCGCCAAGGTTCTTGAAGTCGCGCGCAGCGACCTTGCGATCCAGGGGCGCACCGTCCGAATTGTGGGAACGGACCGAAGTTTGGATTTCGCTGATTTGGTCAAGAAGGTCGTTGGGCTGCCTGGATACCGCATGCTCGACGCGCACGGCCCGGAACTTGCCGTAACCGAGCACGTCCAGATCGATCCAATGGCCTACGCGAACGGATGCGCTGTGGTTGAAGTCGAGGTCGACCCCGAAATCGGCCGTGTCGATATCCGGCGCGTCACCTTCGCGCACGACTGCGGGCGAATGATCAATCCAAAAATCGTCGATGGACAGGTAATAGGCGGTATCGTGCACGGCATCGGCAATACCTTGTTCGAGTGGATGCGTTACGGTGCAGACGGCCAGCCACTCACGACCACGCTTGCGGACTACATGCTGCCAACCGCAACCGAAATTCCGCCCATCGATCTTCTCCACCTAAGCAGCCCAACGCCGCTCAATCCGCTCGGCATTAAGGGTGTCGGCGAAGCCGGCGTCATTCCAATGAGCGCTGCCATCGTCGCCGCGATCGAAGATGCACTTTCCCCTTTGGGGGTACATCTTTCGGGCAGCCCGATAACACCGAACAACCTCCTCGCTGCCATTCACGGTTCAGCGCAGAATTGGGATGCGGAGCCAGCGACGCAGTAGTTAGCGCGATGGATGAATCAGAAGCCTTGCGTGCCGCGGAGAACTTCGCTGCTGATATTGAGCACTAAGTCGTCGATGGCAGGCTGCTCGCGGATCAGCCCCTGCTCCCAACAATAGCGGACAAGCGTCTTCAGGTTCTCGCGATTACGTGGCGTTAACCCGTACTCCCAAGGGTCCTGCCCCATCAGTTCCACTTGCTCTTCCCAGGCGCTCGTCCCCCAGGCTAGAGGCGCCACGCGTGGATTGCGAAAGCGCTCGTAACCCAGACGTTTGGACTCATTGAACGCAAAAGCAACGTTCGGCGCAATCCAGGGGTTCTTCTTGACCAAGTCCTCACGGATCAAGACCAAATGCATGATCGGAAAAATCCCAGTGCGTTTGAAATAGTCTTCTTCTGCGGATTTGAAGTCAGGGATCAAGCGCCGGATGTTCTTGTTGCCGGCAAGAAACGAGGGCGGATAACCGGGCGAGATCAGAGCGTCGATCTCTCCGGTCACAAGCATTCGGTCCAAGGACCCCGGTGATGCACGTTCGATCCGGAGCCCTGCCTGAGGCGTAAACGGAATGTCTTCGTCTCGGTCAGTGAGCCAAGTGATGTCCTGGTGCGGAACGCCGTACTCGTCGCCGAGAATACCGCGTACCCAGACCGCAGCGGCTGGTTGGAAGCCGCTCTCCACGCCAACTCTGCGCCCCGCCAATTCCGACGGCTTTTCGATTCCTTTGTTCGGATTCACGAAAATGAAACCATGCCGAAAGCGGCGATGCGGAAATACAGGGAGCGCCACGTAGGGATGGCCCCTTTCACGGGCCATGAAGTAGGCGCACGCGTTCAACTCGCCAATATCGCATTCCGCATTTCGCGCCAGCCGCCATTGCCGATCCCGCGCGGTCGACGCCGCGAGCACCGTCAGATCCAAACCTTCCGGTCGAACGACACCGTCAATGAGCGGTCGCGTGATCTCGTAGTCGCCACAGCTCAAAGACACTTGAATGTTTTTCGGCATCTGAATCCCGACTAGATGGGGTTTTTTGTGACATTCCCGTCTTTATGCACATACCACCGTTCGCTTGTGATCGGCTTACCCGCCAATCTGGCGGCCATCCAATCCGCAATCAAAGTGGTCGGATAGGGCCCGAGATTCGCAGACGGAACGAAGCCGACTGCATGGCGGGATTCCTGATAGACGACGAACTGACGGGGACACGTCATTGTTGCAAGCATTCGGTCCGCGTTTTCCAAGGGGCACAGCTCTTCATGTTCACCAGCCAGAGCGATATAAGGCACTCGGATTTTGTCTGCATACCCTTCCCACGTCAGGCTGCGTCGGAAATCATCGAATTTTGCCTCGTCTGTATAGCCCGAGATGTACATAAGCCGACGTTTGTAAGTCGGCGAAGCCGCTTCGACCATTGTCTTCTGCCCGGGCTCGAAGCAAATAGACGAGACGGCACATGCACGCAGACGCGGTTCGTTCGCCGTAACAGCCGTAACGATCAAGGAACCGAGACTGTTGCCGAATATCCCGATTTTGTCTTTGTCGATCTCCGGTCTCGCAATCGCCCAATCGACAAGCTTCGGCGCCAGTTCAATGAAGCCTTGTAGCGAGAACTTGTGGCCAAGAATTCGCGACTCCGACTGTCCCGGACCATCGACCACAAGAACGGCCATACCACGCGAAAGCCAGCGATCGTTCGACAGCGACACGAATATCTCTTTGAATGTGTCCAACCCCGGGAACGATACCACTAGCGGAATCTTGCCGCCGGTATATCCAGGCGGAAGGTGGAACCAAGCTGGTATTTTGCTTTGACCGAACGGGATCCAGACTTCTTCGACCTTGTGATCGGCAAGGCGCGCGTAAGCCGTATAGCAGTCGCGTTTGTTCTTGTTGCAGTTCGCGTTGATCGCGTTGACTGTATTGTGCGGCCACTGCGCAGCACCCCATTGAATGGCAGCAATGAAATAGTTGTCGCGGGCGGTCACGAGATTGCCGGCGTCTTCGGCAGCGATCGCTTTGGCCTGGCGACGGCGGGCCGCCGCCTCGAATGATGGTCCAATATCCGCAAACTTCTTTACGCCTTGGCGAATTGTCGCAAAGTCGGGATTTGATTCAATGCCGCAGGCTCCGTTAAAATAAAGCGATCGAGGTTGGTCCCAATCGATGCCGACGGATGCGATAACATTGTCTAAGAGCCAGCGTTGATCCACCCATCGGCGGGAGCTCGGCGCTTCGACATTTGGATCGATCTGAATTTCGTTCGACATAATTCACCTTCCTGATTGCTCAATCTGAGACTGAAGTCTGAGGCGAACCAACCACTGGCCGCCAAGCGGAGACTCCGCTCACGCTTTTCCATCGACGCTGACGAGAAGCCTCACGAGGCAGCGCCACCTTCTCGAATGTCGCGAGCATTGGCTTTTGAGGCCCATTTGATCAATGCGACCATCATGGCCGTCGGCACCACAATGCTAGCAACAAGAGCAGGCGTTCCGGGGACAAGAATGATCAGACCGCCGACAGCAATCAGAATCCTGATCGGCCAGTGTATCCGCGACTGCCGAACCGTGCCAGCGATTGCGTAGCTGATAGCCAGGACACTGATGAATGCGGCGACGAGTGTCACGACGACATTGCCCATCGCACCCTCGAGCAGGAGCTCAGGTCGAACGACGAAAAGAAAGGGCAGGAGGAATCCGGCATAGGCAAGACGGCAGCCGTAATATCCAACGCGGTCCGCGTTGGCGCCCGCCAGTGCCGCAGCGGCCATCGCAGCGACCGCCATCGGCGGCGTAATCGCCGACATGCACGCGAAAACCAGCATGAACATGTGCGCCGTCATCACCGATAGCCCGTAATCGGCGATCAGCACGGGCGCCACCAACGCCACTCCCATGATATAGACGGCAGCCGTCGGCAGCCCCAAGCCGAGTATGACTAGCAAAACTGCTGCAGCAACGATCACCACCGCAAAGTTCCCGCCGGAAACGGCCGATAGGATGAAGCTGAACTTTCCGACCAAGCCGCTCATGTCGAGATACCCGATTGCCATGCCGGCAGCGGCACACGCAGCAGTCAGTCCGCTGATGCGAACAGCAGTCTCGATGCAGCATTCGAGCAGTGCGCTGGGCGTTACCCAGAGATTTCGATTGGGAGTGAGATAGCTGGACAAAATTCCGATAACTGATGATCCCGCGGCAACGATCGTCGGCGAGTATCCCGCTTCAATCAGGTAAAGCAACGCGAAGACGGGGAAAATCAGACGGAAGTCGCGCTTTAGGACGTTGGGCAACGACGACACGTCGCCTTCCTGAAGCGCTCCCTCGCGCAAATAGCTGGATTCATGGTGTGTGATCGCCAGTACACCGAGATAGTAGAGAATGGCGATGCCGGTTGCGGCCAGTGCGATCGAGCGATAGGGAATCCCCGTGTACTCGACCATGAGAAACGCCACGGAGCCCATTACCGGTGGCAAGATGGCGCCGCCGCAGGATGCCGCCGCTTCAGTCGCTGCGGCACGCGTAGCAGTCGCGCCACTGCGGCGCATGATGGGAATCGTGATCGGGCCGGTCGTCATGACGTCGGCGGTGGGGCTGCCGGAAACCGATCCGTAGATTCCGCTTGAAACGACACACGCCTTTGTTGCACCGCCTTTTGTTCTCCCCACGAGTGCGCTGGCCAGATCAAAGAAGAACTGACCCCCGCCCGCACGATGGTAGATGCTGCCAAAGAAGACGAACAGGAACCCATAGGTCGCGGCGACCTCGACGGTCACGCCAAACAGTGCATCTTCTGATACGGTTATCCGACGTGCGTAATATTCCAGACTTATCGGGGTGTGCCCCAGCGCGCCGCCAAGATGGTGGCCGTACGCCACATACAAGAGCAGGAGCACGCATGTACCGGTCAAGCCCCAGCCGACAACTCGACGACAAGCTTCGATGACGAAAACCGTCATGACCACGCTCATCGCAACTTCTAACCTGGATACTCGCGTGATGCCCTCGATCATCGTGTCGTAGAACCGCCAATTGAAGATAAAGTAACTACATGCGACTATTGCACCTACCGTCCACAACCAGTCGATCCAGTTTCGGTCGCTCCGACCGGTATGTGCCGAGGTCGTAAGAAAAACGATCGGAAGCATGCCGGTCAGGAATATAGCGGTGTGGAGATGCAGGCTGGAAATCGAGAAGAAGGCGTATCGAAAGATGTATACCGCCATTAATATTGAAATTATCGCGACCAGTATACGCGCGGGACCATCCAACTCAACCGAACGACCTTCGTTGATATAACGGAACACCAATTGACGGAGTGAAGTCGCGCTGGTCATTGATGTCCACCGATAAGCCGAAAGCGGTCTACTTCATGCCGACTACTTAAGAATGGCCCCGCGAGCAAGTAGCGGGGCCATCGTCGTCAACTCACTTCAGAACACCGGCTTCACGGAAGTACCTCTCCGCGCCCGGATGATAGGGGACGCTCGGCGGCTTGCGGGCCAACTCCGCAAGCGTTACCTCGCTATACGAAGGATGGATGGACCGGAAGCGGTCGAGTCGGCTACCGATGGCCTTCATGTACTTGTAGACCGCCTCTTCGGATACGGAGGTCGCCGCAAGCATCACAAGATCGATGCGAAGCGTCTTAACGTCCTCATCGAGGAAACTGTAAGAGCTCTTCGGAAGGGTTACGATCTCGAGATCGTATTCCTTTGCAACCGCACTTAGATAGCTGTCCGGCACCTTCAGCCAAACAAGCGGCCGGCTGCGAGCGACTTCATTGATCGCCTGGAACGGTTGGAATGCTGTGCCAATCTGCCAATCAATCTTGCCATCCCTGAGTTCATCGACGCCGCGCGCACTGGGGAGATACGCGACTCGCGATCCCGACCATTGCTTCTCGATGGACTCAATCGATGCACCGCCCTGCTTCAGGAGCGAGTCCGCGATGATATTCACATAAAGCGTTCCACGGGCGCTTACCGACATCGTGCCCCGAGGCCTCTTCTTGGTATAGTCCTCAAGCGTCACGACGCCGGCCTTTTCGGCCCAAGCTTTCTCGGCGATGAAGAAGAACTTTGTGCCCGGCAGGCCGTTAAACACGAACGAGAGCTTGCCCTTCATCGGCTGCTCGAAGGGCGGCTTCCCCTCAAGGGCCATCGGGATCTCCACGTTCGTTACGCCCAGCGACAGTTGAGCGTCATTGTTCATGAGATCGACGAGACCGCCTGACCCGGTGTTCGGCCTGAATGTCATCGTCGAACCGGGATAGACGTCCCGGACAATGGCATTTAGGGCCTCAACGACCGCGCGACCGAACCCGGTCGCTGTCGCGCCCGAAGTCGTGATTGAAATCGGCTGATTGTCCTGGAAATCCGCTTTTGCAGAAAAGCCAGAGAAGATGACGGCCGCGGCAGCAAGGCCTGCAACTATTTTCTTCATTTCCAATCCCCTCATTTGGACCCCTGCCGTCCGGATCGCTGCAGGCGTCGTTGATCGAGCATTCGCCTCATCTGTTTCATTTTATGATATCGTACCAAAAAAAGAACGCAACAATAAACACATGGCTCCGTCAATAAAGAAGGTCCCAGATGCAAAGTTCGAATGGCCGGACGGCGAAGGCTTACGTCTTGGAGCGTCTCGGTTTCGACGGGCTTGAGCAGAAGTTGCTCTCCCTAACCGCCCCGCCTCCAAAACATTTATTGATCCGCATGCGCGCCGTATCGTTGAACTATCGAGACCTGAAAATCGTCAAAGGACTGTATGCGCGCCCGCCAAAGCTGCCCCTCATTCCCTTGTCAGACGGAGCGGGCGAGGTCGTCGAGACCGGTACAGACGTTACGGCGGTCCAGATCGGCAGCCGCGTCATGCCAATCTATATGCAAGGCTGGTATACCGGGCCGCAGACGCGCGAGCGTCTTGGGTGGCTCTCGAGGGGGGGCGACATCGACGGGACTGCCGTCGAGTATCTTGTTTGCCACGAAAACGACGTTGTTCGAATTCCAGATTCCATGACCTACGAGCAAGCCGCGTGCCTCCCGTGCGCAGGAGTCACTGCATGGCATGCTCTTATTTCAGTCGGTCGACTCCAAGCGGGGCAAAGCGTTCTCGTTCTCGGCAGCGGCGGGGTCTCGAATTTCGCGATTCAGATTGCACGTATACGCGGCGCGTCTTCCATTGCGATAACGCGAAGCGCGTTGAAAGCCGATGGGCTGCGAAAGATCGGCGCCATAAATGTTGTCGATGCAAGCAACCTCCCAGGTTGGGACAATGAAGTCCGTGCTCTTACTGGGGGGAAGGGCGTTGACCATGTCGTTGAGGTCGGCGGGCGCGAAACCATCGAAAGATCAATAAATGCGACAAGCGCCGGCGGCCAAATTCATATCATCGGAGATTTGAGCGGTGCATTTCCGCCGAAGGATCTCGACGCTCAAACGGTCAGCATAAAGTCGATTACCGTTGGGTCTAAGGAAATGCACGAAGACCTAACCCATGAATTCGAGCGAAGTGGGGCGAAACCGATTATTGATCGGGTGTTTCCGTTCTCGCAACTCGCTGAAGCCTTCAACTATCTCGATAAGGGAACACACTTCGGCAAGATCGTAGTTACATTCTAGCTGATTGCAGTTTGTTCGGAACGAAGCGCTGCGGCCGGATGTCGCCTTGTTCTACGACATCCGGCCGCACGCCATTTACCGACCGGCCGTCTTCCACACATCCCGATAACGCGGGATCTGATCCGGGATCCACGTGAAGCCTTGGACCGTATCTTTGCGCGCAAGATACTGGACGGCGAAGAACAACGATACATACGGCAGATCATCAACGATGATTTGCTGCGCCTTCGCATAGAGAGGCTTGCGCGCGTTGATATCCGTCAGTGCACGCGCCTGGTCCAACAAGGCATCGAACTCTTTGTTCGAATACCCCGTCGAGTTCTGCGCCGCGTTTGTATAGAAAAGGAACCGGAACAACCCATCGGGATCCGGACGCTGCGTCCAGTTCATCGGCGTGAAGTTAATCTGACGCCGAACCGTACGCGGATAGAACTCGGCGTTCGAAACCGGCTCAAGCGTCACTGTGATTCCGACTGCCTTCAATTGATCCTGAATCACCTCGGATATCTGCGAGTCGGGCGTGCGCTGAGGCGATGCCATGGCAATCGACAGCCCATTCGGGTAGCCAGCCTGCCTCAGAAGTTCGCGCGCCTTGGCCGGATCATAGGGAAGCGACTTGACGTCGGGGCTCTGCCACCAAAGACCTTCGGGTGTCGGCGATTCAGCGATCGGCGCTTGCCCCAGCATGATGATGTCCACCAGCTTCTTTCGGTCGATCGCGTGCGCGATTGCCCGGCGCAGCAACGGATTGTCGAAGGGTGGCTTGTCGATCTGCCATTGCAGCGAATACCAGCGGTTCGCCGGGGCCCGATCAAGCTTGATATCGCGAACGTTGCGGAGCGGGATCACATCCTGCGCTGTAAGCGTAGGGATAAGGTCAAGTTCACCCGTCCGTAGGCGCTGCAAACCCACAACAGATCCCGCGATATTCTGCATCACGATCCTGTCGAGATAAGGCTTTCCGGCCTCCCAATAGTTCGGGTTGCGTTCGACGACCAACTGGTTCCCGCGCACCCATTCACGGAGAATAAAGGGACCGCTTCCGACCGGTCGGCTTCCGAAGTCATCGCCGAGCCTTTGGACGGCCGTCGGCGACACCATGTAGCCTTCGCGCTGTCCGAGAAGCCCCAATAGTCCGGGATCCGCTACCTTGGTGTCGACCGCCACTGTCAGCGGATCCAAAACTGTAACCGCCTTGATCGATGCTTCAAGCGCCGGTCGTTGGGGCGATTTGGCGTCCGGATTGAGGCGCCAATCGAAGTTCCATTTCACTGCTTCGGCATCGACAGGCGTGCCGTCCTGGAACTTGACGCCTGGCCGCAGTTTCAAGATGAGACGCAGCCCCTCATTCTCGTATCGCCAGCTTTCCGCGAGTTCGGGCTTGACCGAGAAATCGGTGTCGAGGCGAACGAGCGTGTTGTAGAGCAGATAGAGGACATCACGCTCCGATAGATCGTTGGAGCGGACCGGATCCAAGGTTTGCATGCCGTGAAAGGACCCGACGACAAGCGTGCCGCCTCGCACCGGTTCTTGCGCCAAAGCGGAGAACGCCATCGAGCCGCCAGCCAGAAGCCCAAGAACTAGGCTTCGGAATCCGCGTTGCACTCCCATATTCGCCCTCCATCCCGGTTGTCCCAAAAGTGGGATTATTAATTATTAGATGACAGTATTAGCCTCAACGACGAATGTCAACGTGTCGGGAAGCAGATTGTACGCGAAACGGCTTCAAACAGATCGTCGAGATCGGCGACAGATCCGATTAGCTCGGTCAGCGGATCTATCCGCGAGAAGCGCGGGGCATCATCAAAGAACGAAAGCACAGCAGCGCTTGTGGTGATTCGTCTACTTTTCGCGGCATCAGTTTCGATAGTTGTTTCTGAATTTTTATCGCGTCGATCAGGCGCACAATGCCGCTATGGGAGCTTGAACGGCTTTTCAGGCTTATTGGGATATGACTAGTATGATCTGTTCCGAATTTTGAACACTAGGGGATTAACAATGCGAATTCTTGTAACAGGGGGCGTCGGTGTGAACGGGGCCGTTGTCACGCGTAAACTACTCGCGCACGGCATCGTCCCCATCGTCGTTGATCGACGTGCTGATTTCTCGCTTGTGCAAGACATCAAAGGAAAATTCGATTTTGCAGAACTCGATATCACCGACTTTGACGCTGTTAACAGCTTGCTTGCCGAAAAACAGATCGATCGAATCATCCATTTAGCGGCATTTATAGATCCGAACATGGACACGGAACCGTTTAAATCGTTCCAGGTAAACGCAGCAGGCACTGCGAATCTACTTGAAGCGGCAAAGCGGGCGGGAATCAAACGATTCGTCTATGCAAGCAGCCGCGCTGTCTACGGCGAATTGCCGGGCAATGTTGGCGTGCCGGAATACCGACTGATTTCGGAGGACTATCCGAAAAACCCGCTCCTCTCGTACGACGCGACGAAGTTGGCCGCCGAAAATCTTGGCCAAGTCTATCGAACCGTTTTTGGGCTCGAGTTCGCAGCGCTGCGTTTTTCGGCAATCTACGGACCCGGCAAACAGGCGCGACATGGCAAAATGTCACTGCGCAGTCGCCTGGTGGAAGACCCGTTCTGCGGAAAAGAAGTGCATCTGCAAAAGGGCGGCGACCAGGTCGATGACTTGATCTATGTCGACGACGCCGCGGAGGGCATGGTCGGCGCTGTGATGGCCGAAAAGCTGCCTCACGCAGCGTATAACATCGCAAGCGGCGTTGGATGCACTCTCCGTCAATTTGCCGATGCCGTTCGTGCGGCGATCCCAGGCACGGTTATCGAAATCGGCCCAGGACTAAATCCACTCGGCTTTTCCGTCAATCGGGCTGGGATATTCGACATCCAACGCGCGGGCATCGACTTTGGATTCAAGCCGAAATTTGATCTGGCAAGCGGCGTGAAAGACTATGTCGATGCGCTTCGACGCCTTGAACAATAACTTTGCCGACCTGAGTGGATTAGCGTGCGCTTGCGGTTCGCGCCGCCTCGATGAGCGCACGCAGGCGGACTGGCGTCACGGGGAGATCTAGCACCCGCACGCCGAGTGGTTTCAGCGCATCTTCGATTGCCGACACGACAGCCGCAGGCGCCGCGATCGTGCCGCCTTCGGCAGCGCCTTTGACGCCGAGCGGATTGAGCGGGCTTGGGGACTCCATGTGCAGCAACTCGATGCGAGGCAATACATCCGAGGCCGGCAGCAAATAGTCCCCGTAAGTCACCGTAAGCGGCTGTCCGCGATCATCGTAGCGCATCCATTCGAACAAGGCGTTGCCGATGCCGTGGACAATCGCCCCAAGCACCTGCCCTTCAACGATCTGAGGGTTGATGACCTTCCCACAATCGTGGATCGCAACATATCGAGTTAGTTCTATGCCGCCCGTTTCGCAATCTACTTCGACCTCGGCGACATGCGCGCCGTTTGCGAAAGGGGTTCCGGCAACCTGAAAATCGGATGCAGCGAACAAACCGGGAGAAATCCCCCCCGGAAGAGCGAATCCGATCGATCCATTTACCGCTTTAGCGAGGTCGCCGAGCGACCGCGACATCTGACGTACACCCCGCACATGCGCGACACCATCTCGAAGTTCGATGTCCTCCGGCGCCGCTTCGAGAAGGACAGAGGCGATCTGTTTTGCCTTCTGTGCAACCTCGATCGCCGCCGCATATACCGAGTTTCCCGCGGTCACTGTCTGGCGGCTTGCAAAGGCGCCAATTCCAAGCGGACTAAAGTTCGTATCGCCGACGATCACATCGATCATGCTGGTTTCAACTCCAAGTTCCCGCGCGACGATCGTCGCCAGCATCGACTTTGTCCCCTGCCCCTGCGCTGTCGCGCCGCTTGTGACAAGTATGCGCCCGGAAGGTCCGATGCGGACAGATGCGCTCTCAAACGGACCGCGCCCCGTCAATTCGACGTAGTTCGACAAGCCAATCCCAATCCACCGTCCCTTGGCGCGCGCTGCGGCTTGACGAGCGGAAAAATCCGCCCATCCGGCCGCCGCTAGGACCCGTTTTTGGCATTCTGGATAGTCGCCGCTGTCGTAGGTCATCATGCTGCCGTCGCGCATGACGACCGGCGTCGTAAACGGCATCTGACTTGCTTGAATGAGATTCCTACTGCGTATCTCGTCGCGCGTTATCCCGACGATCGCGGCGGCGCGATCAAGCATGCGTTCCATTACATACGTGCCTTGCGGCCGACCTGCGCCCCTTGTCGCCGCAGTGGGCACCATGTTGGTCAGACAAGACGAAACCTTCATCTCGTAGGCAGGCAAGACGTAGGCGCCGATCAGGTTTGTCGCCGCGTTTTGCGGAATGGAGCTGCCATAGGGCGTGCAGGCGCCATGGTCGTGGATAAGGCGCCCTTTGACGGCAAGCACCTTGCCATCCTTGTCGAGCGCCATCGCTACCGACCAGAATTGATCGCGCTCCATGACAGTCGCCTGGAAGTTTTCACGTCGGTCCTCGGTCCATTTCAAAATGCGCCCAAGAAGTTTCGCCGCCGCAGGCACGGCAAGCTCCTCGGGATGGAATACGGCCTTCGGGCCGAAACCGCCGCCAACCTCAGGTGCCACGACCCGCACTTGACTCTCGTGCAGCCCTAGCATTTGCACCAAGACTGCCTTGTTGCGATGCGGCATTTGGGTGCTGTCCCAAACATCCAGAGATTCGGCGCTTTCGTCGTACCTGGCCAAGATGCCGCGCGGTTCCATCGAATGCCCGCCGCCTTTATGCAGGCGGAATTCCTCCGAAAAAACATGCGCCGCACGTTTGAAGGCGCTATCGACATCCCCGTATTTGATGACCGCTTCGGCCACCAGATTATCCGGACAGTCGAGGCGCGTTTTCGGCGCACCTGGCGCAAGGCCGACGACGATGTCAACAACGGCAGTCAGCGGCTCGTAGTCGATTTCAACGCGCGCAGCAGCATCTTCCGCCAATGCCTGACTTTCAGCGACGACCAGTGCGATCGGTTCGCCGACATAACATGTCTCGCTGGAAGCGAGCACCGGCGGATCGACCACAAAACGGATGGCACCAGACGGCATAGCCAACGCGATGCGATCCTGCGTGAGCAGTGGGCGAATATCGGCATAGGTCAAAACCGCCTTCACCCCAGGCGCAGCCTTCGCTGCGGCGGTATCTATGCTTCGGATAAGCGCGTGCGCCATGGCGCTGCGAACGAACGCGACATGAAGCATCCCTGGCATATGCAGATCATCGACGAAACGGCCCTTCCCACGCAGCAATGTCTCGTCTTCGTAACGCGTCCCAGTCTGCAGCTCACCGATAGCCATATGCCTGTCCTCTAAAGACAATTCGTCAAATCAGTCCACATTTACGCCCCGGCCTTATCTTCGAACGCTTGCCGCCAAGACAGACGAAAGTTTATGCAAGCGCCTTGCTCCGTCGTGCGTTCTCCTCCCACCGGCGACGAACTTCGGCGGATTGATAGTCTTGCGTCTTCGACATCTTCGGCCAATCCGATACGTCGAGCCAAAGCCGCAGTAGATGACGGCGGCGCTCTTTCTCCGGGTGGTCCTCGAATGCAGCACGCCCGTGCAGGACCGTGCGATTGTTCAGAAACTGCATGTCGCCAGGCTCAAGATACATGTTCGTCATTATTTCAGGATGATTTGCAAACGCGTTGAGCGCCTGAAGTGCAGCCTCCTCCTTCGGACTAAGCTGCACCAATCCGGACAAAACCGGACGCCGAATATAGCCGGGCACATAAAAGCAATTCAGCCATCCATCCGCATGCTCGTAAATCGGAACGCGGTGCCGACTGACCAGATCGTAACCCGCGTCTTTTGCATCGCCGTCCGTACCGCGAAGGAAGAAGCCTTCGTATAGAACCTCCAAGAGCATTGGGCAGTGGTCGAGAAGCAGATTATGTACCGCATGGGCGCTCGCCAACCGCGACGCGCCACCGGTTTTCGCCATTGTAATGCTTAACATCGAGACAATATCGGAAGCGTCAGTATGAGCGAGCTGAGCGCCGGGTGAGTGGTATCCACGGCGGCGGAATATGTCGGGCTGCTCGTCGCTCAAATCGATTATGTCGCCCAAGCGGTCGCCTTCGTGGCTTTGCGCTTCGGCGCGCCCGAAATGAGCGCCGATCCCCCAATAGATGCGCTTCAGATCATCCAGACCGTACTTCTGCGCCGGCAATCCCCGAATAACGATAAAACCCCGCCCGGTCGCGATCTCTTTTCGAATTTCGTCAAGATCGCCATTAAGCGATACGAGCGGAAAATCGTCGGATCGCACCGCATCCCAAGCAAGTCCGCGCGCCTTGACCCGCGCAAGACAATCATCGATCTCTTGAAGGGTTCGCTCCGGCAGACGGAACACCCAATCGCTTCGATCGGACAATTCCTTGGCTGTCCAAACGGAGCGGCCTTGAGGGCGATACCGCGCAAACGAGGTTGTGCCTTGGTTCATAGCATCCTCCTATTTCGGAGCCACATTCAGTGTCGGTGCGCTCGAACGGTGCCCGGCGGTTAACCCGCCACAATATGGAAATGGTTCATCTCCGGCTTTTCCTGACATGATTAGGCCAAATTGTTCCAAAGTTTGAACCCTCCTTGGCCATCAGGAAATGTCCGCTGTGCCTCACCCTTGCATTCGTTTGAGCTTGAAAAACAAGGAATCGGCAATGTGCTCCTCCAAATACCCTTCGAACGGCTGACCACAGAACGATAGCACATTCCCATTTTTTGTATTATTATTGATTTTGGTATGAATACGAGCGAAAACTAGTTTTTCCGTGAAGAGATTCAGCAGTAAATGACAACTCACCTTCTGACCACGCTAGGCCGAGACCGACTTGACCGGCACTATCGGGACGGCTCTTGGAAAAGCGACACCTTCTACAAACTTGTCGCGAACCGGGCTGAGCGAAGCCCCGACAAATTTGCCATCCGCGATCGCGCCCGACGGCTCACCTACAGACAGCTTGTCCAGGAGGCGGATGCTCTCGCACGCGCGCTACAACACCGCGGAACCCGCCCAGGGCAACGTATCGCCGTTTGGGTCGCAAGCCGCATTGAAGTCGCGATCGCGCTCCTTGCCTGTTCGCGCAACGGCTATGTCTGCTGCCCTTCGCTACACCGCGACCACACTGTAAACGACGTCACAGAATTGCTTCGAAAAGTTCGTGCGTCCGTGCTGATTGCCCAGCGTGGTTTCGGCGCCGACGCCGAAAAGAACGACATCGTCGTTCAGGCGGGAACAATCGCGTCGATCAGACATATCTATGTGCTTGGATCGGTCGATGAGCATAACGGAACTCCGCTTTCGCTGCCGTGGTCACAAGACGCGGCCGCAGAAGCGAACCCAGTTCGGCCCGATGACAATCCCGACAGCGTCGTTTATCTCGCCTTCACATCCGGTACGACAGGCGTTCCCAAAGGCGTCATGCACAGCGACAATACGCTGCTTGCCAACGCACGAACAATCTCGCGGGACTGGACGATCGACGAGAAGGCAAATGTCTATACGCTCGGCACTCTGAGCCACAATCTCGGATTTGGCGCGATGATCATGACTTTGATTGTCGGCGGCGAGATAATCGTCCACGACTTGCCCAAAGGGGCGAGCTTGCTCGACCGGCTCAAGGAAGTGGGCGCCACGTTTCTTTTCGGCGTTCCCACGCATGCCATAGACCTGCTGTCGGAGATGCGAGGCCGCAAGGCCCTTGATCTTCCCAAACTCGCCGGCTTTCGCGTGTCTGGCGCATCCGCCCCTGCTTGGGTCATCAGCGAGCTTCTGAGCCACGGAATCAAGCCGCAGGCCGGGTATGGCATGACGGAAACGTGCTCACATCAGTATACGCATCCGAACGACGAAGCGAGATTGCTCACCGAGACAGTCGGCCGTGCTTGCGAAGGCTACGAGATAAAGATCTGGAACACGGAGAACGCGTCGATCGAAATGCCTGTCGGGGAGATCGGCGAGATAGGCGGCAGGGGTGCAAGCCTTATGCTAGGCTACTTCAACGATCAGACGGCGACGGAAGACTCGTTCAACGCCCACGGCTGGTTCATGACCAGCGATTTGGGCTGGATCGACGAGAATGGCTACCTTCGCATCACCGGCCGCAAGAAGGATGTCATCAATCGCGGTGGACACAAGATTTTCCCTGCAAAACTCGAGGCGATCGCGTCCCAGCACCATAGCATCGAACGCGTTGCTGCAATCCCGGTTGCCGATGCACGGCTCGGCGAGAAGGTCTGCCTCGCGGTCGAATTCCGAAACGGCGAGAAGATTTCGGCAAAAGATATTCTGGAGCATCTGAACGTCGGTGGGCTTTCGAAGTACGACATGCCCGAGTATTTCCTCGAGCTCGACCGCATTCCGCTCACCGCGAGCGGAAAGATCCGAAAAGTCGAAATAGTCGAGGCGGTCAAATCCGGTCGCCAGCTTCCTGTCGCAATCCGGTGATCGCAAGAGCGCCACACGAACTTTGAATACGTCTCAGCGAAGGTCACATGCGCGCCATAATCGTCGATGCCTACGGCCCGATCGAAAATCTGCGTCTCGGCACGATGCCAGATCCAGTCCCTGTCCGAGACGAGGTGCTCGTGCGCACCCATGCCACCACGGTCAACTATGTCGACCAGTTGGTGATCACCGGGAAGTACCAGTTCTTGCCCAAGCCACCCTTCGTGCCCGGCAAGGGGCCTGCCGGTATTGTCATTGGGCTAGGGCCCGATGCCAAGAGAATCAAAGTCGGAGATAGAGTTCTGGCAATGGCGGAGATCGGCGGATATGCCGAACTCGCAACGGTATCGGAATCACAATGCTATGTGCTGCCACCCAAGATGAGCTTCCCCGAAGCGTCGTCGATGGCCGTCGCGAGCGATACCGCTTGGTTCGCCCTGAACGATCGGGCACGTTACAAGGTCGGCGACACTGTCCTTGTGCTTGGCGCTTCGGGTGCCGTGGGAATAGCCGCGATTCAAATCGCGAAGGCAATGGGCGCTTTTGTAATGGCGGGGATATCCAACCCCGACAAGATACCCCTCGCAAAGTTAGCCGGAGCCGACGCGATCGTCGACTTGGCGCGGCCCGACCTACGCGACGGGTTGCGTGCCCAAGTCCACGCCCTAACGGATGGTCGTGGCGCAGACATCATCCTCGATCCGCTTGGCGGCGATGTATTCGACGCTGCAATCCGCGCGCTTGCCTGGTGCGGTCGACTCGTTGTCATCGGGTTCGCCGCAGGACGAATTCCGACACTTAAAGTCAACTACGTGCTCCTGAAGAACATTGAAGTGACTGGCCTTCAGGTCAGCGATTACCGCAAGAAACGCCCCGAGCAAGTTGAAACCTGCTATCGGCAATTATTCGATTGGTTTCAAGCCGGAAAGATATCTCCGCTGCCGATGACCGCGTATACGTTCGAGAATTTCCACGAGGCGCTTGCGGCTATTCGCGACAGAACGGCGCGCGGACGCGTTGTCCTTACGCACAGAACGGACACGCTATAGCGTTGAAGCCAACTCAAGTGCCGTGCGAGACGTCGTCCTCGACGCGCTTCGGACGGCTTGGCGCCAAAACGCGCTTTCGCCGAACCGTGCTGTTTTCGTGTTTTCCCGCCGCTTCGTCCTCAAGTCTTGTAAGCAGCGCGATCGCGTAGCGCGCCGAACGCTCGACCATTGATTTGCAACGCTGAACGATATCATCGACATCGCGGCGTATGGCCGCATCGACGACTCCTCGCATAATTGAAAGCGTTTCGCTCTCGCGTTCGGCTCCCGAAGCCTCTGCGGTTAACGCCCGCAAATAGTTTATTCGAGCGCGCAAGTTGCGAAGTATCGAACGGGCCACCTCGTTGTCGGCGCCACGCATCAAGATGTCGAAAAAACGATCAATCGACTGGACGTAGTCAGTGACCGGCTTGCGATTGATATCCCGCTCGATCGCGTCGCACGCGAGTTTCAGCGCCTCGACGTCTTTTGCGCTTGCTCGCTGAACGAACAGGCCCGCCGACGCTGTCTCGAGGGCAAGTCGAACCTCGTATATTTGGCGAGCTTCCGACGGCGAAAGAGCAGCGACCATGAGTCCCCGACGCGGCCCACGTTCGACCAATCCTTCAGCCTCAAGCTGACGAAGCGCTTCTCGGATCGACGTCCTGCTGACGCCGGTTTCGACACACAGCATTCGCTCCGTGAGCTTTTGGCCCGGTTTGTAGTGGAGCCGCAGAATAGCGTTGCGGATCTTGACGGTGGCACGTTCCCGCAAATTGGGGGCATTTCGTCCAACCCGCAGCGATTGCTGTCCGCCACGCGCCATCCAGAAGAATCCTTGCGTCTGAGCCGCAGATTAGGTGATCTGCACGCCTTCAAGAATATCAGAGGATCGTCGCAAAAGTCTGCCTATCCTTGGCGGCGGCCGAATAGCCTCGAAACATAAGCCAATATCACCTTCCACAACAGTCTGCCTGCCGACAGGCTCTCTACCGGTGGCGGCGTTGATGGGGCGGATACCGAATTTGTCGCCGGGTCTTGTGTCGAAACCGGACTAGTGTTTTCGGCGTCGATCTGGTTCCGCAAACGGCCAGCGAACTCCGATGTAATCTGATTGGCGAGTTCTTTTATAACACCGGAAGCTCGGCCATACTGAGCAACGGCTCCAGTTAGCGATAGGGTCGTCTTGATCGTGACAATCGAGCCCGATGGCGACGGGTCTAGTCCAAACTGGATGTTAGCATTGGCCGCTCCGCGCCCCTTAGCATCGTTGCCGCGCGCGGTCGCCAAGGCTCGGTGGTTCACCGCATCCATTTCAGTGAATTTTACGGTACCGGCGAAGTTCATTGTCACCGGGCCAAGGCGAACCGTAACCTTCCCTTTGAAGGTCTTATCGTCGACAATCTCGACCAGTTCTGCGCCCGGCATACACTTGACCATGTTCGGCACATCGAGCAACACAGCCCAAGCGCGGTCGGGAGGAAGCGGCACTTCAAACGAGTTTTCAAATTCCATAACGCTTATCGGACCCCTTTGGCCTTTGCCTCAAATTCGCGACAGAGCGTCGCATCGACCACTTCACGCCTCGAAACATACCACCAATTCCAATTTCGGTACAGTTGGCAATTGACACAAATATGACTGCCTGTTATTGAATTTACGACATTTGAAATGCCTGCTGTATGCTGGAGTTGAGAAGAGAGAAAAAAATTGGAACACTCCGTTCTGCAGACTGCGACACTGTCCAATCAGCGCCCCCTGCGGCTCCTGCTGCCGAACGAATTGTCGTCTGTATCTCAGCTTAAAAGCAGCGACAATTTGGCTTTTTCCGATCCGATGCCGCCCTGCGCTACCTCAGCCGTATTGGAACTTGGCCAATGCTAAGTTTGATCGTTCGGCGACTTCTGCTCGGCATTCCAAACATCATTCTCATTTCAGTACTGCTGTTTTTTACGATTCTTGGCGCTTTGGGCAGCCCCGCAACCCTCATGCTCGGCCTCGATGCAACGCCGGAACGGATACTTGAGCTTGAGCGCCAGTACGGTTTCGACCGTCCACTCTACGTGCAGTATATCGATTGGGTATGGAAGGCTCTGAACGGAGACTTCGGTCGGTCCTATGCGACGAACCAACGTGTCGTCGATGCGCTTTTGCCCCGTATCCTGCCCAGCGTCGAACTGGCACTTCTCGGCATGATCGTCGCAGTTACCACATCCGTCGTATTCAGCAGCATTACTGTCGGCCGCAGAATCGTCCAGCCTGTTGTCAACATTCTCAGTCTCATTGGGATCACAGTGCCAAACTTTATGCTTGGCATCACACTGACATACATTTTCTCCGTCGTATTGGGCATCCTGCCGACATCCGGGTGGGCCCCCTGGTCTGCAGGCATTTTCGAGCATCTGCTCCATCTGATCCTGCCTGTGCTGACAGTCGCCGCGTACTACTTCGCCTCGTTTGGCCTCGTGTACCGCGCTGAGTATCGCGCCACATCGCGCCGGCTTTACATTCAGGTCGCGCGCGCAAAGGGGCTTTCGGAAAGCGCCGTGTCTTTCAGGCATATCCTGCCGAACTCAATTCTTCCTGTAATCACTCAGGTCGGCAGCAGTCTTGGGCAACTTGCGGCCGGCGCGCTCGTCGCAGAGACGGTCTTCTCCATTCCCGGCGTCGGCACGCTTTTCACAAGCGCGCTCCTATCTCGTGATTTTCCGGTGTTCCTCGCGATCGGAATGATCACGATTGTCAGCGTGGTTGTCATGAATCTTTTGGCCGACTTGCTTTATGTCGCCGCCAATCCCCAAATCCGGCTCGATTAGCCATGAAGAACCGGAACGCGTTGATTGGATTTGTGATCGTATCCATCGTCACTACGCTGGCGATCGCGGCGCCTTGGATCGCACCCTACGATCCCGCGACGACGAGTATCCGCTTGTTCGAGGGCCCGTCTGCGGACCATTGGCTTGGGACGGACCAGCTCGGACGCGATATCTTCAGTCGCATTCTTTTTGGCGCGCGCGTATCGCTGATAATCGGTGCCGGCTCGGCAGTGGTTGCAGGTATCATCGGCGTGCCCATCGGGCTTGCCGCCGGCTATCTCGGTCGCACTGTCGACATGATGGCCATGCAGTTCATCAATCTTTTCATTGCCCTACCGGGGCTTGTTCTCGCACTCATTATCATCACGATGACGGGCGCGACGATGCTCAACATCGTATTGGTCCTCGGATTCGTAGCCTGGCCGGGCGTCGCCCGACTGGCTCGCGGGCAGACCTTTGCGATCCGAGAGTCGGTGTATGTCGAGGCTGCACGCGCCGTCGGGGGCGGCACGGCATGGATCATCATCCGCCACATCTGGCCCAACATCTTTCGCCTCGTAGCAGTCCAGCTTGCGACAGTCGTGGCATTCGCAATATTCACGTCTTCGAGCCTCAGCTTCCTCGGTTTGGGCGTGCCGCCGCCGACCGCCGACTGGGGCGGAATGGTCCGCAGCGGTGTCGACTATCTGTCCGTCAATCCGTACATGAGCCTTGCCCCTGGCTTCTCGGTCGCGATCACTATTTTCGGCTTCTACATGCTGGGCTATCGAGAGGAATAGCGAATGGCCCGGAACTCCCTCCTTGAAGTCGAAAACGTTTCGGTGTCTTTCAAATCGGCGCAAGGACCCATTCGCGCCGTCCGTGACGTCAGCTTTCGGATAAATCCCGGCGAGATCGTCGCGCTTGTCGGCGAGTCGGGGTCGGGGAAATCCACGACTGGCCTGGCTACAATGCAGTTGATCCCCTCGGCAACGGTATCGGGCCGCATATGTCTTACGCGAAAAGACGGGACCAAAGCCGATCTGGTGTCATTGAGCGAATCCGACATTCGCAGGGTCCGCGGCAACGAAGTGGCGATGATTTTCCAGGAGCCGATGTCGTCGCTCGATCCGGTCTTCACGATCGGAACGCAGATGTGCGAAGCGGCGAGGGTCCACCAGCGCCTCTCCTATCGAGAAGCCTATGCCGCATCGATAAAGGCCCTTGAAGCGGTCGGCATGCCTGATCCCGAAAAATGCATGGAGACCTACCAGCACAAGCTGTCGGGCGGCATGCGGCAGCGCGTCATGATCGCGATGGCCTTGAGCAGCAAGCCCTCTCTTCTCATCGCCGACGAACCGACGACCGCGCTCGATGTCACCATCCAAGCCCAGATCGTCGAGTACCTGAAGCGTATCCAGAAACAGACCGGAATGGCGATTCTGTTCATCACTCACAATCTCGGGCTCGTTGCCGAAATCGCCGATCGCGCCATCGTTATGTATGCCGGGGAGATCGTCGAATCGGGCAGTGTGTCGGAACTGTTCACGCGCCCCCGGATGCCATACACCTCCGGTCTCTTGAAATCGTTGCCACGTCTTGGACGGAAGAAGACACTCGGCACGCCGATCGAGCCTATTCCCGGCAGCCTTCCGAGCCCTCTTGCGCTTCCAAGCGGCTGCAAGTTCCATCCTCGTTGCGGCCACTTCGTCGCCGGGGTCTGCGACACGGCCGTTCCCGAACTCGAATCCAGCGACCAGGCGCATCAGGTTCGCTGCGCCCGCTGGCGCGACATCGCGAGGACAGCGCAATGAGTTCGGAAATGGCACCGCTTCTGCAGGTCGAAGGGCTGAGGAAATGGTTCGACATCACGCGCGGCGTATTCGGCCGCAAGGTCGGCCAGGTGAAGGCCGTCGACGACGTTTCTTTCACGGTCCGCTCGCGTGAGGTTTTAGGATTAGCGGGCGAGTCGGGGTCGGGAAAAACCACGATTGGCCGTTCCGTCCTTCGCCTCGTCGAGCCAAGCGCGGGCCGTGTTGTTTTCGACGGCACTGACGTGACCTCTCTGAACACAGCGGACCTCCGCCGATTTCGGCGCAGGATGCAGATTATCTTTCAGGATCCGCTCGCGGCCCTGAACCCGCAAATGACGATCGAGGAGGTTTTAAGCGAACCCTTGATCGTCCAAGGTATCGGCCGCAGCGACGCTGATCGACGCAACCGAGCCGTGGAACTGCTCGATAGTGTGTCGCTTTCAAGCGACTATCTTAAGCGCCGTCCCGGGGAAATGTCCGGCGGTCAACGGCAGAGAATCGTCATCGCCCGCGCGCTCGCCGTGAACCCGGAGTTCATCGTCGCGGACGAGCCGGTTTCGGCGCTCGACGTATCGATCCAGGCACAAATCATCGCGCTTTTGATCGAGCTGAAGGGTCGCCTTGGTTTGTCCATGCTCTTCATTTCCCACGATCTCGCGGCAATGGAATACATCTCCGACCGAATTGCGGTTCTTTATCTCGGTCGCGTCATGGAGATCGGTCCAAGTTCCGAGGTCTGCGGCAATTTCAAGCATCCCTATACGGAGATGCTGATCTCGGCCGTCCCGCAACCCGAGCCCGGATACCAGCGCAAGATTTTTCCGGCAGGCGAGATTCCGAGCGCTGCGTCTCCGCCCAGCGGCTGCGTATTTCGGACTCGCTGCAGCTACGCACGGCCTGAATGCGCGCAAATTGTTCCGCAGTTGCGGAAAGTGGCCGAAGATCATTACACCGCATGTATCCGCGATGATTTATCCCTCTCGAGGGTGCTGCTATGATCGGACACGTCCAAAGCTATGCAGGCGAAGTCAAACGGCACCGCGATGATTGATCACTGTCCGGAGCAGAAGCGTTCGCTCGGAAACGCGGGTGCGAAATGAAACCGGCGCCATTCACGCATCACAACCCGAAGACCTTGGCCGAAGCGATTTCACTGCTTTCGGTCCTCGCGCCCGAGGACGGACGAATCATTGCTGGTGGTCAGACTCTTGTCCCGATGATGGCGTTTCGCTTGGCCCGTCCCCGGCATGTCATCGACATCAATGGAATTACAGAGCTTGGGAAAATCACGATCGAGAACGGCACAATGACGATCGGCGCCACCGTGCGCCACAATGCCTTTGAAAAGCCGTATCCCGGGAGCGGGAAGCTTGGAAGCCTTCTTGCGAACGTCGTGCAAAACATTGCGCATGCGCCCATTCGGTCCCGTGGCACTTTCTGCGGTAGCATTGCAAATTCGGACCCCGCGTCGGAATGGTGTCTCGTATCGACAACTGCTGGCGCGGAGATCGTATTGGCAAGCGTACGCGGCGAGCGAATCGTTCCAGCACATGATTTTTATACCGGCATAATGGCCAATGCGCTCGCAGAAGACGAAATTATCACCAAGGTCCGTATCCCGCTTCTTTCGGACGATACGCGGTTTGGATTTCACGAGGTAAGCCGAAGAAAAGGCGATTTTGCAATGGCAGCTTGCCTCGCGATCTATCGTCTGTCGAACGGCAAAGCACTCGAACCAAGAATCGGACTTGGCGGTGTCCAAGCAATTCCGAAACGCGTCACCGCGGCCGAAGAAGCTCTTCGCGGCGGCGACATTGGGGGCGAGCTGTTCCGTCAAACCGCATCCGTCGCGATGCGCGCGATCGATCCGCTCGATGACGAGGAGTTTCCGGAGCAATATCGTCGGGAGCTGGCGCAGGCGGTGGTCGCGCGCGCATTGGAAAGCAGCGTCGCATGACAGACGAAGTGGATATCAGCCTATCCGTCAACGGACGGACCTATCGCTTTAAGGCGGAGCCCCGGCGAACCCTGGCGGACGCGCTGAGAGAAGATTGCGGACTGACCGGGACACATCTCGGCTGTGAACACGGCGTCTGCGGAACGTGCACCGTCAGCATGGACGGACAGCCAGTCCGCGCGTGTCTGATGTTTGCTGTCCAAGCGCAAGGGGCAAAGATCGTTACCGTCGAAGGCCTCGCATCGGGATCGGAGCTGCATCCGCTTCAAAAGGCTTTCATCGAACATCACGCTCTTCAGTGCGGCTTTTGTACGCCTGGATTTCTGATGCTCGCATGGACCGAGCTCGCAAAGAATCCGAACCCAAGCGATGAAGAGC
Source organism: Magnetospirillum sp. (assembly GCA_027532905.1). Classification (NCBI taxonomy): domain Bacteria; kingdom Pseudomonadati; phylum Pseudomonadota; class Alphaproteobacteria; order Rhodospirillales; family Rhodospirillaceae; genus Magnetospirillum; species Magnetospirillum sp. The sequence goes on from JAPZUA010000001.1 coordinate 1,157,580, forward strand.
TGACTGACATTCTGTCGTCCAATCTATGTCGCTGCACAGGATACAAGAACATCTTTTCCGCGGTAAAAGCAGCGGCCAATGAAATGCGAAATGGAGCGCCAAAATGAGTATCCAGGCCGCCCCATCGCAGCGAAAGGAGACCAAAGTCTTCGGAAAACGCGTGCCGCGTCTCGAAGATCTTCCCCTCGTCAAAGGGCTCGGACGGTTCGTCGCGGACCTCTCGTTTCCCCATCAGCTTTACATGCGCGTCGTTCGCTCGCCGATCGCACACGGGACGATCACACGGATCGACGCTGACGAGGCGCGTAAGGCGCCAGGCGTGGTCGCGATTTGGACGCACGCCGACATCGCATCATACCCTCTGATCGACTTTAGAGATCCATCCGCGGAAGCGTTGATGCCATACCGGCAACCGCTGCTCGCCAAGGACCGTGTCCGATATGTCGGCGAGCCGATTGCCGTGGTGTTTGCCGAGTCCGCCTACCTTGCCGAAGACGCAGCAGACTTGGTCTTTGCCGAAATCGACGAGCTTCCTCCGCATATGGATGCTCAAGCGGACTGCGCCAGCTTCGCGCCGGGCATTTCGACCGAACCGATCGTATTGAAGCAAGGATTCGGCGATCTACCGGGCGCGTTCGCCAACGCCCACTGCGTCGTCGAACTGGAACTCTCGATCGGGCGCCACTCGGGCGTTCCAATGGAATGCCGGGGTGCGATCGGGCGCTACGATGCAGCGCAAGACGTTCTCGAGCTGTGGGGAGCGGCGAAGGTGCCGTTGCGCAACCGAGAAACGATGGCGCGTTACTTCCAGCGTAGCTCGGCATCCGTGCAGCTCTACGAACTACATGTCGGCGGCGGATTCGGCGTTCGCGGCGAGTTGTACCCCGAAGATTTCCTCGTATGCGCGGCCAGCATGACACTTGGCCGACCGGTAAAGTGGATCGAGGACCGCCGGGAACATCTCATGGCGACAAACCAGTCGCGCGAACAATATCACCGCGTCCGAGCGGCTGTCGATCAGACCGGCCGCATTCTGGCGCTCAGCGACGTGTTTTTCCACGATCAAGGCGCTTACGTCAGAACCCATGGCGCGAGGGTCGCGGATCTGACGATCGGTATGCTACCGGGCCCGTACCACGTGCCTGTCTATCAAGGCATCGGCCATTTTCGCCTGACGAACAAAACGCCCGCTGCCACCTATCGATCGCCTGGGCGTTACGAGGGCTCTTTCGTTCGCGAGCGTCTTGTTGATGCGATTGCAGCAAAGTTGGGGCTCGATCGGATCGAGGTTCGCCGACGCAATCTGATCCCAAGCGCCGACATGCCCTACACACGGCAACTCGGCGCGCTCGGAACCGAGGTTGTGCTCGATTCCGGCGATTACGCCGGCCTCCTGCAAACGTCGATCGATCGCTTTGGGTGGGACGAATTGCAGAAGACGATCCGCGTGCGTCGAGCACAGGGTGAATTCGTCGGCGCCGGCATCGCGATGTTCCTCGAAAAAAGCGGGATGGGACCGTCCGACAGCGTCACGGTCAGCGTCGATCCCATGGGTTTCGTCGAAGTCGTCACAGGTGGAGCTTCTGTCGGGCAAGGCTTCGAAACAGCCATGGCGCAGATCTGCGCCGAAACGCTCGGCGTCGACTATCGACGCATCCGGGTCGTACATGGACAAACGGACCGAATTCGCTTCGGAATTGGGGCCCATGCGTCGCGCGCCACGGTTATGACCGGAAACGCCGTCCACGCAGCCGCAACGAATGTTCGCGATCTTGCCCTCAAGCATGCATCCGTCTTGTTGCAGGCACCGGCTGAACTGCTCGACATCGTCGATGGCATCGTCGCCCGAAAGGGCAGCCCAAGTGGGCCCACGATTTCCCTCGGCCAGTTGTCGCGGCAATTGTCGCCCGGCCCTGAAGCGATCGCACGCGGGACAAACGGTCTCTCCTGCGAAGGATGGTTCTATGCCGACCACATGACCTACCCCTATGGAGTCCACTTGGCGCTTGTACGAGTGGACGGGGAAACAGGTCAGGTCTTTGTCGAGCGCTACATGGTCGCGAGCGATGTCGGCCGAGCGGTCAACCCAATGATTGTCGAGGGCCAGGTTGTAGGCGGCGTCGCGCAGGGGCTCGGCGGCGCTCTTTACGAACAGTTCCGCTACAGCGATACCGGACAGCCGCTCTCACTGAATTTTGCGGAGTATCTGATACCAACCGCGCATGAGGTGCCCGACGTCGAAGTCATCGTCGCGGAGGACGCACCAAGCCCCCTCAATCCACTCGGGATCAAGGGCGCTGGCGAGGGCGGCTGCACGGGCGTCGGGGCAGCCATCGCCTCTGCTGTCGACGACGCGATCGGCATCCCGGGGGCTATCACATCCCTTCCCATCACGCCCGCGAAGCTGAAAGCGCTGCTTAAGAACAGACGCGACAATTCGAACGGCGACAGCACATGAAAGCAGCTCCTTTTCAGTATCACGATCCCACCTCGATAGACGAGGCGATCGACCTACTTGGCAAACTGGAGAACGCAAAAGTTCTTGCCGGCGGCCAGTCGTTGATGGCGATGCTCAACATGAGATACGCCCAACCCGATCACGTCGTGGACATCAATCGCATCGCAGATCTTTCGTATATTCGGGAAGCAAACGGCGCACTCGTTATCGGCGCCATGACCCGCCAGCGCGATCTGGAGTTTTCTGATCTCGTTCGCAGGACCTGTCCCATACTCCACGAAGCGATCCAGCATGTCGGCCACCGCCAGACGCGCAATCGCGGAACCGTCGGCGGATCGCTTTGCCACCTCGATCCGTCCGCCGAACTCGCAGCGATGGCTGCGCTGCACAACGCAACGCTGACAGTGGCAGGTCCAAAGGGCTCTCGGGAGCTTGCCTTCAAAGAGTTCGCGCTCGGCTTTATGACGCCGGCGCTGGAAGTCGACGAAATTCTGACGGCGATTCGGATCGAATTCTGGCCTAAGGGCCACGGCTACGGGTTTCTCGAATTCGCCCGTCGGCACGGAGATTTCGCCGTCGCGTCGGCTGGGGCGCTGATCACGCTCGACGCAAAAGGCTTAATCGACCGGGCCAGCCTCGTGATTGGCGGCGTCGGCTCGGTACCTACGCGAGTAGAAAGCGCCGAGCAGATCTTGCTGGGCACGCAGCCGACCCAGGCCGTTTTCGAGGAAGCTGCGCGCGCCTGCAAATCGATCGAAGCCCTCGACGATATCCATGCACCGGCCTCCTATCGATTGCATCTGGCGGAAACCCTGGCGCGACGAGCTCTTGCCAAAGCCCTCCTCAGCCTGAGATCGGACGGAGAACAATGACGATGGATTCCCGCGACATTGTCGTTACGGTGAATGGCATCCGCCACGAGGCAACGGTGAAAACGCGCGTCACCCTCGCGGACTTTCTGCGTCACCAACTCGAGCTTACGGGCACACATCTCGGATGCGAGCACGGCGTCTGCGGCGCATGCACCGTCCTTGTTGATGGCCGTACGGCACGCTCTTGTCTGATGCTGGCAGTTCAGGCGCACGGCCACGAAATCAGAACTGTCGAAGGTATAGCTCCGAACGCAAAGGAACTGCATCCGCTGCAGACGGCTTTCCAGAAACATCATGGACTGCAATGCGGCTTCTGCACGCCCGGAATGCTGACGACTTTGATCGAGTTCCTCCACGACAATCCAGATCCGACGGAAGCCGAAGTAAGAATAGCGATATCCGGCAATCTCTGTCGCTGCACCGGCTATCAGGGAATCGTCGATGCCGCCCTCGATGCCGCAAAAACAATGCGCAACAGCACATGAGTACGCCGTGCAAGATATGACCGAAAAGTCGCTTCAGGATATGGCGGAAGCCGCCGGACTGGGATTGGCGTTCCAGTTGTTTCCCGAGGACATTCGAGCGGCTGTGAAGCAAGTCGCAAATCAGCGCGCCGCACTTCGGGACGATATCTCGGCGGCGGAGGAGCCATGGCCTCCCATGACTATTCCCGGGAAATGAGCGAAGAACTGCACTGGCTTGGAATTGCCGAATTGCACGCGGCTTTCGGGGCGCGCAGAACCTCGCCGGTCGAAGTGGTCGAGGCCTTGTTGCGGCGCATCGAGCGCCTTGACGAAAAACTTCACGTATTCGTGACGCTGGATGCCGAGAACGCCCGCAAAGCCGCGCGCGCCGCGGAGCAGGATATCGAGGCGGGAAGACACAAAGGACCGCTGCACGGCATCCCGATTGCGATCAAGGATGTTATCGATGCTGCAGGCCTTCCGACGACGTGCCAATCGAAGATCTTCGAAGGCAACATACCGTCTGACGACGCGACGTCGGTCGCCCAGTTGCGTCGAGCCGGCGCCATCGTCCTCGGAAAGGTCGCGACCTACGAGTTCGCCCTAGGCGGGCCGAGTTTCGACCTTCCCTATCCACCGGCACGGAATCCGTGGCATGTCGATCACAGTACTGGGGGGTCCTCCTCAGGTTCGGGCGTTGGTTTGGCAGCCGGTCTCTTTCCCGGCGCGCTTGGCACCGACACCGCCGGCTCCGTCCGCAATCCGGCCAGCGCTTGCGGGATCGTTGGCCTAAAACCGACCTACGGCCGCGTTTCGCGTCAAGGCGTGTTCCCGCTGGCTTTTACGATGGATCATGTCGGCCCGATGGCACGGCGCGTCGCCGACATTGAACACCTGCTTGCCGCCATGGCCGATCGCAACGCCCCTTATATCGACGCCGCGACAGACGCTGCTGTGCCGCACAGACCCGCCGATCTTCGTGGAAAGCGCATCGGGTTCGTTCGGCATTTTCACGAGCGCGACATGCCGGCAGACAATGAAGTCGCGGCCGCTCTTGAGTTGGCGGCGCGGGTCTTCGAAGAGGCCGGTGCCGAAATAGTTAACGTATCGCTTCCGCCGCTCGACGCCTTCGCCGCCGTCAACCGCATCATTCTGCAGGCGGAGGCCTGGGCGGTGCATGCGAGTTGGCTTCGGACGCGCCCTCAAGACTACGCGAAGCTCACGCGCCAGCGTCTTCTCGGCGGGGCATTCCTGAGCGCGGAGGATTACGTTCAGGCGCAGCGGAGACGGCGGCGCATGATTGCGGCAATGGAAGATGTATTTCGGGACGTCGATTTGCTCTTATGTGCGAGTGCCATGGATCCGCCGTGCCGGATTGACGATGCGGAAGCTGTTGCACGGACCTACCCACGTCAGGCGCGCACGCCGTTCAGCGTGACGGGGCATCCAGCTCTCGCGATGATGTCCGGGCTCTCTTCGGCTTCATTGCCGCTGTCTTTGCAGCTTGCAGGGCGCTATTGGGACGAAGCCAGCGTGCTGTCGGCAGCCGCTGTGTTCGAGCGCGAAACCCAGTTCTACCGGCATCGCCCGACGCTTGAATAACCGATAGAACTAAGGTCAACGCCCCTTTTTCTTCGGGGCAAGACGGCGTATCGCAGACGGCTCGATCGCAATCGGGCCGTCTGCGACGCCGCATTCGCCAAGCCGATCAGTCCGCGTATCCGTAGTACCACTTGCGCAGATCGCGATACGTGATCGGCTTGTATTTCGGCGGATTGTTCGGCCCCTGGCATGTCGGCAGAACTTCGATCAAGGCATCCGCGTTCGGTCCGAAGAACACTGGAATCGAATAACGATCGACGGTGTTCGTATTGATAACCCGATGTTTCGTCGACAGATACTGATCGTTCGTCCATCGAACAATCAAATTTCCCGTATTGATGAGTAGCGTTCCGGGGATCGCCTCTACCGCCCGCCAATGGCCGGACGGCATGCGTACTGCGAGTCCCGACTCGCTGGCCGTCAGGAGCGTCATCATCGAATTGTCGGTATGTGGCGCAATGCCGTACTGGCGGTCGCCGATCGTTTTCTGCGGCGGATAATGCAGCAGCGACAGGTTGACATGCGGCACCTCGAAGAATTTGTCGAAGTAATCCAAGGGCAGATTCAATGTCGTCGCCCAAAGCGGCAAGAACTGCTTGCCAAGTTTTTCGGCCGCCGCTTGGTACTTCACTACGACCTCTTTGAACCCGGGCAGATTCTCCGGCCAGACGTTCCGCTCGACCTTTGGATCGGTTTCCCGGATGACTGTGAACTTGGAATAAAGATTCGTCTTCGCATCTTTGATGATGTTGACGTTCGCTCTGTTGGAGCGTTCCTCGCCGCCTCCTTGATAGCCGGTCTTGTGGCTATCGACGTCGATGTAGGGCACCCGGTCCTTCACTTCGGACGGAAGCGAATGGAAGCGCTTCGACTGCTCGAAAACCTGTTTGATGAGTTCTTCGGGGATGCTGTGTCCCTTGAGATAAAAGAAGCCGACGGTTTCGGTGATTTCTTTCAACTGCGCGGCGACGCGTTCGCGCCCACCCGGCTCGCCTTTCAGATAAGGCGACATATCGAGCGTCGGAATCTCCTCGTCGGAGTCCGGGTAGTCCATGAGCCTGAGCTCTTCTTCCTCGGTGAATTTCGGCATCGATGCAGTCGAACTGGTGGGCGCCGTTTGAACTATCGACATTTGCTTTCTCCTTCCCTGATTGGACCAATCATATCCTGATTGTTTTTGGCATACCATCATACAAATATGCCTTCTTAAGCGTCTGTATTACCGAATATTTCTCCGAATTAGCTTTTCTGGTTTTTTCGTTAGCCGAGATACATCGGCCGGACTTAGCTGCCGGCAATCGTTCCGGGCGGCAGCGAGCGGGCATATGCTGCGATCTCGCCCGGTCGTGTGAACCAAACTTTGTCGCGCAGTTTATGGTTCACGATGTATTGCAGCGCTTTGCGAAGCTGAGCGTAACGAAAGGGCTGTCCAACGACGAAAGTGTGCAGCGAAATGCCGCAGACCAAGGGTGCCCGCTCCGAGAATTCAAGCATCGTGTCGAATTGATCGATGATCATTTGGCTGAAATCGGTCGCCGACTGCATCCGGCTCAGCATCGTCGGGCTGTCGTTGATTTCGATAGGATAGGGCACGGACAGAATAGGTCCTGAGCGTGTCCGCATCCAAAACGGCTGATCGTCGGCGGGCCAATCCAGCAAATAGCTGTAGCCGGCTTCCTTGAGCAGATCCGGCGTAACGGCGGTTTCGGATATCCATGGCCCCATCCAACCTTCGGGCCGCACGCCGTGACCCGCCGCCAGCTTGTCGGTTGCTTCGCGAATGAGACGCGCCTCGCTCGGCTCGTCCAGATCGCCCTGGCGCTCAGAGTTTGTGCGTCCATGCCCGACAATTTCATCCGCCCGCGCCTTGATCCGCGCCACGATTTGCGGGCAGCGGTCGTAGACTGCGGAGTTGATCAAGTGGGACAACGGCAGTCCCAAAGAGTCAGCCAAATCGAAGATACGCCAGATTCCGACGCGCAAGCCGTAGTCGCGCCAAGCATAGTTGCGCGGGTCCGGTGGGGGTCCGAGCGAGGTCGGCGTATGCCCCATCGTGCCGCCGAAAGCGAAGTCCTCGACATTGAGCGCCAGGTAAAAAGCCAATCGTTTGCCGCCCGGCCAGTCGAAATCGGGCCGCTCAAAGATCGGCGAATACTCGAATCGGCCATGGTGCGGCAACGTCATCGGGCGCCCCTCGCTCCAGTACCTTCAAACATTCGCATTTGCCCCTTACCGAGCGCTTCGAGCGCCTTGATGTACCAAATTTGCTACATTTTTGAAATTCCGGCAAGCCATATAAATCGAGGTTCTGTGAGCTGATTTAACCCCCATCATAAAGTGTTCCATTTTTCGTACGATATGAAATACTTGCTGACGAGTTTTTGGACAACAGCTTCTAAAGGGCAATTGAACAGCGTGACGGACCCATCGGAGCGCATGTACGACGCGCTGATCGTCGGCGGCGGTAACGCAGCGATGTGTGCTGCCATCAGTGCGCGGCGCGGCGGTGCGAGCGTGCTCGTGCTCGAGGCAGCGCCAAAATTCTATCGCGGCGGCAACACGCGGCACACACGCAACATGCGCTGCGCCCACGATTCCGCGACGGAGACACTGACCGGTCCCTATACGGAAGCGGAATTCTGGACCGATCTTCATCAGGTCACGGGCGGTCAGACCGACGAAGAACTCGCCAAGCACATGATCGCCGAGTCCAAGGAGATGCTCGGCTGGATCGTCGAGCAGGGTGTGCGCTTCCAGCCGTCGCTCGGCGGAACCCTCAGCCTAGGCCGAACCAATTCGTTTTTCTTAGGCGGCGGCCGGGCAATGCTTAACGCGCTCTACCGCACGGCCGAGTCGCTCGGCGTCGAAGTTCTTTACGACGCGGAGGTCGTCGGCGCCGACATACGCGACGGGATGTTCCTGGCCGCTAGCGTCAAACGCGGTTCCAAGATCAAAAGGATTCGCGCCAAAACGTTGGTCGCGGCGGCTGGCGGATTCGAGGCGAACATCGACTGGCTCAAGCAATACTGGGGCGATCCGGCCGACAATTTCCTGATCCGCGGGACGCCCTACAATCGCGGCACCGTATTGCGCATACTGCTCGATGCAGGCGCTCATCCGATCGGCGATCCCACGCAATGCCATGCAGTCGCGATCGACGCGCGCGCGCCCAAATTTGACGGCGGCATCATCACGCGGCTCGACTGCGTCGTCTTCGGCATCGTAGTGAACAAGCACGCGCAGCGCTTCGACGACGAAGGTGCCGATTTCTGGCCGAAGCGTTATGCGGTTTGGGGCCGCCTCGTGGCCGCCCAGCCGGACCAGATCGCCTACATCGTTTTCGACAAAAGCGCTTCGACGCTGTTCATGCCGTCGCTGTTTCCGGCCATCGAGGGGCAGACGATCGCCGAACTTGCGGCCAAACTCGGCCTCGATACCGCAGCGCTCGAACAAACCGTCGCGCGCTTCAATGCGGCCGTGCGCCCCGGCACGTTCGACTCGACCGTCTTGGACGATTGCCGCACCGAGGGTCTTGTGCCGCCGAAGAGCCATTGGGCGCGTGCACTGGCGACACCGCCCTTCTACGCCTATCCCGTTCGACCCGGCATTACCTTCACCTATCTCGGCACAAAGGTCGACAAGACCGCCCGCATCCTGATGCAGGACGGCAAACCGTCGGCGAACATGTTTGCGGCCGGCGAGATCATGGCCGGGAACGTGCTCGGCAAAGGTTATGCCGCGGGTATTGGTATGACGATTGGAAGCGTGTTCGGGCGTATCGCGGGCCGGGAGGCCGCAAAACGTGCAAGCAACTGAAACGACGTCGCCTGCCCTGATCGAGGCCGACCGCCTGATGGTAGTCTGCAATTCCTGCCGCTATTGCGAAGGCATTTGCGCCGTGTTCCCGGCGATGGAGATGCGGCGCAGCTTCACGGCTGCGGATCTGCGCTACTTTGCCAATCTCTGCCACGGCTGCGGCGCTTGCTACGACGATTGTCAGTTCTCACCACCGCACGAGTTCAACGTCAATGTGCCGAAAGTGATGGCGCAGGTGCGCGCCGAATCCTACGCGCACTACGCATGGCCGCGTGCGGCCGCCAAGATTTTCGAGCATAACGGTTTGGCGGTGGCGCTTACTGCCGCACTGGGTGTTGCCGCTTTTGTGGCCGGTTTCGTTGCATGGACGGATCCAAGCGTGCTGTTCGGCACGCATACGGGACCGGGTGCGTTCTACCGGCTGATGCCCCACAATGCGATGGTGCTGCTGTTCGGCGCCGCGTTTTCGTATGCGTTGCTGGCGCTCGCGATGGGTCTGCGGAATTTCTGGCGCGACGGCAAGGGGGCCGAGGCGGCGGCCTACGCGGCGGCCGGGCACGATGCGGCGACGCTACGCTATCTCGACGGCGGCGGTGCCGGCTGCCAGGACGGCGACGGGGCCGAAAGCGACAATCGGCGCCTGTTCCACCATCTGACACTCTACGGCTTCTTGCTGTGCCTCGCCTCGACCACCACCGCGACGCTCTACCACTACGTCCTCGGCCGCGAAGCGCCCTATCCTTGGTACGACGTGCCGGTCGTGCTCGGAACCTTGGGCGGGCTTGGCCTGCTCGTGGGCCCGATCGGGCTGATGCGCGAGAAGGCCAAGCGCGACCCGGCCACAAAAGCGACTGGGCTCGTAGGCATGGAAACGGCGTTTGTTGCGATGCTGTTTTTGACGAGCCTCAGCGGGCTTGCCCTTCTGGTTCTGCGCGAGACCCCGGCGATGGGGCTGCTCCTCGCCTTCCATTTGGGCGTCGTGTTCGCGCTGTTCTTGACGTTGCCCTACGGCAAGTTCGTGCATGGGCTCTATCGCTATCTCGCCCTCGTGCGCTATGCGCAGGAGCGAAAATCGGGCCCTTGAGGGCGCCCGGCAGGCCGCGCTTGACCTGCGGCCGTCCATATGCACATTGCTTGGCCCAACAGGCTTGGTTTCGTTTTCTTTTGAACGGCTTATGGCGGCGAAGCGAGCCGTGTGTTTTGCAACGATTGGGCAGCGCGGCAAACAGATGACACTTCGTTATGACGACATTGGGAACCGTCTCAAAGCCTACCGCATGGGCTCAGGCTTGAGCGCCGACGAGATCGCCAAGCAACTTGGCATCTCGCGGACGGCTCTTTACCGTTTCGAGAAAGGCGAATTGGCCAAGATCGAGACGCTGGAAAGGCTGGCCGAGCTGCTCGGCGTATCGATCCCTACCCTGCTCGGCGTCGGCATCGAATACATCCCCTCCGCTGTCGGCTACTTCGAACGGCTTCGCCAGATCGAAGAGACGGCAGAGCATATCGTCGTGCTATCCGGCCCTATCTCGTTTTTGCTCGGGTCCGAAAATTTCTTACCGACTCTGCAAGACGTGCTGACCGAAAACATCAGCAGCACGATCGAAAACCAAGCCCAAGCGCTGAGCGATATCAAGCAGATCATCGAAATACTGCGCCAGCGCAAAGAACTCTATCGGCGACGGCGGCCGACGATCGTCAACATGATGTCGGCCCTTGAGATCGAGCGCTTTCTGGATCACGGTTTCATCGGGCGCGCTGGGCTTGCGGATGCAGAAATCCGAAAAAGAAAGCAACTCGCACGGACCGAGATACAGCATTTTGCATCCCTGATCGATCAGCACCCGATCGGGATCCAAGTAGGTATCGTAACGGATACGCTGCCGTTCACGGGTTTTCAGCTTTTTCGACAACCAGACCGGAAGTTGCTAGTGCTGAGCCCGTTCAGGCTCGGCAGCGAGCCAAACGTTCGGGTCGGCGTCGCAACGATTACGTCCGCGCCGGATGCGGTCAATCTCCACGAAAAATCGATCGACGAAATGTGGCGCCGAGCTCTCAAAGGTCAGGCAGCCGCCGAGTATCTCCGGCGCCTGCTCGCAAACGACAGCGAACCCGACGTCCCCAAGAAAAAGAAGTAATTGACGTAATTTTGATCTGACCGGGATTTCTTGAGCCAGGCTGAATAAGGCGATCAGCTTGAAATGATACCGCCTAAAACTTAAATCCGTTTTAAGTGGGAATTAAAGTTCTCACATTCATCCGCGCTGGCGTGCCATAGCGGGTGAAACTGGGCACTATTGGCGACGAGCAATGGATGTCCCCTAAAGTCGTTCGGCACACGGCACGTCGATTAACGAATAGCGTGCCATAGTCGATGTATAGGGGAACTTTTTGAGCGAGACAGGAACAAGTGGAAATTTCCTGTAATTATCTGAAATTCTTAGATTTTCTATCTCTAATGTCTCTCGAGATCGATCTTCCTTATACTTTTTTCAAGAAGACATCCTTGGCAACTGACATCGCCATTACGGCGCATGGCCAGCCAGCATAGAACGCTAGGTGCGTAATGGCTTCGACAAGTTCCTCTTCCGTGAGTCCGTTCTGTTTTGCTATTGCGAGATGGGACCGGAGCTGCTCCGGACGATATGCCGCAACAAGCGCGCTGATTGTCACCAAGCTGCGATCACGCTTGGAGAGCTGGGACCGCTCCCAAATATCACCGAACAGTATGCCATCAGTCAATTCGACCATTTTTGGCGCGATGTCGCCGTATAGTTGCTGCGCGCGCGTGGGCGGTAGATCAGATATCGACGATACTGGTTGCTCAGGATTCTTCGTAGAGTTTGTCATCTTTGCCTCAATGAGACCTATCCCACTTAAGGACGAAGCACATCGCGATCGTCCGGGCACTAGCGGCACTCAAGTCAATACGAATCAAACCTCCCGACCGCTCTGAGAATGAAAACGCCGAAGGCACAGGGAGTTTGGCATTCCCTTCTGTCGATGCCACGTCCCTTCGGCAGGTGACTTGGTTCCCGACGACCGCCTGCTTAGTCTAACCTGTCTGAAGTTCTTGAGGTGCGAGACTAATTGAGCCTCCATCTCAACGTTACAAAAGTGGACATCGAATCAGCTATAGAGGATCCCTGCCACGGGATCGGAGACGCGCCATGTCACTTGTCAAGAAAGTCCACCATGTCGCCTATCGCTGTAAGGATGCGAAGGAGACGGTGAACTGGTACCGAAAATATCTCGACATGGAATTCATCCTCGCAATTGCCGAGGATGAAGTGCCTTCAACAAAGGCGCCAAACCCTTACATACACGTCTTCCTTGATGCCGGAGACGGGAATGTTCTTGCGTTTTTTGAGATCGTCGGGCAGCCGCCGATGGATCGAGACCGCAACACGCCGTCCTGGGTGCAGCATCTCGCGCTGAAGGTCGACACGATGGAAACGCTTCTCGCGGCGAAGGCGCGGCTCGAGGCCGACGGCATCGAGGTCGTGGGACCGACGAACCACACGATCTTCAAGAGCATCTACTTCTTTGACCCGAACGGCCATCGACTTGAACTTGCGGTGGATTGCGGCACGCCTGACATGTACCAGCGTCTGGATGCTGTAAAGTGGGAGATGCTCGAAGAGTGGAGCAAAACCCGGCGCGCACCGAAACACGCTCGATGGATGCACGAAATGCCCGACGCCTGACCCTGCGACGCGGGATTCCGAATGAAAGCTGGATCGACCCGTCAACCGAACGTGGGCGATGGCAAGATACGCCCGCTGCAGGCGCCGAAGCCGATCCGATGGTCTTGCCCGCGTGCGTATCCCCGCAGCGTCACGACATCGCCGTCTTCGATGAACGTGCGGCTCGCTCCCTCGTCCAGCCGTATCGGTCGTTTGCCGCCGTGGGTCAGCTCCAGCAGGGAGCCCTGACTTCCATCCGTCGGCCCCGAGATCGTGCCTGAACCGATCAGGTCGCCAGTCTCCATCTTGCAGCCGCCGACCGCATGATGCGCGATCTGCTGCGCAGACGAATAGTACATCTCTCGGTAATTGGTCCGACTTACCGTGGTCGGCGCGTGCGCGCCGGTCGGCGTCAATTGAACCTCGAGATCGATGTCGTAGAGCATCGGACCGGGCTCATTAAGATACGGCAGTAGGGGACGCTCGCGCGGCGGCGTCGGAGTCCGGAACGGTTCCAGAGCGGCTGTCGTGACGATCCAGGGACTGATCGTCGTTGCGAAGACTTTCGATTGGAACGGGCCAAGCGGCTGATACTCCCAAGCTTGGATGTCCCGCGCAGACCAGTCGTTCAGGAGCACATAGCCAAACACCAATTCGTCGGCCTGTGCGACGGAGAGCGGTGTCCCCATTTCCGACGGCAAGCCAATGACCGCGCCCATCTCCAGCTCGAAATCCAGACGGCGGCACGGACCGAACACCGGCAGATCGGCGTCCGCAGGCTTCATCTGACCCAACGGTCGCCTGATCGGTGTGCCGTCGACGACAACCGTCGAGGCGCGTCCGTTGTAGCCGATCGGGATGCTGAGCCAGTTCGGCGGTAGCGCGTATTCGGGCCCTCGGAAAAGCGTGCCCACATTCACAGCGTGGTTCTTGCCGGCGTAGAAATCCGTGAATCCGGATACCTTGATCGGCAGATGCTGCACGACTTCGGACAGCGGTCGAAGAGCCCTGGAACACAAGGAGCGGCTACCGCTCAGGCGCGGATCGCCGCCGTCGATCAGTAGGTCGGTCAGGCGTTCACGGACCTGACGCCACTTACCACGCCCCCGCGCCATGAACCCGTTCAGCGCGGATGCCGCGAACACCGACGTCCAATCGCGGCCGAACCATCCTTCGCTCTCGAGTACCGACAGATCGAGGACGCTTTCACCGATGGCCACCCCGCAGCGTGGGGCTTCGCCTGCCGGGCTGAAGACACCATAAGGTAGGTTCCGAAGCGGAAATTCGCAGTCCGGGGCATTCGCATTTTCAAGCCAGCTCTTCATGTCGGCAGCGATCATCCAATGCCACGCCTTTCAGGAAGTCGGCATGGCCAAATTGCGGGTTGTAGCTTTCGCCATTACCACACCTACTGCCAAGCTTCGCGACATCCAAGTCCCCTTGGGAGGGGACACAAAAATTAGCCTTCTTCAGCCTTCTTCGGGCCAAATCGGCGTTGAATCAGCCCCGAAAAAATCTGATGATATCAATAATTAACGGGGTGGGGGGCTGCGCTGTGATCGAGAACATCATTCTGGAAATCGGCAAACCCCGATTCTCAGCACAGCTTTTTGACGGCGTTAGTCGAGCACTGAACCTGCGGCAGATGGTGGCATACCGATTCGACCCGATCGGGAAAATCGAACTGCTGTTCGCAGCGAGTCGGGATGGCGAAGATGCGATGCACCGCGCCATTCGTGACTATTCGACAAGCCTCCATACGAGGGATCCCCTCCGCTGTTACCTTCAAGCGCAACGCGAGCGGCAGTTGCGCGTCCATCATGTTGAGGCCCGAACGATTTCCGACACGTATTTCCGCCAGAACCTCTATGTGTCGCAGCGCATAGCGAGCAAGACCGCCATCGTCATCCGCCGACCGGCTGACGCCATCGCAATCGGATTCTTCCGAGGCGACGATGCGGGCGAGTTCTCTGATCGACAGTGGGATTTCTTGAATCGGTCCGCCGGCGCCGTTGCAGCCGCCGTTGAACGACATATCGATCTCTGCCGCGAACCACCTGTCGCCGATTGGGGAAGCCGTCTCGAGTCCGTCGCGTGCAGTCAGCCCCTTTCGCGGCAGGAGATCGCTGTGTGCAGCCAGATTCTCGAGGGCTATTTCAACGAAGCGATCTCACTCAATATGGGCATCTCGGTCCACTCAGTGATCACGTACCGACGGCGCGCCTTCGCTAAACTACGGGTCGGCACGCAGAACGAATTGTTCAATCTACTCCTGCGCGGGCGGGCCAACTAGCGTCTAGTCTGCCGTGTCGCATCCGGAGGCGACTTGTCAGGGCAAGCCTCGCCTATAATTTCGATCCCTGATCGGACGGCGAAACCTCGGGCAATCGCTTGTCCGATCCGTTTAGGAGCTTCTTATGGTCTATTGTGTAATTGGCGGCGCCGGTTTCATTGGTCGACGTGTCGTCCGCTCGCTTGCTGCTAAAGGGCACGAAGTCGTTTCCCTCGATATCGATTCGACACGACATTTCGACGATCTCGGAAGCCAGGTGCGGTCCGTCCGCATTGACCTCGCCCAGTTCGAGGACGTCGTAAGCGCATTCGCCGACCACCGGCCCGAAGCCGTCATCAATCTAAGCTACATGCGCGAGACGTTTCCACGGCCCGCCATGAAGGTTAATGTCCTCGGTATGGACAACTGCTTTGAAGCGGCACGCGTGTGCGGCGTCGAGCGCGTTGTCTATTCGAGTTCTATCGCGATTCACGGGCGTCAGGCGCCTTACGGCAGGCGAAAGATTACCGAAGACGACGCACCATTCCCCATCCGCCAATACTCCGTCCACAAGGTCTTCAACGAGTGGCAAGCGAAGGAATATCGCGAGAAACACGGAATGTGCATCGCGGGCGTACGGGCGGCCCATGTCGCCGGCGTCGATAAGCTTATCGGTTCCGTCGATCACGTCGAGTGTATCGTGAAACCGGCGCTAGGACAGAAAGCGGAGTTCGAATTTCGCGACCAGATGCGTTGTGTCATCCACGCCGACGATGCGGCCGAAGTCTTCGTGCTGATCGCGCTCGCGCGCGCACCGAAGCACACGATCTACAATTCCGGTGGCGAAACGCTCAGCATCGGCGATATTGCAGAAATGGTCCGAAGCGAAATCCCTGATGCCGAGATCGCCTTCCGAAACGAGACAGGCGGTGAGGCACAATCGACAGCCTACCTGTTCGATAACAGCCGCTTCGTAAGTGAGTTTGGCTTCCAATTCATGCCGTATCGGCAACGTATTCCGCAGATGATCGACGAAGTACGCAAGCGACCATCGGGGACCTGAGATCCACGCTTTGGCAACTCGTCAGGCACGTTTCCCAGCCATATGCCGTACAGCAGTATAGGCGAAAACAATCGCAGCTCCGATGTTGATGCCGCCCCCCGGGTAGAAACCGCGCATAACCGGCGAGATGTCCTGCCCGGAAGCGTAGAGTCCCTCGATCGGGTGATCATCGGACCCTACGACCTGGCTGTCCGCCGTCGCCTTCAAACCTATCGCGGTGCCCAGCGTTGAAGGATAAATCCGGAGCGCCACATAGGGCGGATTGCAGATCGGACCGAGATTTGGGTTGGGTTTTACTGATGGATCGCCGAGCATCTTAAACCCGAAAGGCGTGGTCCCGCGCCTGAAGTCAGGATCGAGTCCCGTGCGTGCATATTCGTTATTTTTTCTAACCGATTCAGTCAATCCGTTCGGATCGACGGCGATCTTTGCGGCAAGCTCCTCGATGCTTGAACCGACGACGATATAGCCGCTCCCTTCGTAAGGGCGAAGCGACGGTCGATAAGGCCGAATCATGCCCAGCCCCCAGCGCCAGACGAACTTACGATCACAGATGAAGTAGAACCGGTTGCCGTCAGCAACTCCGTTCTTGAACATCGCAGCACCGATATCGTGGTAAGTTGAAGACTCATTTACGAACCGCTTCCCGGTTGCATCGACCGCAATCAGGCCAGGCTTCCCTCGATCTAGATAGCCATAGAGGATCGTTTCTTCGCTGCCATCCGGATGCTTTAGGACAGACGATGGCTGCCACAGGCCGGAACCAACCACGTTGTCGTCGATCACGGCACCGATCTTTCGTGCCGCATTGATGCCTTGGCCGACATTCCCGATCCAGCCAACCGAATGGTCGTGCGGATGATTGGGACCTAGCTCGCGCCGCATTTCGGCGTTGTGAGGGAACCCACCGGTCCCAAGAAAAACGCCACGCAACGCGCGAATGCGACGTTTCGTACCGTCTTGATCCACGACGGCACCGATCACCTTTGAATCTTCGACAATCAGCTCGATGAGTGGCGATCGGACCCAAATGTCTGCTTTCATATTTCGCAGCGTAAGGAGCATCCGAGCGACGAGGGCGTTACCGGCGCCTATGTCCGTACCGCGTGAGTATCTGAGGCGATCCATCGCAAATCGCGCCACCGTAGAAACCACAGTCGCGAAGCCACTAATTGACCGGAACGGATTGAGGAAATTATCAACTTTGCGCTTGTCGATCGACATCCCACCCAGAAGCATAAGGCGATGGATCGGCGGACGAAGAAGTTCGAAATCCTGTCCGAGTTTCCGCCCGTCGAAACGTCGCGGCTCAAGTGTCCGCCCTTCGAGAACACCACCCTCCGTCTCTGCGTGGTAGTCGGGCCATTTCACGTAGTCGTAGACGACTTCGGTGTCGCGCTGTAGCTCCGCGATCGCTTTTGGGCCAGCCTCTAGGAACGCCTCGACAAGATCAGAGCGGTAGTAGTTTCCAAGCTCGTTGCGTAGGTATATTCGCGCGTTCTCTACAGAATCCTGCGCACCCGCTGCCTTCGCTTGGTAAGTATTCGGCACCCACGCGAACCCACCAGACGTCGCCGTCGTTCCACCAATAACCGACATTTTTTCGCAGATAAGCACGCGGAGTTGCTGCTTGCGAGCGAAGATGCCCGCAGACAATCCGGCAGCACCGCTTCCGAATACCAGCAGGTCTGTCTCGTGGTCCCAGTTGGTGCTTGATGCTGTCATTTTTAAGTTCCTTGTCCGGTCCATCGCCGGATATCCGGTGATCGGCTTGGATTTCTGGTTCAGGCGCCGTCGCCATGTTTAGCGTCGCTCGGTGCCGGCGGGTCTTCGACGAAGACATCCCGAACGAGCTCTGGATCTACCTTGATCGATACCCCGGCCCGCTCTTGAGGAAGGAGCATAACGGAGCGAGCATCTCTACCACCCCAACCGCGGTTCATCGCCTCGAGGATATCGGCAAGCGCGAGATTGGCGATCCGCATAGGTACGCGCAGTTCACGACCGAGTTCGGTCGCGAGCTTCAGATCTTTCTCAACGATTTCCAGTGAAGCATGCGGCGGATCAAAGTTCGCCGGCAGGAATTCGTCTGCAAGGCCGTCAAACGTCCGTCGTCGGCCGATCGACCCTTGACGAATTGCTTTCCACAGCGCGAGCGGCTCTGCGCCTGCCTTGACCCCGAGCACAAACACCTCGGCAAGAGCCGCCTGCATGGCCTGACTGGCGCTGTTGTGAACAAGCTTTGTTACTAAGCCGGCACCAATAGCGCCAACATACGTTGGCTTGTCGCCCATTGCCTTGAGAACTGGCTTGAACCTGCTGAAAACTGCCCGATTACCGCCAACCCAAAATGCCATTCTCCCGCGCTTTGCACCGAGAGCGCCGCCGCTGATTGGGGCATCAAGCAAGTGGCAGCCCTTTTTCAGGAACGCCTCATTCAGCTTCTTGAGCAAGCCAATCGAGTTCGTAGAGGTTTCGAAGCAAGCACCACCCTCGCGCATGCCTTCGAGAATGCCGCTGGGGCCAACCGTCGCCGTCTCAATCGCCTCAAGGCTTGGAAGACAAGTGAATACCACGTCGCTCCGCGCCGCTGTTTCAGCCGCGGTGTTTGCCCATTGCGCCCCTGCGGCAATCTGCTCTGAAGCGGCGTCAGCACGAAGGTCGCTTACGATGATCCTGTACCCGGCGCGAAGCAGACTCATCGTCATGGGCGCGCCCATGACGCCGATCCCAATGAATCCAACGACCGGCCGCGCGCCGGACACTACGACGCAACCTTCTGGGGTGTTTCACCAGAAGCTCTGTACGCAGCACCTGCACCCCGCACCACCTCCACAATATGCTCAGGATTATCGATGGTCGTGCCGCGCCAGGCTACATGACCGTCGGGCCGGACGAGGACGAGCGGCATCTCGTAAAGATCAGCGATGCTGGAATCCGTGATCCGCTCGACAACGAACGGAACTCCGCGGCGCGCAAAGGCAGCCGCAAGCAACTCCGTGTCCGACTTATTCGAGAAGGCGAGAAGGACAAATTTCGCCCCGAAAAGATCAAGCATCGACCGTCCGTCCGCAAGCCATGCATGGGGTGCTCGGGAGCCAGGGCGTGCTGTCGGCACATAGACTCGGAAGTCGTCAGGAACCGGCGGCGTTCCGTCAGGAATGCAGATCGGGGAGCCTTCGTAACGATGACCGATCTGCAGGCCGAGCGACTCCCACTCGACACGGGTCGACTCCCGCAGTCGTCCTCCAACGCTTTCACGAAGACGCCGACCTTCGTCGGTGTCGTCAGCGATCGCACGGGTATCGGGAACATCGCGCCAAGCATTGTAGTTGGATGTCGAGAAACGGAGATTGCGCGCAGCGATCGGACGTCGCTCGGCTTCGTAACTTGCGAGCAGCTCGGAGCCCGCCCATCCTTTCAGCACGGCATCAAGCTTCCAACCGAGATCGAAAACCTCTTGCATCCCGGTATTCATGCCCATTCCACCGGTCGGCGACGTCGTATGAGCAGCGTCACCGACAAGGATTACGCGGCGATCGAGGAAGCGCTCAGCAAGCAACTCACTCCGGCGCCACGGAATAACCGAATCCACTCTGTATGGGATATCATTTGCCCCAAGCGCGCGACGCACCCAGTAGTCAGCGTCGAAAGTATCCAAGTTCATTTTCTCTTGGGACCCTAGGACGGTGATGCGCCAAACCGCGTCGCCATCCACGACCGTCATGTTGCCCCAAGTCCCTTCAGCATCTGTGAAAATATAGCGCTCCGCCTCTCCCATCCGGTGCTTCTTCGTAAGGCCAGGAGCGGTAATCAGAATGTTAATCGAATAACTGAGAAGCCGACCCTGCATCTCAATGCCCAGAGCAGTTCGAATACTGCTTCCGGCGCCATCGCAGGCAAGAAGATAGTCGGCATGAACCTCGAGCTCGTCGCCTGTAGCTAGGTCTGTCACGTATCCAACGACCGAGCTGTCGTGTTGAACAAAGCGATTGAAGCGATGGCCGTATCGCAAGTCATTACACGCGTAATCGCGCGCTGCATCCGCGAGGATTGGCTGCATCCACGATTGCGGGCACCGTTGCTTCTTTTCCGGCGTTTCTGGCGGCGTCGGCGCTGCCCGCATGCTTGGATACGGCTCTTTGGCAATAAGATGGCCGTTGAGTGAGGTGCAGAAAACCATGGATAGCTCGTAGTCCGGAGGGAAACCGGCATTGCGGATTCGGTTCGCAATCCCCCACTTGCGCGCAAGCTCCATCGTCCGGACAATGATCAGTCCGGTGCGGGGATGCGCGACATCGCCGCCGCCCTCGTCGATCACAAGCGTCTTGATGTTCCTGGAGCCGAGCTCGATCGCCATGCCGAGACCAACTGGACCAGCGCCGACAATCAAAACGGGGACGTGGATCGATTTTGCCGAATCGGGCTGTCGGCTGTTGGCCTGTGTCATTTCCCCTCCCATGTTCGCTTGCCGCATTGACTAACTAAGTCAACGTCCGTATTAATGTCGAATTGAATTTTGAAACCTGGAATATTCATATGCTGAATGGCGTCGATCTTAATCTTATGCGCGTGTTCGCGGCCGTCGATGCCGAACGCAACGTGTCCCGAGCGGCATCGAAGATCGGCTTGACTCAGCCTGCAATGAGCAACGCGCTCTCGCGGTTGCGTCGAGTCTTCGACGACCCATTGTTCGTGCGGACCCCCTCGGGTATGGAACCGACGGCGCTGGCGCTCGAGATGGCCGGCGCGGTACACGAAGCCCTTGTTCATTTCGAGCGCGCATTCGGGGGCCCGCGTGAGTTCAATCCGCAACGGGTCATACGTCGTTTCCGAATACTGATGTCCGACGCCGGCCAGATTGTTGTCCTGCCAACCCTGATGCGCGCGCTGTCGTTGAGCGCGCCAGGCATAACGATTGAGGCGGTTCAGATCCCGCGAGAACAGGTCGTCGAATCGCTCCAAAGCGGTTCGGCCGACATCGCGATCAGCCATTTATCCTCGCTTCGGGCCGGAATCTATCAAGAGCCGCTGTTCGACGATTCCTACTGCTGCGTGGCCTCCGCAAAACACCCCGTTTTGAGAGGATCGATCAGCGCACAGCAATTTGCAGCGGCAAAACACGTCGCGATCGCTTCGGGAAACGCAGAAGCGCTCGTCGAGCGGACACTTTCGAAGAAGCGACTGACCCGTGACATCGCATTGATTGTAACGCAATATCATATCGCCATCGAGGTAGTGCGCACCACCCGCTTGGTCGCAACAGTACCCCTCCGCTCGGTCCGCTCGCGGACCGACGTCCAAGTCATGGCGCACCCCTTGAGTATTCCGAAAGCGCAAATTCGTATTTTCTGGCACCGACGCGTAAACAATGACCCGGCCAATCAATGGCTGCGAAGATTCCTTCGCGAGACGCTCGTTCCGAAAAGCGAAACATCCCCCGTCCCGGAGAAGAAAAATGAATGATGTAGCCAAGCGGCTCGACGAAATCGAAGCTCGGATCGCAATTAGCGAGCTGCGCTCGGCGTATTGTTGGTATACGACGCGCGGCGAGCGGGATCTCGTAGTAGATCTGTTTACCGAAGACTGTGTCTTTGAGAATAATCGCGCTGAAGGGGAGAATCCGGCGATCGCGATAGGAAAGTCGGCGCTGCGCGCATATCTCAGCAAAATGGCACCCGGGCGGCGGATCCCCGTCGTCATGAACGAAATTCTGTCCGTATCGGAAGATCGTGCATCCGGCACATGCGTCATGCAGTCCTTCGGTAGTGATCCGTTCTGCGGGCACTATATAGACGAGTTCCTGAAGATATCTGGCTCATGGAAGTTTTCCGCCCGCCGTTTCTTTCCGTACTGGCCTATCTTCAAGCCGGACAAAGTCCGTCGAAAACCCTAGCGTTGCGAAGGTCCTGTACGCGCTGCCTGAACTGCTGAGCGAGCAAAGTCGGCGAGATAGTTTGCGACAGTTTCAGGACTCTCAATCATCGGGAAATGCCCGGTATCGGACATCACCTTTATGTCAACAGCGGTCGACAGACTGGAGAGTTTGCGCATCAGCGGCGTCTCTGTTGTTGGGGTCATGAATGTCCTGCCGAAGCCGGCCTGGAATTGCGTCGATTGGATGAGCAGTATCGGAACGCGCACAGAGCTCCATGTGCTGTTTCCGACGGCCGCCTCCCAGCGTATCGAATCGATCAGTATCTGCGCGCCAAGCTCCGCGTCGATGCCACTCGCCCGCTCGACCACACGATCAACAATGCTACGCTCGACTTTCGCGGGAAACATTGCTTGAAAGGACCGATTCACGAACCCTCGAATCCCGTCGCGCGCGAGGTCACCGTTGAGTTCGGCGATCTGGATCTCCGGATCACCGACATAGATGCTCCCGTCGACGAATGCGAGGCCGGCCACGGCTTGCTTCGACTGCCGGTAGCATTCCCGAATGACTTTTGTGCCCAAGCTATGACCGACAAAGACCACGTCATTGAGTCCGAGACTATCGACAACCGCGTTCACTTCCTTTGCGAACGTCGTGATTGAGTTCTCTTCGAGTGGCTTTGACAGGCCGTGGCCGGGTAGATCGACCGCAACACAGGCGAATCGGTCCGACAATTCGAATATCGTCGCATCCCAATCGTCGAGAGAGCATCCGAAGCCATGAACAAAGACGAGGTTGGGACGCCCCCCGCCGACCACTCTGAAGTTCAAGTTAGCGGGCATCGGGCCTACAACATCATCGGCCAAGTGATCTAACCTCGGAATCATGCGACACGCTGCCTTTCAGACTCCGGAATTTGAATGCGTGACATCAGACAAGACCCACAGTCTTTCTTCTAAGAAACTCGTCGAGGCCCGCCCGGCCGCCTTCATAGCCGATGCCGCTTCGTCGGTACCCTCCGAATGGCGCGCCAGGGTTCGTCCGGCTCGCGTCGTTGACGTAGACAGTTCCGCTCTTGAGCTGCGCGGTAACCCGGATTGCGCGCCGAAGATCGGCGGTGTGAACGTAATTAGAAAGCCCGAACTCAGTGTCGTTCGCCGCAGCGACCGCATTCGCCTCGTCCGCGAACGGTACAATCGACATAACTGGTCCAAATATCTCTTCTCGTATTAGCGCGCTGTTTGAGTCCACATCCTCGAACACCGCTGGCTCAACGAAAAATCCTTCAGAGAACGGGTGCGACAGAGCAGGTACCTTGCCGCCTGAAATCAACTTCGCTTCTTTTCGGCTTGTTGACTGATTGATCAGCGCAACAAGCCGATCACGAGCGACAGCCGAAACGACCGGTCCCATCGTCGTCCGCTCGTCGAAAGGGTCGCCGAGCACGATTCCATTTGCATGCTCGACCAGTGCCGCCCTGAAAGATGCATAGACACTCTCGTGGACATAGATCCTTGAACCAAAAGTACAAGATTGTCCGGCGTTCGATAGGCCTGCGCAGACGACTTTCGTTGCGAGGCGGACATCCGCGTCTGAGAAGACGAGGTGCGACGACTTACCGCCGAGTTCGAAGCAGAACGGCTTCACCAGCGGCGCCCCAGTCCGCATCATCGCCGAAGCGGCTCGCAGCCCTCCGGTGAAAGATATCTTCTCGACATCCGGATGTGCCACGAGGGTCTCACCCGCCTCCACGGCGCCAGGAACTATGTTCACCACACCAGCAGGGATCCCAGCTTCGACGCATGCTTGCGCGAATAGCAACGGGGTATATGGGGTTATCTCCGATGGTTTGACGACAACGGTGTTACCCGCCGCAAGTGCAGCCGGGATCTTCATCGTTAGAGACAGCAACGCCGAGTTCCAGGTAAGGACGATTCCAATCACGCCGTATGCTTCGAACCGCGTGTACTCGAAACGACCGGCATCGAGCGAAGCCGTAACATCCCCGCCGATTTTATCGGCCCAGCCTTGGTAAGTCCGGATCCAATCGACGGCAAATCTATGCCTAGCTGCGAAAGAACGCGCAGGCATACCGACCTCCGCCGCGGCAAGTGTCCGAAACTTACCTTCCCACGCCTCAACGATGTCAGCCAGCTTCCCGATCCGCGCCCGACGTTCGGTCGGACCAATTGATTCCCAGAGCGGCGCGGCACGTTTCGCAGCGGCGACGGCATGCCTAATTTCTTCAGCCCCACCAAGAACGACTGTTCCATTAATCTCTCCAGTCGCCGGATAGATGTGGCTTATCTCCCCGCCACTTCCGGCCGGGAGAAAAGCGTTCTCGATGAATATCTCGTTCTTCAACACTTGACGCGTTCCACTTTCTGTCGTTCGTCACCCTATCGCGGATGTCAGTCTGAGCGGTACGGCCGGGTGCCCGACATCCCCTGACGGGCACCCGGCCTTCGCAAGTCATTACGTAAGCTTTACTGACTCAAGTCGCGTGGCATATGGATCGCCCGCCGGACGTATCCATTCGGCAACCTTCCGCGTCGCCGCCCATTGCGAGTTCGACCACGGCCCTGTCCCGAATAGGAAATTGTCGTAGCAGAACTTGTGCATACGCTGAGCGATGGCCATTTGCTTGTCCGTATCGACCTCTGCCAGCATCGCCGCATGCATCGCATTTAGCTCCGGAACGTTATCGGTTGAGCCCCATTGTGCGCCGGTGATGAGCCAACCGGCGGTAGTCCGAAGATCATTCTCGAATGCGATCGACTGGATTCCGGCGCCGGTGAGCTGCCGGTTGACCAGGCGGCTAATGTAGGTCGAGGCCTCAAGCATGACGATTTTCGGCTTCAATCCTATGCCGCCCCAGTAACCAGCCACGGCTTGTGCAATTTCTGGAAGATTTGCGTAAGAACCGGACGGATAAGCCATCAGATCGAACTCAAAACCTTCCGCACCGGCCTCCCTAACCAACCGCCTGGCGCGCTCCGGATCATGCTTCCGGACCGCAAACAAATTCGCGTCGAAGCCTTTGCTCGCGGGGAAGACATGCGCATTGGGACTCGGCGTGCCCTGACGAAGCAAGCCGCGTACAATTTCATCTTGGTTTACGGAGATCGTAAGCGCTTCTCGGAACCGCACGTCGTTCCAAGGTTTGATGCCGCGCTGGACGTCGAAGTAGTTAACTTTCATAATTGCCGTTTCCGGCGCCCGGAAGATCTTAAGATTGGGATCAGCAGCAATCTGCATACCCTGGACGCCAGTAATCCCATCTATAATGTCGACTTCACCGGATCGGAGCTGCGCCATTCGGGTTGTCACCTCCGGCACAACATTCATTCGCACGGTTTTCACATTCGAAATTCGGTCTTTCCGGTAATGCCGTTCGTTCGCCTCCATTTCGATAAACGCGCCGATCTGGTTTCGGACGAGTTTGAACGGCCCCGTTCCCATAGGCTGGGTCCGGAACGCGTCTGGTCCGACTTTCGTGAAATGCGCCTTCGAGGACACATTCCACCAGATTGTGAACTCCGCCGTCCGCATCGGGGTCGGATTGAAGAGCTTCATCACGACTGTCCGCGCGTCTGTGGCTACAACGGACTCAATTTGTCGTTTTAAGCCGGGTACCTGCGGCTGCGGCGGGTTGCGCGTACTGAACGCTTCCCACGACCACGCGACATCCTCAGCCGTCACCGGCGAGCCGTCCCAGAACACGGCGTCGCCACGAATCGTGAAGGTGACGGTCTTGCGGTCGGAAGAAACATCCATGCCTTCCGCAAGATCGAACTCGAGTTGCCCCTTGTCGTCAAACCGGAAAAGCGCATTGTAAAGTGAATAGCCGATTGGGCGCGCGAGACCACCGCCCTGAAAGAACGGATCGACGGACTGGTCCGTGAGTGACGTCAGAGCGATCCGAAGTGTTCCCGCCGGTGCAGCATTGGCCCGCTTCGACACGAGCGAGCCTCCGACCGCAAGCGCCGACGCTGCCGCAGCGCCGATGAAGAGTTCGCGTCGATTTAGGCTGGCAATCAGATCTCCTGGATTCGACATTTCGTTTCTCCCTTTTTTGCGTTTTTGTTGGCGTTTTCAGGTGTGGACTCTATCCGGCAAAATGGCAGGCAACGCGATGGCCGGGGGCAATCTCCCGAAGCGTTGGCGCTTCGGCGGCGCATCGATCGGTTGCCGACGGGCAGCGGGTCCGGAAACGGCAGCCGCTCGGCGGATTCATCGGATTCGGCAGGTCTCCGCTGATTCGGCCTTCGAGATTTGGATTGCGCGGATCGGGCGGAAGGGAGGCCTCTAAAAGTCCCTGCGTATAGGGATGCTTCGGCGTGCCGTATATCACGTTGGCTGGCGCTGCCTCGACGATCGTACCGAGATACATCACGATCACGTCGTCACTCATGTAGCGTACGGCACCGAGATCGTGGGCGACGAATATGTAGGCAACGCCACTCTTGGCTTGGAGATCCTTCAACAAGTTCAGAACTTGCGCGCGGATTGAAACGTCGAGCGCGGAGACGGGTTCGTCGAGCAGAATCAGCTTTGGGCTGGTCGAGATCGCGCGCGCAATCGCGATCCGCTGGCGTTGTCCACCGCTGAATTCGTGCGGGTAGAGCGCTGCCGCCGATTTCGGAAGCCCTACGGATGTTAAAAGCGCATCAAGTCGTTCGCGTACGACTGCGCTGCGACCGAAGTTGACAAGAACTGGCTCCATGACCGATTCCTCAACCTTGTGTCGCGGGTTTAGAGAACTGTAGGGGTCCTGGAACACCGCCGAGACCGCCCGTCGAAACTCGCGCAGGCCGTTGCGATCCAGATCCCAGATTCCGTCGCCGAGAAAACTCACCTCACCTTCGGTCGGCGGCTCAATTCTAAGAATCATTCGGCACAAGGTCGTCTTGCCGCATCCGGATTCGCCGACAATCCCAAGAACTTTTCCCGCTCGGATATCGATCGAGACTCGATCGACCGCAGTAAGAGAGCCAAAACGCTTGGTAACGCCTTCAAGTCGCATGAGGGGTGCGGCGGGTCCGTGTGCCGTGCCAAAAGTTGTAGCTGTCATGCGGCACCTCCGTTCGTCGATCGCAGCCGCTCATGGACGACCCAACACGCACTCAGATGACTTGCGGAGAGAGCCACATCGGGCGGCACTTCCCGCCGACATATTTCGCTTGCCTCGCGGCACCGCGGTGCAAACGCACAGCCCGGTCCGAGCTTGCGCACGTCAGGTGGCTGCCCGTCGATCGAGAACAGCCTACCATTTTCGTCGGTTTCAACGTTCAACGAGCGCATAAGCGCCTTCGTGTACGGATGCGACGGCCGCTCAAAGAGCTCGGCGAGCGGGGCCTTTTCGACAACCCGACCAGCATACATGACCGCAACGTCGTCGCAGACACGCGCGATTACTGCGAGGTCGTGGCTGACCATGATCATGCCTAGTTGGAACTCCCGCTGCAGCTCACGCAAAAGCTTGAGAATTTGGAGCTGGATCGTGACATCGAGTGCCGTCGTTGGTTCGTCACACAGAATCAAGGCAGGATGGCACTCCAACGCCATCGCGGTCACAACCCGCTGGCGCTGACCGCCGCTCAATTGATGGGGATAGCTTTCAACTCGTGATTCCGGAGCCGGTATTCCAACCCGTCGCAGGGCAGCGACAACTCTCTCTTTGAGTGTCGCCTTATTCCGAACATTTTGATGCTGGCGCAGCGGTTCCTCGAGTTGATTCCCAATCGAGTAAACCGGATTGAGCGATGTCATTGGATCCTGGGTGACAACGGAAATCTGCGCACCGCGAATTTGGCGCATTTCGTCCTCGGAAAGCTTGAGGAGATCCTTACCGTTGAAAAGTATTTCTCCACTTTCGATGTTCCCAGCCGGTTTTGCGACCAGTCGGACGATCGACATCAGCGTCACACTCTTTCCGCTTCCCGACTCGCCGACGATCCCGAGCGTACGACCGCGCTCGACAGTCAGCGATACCCCGTTGACAGCCCTGCTCACGCCGTTTCGCGTCCGGAACGTCGTGGTGAGGTTCTTCACCTCGAGAAGTGGAGCCTCCTTCATGACTTGCTCGGTCATAGCTGACGGAACCTTGGGTCAAGTCGAACGCGCAGCCAGTCGCCGAGAATGTTGATCGACATAACGACGAGAAAGATTGCGATTCCTGGAACGGCGACAAGAGAGGTCTGGAAGCCGATAAAATTCTTGCCGGAAGCAAGCATACCCCCCCATGTCGCCTGCGGGGGTGGTACGCCGAGCCCAAGGAAGCTCAGCGACGCCTCTACGACAATGGTGGCGCCGAGTTGAAGCGTTGCCAAAATCACTAACGGATTGATGATGTTCGGTAGGAGGTGCCGGAAGAGGATGCGCGTGTTGCTGCAGCCGGCCACTTTCGCAAGCTTAACAAACTCCATCTCGCGCAGACGCAGGACCTCACTGCGGAGGACGCGCGCGTACCCGGCCCAGCTCATGAAGATCAGGGTCAAGATTAGATTTTGCGTACTAGCACCGACCGCGCCGACCACCGCAATAGCAACCAAGAGAAAGGGCACGGCAATGAAGACCTCGCACATGCGAGATATCAAGTTATCGATCACACCACCAAAGTAGCCTGATAGGAGAGCAAGGAATGTCCCGATCGAACCGGCACCCACGACGACGGCAAAACCGACAAGCAACGAGATTCTCGCGCCACTGATCAAACGGCTCAGCACGTCGCGGCCAAGGTCATCGGTTCCGAGAATATGCTCGAAGGTGCCACCGAGAAATACCGGCGGCAGATGCGAGTTCATCAATCTGACGGTATTCGGATCGTGCGGCGAGATGACTGGCGCCAGGAAACCAACGACGATCAGAGTCGCAATGATCCCGATGGGAATAACCGGAGCGCCGCGCAGCGCGTCTCGAACGGACTGAACGGAGAGAGCGTATGCCATCAGCGCCGAATCCGGGGATCGATAAGGCCATAGAGGATGTCTACGGCCAGATTTAACAATACAATCCCCGACGAAGAGATGAATACGATCGTCTGTACGAGAGGATAGTCACGCGACTCGATTGCTTGGATCGACAACTGTCCGATTCCGGGCCACGCAAAAATGTTTTCGACGATTACCGAGCCACTTACGAAGAAGACCAATTGCAGCGAGAACATCGTCATGATCGGCAGCACCGCATTGCGGAAGGCGTGCTTCCATACAATCACGTGCTCGGGCAGGCCCTTCAAACGGGCGAGCCGGATGTATTCGGCATGAAACACGTCGAGCATCGACGATCGAGTCATTCGCGTCAGGGAAGCCAACGAGAACCATGCGAGCGCGATGGAGGGCATGATAAAGGACTGCCACTGTCCCATCCCCGATGTCGGGAGCCATCGCAGATTCACGGCGAAGATTGCGATCATGAATATTGCGATTGCGAATGACGGTGCGGCCTGACCAATCATAGCAAGAACGTTTGCTGCCTTATCGACGAGGCTGCCGGCACGCACAGCTCCATAGACCCCGATCAAAACGCCGCCGGTCGCCGCTAGAAGTGCCGCAAAGAATCCAAGTTGAGCGGTCCGCGGGAGCCGTTCGAGATAGACCTCGATTGCAGGTTGGCCAAAGCGGAAGGACGTGCCGAAATCGAACGTGACTGCACCTTTTAGGAAGAGCCAGTATTGGGCAAGTAGCGGCCGGTCTAGACCGAGCGCTTGGCTGAGAGCAATTCGGTCCGCAGGCGTTGCATCCGGTGGGATTAGCAAAGACGCAGGATCGCCGCTCAGGCGGGCGAGCACGAATACGATAATGCTGATGCCAATGATCGTCGTAATTGCCTGGGCAAAGCGCGACAATAGATAGCGAGTCATGCCCGCACCGTATACGCGACAAAACGCGTACCCGCTGCACAGGCGAGGGCAGGCGTATAGTCGATCATTGCTTCAATGTACCTGTCTGAAATGGCTGCATCACATAGCGCTGTCGGAGAGGGCGGGACTTCTGTGAACGTCACATGAGGCCTCTATTCGGGGCGCTCTGAAACGATTTACTGTTTGCTTCGGCTTGGGCGTGCAGACACGGCACGCTTCGATGTTTCCTCCGACGAAACCGATGTTGGGTCTTCGTGTTGTTTTTGTGCTTGATGTAAGCAAGTGACGGCGAGGTTAGGAGCAATCCGACTCTGTGTAAACTTTCTTGATAATGGTGATTTGCTAAATCAGTTTTATGAATATGGCTGTCACATTCTTTGTATGTTTGGGTTCTGGTCGCCACACAAAAGACTGCTCATTCTTGATGGCGTTTTCTGCGATTCCGCGCTTCGGCATATACAGGCACGTACTTTATCTACCGACAGGCGCTCTTCAGTGGCGAATTCTCTAAATTGTACCTGCTTTAACAAGCGATGGCGTCTCCTAGGGGATTCGAACCGCTATACTGACCGTGAAAGTGACGACGATTAGATCAATGGAGTGGGGTCCGCTGATTAGTCTCTACAGTGCCTTGCTTTCAAGCCGAACTCGGTCGCCTTGTTGCGATATCGATGACCTTGGCCGAAGAGCTTGACGCCGTTACCTCAGCATTAGGTAATGCTGCCCGACCTAAGGCTCTCGAAATGCGGGTTGAATTTGCTTCGACGGACGCACGTAGCGGGTCGTCCGGCAAATGGGCGTATTTCTTAGTCGTCCGTATATCGGCATGGCCGAGCATGCGCGCGACTTTGACTAGAGTGTCGCCAGCACCGGTGGCGTTAGTGGCAAACGAGTGACGTAAGTCGTGCAGCCGAACATGCGGTATTCCCGCCTTCGCGCGCAGCCGTTCCCAGACATGTGCGAGGCCGACAAAGTGTTTTCCCGCTTGATGGCCCACAAACACGAAAGGGTTATCGTTGAACCGCGGCTGTGCATCGATGATCGCCGCGACCTCCCGCGAAATCGGAATCGTTTTTTTGCCCGTTTTTGAGTCTGGGAGAAGCAGCACCCCTCGTTCGAGATCGACCCAATCCCAACGCAAGGCCAAGATCTCCATTTTCCGTGCACCAGTCATTGCAAGCACCAAGATCGCACATAGAGCGACGGGATTTTCACCTCGGCGCGGCGGCAGGGGACGTTGGTCCTTTTTTGCAGCGGTGCATTCAGCCTCCCAGTCGAGCCAATCGCGCTCAGCCTGATGGAGTGCTTTACCAAGTTGGTCCGTTTCATTCGATTTTAGGTAAGTCGTTATTTCGTTCGATTTGAAAAGCGTCACGCCCTTGGCGGGGTTCGACTTCATGTACTTTTGGGAGATCGCCCACGCGAAAATCGCAGCGAGGAGCGCCGTAGATCGCGCAGCGATCCCCTTGCCGCCGCGCACGTTTGCAACACCGCGTGGCCGGGTTTTTTCGCGCTTCTTGGACTTGCCGGCGGCAACGTCGTCCTGGAATCGTTTGACATCGACTTGTTCGACCCGAGTTACGATACGAGCACCTAGCAAGGGCTTTATATGGCGCTCAATATTGGACCTGTCCGTCTCCAAAGTGCGCGGCTTCTTTGGGCGGCCCTTCCCGGGAATCAATCGGGTTTCGCAATCTTTGACATACAAGTCGCAAAGCGCGGCGACTGTAAGCTCATCGGCTCCGATTTTGGTATCCCGGGACGGATCCTCACCCATGCGCGCGCGATGAAGCATATCGCTGGCGCGCGCACGCGCCGTGTCCGGCGTCCAAGGTGAGCCGTGCCGCCCGATCGTGGCCATGCGCTGCTGCGCGCTTCGGCCGCTACCCACCCGATATTTCACAAAATAGGCTGCACCTGCTGAGGTCCTGCGCACACCGAAGCCCTTCAGCGTGTCGTCCCAAAGTGTCGCATCGATAGCGAGTGCATCGACGGATTTCTTGGTGATCTTGCCATGTCTCTTTTCGATCTTGTCCTGCATGTCTCGACTTGCCCAATGATGCCGACGGCGCCGCAATGGGCCATCCCATTCTACCACCATTCTACCACCGAACTGGAAAACAGGGGTATCTCGGAATATCGTGTATTGATTGTTTTCAAAAGCTTGGCATCTCCCGGCACCTCCCGGAAACATAGTATTTTTCAATGGCATTGCGGAGGTCAGCGGTTCGATCCCGCTTGGCTCCACCAAATAAAACAAGGGCTTAGCTGGAAACGGCTAGGCCCTTTATCTTTTTTAGCTAGCACCCAGCTAGCACCAGATGGCCAAACAGCAGCTTTAGACTTCGACCAAACCCTTTCTGGCGTCGGTTCCGATTGCGTCGTTCTTCAGCTATTCAGCTAGCCATCCGGATTTCTGAAGCAGATATCCAACGACATTGAGGACAAGCTCGCTTTCTCACTGGTCTGAGCCCGTAAACTCATCCATTCGAATGTCGATTCTGCTTCGTATTTGAGCCTGTCTGGGTGGTTGTGGCAACGGGGCGAGGACGCTTGCCGCAACAACGATCGCGCCCGCAGCACTACGGGCGTTGACGGCGGACGGTGTCGCCCCATTGGCCGACGGTGCTCGCCGCTTTGGCATCGATCTTTATGCCGATCACGGTGGCGCTCGAGAGATCGACCCCTGTCAGATCGGCTTGCGTAAAGTCGGTGCCGAGCATTTCGGCACCGAGAACTTTTGTGGCCTGCGCTTTGCCGATGACCTTGCCGCCATCGTCGATGAGCTCGGCGGCGGAAAGCCTTGCGCCCGCCATGATTGTGCCGGCAATTGTCGCATACGATAGATTTGCGCCGGCGAGATCGACTTCGGAGAAATCGGCGCCATCGAGGCGCGCTTTGACGAACGATGCCGATCTCAAGTTCGCGCCGCGCAGAAGAGCACCGGAGATATCCGCCTCTTCAAAACGCGCGCCGCGCAGATCGAGCCATTGAAGTTTCGCACCGGCGAGTTTCATCCTATCGAACACAGCGCGCTCGCCTTTTTTTCCCGCCGTCTCGAGCCATTGGGCGTGCTGCGTTGCGATCCACTGCACCTCGGATGTCGTGAGAGCCGAGGATTGTGCGAAGATCCGGTTCCACTCGTCCTGTACGATTCCGTCGAATTTCGCGCCGGCGGTATTGGCGCCGGCAATCCGCGCGCCGCGAAGGTCGCAGCCGCTCAGCGACGCGCCGCAAAGACGCGCGCCGTTGAGATAGGCGCCGCGAAGATTGGCGCCGTCGAGCTTCGCTCCCGAAAGGTCGGCGCCTGCAAGATTGGTATTCTCGAATTCCGCTTCGCTCAGATCCGCATCGCGCAGCGAGCATCCGGCAAGACGGGCTCCGCTGGCTTTACCGCGAACAAAGCGGACGTTGTCGAGATTTGCGCCCAGCAGCGCTGTGGGGGTGTCTTGGGTTCCGGTAAAATTCACCTCGCGCAAATCGCAGTGCATTAAGCAAACCTGGTGCATCTGCGCGCCGCGAAGATCGGCGCTGCGCAAACTGCTTCCGGAAAGATCGGCATCGATCAGAACGACTGCGCGCATATCGGCAAGCGAGAAGTCGCAGGAAAGAAACGCAGCGCTGATGAACGACGTCCGTTGAAACAGACCGCCGGAAAGATTGAGATCGCTGACTTCAAATCCGTCGAGTTGCGCGCCAGTTACGTCGAGCCGCATGCCGTTGTCGCGCCCGAACAAGTAGCCGCCATGCCGTTTGACGAGGTCGGAAAATTCGGTTTTTTCCACTGACTTTATCTACCTGTTCGCATTTCGCGTTTCGCGTTTTGCAATCCCGAGAAGATCACCAAATCGCTTGCAACTGGAGACTGACAGAATGAATGTAGAAGAAATGTGGGGATCGACAAGACATCGAAACGGTTTGTAATAAAAAATTATCCAAAAGAACAACAACTAGGGCGCGCTATTCGCAGCTCCCCAGCTGACTCGGCAGGATCTGCGCCAAGCGAGGGACGAGGCGATGGCTTGTCCGGCGCCAGCGCAATCGGAGCATCTCGAGACGGCTATGAATTGGGATTTCTGTATTTCTGATTCTGTGGTTTACGTGATTGCCTGCCGGCCTGCGGCTGGAAAGTTCAATTTTTTCAATATCCTAAATTCCGATAACATTGACTCAAGATTGCTTCTTCGCTAAAATTTCTCCAATTCCCGCTGCAAAAGGGGGAACGCCATGGGCGAAAAAACCGTTATTCTGCGCCTCGTTGTGATCACGCTCGTGTTCGTGTGCGCGATGGGAGCGCTCGGCTACGTCGTCACGCGCTATCCCGAATTGCTCACGAGCGACAGCCTTGCCGTCGTCGACGGCGTTGCCATCAGCGTGCCCGATGCGCGCAGCACGGGTGTGGCCCAGACCTATCGCTGCCGCATGAGCAAAGACTACGTGCTCGAACCCAACTCGAACCGCGTTGCCACCACACTGCAGACCACGAGCTGCGGCTTCGAAGATACGGCGACTCCCAACTGAGGCGGACCGAATTGAACTGGGGCCGTGGGTAGTTTCCGAGGCTCGCGGCCGCGGTACCGGCGGCTAGAATTCCGGGAGGTCCACCTTGCGCGCCAACCTTTCCGGCGCCTGAAAGGAAGTCCCATGAACCGCCTCGCCGAATTGCTCGCCATCGCCGCCGTCGCGATGGCCGCCGCAAACGCGGTGCCTGCCCATGCGCAGGGCGCCAAACAGACCGTCGGCTTGGCCCAGATCAACCCGGCCACGCTTGCCAGCGGCTATCGCAGTTCGAAGGTCGTCGGCAGTGCGGTCTACAACGAAGCGAACGAGCAGATCGGCAGCATCGACGACCTCATCGTCACGACCAACGACAGCGTGCCCTACGCGATCCTGTCGGTCGGCGGATTCCTCGGCATCGACAAACACTACGTGGTCGTCGCGATGAGCGCTCTCGACGTCGACGGTGCGCGCATGGTTCTGCGCGGCGGCACGAAGGAATCGCTGAAAGCGCTGCCGGGTTACAGCTACACGAACTAGCGGCACTCGCGCGCAAGGCCGGCCGCCTTGTTCGCGCGATACCACGCGACGGTGCGGCGAATGCCTTCCGACAGGCCGATCTTCGGCACAAAGCCCAGGATCGCCTGCGCACGCGCCGTGTCGGCCACTTTGCGCGCTTCGCCGGCGGGCTTGGATGCGTCCCAAAACACGCCTCCGTCCCTGCCAGCGACATGGCGCAGGATCGTCTCGACGACCTCGGAAATCGCGTAACCGTGCCCGCTGCCGAGATTGATGGGCCCAGCACCGAGGCCCTTTTCGTAGGCCGCGAGCAGCCCGTCGATCGCGTCCTCGACATAGAGGAAATCGCGCACGGCCGTGCCGTCGCCCCATACACGGAGCGGCACTTCGCCCGCGACCGCGCGCGCGATCAAGGCCGGCACCACGAGTGCGGTTGCGGGATCGAAATCGTCGAACGGCCCGAACGTATTGACCGGCCGCACCACCGCGATGTTGGCAAGGCCGTACTGCACGCCATAAGCCTCGATCAACTTCTCGGCCATGCGCTTGGACCACGCGACATACTGGTTGGCCGGATGCGGTGCTGCCGACCACGCCAGGTCTTCGACATAGCGGTCGAGCGGCGGATAGACCGAGACCGTGCTGACATAGACGATGCGCGCAACGCCAGCCCGGCGTGCGGCTTCGAGCGCGTTGAAGCAGATCAGCGTGTTGTCGGCCAGCATCGTTGCGGCTTGCGCGATCTGAATGCCGACCGATCCGCGCTTGCCAGCAAGATGGAACAGCCCGTCCGCGCCCGCGGCAGCTTCGTTCGCAAAGGCCGGGTTTTTGAGATCGCCCACGCGCAGCTCGACCCCGTCCGGCAGCGTCACCGCCGGCGGTCGGGAGGCAACCGCACGCACGCGCGCCCCGCGTGCAAGCAGGTGCGGCACAAGGGCGCGCCCGTAGAGCCCGCTTGCCCCGGTCACCAGGATCGTCTTGCCGTCGTAAAGTTCGCTGTCCACGCGCGTCATATTGCGGCACTTTGCCGGGCCGTGCCACTACGACGCGCGCGCCACGGCGCTCGACGACGGCGGAGGCGCCCGGGGTCGAACGCTCAATAGATCAGATCGTCCTCGCTGCCGGCCCCGCCCTTCGAGAGAACGATTTCGTCCTTCGCGGCGAGTTCTTTGGCAACGGCGACCATCGCGGTCTGCGCTTCGGCCACGTCCTTGCCGCGCACGGGACCGAGCGCTTCGATTTCCTCTTTGAGCATCTTGCCGGCACGCTCGGACATGTTCGAGAAAAAGAGGTCGCGCACCTGTTCGTTGGCACCCTTCATGGCGATGGCGAGTTTCGATTTGTCGACCGCGCGCAGCAGCGTCTGCACGCCGCCGGGATCGAGACGGCCCAGATCCTCGAACTTGAACATGAGCGCTTTGATCTTGTCGGCACTGTCGCGGTTGCGCTCTTCGAGCGCTGTCGTAAAGCGCGCTTCGGTCTGGCGCTCGAGCGAGTTGAAGATTTCGGCCATCAGCTCGTGCGTGTCTTTGCGGCTCGTCTTGGCGAGGTTCGACATGAACTCGTTGCGCAGCACGCGTTCGACGTCGTCGAGCACTTCCTTCTGCACCGTCTCCATGCGCAGCATGCGCATGATGACTTCCATCGCGAACGCTTCGGGCAAAGTGCCCAGCACGCGCGCGGCGTGGTCCGAGCGGATCTTGGCCAGCACCACGGCCACGGTTTGCGGATATTCATTCTTGAGATAGTTCGCGAGGACCGCTTCGTTGACGTTGCCGAGCTTGTCCCACATCGTGCGGCCGGCAGGGCCACGGATGTCGTCCATGATCCCGGCCATGCGATTCTTGTCGAGAATCTTGCCGAGCAGCCGTTCGGTCGAATCGAACGAGCCGACGAGCGAGCCGGTCGCCGAAATCTGGTCGGCGAACTCGACGATCAGGCGCTCGATGATCGAAGAATTGACCGTGCCAAGACCGGACATCGACTGCGAGATCTCCTTGATCTCGTCGTCGGTCATCAGCGCAAAGAGTTTGGTCGCGACGTTTTCGCCGAGCGACAGCAGCAGGATCGAGGCTTTGTCTTGGCCTGTGAGGGTGCGATAGTCGTCGCGGACACGCATGGCACCGCTCCCGTCGCTCGCCCGCTGCCGATACGCGAAACACATCGCGCACACGAGACAGGCGACTCGGAGAGTAGCACAGTACGACCGCACAACCTAATTTAGGCTCGGCCAATGGCGGCCCGGCCTATTGCTGGCGGATATAGTCGAAATCGAAGCCGCGATAGTGGAAGGCGAGACCGACCAGCCGGTCCTCGCGGTCGTACCACGCGTCCAAATTGAGCCAGGGCTGTTTCTGGCGTTCGCCCTTGCGGATTTCGTAGCCGCGCATGGCATAGCGCCGCGCTTCCACCGGCTTGCCGGCCACTTGGCGGGTTTCAGCCCCGCGCAACTCGACCGCAAGATCGGCAAGCGATCCCCATTGCACGTCGAACCCGCGCGGGGCGCGCATCACCGCGACGTTCCAGTAGCTGAGCGGCTTGATGCCGACCGGCACGGCATGCGTTTCCTGATGGCCGTCGAGGCGCAGCACGCCGTCTTTTGCGACCCCGCGCAGGCGGAAGGGCGTGCCGTTGTCGTCGATGTCGCTTTCGATGCCGACCAACACGCCGTCGCGCCAAATCTCGCGCGTGCGCTGCACGTAGCGATAGACGGTCACGAAGGCCAGGCGCAGCTGCAATTTCGAATCGGTTTCGACGACCAACGCGCCGTCGCGCTCGGCAAAGGTGATGCGATGCGTGCCGACTTCCGAGCCCGATTTGCGCACCGAAAAGACCATCGCCCCGTCGGGCGGCACGCCCGGCATGGCCGCCGCCGTCGAAGCGCTCGCGATCGCGGCCGCAAACAACAGCGCCGACACGCCTGAAATTGCACGAATCATGGCATTGAATGTGGGGAGCTTGCTGCACCTGCACAAGCGAAATCCCCGTGAAAGTTCCCGCCGGTGTTGCCGAAAACGCCTTTTCACCTTATATGATGGGCAAGGAATCCGGCCATGAACGGCGAAACTAGCGTTCTCACAAAGCTGCTCGGCGTGACCGCCATTTTCGTGGCGGTGATGGGCGTGCTTGGTTATTTGGCCACGCTGTTTCCGGGTTTTGCCGACGGTGCGACGCGGCTTACCAGCAATTTCTCGGCGGTCGAGCGCCCCGTGACAATCACCGAGCCGCAAACCTTTCGCTGCCGCATCACCAAAGAATTCGAGCTCGAAAAGACCGGCAGCCAAGTACGCACCACGCACCAGCTGACCGCCTGCGGCAACGAAAACACCAGCAAATAGCGCCGAAACGGCTCAGGCCAGAATTTGGCGGGCGGCGGCGGCGTCGATCGCGATCTGGTCTTTGAGGGCGGCAAAATCGGCGAATTTTCGCTCAGGCCGCAAAAACGCTTCGAAGCCGACGCGCAGACGGCGCCCGTAGAGATCGCCGGCAAAATCGAACAGATGCGCTTCCAGTTGCGGTGCCAAGCCGCCGCCAAGCGTGGGGCGAACGCCGAGATTGGCGACTCCGGCGACACTCTGGCCAGGGATGGCGCCTTCGACGCGCACGGCATATACGCCGAAGGCTGGCGGCACATGAGTGCCGAGGCCCAAATTGGCGGTCGGGAAACCGATCGTGCGGCCGCGCTTGGCGCCTGCGCGCACATGCCCGTCGATCGCGTAGGGCCGGCCGAGCAGACGGGCGGCACGCTGCGGATCGCCTGCGGCAAGGGCCGCGCGCACAGCAGTCGAAGAATAGATGGCTTTGTCGTCGGCCGTGGCGGCCGCCACGATATGCGCAACGCGCCCGGCTTGCGCCATGCGCGAAACCAGCGTGGCCGCCGTC
This sequence comes from Magnetospirillum sp., assembly GCA_027532905.1. Classification (NCBI taxonomy): domain Bacteria; kingdom Pseudomonadati; phylum Pseudomonadota; class Alphaproteobacteria; order Rhodospirillales; family Rhodospirillaceae; genus Magnetospirillum; species Magnetospirillum sp. Next base: position 1,196,453 of record JAPZUA010000001.1, read on the forward strand.
CCGCTGCGGCCGCGCCCGAACGCAAAATCCCAGCCCGCCACGATCGCCGCCAGATCGAGCCGACCCAGCAGGATCTCGTCGACGAACGCATCGGCCGAATGGGCGGCGAGGGCCGCGTTGAAACGTAGCGCAAACACGTGGGCGACACCGCATTCGGCCAGCAACTCGAGCTTGCGCCGCACGCTAGCAAGCCGAAAGGGCGGAGCGTCGGGCTGGAAAAAGCGGCGCGGATGCGGCTCGAACGTAACGACCGATAGGGCCGCACCCTGCCGGGCCGCAGCATCGGCGGCCGCGGCGATCACCGCCCGGTGGCCCAAATGCACGCCGTCGAAATTGCCGATCGCGGCGACCGTGCCGCGCGCGGCGGCCGGCAGGCGCTCGAGATCGCGATGGAAGCGCAAAGCGGAATTCATGAGGGGCGTCGCGCGCCGGGCGGCGCTATTCGCCAACCTCGGCAGCCACGCGAGCGGCGCTTGCCGCGACCGGGCGGGTCGCGACCAGCACCACCGCCTCGCCTTCGAGCACGATCTTGTCGTCGACCGAGATCGTCGTCGTCAGCGTGCAGCGGCGCTTTTCGGGCAGCAGTTCCTTGACCGTGGCGCGCGCCACGACCGTGTCGCCCGCGCGCACCGGCGCTTTGAAGCGCAGCGTCTGGCTCAGATAGATCGCCCCCGGCCCCGGCAGCTTGGTGCCGAGCACGGTCGACACGAAACTCGCGGTCAACATGCCGTGCGCGATGCGCCCCGAAAACGGCGTTGCGGCCGCGAACACCTCGTTGATATGCACGGGGTTGTTGTCCCCGGTGAGGCCCGCAAACAGCACGATGTCGGTTTCGGTCACGGTTTTGGCGAAGATCGCCGTTTGGCCGACCGCGAGGTCCTCGAAATAGAGGCCGTGCAATTCTTCGAATTGGTTCATCCCCAAATCCCCCTCGCGCGCCCTGCGATCGATCGCATCCAGCGCCTGTTGCGCTGCAACATGCCCCTTGCCCGACTATAGACGAGGTGCTGCAAGCCGGGCAACGTATGTTGCAAAAGGAGGCCTGCCTATGCCGCCGACATCGAAAATTACAGCTCCGCCAGCGGCCCGCAGCTTGGCCGGCGTGGCGCTCTTCGCGGACGTGCCGGAGCCCGCCCGCAAGCAGATCGAAAAAGCCTGCCGCTGGCGCACCTACGATTCCGACCAGACGATCATCGCGCGCGACGATGCCTCCAACGACGTGTATTTCGTGGTGGCGGGCCTGGCGCGCGTCGTCCTTTATTCTGCGACCGGGCGCGAGGTCAGTTTCGACGAGATCGGCCCGGGTGCGTGCGTGGGCGAACTTGCCGCGATCGACGGCGGCAACCGCTCGGCCGGCGTCGTGGCTTTGGCGCCGAGCCTCGTGGCGATCCTGCCGCGCGCGGCGTTTCTGGCAACTTTGGCAGCCGAGCCCAAAACCGCTTTAGCCTTGCTCTACCGCTTGGCTGCCGCCTTGCGCCAAGCCACCGGCCGCATTTTCGAGCTTTCGACGCTGGGGGCGCACAACCGGGTCTATGCCGAGTTGCTGCGCCTTGCCCGCCCCGCCGCTGGCGAGCGCATCGTCATCCGCCCGATCCCGGCCCACGGCGACATTGCCGCACGCGTCTCGGCCACGCGCGAGACGGTGGCGCGCGCCCTCTCCGATCTCGCCAAAAAAGGCATCGTCGCGCGCGAGAAACAGGAGCTCGTCGTGCGCGATCCCAAACGCCTCAAGACGATGGTCAGCACCTTCAGCGAGGCGTGACTTGTGCCGCTTCCTCCGGCGCGCGTAGCCGCGCGAACACGCGCGACACGTCGTCCATCACCAGGAAAAACGCCGGCACGAAAATCAGCGACAGGCCCGTCGACACGATGAGGCCGCCGATCACAGCGACCGCCATCGGCGAACGGAACTCGCCGCCGTCGCCGACCCCGTAGGCCGACGGAAGCATGCCCGCCGCCATCGCCAGCGTCGTCATCACGATGGGCCGCGCGCGTTTGGCACCCGCATCGACGATCGCCGTCACGCGGTCCACGCCGCGCGCGATCTCTTCGACCGCGAAATCGACGAGCATGATCGCGTTTTTGGTCACGATGCCCATCAGCATCAGAATGCCGATCACGACCGGCATCGACATCGGTTTTTGCGTGAGCAACAGCGCGATCGCGACACCGCCGAACGACAGCGGCAACGAAAACAGAATGGTGACCGGCTGCAGGAACGAGCCGAACAGCAGCACCAGCACGCCGAACACCATCAGGATGCCGGCCCCCATGGCGAGTGCGAAGCCTTCGAACACTTCGCCCATGATCTCGGCATCGCCCGTCGTGCGGATTTCCACGCCCGGCGGCAGGCTGCGCGCGGTCGGCAGGTCCAGGATCGCCTCGATGGCGCCGCCCAGCGCGTCGGTGCCGAGCAGATCGGCCTCGACCGCAATGCGCCGACGCCGGTCGTAGCGGTCGATCGCGGTCGGGCTCTGGCCGAATTCGATGTCGGCCACGGCCGCAAGCGGCACAGGCCCGCTGCGCGCGGTGGGCACTTTGAGCGTCTCCAGCGTTTCGCGCTCGCTGCGCGCGATCTGTTCGAGCTGCACGCGGATCGGCACCTGGCGCGTGCCGACGTCGAACTTGGCGAGATTGGCGCCGATGTCGCCGATCGTGGCCACGCGCAGCGTCTCGGCGATCGTGTCGGTCGAAACGCCGAGCTCGGCCGCACGCTCGGGCTTCGGCCGCACGCGGATTTCGGCACGGTCCAACGCGGCCGTCGAAATCACGCCTTGCAGCATCGGCAAGGTTCGCATTTCGGCGGCCAAGCGCGACGACACATCGGCCGTAAGGACCGGGTCGTCGCCCGCTACCAGCAGCGACAGGCCGCGCTGGCCGTTGTCGGCCAGACGCCAGAAGCGGATGTCCGGCACGTCGGCAAGCTCGCGCAAGATCTCGGCCTCGAGCGCCTTCTGTTTTTTGGCGCGCTGGCTCTTGTGCACGAAGGCGATCGTGAGCGTGGCGCGGCGCACTTCGCGCCCGCCATTGGGCGTGCGGCCCCCGTCCACGAACACGCTCAGCACTTCGGGCCGCGCGCGCAGGCGCTCGGCGATCGCACTCGTCTTGGCTTCGGTGTCGGCCAACCGAGCACCGGGCGGCAGTTCGACCACAAGCAGGCTGCGCGCGGCATCCTCGCCGGGCAGGAAGCCCGAGGGCAGCGCTTGGGTGGACATGACCGAGCCCGCGAAGATCGCGAGCCCGAGCCCGACGGTCGCAAAACGATGGCGCGCCGACCAGCCGATGGCGCGCAGATAAAGCGCCATCACGCGCCCCGGCGGGCCTTCGCGGTGTGCCACGGGCCGCATGAAATAGGCCGCCATCATCGGCGTGATGAGGCGGGCGACCAGCAGCGAGAAAAACACCGCCGCCGCGACCGTGAGGCCGAATTGCTTGAAATACTGGCCGACAATGCCGCCCATGAAGCTCACGGGCGCAAACACCGCGATGATCGTGAGCGTGATTGCGACGACGGCAAGGCCGATCTCGTCGGCGGCTTCGAGGGCAGC